>NZ_NEXR01000020.1:0-12587 GCF_002810365.1 Psychrobacter sp. L7
AAGTGGTTCCATTATACCAGTCTGTTTTAAGTGGTCTGTTAATAGGTTTGAAGGGTGAAATAGGTGGTTCCCTTAGGGTATACTCTATTCACAGACCTGATATCAATTTAGCTGAAGGTAAACCGTATATAGCAACTGTAAAACTTCTTAACTTTTGACCACTAGCCAAGTTCCTGCAAGTCCCATAAACGATGTGCCAGCTCAGTTGAAATTCTAACGAGATTTTGGGCTTTTTAATCATTGTCGAGCATAGCCTGCCATAATGACATATATCATTACACCAATTATTGCACATGTAAATATCAATGCAGGTAGTGTCACTACTTCAAGTCCCTTCAGGTTCTGTACAGGGAAAAAACTAGTAATATACTTAAAGAAAACAAGATGGCTTGAGAGCTTTGCTTTTGGCTCATCAACTCAAAGAAATTACTTAGCGGGCTAATCTTTCCAGATTCTATGCTGACCCCATTAAAGAAATTTAACATAAAAAAGTCACAAATTTTATTATGTATACCAACTAGTTGGTATGTATAATAGGATTTTTTCCTACTGGTTAATTTTATGAACTCGCTTTTATCCTATGCTGCTCTGTTTTTTGCCATCGTACTTGAAGTCATCGCTACCACGTTTTTAGGCAAATCTGAGCATTTCACTCGCCTTGTGCCGACTCTTATCTGTGGGGTATTTTTTGCAGGATCATTTTTTATGCTGGCACAGGCATTACGCACCTTACCCATTGGCATTGCTTATGCAACTTGGGGTGGTCTCGGGATTATCTTAACAACGGTTATTGGCGTCTTGGTCTTTAAGCAAAAACCAGATATGGCGGCCATTGTAGGTATTGCACTGATTGTGATTGGAGTAGTGGTGATTAATGGCTTTTCTAAAATGAGTGGACATGGCTAATGACTAATCTGAATAGACCAAAAAAAAATCCTGAGATGGTGCGGCATCGCTTATTACAAAGTACCGCAAGTTTAATGACCACGTGCGGCTTTGCAGGGGTAAGTATTGATAAGGTGGCAACTGAGGCAGGGGTCACTAAAGGGGCTTTATTTCATCATTTTCCCAATAAAAAGACTCTAATTGGAGCTGTATTTGACCGTGAATTAGCGATGCTTGACAAGTTGCTTGACGACTTATTAGATAAAGATACAGGCGATTACGGTCGTTTTACTAGAGCCTATATCCATGCCACTTTTTTTGCCTGTATTGATGATAGATTGTCTTCAGCTTTGACATTTTCGCTGTGTGCCAGACCTGAGCTAGTTGAGCGTTGGGATGTGTGGATGGCAGGGCGTATGGTGAAGCATCAAAAGACCGATAACAGCCTACAGCTTGAAGTAGTCAGAATGGCAGCCGATGGCATTTGGTTCACCCATTTATTACACGGCGGCAAGCTCACTGCCAAAAAAGATTTACATGCCCTTAAACAGCAATTACTTGAGATGACGCATGCTACTTAATGACGGGAGTCACTCATGAAGCAAGAGAATACTATTCCCTATAGCCCTTATATTCCTTTTTTTAAAGACGTTGCCGATTACAATGTGGCGTTTGGGCATCTTTATCCCTATCAATTTATGGACTGGAAAACAGAAGTCCTTTCATGGAAAGAGAGCTGTTACTTGCACGCTGGGCTAAACCCACCAATGCCTGCACGCATCACAGGACCCGATGCATTAACATTGTTTCGCGATCATTGTATCAACGATTTTAGCCGATTTAGCGTTGGTGCATCAAAGCATGCCGTGATGTGTAACTATAAGGGTAATGTGATGGCGGATGGTATGCTGCTTCGCACAGAGGATAATGCGTTCGTATCATATTTTTTATCACCTTACCTAGAATACATTGCCAGTCGTGGCAACTATGATGTCAATATTGAAGATTTGACAGGCAAAACCTTTCTGTTCCAACTGGGTGGTTCCTTATCTTTGAAAATTCTCGAGGCAGCCACCCAAGAATCCCTCAGCGATATTAAATTTATTTGGCATCGCACAGTGCATATCTACGGGGATGAACTACCACCAACAGGTATTGCTGTGCGGATTTTTCGGTTGGGCGTAGCAGGCACACTGGCATATGAGGTGCATGGGGATATCAAAGATGCTCCGTTGGTTTACCAAGCCTTAATGGCAGCAGGACAACCGTTTAACTTAGTTCGTCTAGGGATGCGTGCTTATGGTATGAATCATACGGAAAATGGTTTTGCCCAAGCCTTTATCCACTTTTTACCTGCTTGGACCCAAGATGAAGACTTTATGGACTATCTAAATGGCAAATACGATGCTTTGCTTGCCAAACTGCCAGGCAGTGCAGGTGTCGATATCACCCGTCGTTATTTTAACCCTATCGATTTAGGTTGGGGGCATATGATCACCTTTGATCATGACTTCGTTGGCAGAGCCGCCCTTGAAGTTGCCATGCAGCAGCAAGCAAAAAAAATTGGGTGGTGTTTCAAAAAGTATGCTGACATTAAATGAAGCCATTATTGATGTAAAAAAAGGTTAAGTCGAAAGCTTTAAAATGGTTTTCAATCTTTTTTGAAAAATTACAACTCCTTCTAAAACCGCGCCTAATTCGATGCCTTATTTTGCAATTATTACCTTCAATACCTACAGTAAAAAATTTACCAATACTTTGCTTGCAGTTTTTAAAAGCAGTTATGAAACTGTCCCAATGATCACTTGCAATTCGGGTGTAGTGAATACCTAATTGTTTAAGCTTTGCCTTCAATCGTTGAACTGTAGCTAAGTCTCTTTTACCCCAAACATAAGCAACAATCTCACCTGTTTCTCGATGGTAGGCGTAAATAAGCCATTGTTTATTATTTTTATTTCCCACAAAAGTCCAAAACTCATCAACTTCAAGAGACTCATAATGACTTTGTTTAGGCTGAATTTGGTAGGTCGATTCGGTTAAAGTACGTAAAACTTTACCGATACTGATTCGCTCAACTTCAGCGATATCTCGTATACCACTACCTCTGACCATCAACTGTAATATTTTTCGAGTAATGCCTGAATGACATCCTAGATAGCTCAGAGCATGGTCACCAATAAACTGACGTTTACAGTCTTTGCACTGATAGTTTTGTTTCCCATCTACTTTGATGCCATTTTTCTTTATACTGTCACTGAGGCAGGTTGGACATTTGATTTCTAGAGTTATTCGCATTTCTCTATTTTATCAAAATTCAACCTGCTTTGTTTCAGCATACTTTTTGAAACACCACCTCTTTTCGCAGGTTGAGCCACCTCCGCGCTTCATCAGAAAACTGAAGGAACCTCCATTGAATCGAACTAATATTTTTTTTGGTGAATCGCATTCTGACTGGTTGCCTGTCAGAGGCGGAGAATCTGGTGATTTTGTTTTTCGACGTGGTGACGGGCATGCCTTCGCGAAAATCGCACCTGCTTCCCGCCGCGGTGAGCTCGCTGGAGAGCGTGACCGCCTCATTTGGCTCAAAGGTCGAGGTGTGGCTTGCCCCGAGGTGATCAACTGGCAGGAGGAACAGGAGGGTGCATGCTTGGTGATAACGGCAATTCCGGGAGTACCGGCGGCTGATCTGTCTGGAGCGGATTTGCTCAAAGCGTGGCCGTCAATGGGGCAGCAACTTGGCGCTGTTCACAGCCTATCGGTTGATCAATGTCCGTTTGAGCGCAGGCTGTCGCGAATGTTCGGACGCGCCGTTGATGTGGTGTCCCGCAATGCCGTCAATCCCGACTTCTTACCGGACGAGGACAAGAGTACGCCGCAGCTCGATCTTTTGGCTCGTGTCGAACGAGAGCTACCGGTGCGGCTCGACCAAGAGCGCACCGATATGGTTGTTTGCCATGGTGATCCCTGCATGCCGAACTTCATGGTGGACCCTAAAACTCTTCAATGCACGGGTCTGATCGACCTTGGGCGGCTCGGAACAGCAGATCGCTATGCCGATTTGGCACTCATGATTGCTAACGCCGAAGAGAACTGGGCAGCGCCAGATGAAGCAGAGCGCGCCTTCGCTGTCCTATTCAATGTATTGGGGATCGAAGCCCCCGACCGCGAACGCCTTGCCTTCTATCTGCGATTGGACCCTCTGACTTGGGGTTGATGTTCATGCCGCCTGTTTTTCCTGCTCATTGGCACGTTTCGCAACCTGTTCTCATTGCGGACACCTTTTCCAGCCTCGTTTGGAAAGTTTCATTGCCAGACGGGACTCCTGCAATCGTCAAGGGATTGAAACCTATAGAAGACATTGCTGATGAACTGCGCGGGGCCGACTATCTGGTATGGCGCAATGGGAGGGGAGCAGTCCGGTTGCTCGGTCGTGAGAACAATCTGATGTTGCTCGAATATGCCGGGGAGCGAATGCTCTCTCACATCGTTGCCGAGCACGGCGACTACCAGGCGACCGAAATTGCAGCGGAACTAATGGCGAAGCTGTATGCCGCATCTGAGGAACCCCTGCCTTCTGCCCTTCTCCCGATCCGGGATCGCTTTGCAGCTTTGTTTCAGCGGGCGCGCGATGATCAAAACGCAGGTTGTCAAACTGACTACGTCCACGCGGCGATTATAGCCGATCAAATGATGAGCAATGCCTCGGAACTGCGTGGGCTACATGGCGATCTGCATCATGAAAACATCATGTTCTCCAGTCGCGGCTGGCTGGTGATAGATCCCGTCGGTCTGGTCGGTGAAGTGGGCTTTGGCGCCGCCAATATGTTCTACGATCCGGCTGACAGAGACGACCTTTGTCTCGATCCTAGACGCATTGCACAGATGGCGGACGCATTCTCTCGTGCGCTGGACGTCGATCCGCGTCGCCTGCTCGACCAGGCGTACGCTTATGGGTGCCTTTCCGCAGCTTGGAACGCGGATGGAGAAGAGGAGCAACGCGATCTAGCTATCGCGGCCGCGATCAAGCAGGTGCGACAGACGTCATACTAGATATCAAGCGACTTCTCCTATCCCCTGGGAACACATCAATCTTACCGGAGAATATCGTTGGCCAAAGCCTTAGCGTAGGATTTCGCCCTCTCCCGCAAACGACCCCTTAGTCGCTGATAGTTAATTTGGGCTTCAATGGAATAGCCCTCAACATCTCCAATAGTTTCATTAGGCAAATCACCAATCGCCTGTTCACAGGTAATGAAGCTTTGTGTGGTAGGCTCTGGAAAACTAAAGGTTTTACTATTTTTTAGACCAACAGAACAAGCCCTACGTCTGTTTTGGGGTACACCATATTCAGAAGCCAATAGTATTTTATAGGTTGCGGTATAGTTATTTAAAACTAGATAAAAATTATATTTTTAAGGTTATAGTATGGAATCTGATACATCATTCTTATTAATAGGAGCTTTAGCAACACAAGCTAACACAACCAAAGATACTATTCGTCATTACGATGAGATGGGGCTACTGAAATCTCGAAAACGCCAAGCAGGATCACGCCTATACACCGAATTTCATCCTGAATGTATTGAGCGTATTAAAATGATTAAAGACGCACAAGCCATCGGTTTTACTCTTAATGAATTTAAAAGATACCTTAATGATCATTTCAATGGCACTCTCAATATTGATAAAGATTTAATTACTATTTCCGAAAAACTTACTGAAGCGAAACGTCAAAAAACTGAGATCATTAATACTATTAACCAGCTTAGTGCTTGTTATACTATTTTAGAAGAAATAAAGTCAGAAAATATTGGCTTCATTTCTAACTCTGAATGGGGAAAACGAATAGCGGCGCATCTCTCCTTAACCTGAATCGCACCAATCACTAATAGAATATGTGTGGTAAGTACACCATGAAGTACACT
Source organism: Psychrobacter sp. L7 (assembly GCF_002810365.1). Taxonomy (NCBI): domain Bacteria; kingdom Pseudomonadati; phylum Pseudomonadota; class Gammaproteobacteria; order Moraxellales; family Moraxellaceae; genus Psychrobacter; species Psychrobacter sp. L7. The sequence goes on from NZ_NEXR01000020.1 coordinate 5,811, forward strand.
GTGCTTATCTCAGCAAGTTAAAACGTTAATACCATTAACCCACAGTTTAGCGTTCAAGTCCTCACTAGGGTACCGAACCAGTGAAAGCACTTGACTGGTTCGCTAGGGTATACTTACAATAGATTATAGTTTCAATAAAGGATTTTATTATGGAATATAAATATTTTACATTAGGAAAAGAACCTAAAGTCGGTGAAAACATTGTAGTAAATGGACGTCCTGCGAATGTTAGGTTTGTTAGTGGTGAAAGGGAATCTATTGAAAGGTCTTTAATTTCAAGACAACCTGAGTTGGGAATAGATAGTGGTTTTTTAGCTGTTCGAGTTGGTTTTGAGTTTATAGATTAATACCTGTTTTGACTGAGGGACAATATTTACTTACTTTAAAAATTCTACCTGAAATAGCGAGGCTATCTGTAACTCAACGTCTACTTTTAATCCAAGTCTTTATCCAACGCTGCTTGCATCTTCTCAAGCTCTATCGTCAATTCGCCAGTCTTTTCTTGCTCAGCGCTATAGCTGGTCGATACCGTCTCATACTGCTTAAGTAGCAGCTGGTGATCTGTGTTTAGTGTCGCTTGCTGTTGCATCAGCTGATCATTCAGTCCTGATAGCTTATCACGCTCAGCAGTAATCGCCTTAAGCTCTCCTTTAACCTCTGCAGTAGCGGTTGCAATCTCATTGCGCTCAGTAGTGACTGCTTTTAACTCTGTCTTAGCCGCTTCAAGTTCTGCACTCAAACGGGCAACCTCGGCTTTATCACTAGCAGCGTTAGCCTCAAGCGTGGCCACTCTCGATATATTGAGGTTAAGCTCTTTTGCTTGCTGATCAAAGCTACTACGCAGATCTGCAAGTTGAGCTTGAGCTGCATCTGTTTTAGCTCGTTCAAGCTCCAACTGGTGCTGAGTATCGGCCAAGATCTGCTTAAACCTATCACGTTCAGCTGTCGCCTGTTCAGCCGCTTTAGCTTTTGTCTCTGCAGTGGCCGTTACCTCGTCTAGTTGCACCAACAAATCAGCCTGCTCACCTTCTAAGGTCTTAACCGCCTCTTGCGCCTCGTCTGTCTCAGCTTGCGCCTTAGCCTTAATGCTCTCTAAGGCCTCACGATCTTTAACCAATCGATCATTAGCGATATCAACGGCTGTCTGCCACATATCCGCACCAAGCGTTTGTAAGCGTTCAGCAATGCCACTTGGTAGCTCAACCTGTCTTAGCTGCTCTTCTTGTTGGTTATCCTGACGCCAAGACTTCATGGCTTCACTAATGGTCGTAAATGAACCACCCCCAAGCGCCTTACGCACTTCAGCTAAAGTAGGCTTGATGCCTTGCCCTTGCAGTTGATCAGCAGTGTTATGAACCTGTTGAATAGTGAGTGCCATAGTCATTGTCCTTAATTTTGTATGCGTAGATATGTAATGTTTGTATAATTTGTATGTAGTATAATACAATATACAACATACTACAATACAGAAAACAAAAAAACCTCAAGTGATTTGAGGTGTCTTCCCAATGAGAGTTTACTGATAGTTGGCCGCAGACACGGATAGAGCATTAGTATTTGCCAAATGGTGAGGTTGGTGCGATAGTTACTCACTGAACGTTCTGAACAGTTACACTGTACAGGTCTTAAAAACGTACTTGAACACTAGGTGAACAATGAACATATCGGTGACAAAAGCAGCGAAACAGTGGGGGGTGTCAAGAACCACTATCTATCAGAAGATCAATGATGGTGAGCTTTCCAGAACCGCTGACAAGAAAATTGATACCTCAGAGATGATCCGAGTGTTTGGTGAGCCTGTCACTAAAAAACGTACTGAACAATCAGTGAACACTAGCAATAGTACGTCCGTGAACAGTCAAAACGTACAGAACAGCACAGCACTTGAACACCAGTTAGCACTTGAAAAGATGAAGAATGAACACTTAGAGCAGCAAGTCCGTGATCAAAAACAGCTGATAGCGAATTACCAAGAGCAAATAAGTCAGCTCAACAAAACACTAGAAAAAGCCAATGCCAGTATTCATGACTTAACGCAGATCCGGCTGCTAGAATTTAAAGGCACTGACCCTGAACATAGCGATCACCAGCAACAAGTATCATTAGAGCCTGAGCCGCTATCTGAAAAAGAAGCCGCAGCTGCGCCCACACCTACCAAGAAAAAGAAATGGTGGAGGCCTTAATTGTTTAACAACACCGTCAAACGACTATGGCCTTGGTCCACTGTATGAGCGCTGCGGAGTCGGCACCTCTACTTTAGGTGCGTTATCTTGCGGCTCCTTAGATGTCACATGGTTATTAACAAGCGCTAAAGGCTCAGGCGCTTTGATATCACCATATAACTTCTCGTGATACTCTTTCTTGATCTCCATACCTGTAGTCCACGTTTTTAAGTCTCGATGACCGCGAGACTCACTCGTTCTCTCATAATCTCCTTGATGACCCTCAATAAGGTGCGCTTGCTGCGACAAAGCCTTAAAATCCTTCTCATAGATAGTGCCTTTGAGCCTAACATTTCGTGTCATAGCAGGATGCGCCACGCTGATGCTGCTATTCGTTGCTCTCTTAATCGTTAACCCCATACTTTCTAGGGCATAAAGCACACTACTGCGGCCATTAAGACTACCCTCTGCTAGCCTATGCCGCATTCTTCGATCAATCGCTGCTTTTAAGGCAAAAGTGCTCTCAGGATTAGCGATGATCTCATTATCTTCTTTTTCCTGCTCCTTCTCTTTAGACTTAGGCGGCCTATCATATGGGGTTGGACGGGGCGCATTATTCACATAAGGGTTGATTAGTCGCTTACGCTCTGGCTCATTGGGATCAGTCCATCCATACTCTTGATTGATGATATTCTTAAAAGCATTCACCCGTACCAAGTCGGCCCCCGCATAAAATGGCTGCAGCCGCTTACCGCTTCGAAGCTCTTGACAAGGGATCACAAAGTTCAGCTCCAGCCGTCCACCCTTATCAGTATGTTCAACCCACAATATATCGTACTGATCGGGCTCAAGCCCTACAAACAGTGTCTCTTCAAAGCGCTGCATGATGTCTTTTTTCTGCTCATCCGTGAACTCTTTGGCATCTTCCGTGAAAGACAACACCCCTGCTTTATACTTTTGCTTGAATGGTGTGGCATTGATTAGCTGCTCAGTGAGCTTAGGATCGCCATAGAGCACCTTTGCACCCTCTCTAGGCTTACCACCCTTAGCAACCAGCAAGTAATTAATTGGACCTGCTCCTGAGCCTTTTCCACGCCTAAAAAACTTAACGATCATGATTCACCTCGCAAATGCTCATCAAGCAGCGCATTAATCAAAGATCTAATAGCGGTGATCTGTTCAAGCACATTCTCATCTACCTGTTTATTGATATTGACGTGTTTGGTGACTTGATTAAGATTAGAGCCAATGCGGCCAAGTGCGCGAACCAACTCAGGGTCAGCGGGCTTCATTGGGGTTACCCCTAACCCTAAACCTCGCATCCATCCTGCCATCGTCGTTCCCTGCTGCCGTCTTTTCAGCTTGGCCAACTCATCCTCTGTGACTCGAATCGCAATCTCTTTAGTTCTTTTTTTACCGCTAATTGGTGGCATAAGACTGGCTCCTGTTCTAGGTATAGGGGTGGTTGGGGGGTCAAGGGGGCGATAGCCCCTTTGTCAGCACCTAAGAGAGGATATTGTAGCGAAGCGAAAATAGCCCCCTCTTAGGACTGCTGGCTTAATATAATAGCATAATTGTCCATACCTAAATAATTACTACTGTGTGTACCTATTTTTACTCAACTGTCTATACCTATCTGACAGAAATGTCTGTACCTATGATATTATAACTGTCTATACCTAAATAAAAAAAGTGGCTAGTATGAACAAAAGATCTGAAAACATGAAAAAAGTGAACACCCTTCGCTCGGAGATAACCACTGCTATGATATATCTATTAGATGAACTAGAAGAAGGTACAGGTGGTGATTATGATGGCTTTGATAGTTGGGATATCAAAGAAGCCGATAAGCTAAAAGGACAATTAAACTCTTATAGAGCACAGAAGATAGCTCAGTTTCTAGGCAAAACTATTAGCAAGCAAAAACTGTTGAAGTATGCCAAACCCAAAGGATATGTTTATTCTCTCTCTAATCAAGAGATTACTCAGTGGCTAAAAGATAATCAACACGCTCTACTAAAGTATTCCGCATTCAACATAGGTGTCATGACAGCTGGCCAAAAATCTAAGTAATGCCTTCATCAAGTAGCTGGGCACTCTTTTCAACCTAAAATAGAACCACAGAATATGTCTACATAACAAGGAAAATGTACCTAATATAAAGCTTCGAAAGACAATATAGCCTCTCAGCACGTTTCTCAATATATCTAACGGTATATGCTGGCTAAATGATAAATTAAACATAACACTTTTATAAACATTTTTTAATTGTCACAGGGATAAATTATCTACTGCATAATACGAGGTATACCTTTCATAACTAATGCGATAGTATTTAGTAACATAAGCACCGGCAATTCTTGTCGATTATATAGTTTTAGAATCAAATTATAGAAATACAATCTAAGGTTAAAATATGAAAGCTAGCCAAACTCTACCTTCTGCTATTGCAATTGGAATACTTCTTTTAAGTACCTATTCTCATGCAGATGATAAGCTTACACCAATTGAGCAACTGACTAAATACCCTCTTGAACTGCAAACAGAGTTTAAAGAATCAAAAGAATTATGTAAGGCTGCACAATACGGAACGATAGTGTATGAATCACCGCTAAGTGCTAAGCCTGGATACATCACTAAGGCTGACTTAACAGGCGATGGAATAGATGATTACATTGTCAACACAGAGAGACTAGTGTGCGAGTACGGAGCGTCTATATGGGGAAATTTCCCTGATTTCAACGTATACCAAGGGCTAGCTAACAACAGAGCTAAAAGAATATACAGTTCAAGCAGCTTCAAAGTTAGCGACGAAATATACCCAAGAGTCGTTTCAAATGAGCAGGGTTTCTTCGACATCCAAGAGATTGGCTCGGGCGGAGAATGTGGGCAAGAAGGTAACTTCAGCTTTGCTGAGATGAAAGCATGCGAGATTACGAAACACTGGAATAAAAAGATACAGGGTATGGAAACAAAGTCTATAAAGGTACTTAGTTTCGAATAAGGCGACAAGGCGGCAGGGCAATAGCCTAAGCAGATAATAAAGAGGCGCTCACAAACGGCTGTTATCTGATTTAGGCTTATCCAGTCTCACTATTTTTTTGATTTATTTCTATAATATGTTGCTCTACTTACACCTAAGGCTTCCCAAGGCTTCGTTGATTGTTCTGACGTAGCTACAGGCTTGCGCTTAGAGACTTTACCACCTTTGCTACCTTTCAGCGCTTGGCGATAGATAAACTCATTGTAATGGTAGGCATCATGCTTCCAGCAGTATTTTGCGATGCTTTTAGCTGTGGCTTTGATTTCTGAGTACGGTAATGGCTCTGAAAACATCATATTTACGTTCTGAGCGTGTTTAAGCACTGAGTTATACCATTGCTCCCAAGTCTTCCCTCGATGCTCTCTAATCGCAGAATAAGCCCAATGGCGAACGGTATCGAACAGGGTGCAGTTCCTACCAAGTCCGTATTCTTTCTCTGTATTCGTTAACGGTCTGAGATCAACAAATTCTGCTAGATAATTTAGCTCGTAAGCTTCTTTCGTCCATACTTCGGTACGCCAATGCTCGTGCATGGGGTTTTTAGTGATGAAGTTGGTATAGCCGACGTCTGCTCTTGTCTCTCTGACAAGTCCTGCTTGTATCTTAGCGAGATAGTCTAAGGCTTTACGGCTGCCATGCTCACTGGTACAAACAGGCGTTTTTAGCTCATAGACGATGTGAGCGTGTCCATTTGAGGGGTTTTGGCTTGTCCAGCGTGGCGGTGGTAGGTATTCTTCCGCCCAACGCATTGCGCCATGCTCATGATCAATGTCTAAGCAAATGAAGTGGGTCATGCAAGGGGGGTTATGCTGGATATACCGCATTTTAACGGCAGTTTGCCTAGGACGAATGACAAGATTACCTAAATCATCGGTGCAATAGGGCTTATGGGGGAGTGTTTCGTATATTTCCGGTAGTATTAACATCACGCACACTTGTGTTGGTGCGCCTGCTGATATAAAATGACCGTTCGAATATGGTGGGTTTTATATCTGCTGACACAGATTAAAATTCATCTAACCCCTAGTGACTGCAATCACTGGGGGTTAATCGTTTCTAGCACTTGAGTTTACGCTTCCATTACCTTCGCGTCAAATAGTAATTTCCTCGCAAAGCCACGATAACAAAGGCTTAGTCGTACTTATATACACACATGCTTATATGCTTATATGCACACGAATAGTATTATTTAGAACATAGTACTAAGTAGCTAATTAGTCCCAAAAACTGCCCTTTAATCAGTACCCGATCTTTGATTTGAACGAGAAATAACAACTCTTTTTATTGCCGTTGTCACAAGCTTTTTCAAACCATTCAGCTGCTTTAGCATAATCCTGACGTTCGCCATGGCCTAGGTAGTACATTGCTCCAATATTGTTTTGAGCATATGCATCACCCTGATCAGCAGCCTTTTGGTACCACTCGCGTGCCTTAGTATAATCCTGACGTACGCCCTTGCCTTCGCCATACATTACGCCAAGACTGAACTGTGCAGAAGCATAGCCTTGATTAGCAGATTTTTCCAACCACTGCCTAGCCTTGGAATAATCCTGAGGCACACCTTCGCCTAGG
>NZ_NEXR01000016.1:0-4320 GCF_002810365.1 Psychrobacter sp. L7
GCTTAGATGCGAACGCACCACGCTGTTTATCTGTCATTTTTATTGCAGTAAGCATACCAGGAGTATCGCTATCTGATTTCCTTGCATTCTTAGTCTTATTTTTCACTTTAAATTTGAAAGTAGACCCAGTAATGACACGACCTTTCTTATGCTGATCATATTTCACAGTAATATCAGTATGCTCATTGATTTGTTGTACCGCGAAATCTAATACATATTTTTTAAAATCACTCATACGTGAGTATTTAGTTTCTTCAACGCCTAATTGTTGCCTAAACTGCTGTAGATCAAACACAGGCGTTTTACCCACTGATCGCCATTGGATTAACAGCTCATACAGTCGAATGGCATATCCACTATTTAAACTACTAATCTGCTCTATATCATAACTGGTGAACTGTTGCTCAAGTCGTGTAATCAGCGGTACAACATCATGAGTAAAGCGTAAATAGACAATACCAGTATCTTTTTCATAACCTATCTTATCTACCCAACGGCAGTGAAAACTCCTGTCCTTGCCCGTTTTGGGATTCTTGTCATGGTATGTCACATAACGATCAAATAGCCCTTTAGAAGCATCTTTCATCACTGTATAGGCTGTTTCTTTATTAATACTAAAATGCTCAGCATAACTATGGGCGTGTACCTGTAAAAGGCTATCTGGCGCAATACCTTCCCCTGTCTCTCTTGCCTCCATAATAGCCAGTAGCATTAAACGCTGCTCTACTAGATCGAGCGTATAGCTTGCTTGTATTAATGCGTTATCCTTAACAACTAATTCTGTCATATCCATGCTCTACCTCTTATAAAGAAAATGTATTTTAACCTCTTTAAAAGAGTTTGTAAAACTCACTCTGTTTTTGTGCGATAAACCTCGTCTTATTGTGCGATAAACCTCGTCTTATTGTGCGATAAACCTCGTCTTATTGTGCGATAAACCTCGTCTTATTGGAGCTAAAAGCTATGTATATCAACTGATACAGCGAGCGTAAAAGCTTTTAAAAACTATTAAAAACCTTAAAAACCTTTTTTGTTGTGAATAACTAATTAAAAAAAACTAGAAACTGCTGTTTCTAGTTTAAAAAGATGTTTGACTATCTTTTAAGTTTCTTTATTAGAGTCTTCTAGCGGTTTAGACTGTTTTTTTAATTCCTCTATAACAGAACTCAAACGATCAAGATCTGTTTTTCTAGTTACTTCCTTCTCAATCCATTCTAAGAGCTTACTGGCAACGATTGAACTATCTTTAGCCATAGATAGCATCATGCCACCAATAATGATTTTCTGACCATTTTCAAGCTTTCTTTCTTTGACTTTTAGCCTTGCTATCTCATCTTCCATTCTAGCGATTTTTTGCTTAATGCTTAACATAAATCTCCCCTACAGCTAATTCCAAGTTCTTAAAAATAGTATAAATTGGCATAAATATAATGGTTGATAGTTGTGTTTCACTTTCACGTCTTTTTGTGGAAGTGCGAACTTACGAAAAGTTTGTTATAATTCCACTTCGTTGCATTATAACAAACTTTTCTAAGTCCGTGAGGGGATTCCCCCTCAACCCCCTAAAAGACAAAGGACAAAAAAGCCCAAAATGGCAATCTATCACTTATCGACTAAGCCAGTATCGAGAAGTAGCGGACGTAGTGCTACGGCTTCGGCTGCCTATCGAGCTGGTGTTGATATAACTGATGATCGTACAGGTATTGACCATCAATATAGTAAGCGAAATGGTGTAGTAGATACTGAGATAGTAACGCCTAACAAAATAGAGATTAGCCGTTCTGATCTTTGGAATATGGCAGAGGCAACTGAAACTAGAAAGAATAGCCGAACAGCTAGAGAAATTGTCGTTAATTTACCGTATGAGCTTGATCAAAAAACAAGAGGCGATGCTGTTAAAGACTTTGCAGCTCACCTTAGTGATAAATATGGTGTGGCGGTTGATGTGGCAATACATAAGCCTGATCAGCATGGCGATAATCGTAACCATCATGCTCATTTATTGTTAACTACGCGCAAAATTGAACGCCTAGAGAGTGGCCGCATTGCCTTGACTAGTAAATCTCAACTTGAGCTATCCAACACTCAGTTAAAAGATTTAGGGCTACCTAGAGCACAAGATGAACTAAAAGCTGTCCGTAAGACATGGGCAGAGATTACTAATAAGTACCTTGAGCGTGACGGCATAGCCGCACGTATTGATCACCGTAGCCATGCAGATCGTGGACTGATACAGTTACCTACCAAAAAACTAGGGTGGGAAGCCTCAGCACTTGAACGTAACGGCATTAGAACCGCAACAGGCGACTATAATCGCCAAGTAAAAGCAGATAATGAGCGTATTGAACGTTTACAGAGCCAAATTGTTGTGGGTCACAAGTTATTAGCTAAGCAACAACTAGAAAAGAAAGCTGAAGAAGCACGTAAATGCCCTAATGAGCCTGTTAAAGCAGATAAAGCACCTACAGCAGCACCAAGTGTAGCAAAACGTGCTGAGCAGCCAAATAAGCGGCTTAATGTTGATGGACAGACTATTAATCAAGCTAATAAAGTTATAGAGGGTTATGAGAAAGCTGTTAGCAGTGTCGCTAAAGAGATTCAAGACAATATCGCTAATCACTATAAGACTGAAATGGCACGGCTTACCGTAGAGCGTGAGGCGCTTGAAAACAATAAATCATGGTTTGGTAAGGGTAAGCGTGAAGAGCAAATAGACGCTCTGAAGGCTCAATATAACGAAGAGAATAAAAAACATAAGCTTGTCTACCAGTCTGATTTTATAGATCAGGCATACGAGTATGTTAAGAAAAATACCCCTCATATTATCTCAGAGGCAAGAGAAGCCAGTACAACAGTAAAGGCTCATGCTTTATTTAAACAGGACGCAATAGATGCTAGACGAAAGACACACTATAGCGGTGAGATAACAGCAGTCAGTCGGCTAGGCATACTACAAAAAACCTTTGAAGGTAAAACCATTTATCATGACCTAGAAAAACTACAGGCCTTACCTAATGTGGGTGATAAGGTGAAGATCAGTTATGATAGAAAGCTTAATGCAGCGTTGGAACCAATCGATAAAGCTGAATGGCAACAACAACAACAAGAAAAGCAGCTTGAGCAGCAGCGAGAGCTGTATAAAGGTTTAGAGCGCTGACTTTAGTTGGTAGAAAGAACTTTTAAGTAGTAGCGATTATCTGTTACTTTCAAACCCTAATTTTTCAAGATAGGGTATATAAAAAGCCTGCTTTTTTTCATCTAATAGCTCAGTCTCAATTCTTCCAGCAAACTGCTTGTAATCCTCACCCTGCTTTGCATAACTAGATAATTCACTCATTTGCGATAGCTTAGATGCGAACGCACCACGCTGTTTATCTGTCATTTTTATTGCAGTAAGCATATCAGGAGTATCGCTATCTGATTTCCTTGCATTCTTAGTCTTATTTTTCACTTTAAATTTGAAAGTAAACCCAGTAATGACACGACCTTTCTTATGCTGATCATATTTCACAGTAATATCAGTATGCTCATTGATTTGTTGTACCGCGAAATCTAATACATATTTTTTAAAATCACTCATACGTGAGTATTTAGTTTCTTCAACGCCTAATTGTTGCCTAAACTGCTGTAGATCAAACACAGGCGTTTTACCCACTGATCGCCATTGGATTAACAGCTCATACAGTCGAATGGCATATCCACTATTTAAACTACTAATCTGCTCTATATCATAACTGGTGAACTGTTGCTCAAGTCGTGTAATCAGCGGTACAACATCATGAGTAAAGCGTAAATAGACAATACCAGTATCTTTTTCATAACCTATCTTATCTACCCAACGGCAGTGAAAACTCCTGTCCTTGCCCGTTTTGGGATTCTTGTCATGGTATGTCACATAACGATCAAATAGCCCTTTAGAAGCATCTTTCATCACTGTATAGGCTGTTTCTTTATTAATACTAAAATGCTCAGCATAACTATGGGCGTGTACCTGTAAAAGGCTATCTGGCGCAATACCTTCCCCTGTCTCTCTTGCCTCCATAATAGCCAGTAGCATTAAACGCTGCTCTACTAGATCGAGCGTATAGCTTGCTTGTATTAATGCGTTATCCTTAACAACTAATTCTGTCATATCCATGCTCTACCTCTTATAAAGAAAATGTATTTTAACCTCTTTAAAAGAGTTTGTAAAACTCACTCTGTTTTTGTGCGATAAACCTCGTCTTATTGTGCGATAAACCTCGTCTTATTGTGCGATAAACCTCGTCTTATTGTGCGATAAACCTCGTCTTATTGGAGCTAAAAGCTATGTATATCAAC
>NZ_NEXR01000017.1:0-3650 GCF_002810365.1 Psychrobacter sp. L7
GTTTAACGGTTCTAATATCAACTTGCGGCACATAATCTACACGCAGACAATCAGCCCAAAGCTTTTGTCACCGTTGACGCTTGATAYAGTTCTTACCAGAGAAGTAGGACGGCTTGACCATCAAAATAACGTGAAAGTGCGGGTGTGCGTGGGTGTTCTTGGTCTTGGGGCAATAGAGAATGGGGTCTTTTTTGTTCTTGCGTTTGAGCTTGGGGCGTGTGACTTCCGTTGTGCGTACCCAGCCTTCAACGCCTGATATAAACTCTTTACGCTTAATCAACCGTTGCCATGATTTGTTCATGTGCTGCAAGGTTTCGCGCAAGTCCTCAATTTTTGGGTTTCTCACAGTCAGCGTCAAAAACACAAAGCGGTGTGTCGGGTGAGTCTGCATGATTTCATCGTATGTCTTATACATCAGGGCTTTCCAAAGTAATGACCTACGCCATTGGCACATGCCGCAGTAACGAACACGGCAAAAACAGGCTTGCTTTAGCACCAATCCATTAACTTCATTAAATCCGAACTTGAGCCACCCACTACAATCCGTCATACGTTCGCTGTAACGCTCAAATTCGCACTCTATGGCGTACATTTCTTGAATGATAAGGGTATCTAGCCTGTGCTTGTCCCAAACGCTGTCACGGGCAGATACGGACGCTAGAGAGACATCTACACCATCGGGCAAATCGTTATCGTAAAGAAAATCTACTAATTCGGGCGAGGGCACACTAGGTATGCTTTTTTTCTTGACAGGGGATGCGTGATTTGGGAACATAAATAAAGACCTTGTATTCGTTTGTTTCTAGACAATTCCAACGATACGAGGTTTTTTTATACCAGTCAATTTGTTTTTGATCTGTTTTTCCAAATGTTATTTTCTTTAAACCCTTATTTTATATAGCCTAAGCGCAATTATTACCCCTATTTTTAATCCGCTACTTATCCCTAATGTATCAAGTAAAGGAAAAAACGCCCAAAATCACCCCTATTTTTGGATCAAAATTGGCAAATCACGCAACCATCACTCAGCATAATTCACCCCAAATAAGCCAAAAATAAAGCCGTATTGGATACGTCACTACTTTTCGGTAGTGACGTATCCAATACGGCAATTATCAAAATCTCAATGAATTAGGGCTGATTACCCACACACCCAAGCCAATCTTTTTAACTGATTATGTCATAGTATCAAGGTAGTATTTTGGCAAAAAAGACTGCCAAAATCTCCACCTTGACACCATGCCCTAACCAGTTTTTTTGTGGCTATGGGTTGCGATGGGTAGCAATGTTTTTAACCCCGTAGGGCGATGTTTTGATTTTATAAATGGTTGACCGGAAGGGATAAACATTTGTAAAGTCGAAAACTCGCTCTTATCTAAAAAGACAGATAAGAGATAAAAGCAAAACTACGAAAAGACTCTATCGTGCCGATGGCAAAGTATTGATACACACACTACGCAACTGGTTGCAAACGCTACAGACCATACGGCACAAGGGATTGCTTGTACCACAAATGGACTGCACGCTGTACCACAAATCATCAAAAAAACACCCCTTAGCCCAGCAGGGGTAAGGGGTTACGTGTACGACAAGGTGATTTTATTTTAGGCTTAATTTTGCTTACTCGTTATGAATTGGGTTATACAGATAACCACCCTTTGATTTAAACCACGTAAAATTCAATCTACGGTCATCGGTTTCGATCACTTCATCATCGTTGCCCGTATCAATCAAATCATCATTAGTAATTGCGTCATCAGGTTTCAAGGCATTTTTAAGCAGTCCGCCAGTAGCAACAAATCTCAATCGGTGCGTTTGGCGTGTCAGCTCATAAAACCATTCTCTAGCTTTTGGGTCTTGATTGTCGTGCATGATATCATCAGGCTTAACCGCATATTTTAAGGTTTCAGCAATTGCCCCACGCATACCGTCATCATCAGCGCCCTTTTTCGGTTTAACGGTTCTAATATCAACTTGCGGCACATAATCAACACGCAGACAATCAGCCCAAAGCTCTTGCCACCGTTGACGCTTGATATAGTTCTTACCAGAGAAGTAGGACGGCTTGACCATCAAAATAACGTGAAAGTGCGGGTGTGCGTGGGTGTTCTTGGTCTTGGGGCAATAGAGAATGGGGTCTTTTTTGTTCTTGCGTTTGAGCTTGGGGCGTGTGACTTCCGTTGTGCGTACCCAGCCTTCAACGCCTGATATAAACTCTTTACGCTTAATCAACCGTTGCCATGATTTGTTCATGTGCTGCAAGGTTTCGCGCAAGTCCTCAATTTTTGGGTTTCTCACAGTCAGCGTCAAAAACACAAAGCGGTGTGTCGGGTGAGTCTGCATGATTTCATCGTATGTCTTATACATCAGGGCTTTCCAAAGTAATGACCTACGCCATTGGCACATGCCGCAGTAACGAACACGGCAAAAACAGGCTTGCTTTAGCACCAATCCATTAACTTCATTAAATCCGAACTTGAGCCACCCACTACAATCCGTCATACGTTCGCTGTAACGCTCAAATTCGCACTCTATGGCGTACATTTCTTGAATGATAAGGGTATCTAGCCTGTGCTTGTCCCAAACGCTGTCACGGGCAGATACGGACGCTAGAGAGACATCTACACCATCGGGCAAATCGTTATCGTAAAGAAAATCTACTAATTCGGGCGAGGGCACACTAGGTATGCTTTTTTTCTTGACAGGGGATGCGTGATTTGGGAACATAAATAAAGACCTTGTATTCGTTTGTTTCTAGACAATTCCAACGATACGAGGTTTTTTTATACCAGTCAATTTGTTTTTGATCTGTTTTTCCAAATGTTATTTTCTTTAAACCCTTATTTTATATAGCCTAAGCGCAATTATTACCCCTATTTTTAATCCGCTACTTATCCCTAATGTATCAAGTAAAGGAAAAAACGCCCAAAATCACCCCTATTTTTGGATCAAAATTGGCAAATCACGCAACCATCACTCAGCATAATTCACCCCAAATAAGCCAAAAATAAAGCCGTATTGGATACGTCACTACTTTTCGGTAGTGACGTATCCAATACGGCAATTATCAAAATCTCAATGAATTAGGGCTGATTACCCACACACCCAAGCCAATCTTTTTAACTGATTATGTCATAGTATCAAGGTAGTATTTTGGCAAAAAAGACTGCCAAAATCTCCACCTTGACACCATGCCCTAACCAGTTTTTTTGTGGCTATGGGTTGCGATGGGTAGCAATGTTTTTAACCCCGTAGGGCGATGTTTTGATTTTATAAATGGTTGACCGGAAGGGATAAACATTTGTAAAGTCGAAAACTCGCTCTTATCTAAAAAGACAGATAAGAGATAAAAGCAAAACTACGAAAAGACTCTATCGTGCCGATGGCAAAGTATTGATACACACACTACGCAACTGGTTGCAAACGCTACAGACCATACGGCACAAGGGATTGCTTGTACCACAAATGGACTGCACGCTGTACCACAAATCATCAAAAAAACACCCCTTAGCCCAGCAGGGGTAAGGGGTTACGTGTACGACAAGGTGATTTTATTTTAGGCTTAATTTTGCTTACTCGTTATGAATTGGGTTATACAGATAACCACCCTTTGATTTAAACCACGTAAAATTCAATCTACGGTCATCGGT
>NZ_NEXR01000018.1:0-3229 GCF_002810365.1 Psychrobacter sp. L7
CATCCTACAGGGGTTTACTACATATTACAGGACGTATTATATCATGAAAAACACACCTAATTCTAATCAAAAAACGGATTCCCTTGGTAATACTACGAAATTACAGGTAGTTCCCGAAAACAAAGGGCTGCAAGGAAATGACCTTGAAGAGGCGCATAAACTTGTAGAGCTGTTTGCCGTGCAAGAATTGGCGTGTAGTTGCCTCACTAAGACAGAAAAACGCACTAACGGTAAAGGTCAAACTTATGACACCTATATTCATAGGGTCAATTACTGCTTAAAACGGCGTATAGACGCTGGTAAGTTAGTTTCAGTACGATACAACCAGAAACGAGAGAAAGCTCACTATGACAACGTACAACGCTGTGGTAGTGTGTGGACATGTCCTTTTTGCGCTCGCAAAATTACGGAGGGTCGTCGCGAGGAAATGAAAACGGCAGTTGATGGTTGGCAAAAGCGTGGCGGTTACGTGTATTTGGTGACACTCACCAATAGCCATCACAAGGGTGATAACCTGCCCGATTTACTCAAGGGTCAAGCTCGTGCAAAACAAAAACTTTGGGAGAAGACCAAAGTTAAAAACATGATGAAAGCTTTGGGTTGTGTTGGCCGTATCACAGCAACCGAAGTTACTTATGGTGACAATGGTTGGCATCCGCATTATCACTTGCTTGTTTTCTTTGACCATCAAATAGACACAGGTGCTTTGCAGACGTTTTTAGGCCTTGAATGGATAGAGGCTTGTCGTAAGGCTAAGCTGAAATTACCTAGTCTTGAGCATGGTGTGGATGTACAAAAGGGTAAGCGCTTAAGCGACTACGTGGCAAAGTGGGGCATTGAGGAGGAGATGACAAAGGGTCATGTGAAAAAAGGCAAAAAAGACAGCCTTACTCCTTTTGATTTGCTTAGGCAATCAGAGGACAATCCCCAATATTGCTACTTATTTAAAGTTTTCGCTGATGCGTTTAAAGGTAAAGCGCAACTTCACTGGACGAAAGGGCTTAAGGCGTTGCTTAGTGTCTCTAATCGTACCGATGAAGAGATAGCGGAAGAGACAGAAAAAGAAAGTATTGAGATAAAAGAGGTTGCTACAAAAATTTGGCGGCTAATCCTTAAATATAAGATACGTGGTGAATATCTGAATGCTTGTAAAGCAGATCATTTAGATGGTGGTGATAGGGTTGATAAGCTTATTTGGAAATATGCACTCATAGAGGCGGACTGGCTAGAAAAAGAAGAGATAAACAAGGCGCTAGCACTGACCTAAGTTGCGGGCGCGTGCGTCCTTCAGTGGCGTCATCCGACTGCGGCTTAGGTCACATATATTTGCCCAAAATAAAATCACCTTGTCCCACAAGCAACCCCTTACCCCTGCTGGGCTAAGGGGTGTTTTTTTGATGATTTGTGGTACAGCGTGCAGTCCATTTGTGGTACAAGCAATCCCTTGTGCCGTATGGCTTTAGGTCGTTTGCAACCAGTTGCATAGTGTGTGAACAAAAATTATGCCATCGGCACGATAAAAAACCATGCAAGAATTGTATGGCTCTGGCTGTATACCAAAGTATGTAATTTCTCTTGCTCCTCTGCCCTCCAGCTAACAGTCTTTTTGATAAATGACGGTAGAGACCCCTCAATTTTCGGCTGGTAGCGCACTTGGCATCTTTTCGCCAAGGGCAAGCGTTCAGCATTGCATGAATAATTAACTGTCAATAAACTGGATTATCTATAAATTATATTGTATTCTACTATAAACCAAAAAATGAAACAGGATAGAAACATGGATATTTTTGAACCAGAAAACTACCACAACTTACCACCTCATCAGCGTAGCTTAGTAAATTTGATTAGCTCGGTTACTGGCAACTGTTCTATGGATGTTATGGCTGCCGAAAAAAGTTGCACTATTCGATTTAGTTATGAAACGTATCCACAAATGAAAGCTATAGCTGATTTATCAGGTAATAGTTTAAATACCGTTGCTAACGAATTAGTTAAAGTTGCCTTAGGCACTATGATTTCTAACATGAGCGAGGAAGAAATTAAGACTTTGTCTAAAGCTGCTGAGCCTATTAAAAATGAAATGTTGGAGATTAAATAATGCTAAAGCTATCAGGCAAAGTCATAAATGTATTTACACAGGAAGGCGGAAAGGGGAAAGACGGCACAGAATATGCTGAACGTCATAAAGTGCAACTTATGGGTGAAGTAGCATTGCCGAATGGTGATGTAAAAATGGATTTAATGGATTTAACAATTCAAGACTTGGGCGACTGGAACGAGATGCAAGGCAAAGATATTTCTATCGACATTGGAGCGTTCGCTCCAAGTAAGGGCAATATTATTTACTTCGTCAGCAAAGGCTCAAAACCACAGCTAAAAGCCTACTAACAGGCAATAAAAAACCCCTGCTAAGGACTGGCATCCTACAGGGGTTTACTACATATTACAGGACGTATTATATCATGAAAAACACACCTAATTCTAATCAAAAAACGGATTCCCTTGGTAATACTACGAAATTACAGGTAGTTCCCGAAAACAAAGGGCTGCAAGGAAATGACCTTGAAGAGGCGCATAAACTTGTAGAGCTGTTTGCCGTGCAAGAATTGGCGTGTAGTTGCCTCACTAAGACAGAAAAACGCACTAACGGTAAAGGTCAAACTTATGACACCTATATTCATAGGGTCAATTACTGCTTAAAACGGCGTATAGACGCTGGTAAGTTAGTTTCAGTACGATACAACCAGAAACGAGAGAAAGCTCACTATGACAACGTACAACGCTGTGGTAGTGTGTGGACATGTCCTTTTTGCGCTCGCAAAATTACGGAGGGTCGTCGCGAGGAAATGAAAACGGCAGTTGATGGTTGGCAAAAGCGTGGCGGTTACGTGTATTTGGTGACACTCACCAATAGCCATCACAAGGGTGATAACCTGCCCGATTTACTCAAGGGTCAAGCTCGTGCAAAACAAAAACTTTGGGAGAAGACCAAAGTTAAAAACATGATGAAAGCTTTGGGTTGTGTTGGCCGTATCACAGCAACCGAAGTTACTTATGGTGACAATGGTTGGCATCCGCATTATCACTTGCTTGTTTTCTTTGACCATCAAATAGACACAGGTGCTTTGCAGACGTTTTTAGGCCTTGAATGGATAGAGGCTTGTCGTAAGGCTAAGCTGAAATTACCTAGTCTTGAGCATGGTGTGGATGCTGTCTCTBATTCATATCT
>NZ_NEXR01000008.1:0-18299 GCF_002810365.1 Psychrobacter sp. L7
GGTTTGATACTTGATGTRCAAACCTGTAAAGGGTCAATCCACGATTTTAAGCTGTATAAAGATACTTGTCCTGATTGGTTACCTGAGAATACTAACTATCTAGCAGACAGTGGTTATCAAGGGTTAGCAAAGCTACATAACCAAACTTTCACACCATTTAAGAAACCTCGTGGTGGTCAGTTATTGGAGATATGCAAACAGGCCAATCACTATCTCGCTAAGTTCCGTATTGTGGTTGAGCACAAAATAGGCTTAATCAAGTTGTTTAAAATCGTGGCTCATAAATATCGCAACCGTCGTCAGCGCTATGATCTTAGAATGAAGCTGTTTGCTGGTATCATTAATTCCGAGCTTAGACTATGACTTTTGCAAGAGGTCTAATAATCATAACAGCGATTCTAATACAGAAACTAAACCACGCAGATTAATTCTATTTAATAAGTGTCTTATGGTTAGGATGGTTACCAAATCACGAATGTCTATTGTTCCACTACATATTCGTGGGGGAACAATAGAATACGAACTAGGTTCAGTGGGTGCCAATCTAATGTTGTCTACAAACGGACAGTTATTAAGCTCAGTTTTTATTCAAACTTGTGTTAATAAGATTTCAACTGAGCTTAATAGACGAGCTTCAAGTCGGCATTGAGAACTGCTTTTCTTCTCGTAACACTGCGCTAGGCCAGCGTTGTGTGATTGTTTTGCGTTTAGTGAAAAATCTTACACCATCTGGTCCATACATGGCAAGATCACCAAACAGTGAGCGCTTCCAGCCACCAAAGCTTTGAGAAGCTACGGGTACAGGTAGTGGAATATTTACACCGACCATGCCTACTTCAATGTTATCGACAAAATGACGCGCAGCTTCACCGTCGCGAGTATAAATACAAGTACCGTTACCATATTCATGATCGTTTATGAGCTGTATTGCCTCTGCCATGGTTTGAACCCTTATTACCTGTAAAACAGGACCAAAAATCTCGGCCTCATAGCTGTGCATCTGTTTGGTGACATGATCAATCAAAGTAGGGCCCACAAAGAATCCTTGCTCGTAGCCTTCTGGCGAGGCATTCGAGCCATCGATGACCAGCTCTGCACCTTGCTCAGCAGCACTTTTGATATAGCCTAAAATCTTAGATTTGTGGGCCTCTGTAATGACAGGACCAAAGTCGTTATTCTTGTCTGAATGTACACCAAACTTAAGCTCTTGAATAGCAGGCTGTAGTGCTGCAACCATCTTGTCAGCAATCTCATCACCGACTGCAACGGCGACAGAAAGAGCCATACAACGCTCACCTGATGAGCCAAAAGCAGCGCCTAACAAGGAAGTGACCACGTTGTCTAAGTCCGCATCTGGCATTACGATGGCATGGTTTTTTGCGCCGCCGAGCGCTTGACAACGTTTGCCTTGTGCAGCGGCTGTCGTATAGATATATTCAGCAATAGGAGTGGAGCCGACAAAGCTAACTGCTTTGACGTCTGGATGATGTAAAATAGCATCGACGGCTTCTTTACCTCCATTCACTACATTGATGACACCATCTGGCAGTCCTGCTTCTTTTAAAAGTTGTGCGATGAAAAGAGTGGAACTTGGATCACGCTCAGACGGTTTTAATACAAAGGTATTACCGCAAACGATGGCCATAGGGAACATCCATAATGGCACCATCACAGGGAAGTTGAAGGGAGTGATACCAGCCACTACTCCTAATGGGTGAAACTCACTCCAAGAGTCTATATTGGTAGCAACATTACGACTATGCTCACCCTTTAATAGCTCAGGCGCTCCACAAGCATATTCGACATTTTCAATACCACGCTGTAATTCACCGGCAGCATCATGCACAATTTTTCCATGCTCTTCACCAATTAATCTACAGATCTCATCAGCATTTTTCTCTAACAACTCTTTAAATTTGAACATGATTCTTGCACGTTTTACCGGTGGGGTTCTACTCCATGAGGGGAAGGCAGCTTCAGCAGCGGCTACTGCTTCGGCGATAGTTTTTTCACCACCCAAAGCAACCTGTTTACTTACTTCACCAGTAGAAGGGTTGTAAATTGGTTGTGTTTGACTTTCTTCATTAATTGCCTGACCATTAATAAAATGTCCGATAGTTTGCATAATATATTCCTTTTATAGCATTTAGTTTATACGTGGATTAAAAGTAAAATTTATTTTATTAGCTTTTCGAAACATCATCTGAGCTACTTTCTGCCCATAACAATGTATAAAGTTGAACCATTTCTTCCAAACTCGGTATTCGGGGGTTGTTGTTAGGTGAACCAGAGGAAAATGCTTGTTCACACATGGTATTTATTAGCGCATCAAAATCAGTTTTTTGAACTCCAAATTGTTCCAATGTAGGCACTTTGAGCTCGATATTGAGGTTTTTCAGATACGTAATCAAATTTATATTCGCTTGATTATCAGTATCATTAAAGCTCGCCACTCCTAATGCTCGTGCACAATCTGCATATCGTTCTGGAGTGCCTGATATGCCAAATTCAGTAATAGTTGGCAATAGCATCGCATTTGATAAACCATGCGGTACGTGAAAAAAAGCGCCAATCGGTCTGCTCATTCCATGCACCAAAGCCACCGATGAATTACAGAATGCAATACCAGCTAACGTAGAACCTAACATCATGGCTTCACGAGCATCCTCATCTTCGCCATTATGATAGGCCTTTTGTAGATTGGGCCCAATCAAACGTAATGCAGCTAAAGCCTGTTGATCACTATAAGCGTTACGTTTTTGACTGACATAAGCCTCTATAGCGTGAGTCATTGCATCAATGCCAGTATCAGCAGTGGTTCGAGGAGGCACACTCATAGTAAGGCTATAATCAATAATGGCGGCTATAGGCATAAATCCCATACCAACGCATAACAACTTTTCGTTATTTGTTTCATCAGTAATAATAGTAAATCGAGTAACCTCTGACCCTGTTCCGGCCGTAGTAGGTATCGCAATAATAGGTAAACCTGCTTCATTTACTTGACGAGGAAATTTATAGTCATTAATGACACCACCAAACTTCCCTAAAATTGAAATGGCTTTTGCGCTATCTATAGGACTACCACCACCTAAAGCAATCAAACCATCATATTCTTGGTGTCGTACCTGCTGCACCCCTGACTCAATAGAGCTTTCAGTAGGCTCAGGCATAGTATCTGAGAATACATCAGCTGTAATCTGAACCTCTTTCAAAATGGTTTGTAGTTTGTCCACATAACCCAGTTTAACCATCATCTCATCCGTAATGATGAGAGGCTTTTTAATACCCAAACTATCTAATATGGTCGGTAGCTTTTGACATGCATCGCGGCCTACCTCCATGATTCTTGGGAGAAGAATACTATGTGACATATTTAACTATCCTTGTGTTGATCACTATGTGTTTAATACTGTGCTAAAACGAACCTATCAATGTGCCTAAGGTGATTACTGCTATGAGAGCTAGTACAGGTACCGCAACAGCTACCACAAAAATATCTTTATAAGACTCTCTATGAGTGAGCTGACAAATTACGAGTAGAGTTATAACTGCACCATTATGAGGAAGAGCATCTAAACCACCTGATGCTATAGAAGCTACACGATGCATTAACTCGGGATTGATACCAAATTGAGAAGCTAACTGAAGATAGTTGTCCCCCATGGTATTGAGAGCAATACTTAGTCCACCAGACGCTGAGCCAGTAATACCCGCCATAACGTTGACGAAAACAGCTTCTGAAATTAGAGGATTTCCTGGAGACAAACCTAATAAGAATTCTTTAACAATTATGAATCCGGTTAAAGTAGCGATAACCGACCCATAACCAACTTCAGAGGCTGTATTAAAAATAGGAAGTAATGAACCAAGTGCACCCTCACTGAGCGATTCTTTTAGGTTTTTCCAACGCTTCCAATTAAGCAGAATCATCGCTCCACAAGACACTACTAAAGCTATAACAATAGCCCAGATCCCTAGCACCTTGGTTAGTGGGACAGCACCAAACTCTTCACTTGCTAGATAACTATTGTCCATACTGGGTAATAGCCATTTCGTGCAAATGAAGTTAATCAATATGACTAATATGATTGGTAGTAACGCCACCAGTAATGAAGGTTTAGAGCTACGATCGACTACAGCTAACTTATCATTATGATGTTGACCATAACCCTCTCCTGCATTTAGAGCTGTTTTAGTACGATAATTAAGCCAAATCATTCCGCCTACTAACATGATCAAGCCACCAATAGCACCAAGACCAGGGGCAGCAAAAGAATCTGTTTTGAAAAATGGCATAGGAATGGCATTTTGAATTGCCGGTGTCCCTGGTAAAGCGGTCATCGTGAAGGTCAAAGCACCCAAGGCGATAGCACCAGGAATAAGTCTTTTAGGGATGTTCAATTCGCGAAATAAAGCAGCAGCGATTGGGTATACAGCAAAGCCCACTACAAACAATGACACACCGCCGTAAGTCAAAATAGCACAAGCCATTACAATTGATAAAACGGCTTGTTTCTTACCGAGTTTAGTGACGAGTGACTCTGAGATGCTAAGTGCGGAACCTGAATCATCCATCAACTTACCAAATATAGCGCCTAGTAGAAAAAGCGGGAAGAAGCTGATGATGTATCCACCCAGACCTTTCATAAATACTTGCGTATAGACGCCTAGCATCGTATTAGCCTCACCACTTAAAAGCACAGCAAGCATTGCTAGCAAAGGCGCTAACAAAATCACGCTATGACCACGGTAGGCCAAATACATTAATAACCCTAACGACAGCAAAATGGGCAATAAACTTATCATATGCACTCCCTGTGCTATATATACATAAAATCCATTTCATTATTTTCACATAACGATAAAATTTATATCGTTATGTGAAAATAACAGAATATTTTTATAATGACAAGCCTTAAATCATTAAATATTATCTTTATAATGATTAGAGACATCAGAAGTCATATGACGAAGGAGTTACAAAGGTATGAGTAACACTAAAAAGAAGGGTTCAAGTGTTGAGCGAGTTTTGCAGATTGTAGAAATCCTAGCGAGGTCGCAAAGACCAATGAGCGTTAGCGACTTAGCAGACACATTGGATGTACCTATACCTAGTATGTACAGATTATTAGATCAGCTACAAAATATTGGGTTCGTACAATTAGACCTGCCTGGGAAAGTAACCGCTGGGAAAAGAACATATAAGTTAGCTATGGATCTATTACAGAATAATCATTTTAAAATTGAAAGACTTGCAATATTACAGCAGCTGTCAGCACAAATAGGAGAAACCGTAGGTATTGCGATTATGAAAGATCTAGATGTAGTTTATATAGATCGCGTCTTGTCTGATTGGCCGCTTCAAATATATCTGCCAGTAGGAACTCATGTACCGATTTGGGCAAGTGCAAGTGGTAAGTTATTCTTATCACAACTATCCAATGCAAAATGCGAGCGTATCATTAATAAAATATCGATACATGCATTAACTACTAATACGCAAACAGATAAAAAGCAATTGATGAAAACGATTGCTAAGACGCGGGACACTAGAATAGGGATAGATAACGAAGAGTTTATTCCTGGCATGGTTGCTTGTGCTGTACTTATTCCCAATGATGAAAACAAGACGTTTGCTACAGTGTTTACCCATGGGCCAACTG
This sequence comes from Psychrobacter sp. L7, assembly GCF_002810365.1. Lineage (NCBI taxonomy): Bacteria > Pseudomonadati > Pseudomonadota > Gammaproteobacteria > Moraxellales > Moraxellaceae > Psychrobacter > Psychrobacter sp. L7. The sequence continues at coordinate 5,667 of NZ_NEXR01000008.1, forward strand.
TAAGAAAAAGTTTAGATGAGCTTTTAGAGTATATCCCTATGATGCGAGAAGCTGCTCTCGAGCTATCCGCCACCTTTAAACAGAACTATGAATAAAATTAACAGCAGTGCTTCTTATTTATTATACCCATCAGCTCATGGTGTCTATGTTGACTATATTGAGCCTGGCTGTCCTTATCAGAACGCTTACATTGAAAGGTTTAATCGCAGTTATCGCAATGAGGTTTTAGATTGCTACCTTTTCAACAATTTAAACGAGGTCAATATGCTGACTGAAGACTGGATCAAGGTTTATAACACCGAAAGACCCCATGATTCACTTAATGATATGACACCTGCTGAGTACGAGACCATCCCAGATTCTGTGTAACTGACGTTTAGATTAAATACTTACACAAAATTTAGGAAGGTCTCCCAGATTCTTATCAAAGACTTCATCATCTATTATTCGCCAAACGGCAACTTGCTGATGGTCTTTGGTGGTGACTAGATTTAAAGTTTGTTCAATCATTGCTTGAGGTCTCATATCCTTATGATGTTTATTTGCTTCAAACCCAGTTACTTTACACTTAGCGGTTTAATTAAGCTACTTACTTGAGCTATTTGCTTCAGTTATTAGGCTTGGCTACTTACTCAACTTCAATATTCTAAAGGCGCCCTGAATAACTAAAGCAAATACGATGCTACCAATAATCAAATCAGGCGTACTAGAGTGTAACCAATTAACCAAAATCCCTGCAACAATTACCCCTAAATTGATAATGACATCGTTTGAAGTGAAAATCATACTGGCCTGCATATGAGCTTCTTCTTTGCTTTTCGATTTCTGTAGTAAATAGAGGCAAATCGAGTTTGCAATTAGCGCAAGAATCGATATAACAATCATGGTAGAAAAGTCAGGTAACTGCTCATTGCCAAAAAAACGTCTTAGCACTTCTAAAAAACCAAGAATCGCTAGCGTAATTTGAAAATATCCGGCAATTCTGGCAATTCGTTTTTTCTTAATGACCGTTCCACCGACCGCAAATAAGCTAATTCCGTATACGAAGCTATCTGCTAACATATCTAAGCTGTCGGCGACCAACCCCATTGAACGAGAAATCAGTCCCGTGCTCATTTCAATAATAAAGAAAGCAAAGTTAATGACGAGCACTATCCATAGTAGCTTTCTTTGCTTAGCATCTTTTTTGTGACTAGAGTCAGTATCAGTTTTAAAATTATTGTTGGGATCGGAAGGGTCAATGGTTTCGGTCGAGAGTAGGGTGTCACCTAAATTTAGGTCATGAATAGCCGTTTCTATCCCTTCTACATTGCTATGATGAAACACAGTTAATTTACGGTTAGGAATGTCGAACTCAAGATGTTGAATATCCGAGTCGCCCTCTAATTTCATTCGGATTAGGTTTTCCTCCGAAGGACAATCCATCTTCGATATTTTAAAAGTTGTTTTATTCATAGCTAGATTTATATCCGGGTGGTGGTTCAAAAAGTAGGCTGGAAAAAAACAGGCTGAGAAATTGATAAATAGTGAAATGCAAATAACACTATACATCAAATGCCCAGCCTGTCTAAGTGACAATATAAAGAAAAATGGTTTCAAAAGCTATACCCTAAGGGAACCAGCTATTTCACCCTTCAAACCTATTAACAGACCACTTAAAACAGACTGGTATAATGGAACCACTTATAACAGACTATTTTAGGTGTTTATGTTTATTAGAGCGTATCTAACCCCAGTTCGGGATAAGCCACATTGTAACTCATTGATACTATTTACAATGTTGCTACCTGTCCCTGCTGAGGCATATTTTTGATGGTGGGTTTATAGGGAAACCAGCAATAAGCAATTAAACCTGACAGCAAGTTTGTGATAAACCCCGTGACACTACGATGGCGTGAGTGTTCGATTTGGCACAAGTTTTTAAGCTCCCCAAACACCGTTTCAACCAAAGAGCGATGATTGAGTAGTGCCTCATCCATAGGCTCAAGTAATTGGGGCTTCATATTACGCCGAAGTTTGGTTATCAACGTGGTATCACTGTGTTTTGTGAGCCACTCGTTTAGGGCTTTACTGATGTATCCTCTATCACCAAACACCTTGCCAAACACAGGTGTTGCCATATCCTTAACAGGCACTCTGTCATCCGTATTACCCGCAGTGACTTTAACAGATACAAGCTCGCCCTTATGATTGATAATGGCGTGCAGCTTAAAGCCATAGAACCAGCCCATGCTGCTTTTGCCTCAGGTTGCAAGTCCCTTAAAGACTTTATGACGGTAGATACGCTTGTTATGACAAACTGCTATCTTGGTTGAATCAATATAGCTGATACCCGTACAGTCGCCCATCATGCTTTGCAAGTAGCTGCACAGTGGCATGATACTGCGCGGCACAAGCTCTATAAATCGCGAGTAGCTCGGCAGATTTGGAAACGCCCGTTTCATCATGCCAAGCATATGGTGGTAGTAAAAAGACTTAAACTGTCGATACCGCAGTTGATGAAACAGTACCAAGATGGTCATAATCTCTGCTACACTTATCTGGCATGCTCTTAGCCGTTGACGGCCCGTTGCGATTAAATGAGCGTCAAACTCAGGTTTGAATTGCTGATAAAAGTCGTCAATATGGCAGTATAGTTCGGTTAGGTTGTCCATGTAAGAAGTCCTTTTTGCTTAAGTGGTCTTGGTAAACTTACTTTAGCAACTTCGGACTTCTTTTTTTATCTTTTTTTTGAGCCCTTATCCCGAACTGGGGTTATCTACGAGCGTCAACCAAAGAACAAGACGCTAAACGTGCCAAAAGCGAACTCATAGCATTTGCCAACGATCATGGCCACAAAATTGCTGCCTTCTATGTCGAAAACGAATCAGGCGCTATCTTGGCGCGACCAAAGCTTATGCAGCTGATTGAAGATGCTCATAAGGGCGATGTGATCTTAGTTGAGCAAATTGATCGCTTAGCACGTTTGAATCAAGCTGATTGGGATACGCTTAAAAGAATGCTGTCAGAAAAAAAGCTCTCTATCGTATCAAAAGAGCTGCCGACCTCATATATGGCGCTTCAATCTGAAAGCAGCACTGAATTTATGAGCAGTGTATTGCAGGCCATTAACTCGATGATGCTGGATATGCTCGCAGCCATTGCTCGAAAAGATTATGAGGATCGCCGTAACCGTCAGATACAAGGTATGACCAAGTGCTCACGGCATCTGATCGCTGATGTGGCCAAGGAAAGACCGAAGATGCTCAGTAGTCATTAAGTGGTTCCAATATAGTAGTCTACTATGAGTAGTCTATTAATGGATTAATGAGCCTTTTTAGAGGGTTCCGCTGGGTTATAGATCGCTAAGACCGGTGTGGTTTGATTTTTATCATCAGGCTGCGTAATCAAAATTTCCCAAGTTCAACTGTACGGATTTGACAGCAGGGGTCATAGAGAGTGGGATGAATTTCATAATAGAAAATACATTTACGATTGAACCTATCCAAAACTTAATTACTGCATCTACTGCAGCATTAGGTTGTGGACTACTCATTGGTCTAGAAAGAGAGCGTAGCAAACAACGTGAAAATCAACACAGCTTTGCAGGTATTAGATCTTTTGCAATTTGCTCTTTATTAGGGGCAATTTGCTTTGCTTTCAGTTTATTTATGGGGCTCATAGGAGCATTGATAGTAGGTGGTATAAGTATCATCTCTACTAATAAACAAATTGAAGATCCAGGTGTAACCACTGAACTTGCTTTTATACTCACCTATTTTATAGGCGGACTATGTTTATGGCATATTCCTTATGCAGCGGCACTTACAGTCGTCCTTACTTTCCTTCTAGTGACAAAGCATTCAATGCATGGAGTAGCGGTTAGATGGATTACTGAGCGTGAATTTAAAGATGGTATCTTTTTACTGGCCTTGCTTTTAATTGCACTTCCTTTAACCCCCAATAGGGATCTTTGGGGTTCAGTACTAAATCCTTATATTATTTTAAAATTATTGATATTGATTTTAACCATTCAAGCACTAGCACATATGGCAAAGAGGCTTTTACCATCACGCCACGCCATGTTTTTATCTGCTTTAGCATCAGGATTTATATCCAGTACAGCCACGATTGCAAGCCTTGGAATAGAAGTTCGTCAGGGTCGTGCAGATGCAAAAGAAAATGCTGGAGCTGCGCTTATATCATGTGTCGCAACAGTGGTACAGCTTCTTATTATTGTTGCAGGTGTAAGTTTTAGCTGGCTTAAAATTTTATTATTCCCCTCTATTATTGCCATGATAGTTTTAATTATTCCTGGGATATGGTTGATGAGAAAAGCTCGATCCGAAGAGAAAGCTAAGTTAACTGATACACCCATGTTTAGTTTAAAAGAGGCAGGTATCATTGTAGTCACACTTACTATTATTCAAGTACTTGTTTATGGTTTAAGTTTATGGCTGGGTGACGCCGGTCTTATCGCAGGAACCGTACTGAGTTCTATGTTTGAGGTGCATGCAGCAATGGCTGCTGTAGTCATGCAAGGGAACCCAACTAACCCTATTTTATTGCTCGCCTTATTATTGGGTTTAGCGACACATGCAATTTCTAAATCAATTAATGCGGCAATTACGGGTGGTTTTCAATACGCACTTGCTTTTGTTCCAATCCAAATTATTCATATGATTGTTTTAATTATCTTGATATATACTATGACAAATAATTAAAAAAAACTCAATGAGTAAGGCTCATTCACCCGCTTTAGAAACCGATTTTCGGCCTTGTTGATGGTATAAAAGAATTATAAAAACAACAAGTCATACGAATTAATAGCTACGACCGATAGTTTCGCTTCAAACAAGAGATGCTGTATAAAAAAGCCAGGTAACTTGGGTTGCCTGGCTTTTTTGCATCTATGGCTTTTATCTGAAATATAGCTGAAAGATTAGGCAATAAAGAATATACATATTGATATATAAATAAAAGTTGATTACTATTGTTGCCTAAATTTAATATCCTTACTAGCAGTGTTGTATAGGCCAGTTTTTATCAATGCTATATCGCTTCCACACCTTATAATCGAGATTGAGATGAAAATATATAATAAAAAAATAGCACTGGCTTTGGGCTTCTGTGGCGTATTTGCGACATTACCTGCTGTAGCTGCATTGCAGAGTTTTGAGGTAGAGAATAACAATGACATTAAATGTGGCTATAAAAATGATAACGGGAAGATTGTTGTATCTGCAAAATATTATAGTTGTGGGGATTTTTCAGAAGGTATGGCTCGTGTCTCATTAATGAAAATGGGCACAGTTAAAGGTTACGATGGCGTTGAGGATTATGAAGACTATTTATACATGCAAGGCTACATCAATGAAGATGGCAAACTGGTCATACCGGTTGAACATCAAGCACCGCTTTTTTATGGCGTGATTATTGACTATCGTGACTTTAAAGAAGGTTTGGTTGCCGTCTACAAAAACGGCAAATATGGCTATATGAATAAAACGGGTAAAATGGTTATACTTTATGCTTACCAAACGGCAGGTGATTTCAGTGACGGTAGAGTAGTCGTCAGCAAAGATGATAAGTATGGCGTCATCGATAAAATAGGTAAGACCGTAGTGCCGTTTAAATTCAATTGGTTAGACGATTACTATGAAGGTCTGGCTAGATATAATACCTCGGTGCAGGGTGACGATGAGGGTAAGATTGGCTTCGTTGACAAGTCTGGCAATATAGCAATCCCTGCTAAATGGGATGAGGCCATGGAATTCTCTGAAGGACTGGCTGCTGTAAAAGTTGGAGCATATAACAACGGCAAATGGGGTGTTATAGATAAGACTGGCAAGGTTGTTGTCTCACCAAAATATGATATGGCTTATATTGAGCCGATGGGAGATGCTGAAGACGTCGATGGTGGTCGCTATGAAGGTGGGAAGTTAGATGTTTATAATCTGAACACTAAAGGCGCTAATGCCTATAACGATGGCTATGACAGTATCACTCGCTATACCTTAGATCGCCAAGGCAAGGTACTCACTAAAAAGACTTATGCAGACTGGAATGAGATGGACGAAGAGCGTTATCCACAAAATTATCAGTGATTCTATAAAGGTTTGTAGAGCCATTTAATCTAAATTGAGAGAAAACTTATTATGTTAAAAAAAACGAGCCTAATGTTCGCGGCATCTTTGGTTATTTTGGGGCTATCTTCTACTTCTAATGCAGCACCTAAAACGAAATACGGTGTGACAGTGGTTGAATGTGACTTTGATTATGAAGATGAAGAGTTTTGTACTGATAGCCGCTTAAAAAGCTACGCAAAGGTGATAAAAGAGCGCAAGCCTAACTTTGATGGTAATAAGATTATTTATATCTTTGAAACAAATGCCACAGGTTACGTGAACAAGAAACCATATCGATTGGTTGTTATTGACCCTGCTAAGAAGAAAGTCATGCCTTTTGGTTATGCCTTATCAGCTGCCAGCGGTAGTGGAGGCAAGGCGGTAGCCGTGAATAATAGAGGCGATACTATGCACTATGATTTTACTCTTAAATCCAACCGCTTTTGTTTCTCGGGCGATATTGATGCTTACAGAAATTCCTACGGCTATCAAGACGGGCCTTTTTGTTTTAAATATGATAAGACTGAGCAAGACTTGGTGAGAGAGTATTAGGTTTATTTTTATATATATTATCGAGCCTTTCCTAAAAACTGTGTAACTGCTTATAGCAATGACGACTCAATCTGACATTAAGAAACTAGCTGAACAAATAGCTCGATTAGTCTGCTTTGTTTATACCAACTTAGTTTACTCTTTCTCATAGTGCTATCCTAAATAATTTTACTTATCTAGGACAGCCCCAAAATAAATTAATGAGCTACTGGACAAAAAAACAAGCCGCTTCATGCGGCTTATTTTTTATCACCGCTCAATGAACTCGAGCAGTAGCGATCTTACTCTCAAGCCACTGAGCAACTTCACTTTCAACCCAAGCCACACGTCCCTTTGATAATTTTACCTGAACAGGGAAGGTAGGGTCATAACGGTTTGATCTTCTATCAAGCATATCGTAAATGGTAGTTCTGCTAAGCCCTGTATAGTGTACAACTTGCTTTAGCGGGAGCATACGCGGTATTTGTGGCACGCTTGGCGTTAATGCGTTTGGTTGGGTGTTTGCGTTTAATAGTTCCATGATTATCTCCTTATAAGTTAATGAGAGCGTCATCTCTCATACAGTTAGGGAGTCCTATATTTTTTTACGGCATCCTATACGGTCCGTCCTCTAGTCTTTTTTTGAAGAAATAAAAAAAGGAGCTAAATAGTCAGCTCCTTTTTATGTCACATCTCTAGCCTGTTGGTTTTAGCTCACTGCTGTCACGCTTTTTCGTAAGCCATGCTCAATGCTACTTACGTTATGAGCGGCTAGCCCATTCTGATCATTTCTTTGTTGTCTATTGCTTACGTCATCTGTCTGCATGGGATAAAATTCTTCGACCACATCAAGTAGACCATCGCTATCGATTTCAAAACATGAATTAACATAGCCTTGCTTTGCTGCTGCCTCTAATGCTGCTTGATCAAAGCCGTGTTCACACAGCTCTGCATCAATCACTCCAGCATGTTGTACCGCATCTTTGAGCGTTACCCCATCACGCAGCGTTAAATCCACAAAGTAAATCGGTGTGCGATAGCTTTGCGTGGTGCTTTTACCTCTCAAGGTTAATTGCAGTGGCAGACAAGATAGCTTATTGCCTGATACCGCAGCAAAGTAGCTTAAGCGTGCGGCAAGCGTTCTAATACTATTAAAGCCTGTGGTGCGAAAGATAAAGGTGCCTAGTTCATCGTCTTCACTAAGATTAACGTAGAGCCTGCCATAAGGCTTACAAGCACCCCCTTGCGCTAGTGGACAGCGATCAGGTGATGGGCATGGTAGTGTTTCCACGCCATTATTGGTTCGGCGCTGACATTGCTCACCGTCACCCACACATAGCGGTCTGCCCGTTTGTCTATCAAATAGCGTGTACTCAGCTCGTAGGTTTAATTCTGGATCATTGAACAGCATACGTACAGGTATTTGTCTAAGCTTACCGTCATTATTTGCACGTAGTTTTTCGTCTAGTGGATGATTGATCCATCCGTCTTTATTTTGTACTTGGCTAGTGATAGTGAATTGATCGTCTTTGGCAGGCAGACGCTTGCCGTCTTTTTGAACAACACGTCCAATGCTGATACGACCTAATACTGGTGGGGTTATGGTGAGACCTTTAATCATGGTGATATTCCTTATATGTTTTAGTTAGCCATAAAAAAGCCCACCTTTGATAGATGGGCGGTTATGCGCTAGATTTGGTTTGTGTGTGTTGATTAGAATAGATAGCAGGTTAATCGTTTAAGACAACAAAACGACGACTACCCTGACGGGTTTTACTGAACTGAGTGAGTAGCTCAGGATGGGTTTTGATCACCGCCTTGGTATCTAAGCTTACGCTGTCCTTGGATCGTTTCCACGAGATAGCCCCTTTATCGAAAACCGCCACCTCATGGTCTTTGATCAGGCTTTGTAGCTGATGCTTTACCTGATCATGACGCTGCTCTAACTCTTGCATGTAATCACGGTAGCTCAGCAATTGCTCAAATAGCTTGTTAGCGCCAGTATCATCTTTAAAGTCAATTTTGCTGTTAGGCTCAGGTTTGGGATAAAGCTGTTTTAGTGCTCGAGCTGCGGATTCACTATGATCAGGGATTGGTGGCGTGTCGGTTTCCACGTATTGCCAGAATAACCTTTCATGCTCCATGATGGACTCAATCAAGCGCTCGTCACGCTCAACTTTATAAATCTTCGCCTCATGACCGCAAAGCAGCACACAGATATGCGCTGCGGTTTTGCCAGTGACCGCTAGCTGATGCTGTACTTGGCAAGTGACATATAAGGGTACGCCATGCTTCCACAGCTTAGCGCCATGCTCACCAACCGTTTTACACTCAAGTATTTGTACTTCATCACTGCCAACCACCGAGTAATCTAAATTAGCCAGCATAAAGTGGTTGTCAGGATCAGGATGCTGCAAGATCGCGTTAATGCGTCGCACCTTATTGCCAGTGTGCTTTTGATAATATTTAGCCACCATTGGTTCTAAGGTGTTACCCCAATACAGTGGCGCATAACCATCAGCACCTTCATCAATATTTGATGCCATACGTCCAGTCTTAATCATCCATAATTCAAGCATGGATAGAAAGGGGTGGATACCACAAGCGGCAGCGGCATCAGAGCTGCCAATGCCTTGCTTGCGAATTTCAAGCCATTTGTCATGGCTTAAGTTTTTGGTGTTGACCAAACGCTTAGGGGTGGTTGATATCTTTGCTTGAGTAGGTTTACCGACCGCTTCATTTTGCTTTAGCGCTAGCTCTGCTGGTTTGCCCTTGGTTTTAGGCTTAGTAGTTCGTGATGCTTTACCCTTAACGGTGGCACGTTTAAGTCTTGGCTGAGTGGTAGTTTTATTGTTTAATGCGATCATGTTCATAGTGAACTCCTTCGTTAGATTTATTATTAATAAGTAATGCAGTGCTTTGTTTGATTGACGGCATAAAAAAACCACGCTCAAAGGCGTGGTTGATTCATTGAGTAAACAAAGTCATTAAGAGATTAAGCAATTAAGCGCAGCGCTTCATCTAAGCTTTTATCTTTAAGTTTAGCCCCTGCACCGAACCAAGCTGAGTCTAAGCGATGATCCCTCGACATGGCACGGCGTTCATGATCGACAAACTCTGTCATAGCAGACAGCAGGCCATAAGCGGTATCTTTGGCAGATGCTAAGTCCGCACCGCGACCCTGACCGTTAAACATCGTCATCACCTGATTCATGGCGCGAGCATTAGGCACCGCTTCTTTCTCCTTCTTAGCGGTATTAAACAGAATAAGGCCATCGTCTTTGACATCGTTAAACACGCGGTTTAAATAATTAGCGGCTTCTGCTTGCGTCACTCGTCTGTTGGTGAGCTGCTTCATCTCATAATTAAAGTCATCCCACTGACTGACAGATACGCCTAATTGCTGTTTGACTTTATCGGCATCAAAGGTGGTACTGTGCGGAACTTTCACCACCCCGCCGCTACCATCAGCAAGACTGATTGCTAAGGTGTTATTACACACCACACGGATATTGGTAAACTGCGCTGTGGTCGCAAGCGTCCCATCACAAGCGGTTGCTAGAAGTAGATAGCCGTGACTGACATCACCGCCACGTAGCGTTGCTGATTGTCCTGTGCGAGCCAACGCCCACATTTTACGGCCGCCTTTTAACACCCCTGCCGTTTCTAGCTCAAAGTCTGCTTGTTCCGTCAGATCACGATAAAACTCTAAGACCTCACTGGGTTGTACTTCTTGATAGCGTTGACTGACTACTGATAAGGGCTCTAAGGTATCGCTACGATAGAGCACCTTATTGCTATCAAAAGGCATGATCAGGCTTTGGCCTTTATCATTGGTTGCCATGTAGCTGACGTCCGATGATTCAATACGCCAGTCCATACCTGCCTCACGAGCCCATACCTCTATAGGCTGCTTAGGGGACAACTCTTGTCCTAGTCCATGCCAGGGGGTATCACCAACGTATGCCATTGATTCGATTAAATGTGCCATGAGTACTGCTCCTTGATAAGTTTTAATGAAATGATTACTGATGAATAAGGTTATAGCGTGAAGGGCTTAAAACAGCGCTGACAAAGGTAATTTTGTTGAGGGGTTGTGATCAGCGGCGTTTGTGCGCGGCGCGTTGCTACGCTGACAGCAGAGGCAATCGCGGTGGCTGTGATCACACCAATGGCAGGGTTGACTTTGTAGTATTTACAAATGCTCACACCAAGGCTTGTCAGCGTTGCTTGAGAGCACAACTGCTCGAATATTGATGAGACGGGATTAGATTGACTGATTACATCGGATGAGTGACAGTAAGGGCAAATAGGTTTCATAGGATCTCCTTGAAAGTGGCGCATAAAAAAGGCCTGCTATAAAGCAGACCTTGATTAGACGTTTAGGGTTAGATTGATGAGGAGGCAATAGCTCCTTATTTCATGGGGATGCTATATATCTGAGATTATTTTGATATTTAGGCAGGCCTCTACGTTTAGTAGTCTCATAAATACCATGAGTGAAGGTTTTCATTTTAGGAAGCTTTACCCTTAAATGTTGATTCTCTTTATCAGGCTGTGTCAAATACAAAGAAGCACTGATAGCATTGTGCACCTCTTTTGGATTACGACGATGAATCATGCCAATACCTAATCTGCCAAGAGCTTCCTGCTTTTTCTTATAATGCGTGTTATTACAGTTGTAGTAACTGCCAAGACCACCAGTAATATTCTGCCACTTTTCCCCCACTAGCTGTCCTATATAAGTATCCTTACAGCGTTCAGAACCATCAAACATCAGCAATAAGTGAACGTGATAACCACGGTCATGACCTTGTTCTAAAGCAATTACATTGCCCTCTAATTCTTCAAAGCAACTTTCTTTTTTACCAATAAGCTCTCTAAGTTTTTTCAAGTGTTTATGAAAGGTCTCGATAGACACCAAATGATTGGTATCTTTTGAATATCCTAAATCTACACGAACAATTAGTAATCTTGAATAATGATTCAACATCTGACTCATATAAATGACTAATTTTTTTGTATTGACTTTTTCTTGCTCAATTACCCTTAAATTATTTTTTAAAATAATATTTTTATAAGCGTATAAATTATTAATGAAATCCCTAGTATTGTAATAACCCCACCTCGTTTTTTTTGAATGATTACTACTCATTACTTTATTGGCGCTATTTATAAATGCAGTAATGGTTGGAAAATAATCCAAGCTAGAATCATAATCAGCTACCAGAGGTAGGTATAACGCTGAGAGCTGCACACTGATATTATTAATATTAATATTATTTGATAGAACATCTTTAACGAGTCTATCGACATTACAGATAAGTTGAGATTGGCTAATAATTGGACATGTCATGATTTTGATCCTATAAGGTAATTTTCTCATAGGGTCAGGTCGATCAGTATTTTTATAATGCCAGTTGCTGAGAGATGTGCTCTCAGCCTCAAGGTGAGTAGCTACTATGTTAGATAATAATATAACTAACCCACTAAGAAGGAGCTATTAAAAAACTGCTTTTTGCTTGTGTGCTTGGTATTTTTTTATCCGAGCAGATGCAATATTGCTGTCAGCGTTAGAGTTCGTATTGGGGTGGAGTTAGCTAAAGGGTGATACTAGACCTCTTGCAAAAGTAGTTGTAAGACACAACGTATATTATTGAACTCTACTTACTTAATAGATATGCCAAACATAGATAAGCTACTCAAACAAAGTGACGCTGGTTTTAAACGCTATACAGGCATTCATAAAGCCACCTTTTATGACATGCTTGAGGCCATGCAAGAGCATGAAGCATCTAAGACCAAATCAGGCAGACCAAGTGTGCTCAGTCTTAAGGAGCAGATACTACTAGCCCTGACTTATTGGCGTGAATACCGCACGCTTTATCATATCAGTATGGACTTTGGTATTCATGAGTCTTCTGCTAGCCGTATCATTCGTAAAGTAGAAGACGTACTTATCGATTCAGGTAAGTTTGAATTGCCTAAAAAGTTG
>NZ_NEXR01000001.1:0-632406 GCF_002810365.1 Psychrobacter sp. L7
AAGATATTTCGCTTACTTATAGTAAGTAAGGCTAAATAGCGCTAAACCTTATTGGTTTATCCTATCTAGCGAGCCGACTATCATATCATAACGATTTGGTTTGTCAAGCTTTTTTATCTAATTTGTTTCTCAAGGTTCGCTGCGTTGTTACTATGTAATCTACCCTAGTAATGCTTAGCTCGTCCTGATGAGGTGCGTATTATAGAGAGTTTCTGACGGGTGTCAACTGCTTTTTGATAAGTTTTTTAATTAATTTTGATAAATATAAAATAGACTAGTGTTTTCAATATGTTAGTGAAAAAACTTTTTAAAACAGCGATGCGACTTAAACCATCATCACTTCATTAGTTATATAGTGGTAGCAAAATTGGCGTTATCTATTACCTATTGAAATCTGCTTAATAAATACTTATATAGTCAACCCGATATAAACATGATGCAGCGAGATGAAACGTTATTTTTCATAGCATCGGTAATTAGATAACTTTGAAGCATCAAGTGCTGCATCGATACTTAAACAGTCACCGTGCTGACGTCGCTTGTCATAACACTTTTGTCACTTTGTATCTATAGTCTCCAACCTAGTGTTGCTAGGCAGTGTTTGCTATAATAGTGGCTTTTATGACACTACCTTGTAATGCTAAAGTGAGCCTTTAGATAAAGTGGCCAAAAGCCTGCTATTAATATCGTCTCAACTTAGTGTTTTGGGTGGTACTTTTCTTAACATATCACAGCAGTTAGATATAATTGATGCGGTCTTACGGTTATATGATTGATGGTTGCAATCATCACTGCCAACGGATCCAAAAAGGTGAATAGATTATGGTAGCGATTACTTTACCAGATGGTAGCGTAAAAAACTTTGAAGGCAATACAACCGTCATGGAAGTGGCGCAGAGTATTGGTGCAGGACTTGCCAAAGCGACGGTCGCTGGGCGCGTTGATGGTCAATTAGTCGATGCACACGATCCGATCACCCATGATGCCAAAGTTGAAATCGTGACGCCAAAAGACGCTGACGGTGTCGATATCATTCGCCACTCCTGCGCCCACTTGTTAGGTCATGCAGTAAAACAGCTCTACCCAGAGGTAAAAATGGTCATCGGACCGGTCATCGAAGATGGTTTTTATTACGACATCTATAGCGAGACGCCGTTTACCCCTGAGCATATGGAAGCCATCGAAAAACGCATGATGCAACTGATCAAACAAGATTATGATGTTATCAAAAAAATGACACCGCGCGATGAAGTCATCAAGATATTCGAAGCGCGCGGCGAAGATTATAAGCTGAAACTGATCAATGATATGCCGGGTGAAGAAGCCTTTGGTCTGTATCACCATCAAGAATATGTCGATATGTGCCGTGGTCCACACGTGCCAAATACGCGCTTCTTAAAAGTATTTAAACTGACCAAAATGTCGGGTGCATACTGGCGCGGTGATGCCAAAAACGAGCAGCTGCAACGTATCTATGGTACAGCGTGGGCTGATAAAAAAGACCTAAAGGCCTATATCCAGCGTATTGAAGAAGCGGAAAAACGCGACCACCGTAAAATTGGTAAAGCGCTCAATCTGTTTCATATGCAAGAGCAAGCGCCGGGCATGGTGTTTTGGCACCCTAATGGCTGGACGATTTATCAAGTGCTTGAGCAATATATGCGCAAAGTCCAACACGATCACGGCTATGAAGAAATTAAAACGCCGCAAATCGTCGATCGTAGCTTGTGGGAGCGCTCAGGCCACTGGGGTAATTATGCCACCAATATGTTTACCACTGCCAGCGAAAACCGTGATTATGCGGTAAAGCCAATGAACTGCCCGTGTCACGTGCAAGTATTTAACCAAGGCCTAAAGTCATATCGTGACCTGCCACTGCGTATGGCAGAGTTTGGTTCATGTCACCGTAATGAGCCATCAGGCTCCTTGCATGGTTTGATGCGCGTACGCGGCTTTACGCAAGATGATGCGCATATCTTCTGTACCGCAGCACAAATTCAGCAAGAGGTCGCTGACTTTATTAAACTAACCCTAAAAGTCTACGAAGACTTCGGCTTTGATAACATCATCATGAAGCTCTCCACCCGCCCTGAAAAGCGTGTCGGCTCTGATGAGTCTTGGGATTTTGCCGAAAAAGCTTTGGCCGATGCTCTCGACAGCTCAGGTCTCGATTGGGAATACTTGCCGGGTGAAGGCGCGTTTTATGGTCCCAAAATTGAATTTAGTCTAAAAGACTCTCTAGGCCGCGTCTGGCAGTGCGGTACCATTCAGGTCGACCCCAATATGCCTGAGCGTCTTGATGCAGAGTTTGTCAACGAACAAAACGAGCGTGAAACCCCAATCATGCTACACCGTGCTATTTTAGGATCTTTCGAGCGTTTTATCGGTATTTTGATCGAACACTATGCCGGTTGGATGCCAGTATGGCTTGCACCCAAGCAAGTGGTGGTGATGAATATCACTGACAAGCAAGCAGAGGCTTGTGAAAATGTGGTTAATGAGCTGAAAAACGTCGGTATTCGAGCCGTTAGCGACTTGCGTAACGAAAAGATTGGATTTAAGATACGAGAGAAAACATTAGAACGTATCCCCTATATGCTAGTATTAGGGGATAAAGAGATTGAAACGGGCAGCGTCAATGTCCGGACGCGTGAAGGCGAAAACCTTGGCGTGATGAGTATCTCTGACTTTATGGCATTAGTACAGACCGCTGTCGGTAAAAAAGGCCGACAGACCCCAAAAACAGATGAGGAGTAATACCTATTAAACAGTCCAACCGTTTGAACATCAACGAAGATATCAAAGTCAAAGAAGTCCGACTCGTTAAAGAAGACGGCGAACAAATGGGCGTGGTCGATATCGAAACCGCGATGAAAGCGGCGCGTGATGAAAACTTAGATTTGGTCGAATTGGTTCCTGAAGCAAAACCGCCTGTATGTAAGATCATGGATTACAAGCATTTCTTATATGATCAAAAACAAAAGGCCAAAGAAGCTAAGAAAAACCAAAAGCAGACTCAGCTTAAAGAGATGAAACTACGCCCCAGTACTGAAGAGGCGGATTATCAAGTTAAGCTGCGTAAAATTATCAGCTTTTTGGAAGCTCAAGATAAGGTTAAGATTAGTATTCGTTTCCGTGGACGCGAAATGGCGCACCAAGATATTGGTCGCAAGCAACTTGACCGCATCATTGAAGATACCGCTGATATCTCAAACGTCGAACAATATCCTAAGATGGAAGGTCGTCAGATGGGTATGCTGCTCGGCCCAACTAAGAAAAAGTGATCGACTAACCAGATTGCTATTAGTTAGTGGCGGCTGTCAATCGGCATGCTAATCCGCCGATGTTAGATAATGTCGGTATTGATTAATATGGATACTTATACTGTTGACCATCAATATGCTACGGGATATTGATGGTTTTTTTGTATATAGGCTTTCTGCCTCTTTATCATAAGCAGCGATACTGCCTTTATTAGCCATGGCTTTTATCACCTATAGTTTTTATCATTTATAGCGTTTTAAACGCTGTTTTTGGTATCACAAGCTGACGCTATTTTACAAAACCTCTCTTCTCAAGCTTTTCATTACCAGTTAGTCTAAAGCTCAATGGCTCTGTATTCATTCGCCTTTGTATTTATTCGGCTTTATATAAGACACAGGCTGTGACATACAGGCCGCGACTTGTCTTTTAAATAAAACAATACCCGATATAGTCGACACTACATAAACCGCACGGATGATATATTACTGATTTTGTCCTTTTAGAGATTATAGGAAACTTTATGCAAGAATTGACGCCACCAGAAAACGCCGCTGCGCCAAGCATTTCACTGACGCCGCCTGAGCCCGTCAAAGAAGTACAAAAAAGTGAAGCCGACCAGATGGTGACTCTCGATAAAAGCCAAATACCAGAGCTCGATGCTAAAGTTGATGCTTTTGTCGATCATGTCATCACCAACTCTGTACATAGCCCTGAGTTTCAGCAAAACGTCCAGTCCATACATAACTTAGGCAATAAAGAGATTCGTGAGTCCGCGCAAGTCTCTAATCGTATGCTCGAGCTGCCAGCAAAGAGCATCAACGACAATCTGTTTGATAACTCCCCTATCGCCAAATCTCTGACAGAGCTGCGTGGTATCGTCGAAGATTTGGACCCTAGCAAAAAAGATTTGACCAGCTCACGCAAGCTGTTTGGCCTTATTCCTTTTGGCAATAAGGTTCAAGATTACTTTCGTCAATACGAGTCAGCGCAGTCACATATCAATGCTGTCGTGACCAGTCTCTATAACGGCAAAGACGAGCTGCTCAAAGACAATGCCATGATCGAGCAAGAAAAAGTCAATATGTGGGAGCTGATGCAATCGATTCGTCAGTACATTTACGTGGGTAAAAAAATCGATGAGCAGTTGGAGCAAAAAGTCTATGCCATCGAGGCGGCTGACCCAGAAAAAGCGCGCATCATCAAAGAAGAGATGCTATTTTATGTGCGCCAAAAAAATACCGACTTTTTGACGCAGTTGGCCGTCAACGTCCAAGGCTATTTGGCGCTTGATACCATTCGCAAAAATAATCTGGAGCTGATCAAAGGTGTCGACCGCGCGACCACGACGACCATCTCAGCGCTCCGCACGGCGGTGGTGGTCGCACAAGCGATGACCAATCAAAAACTGGTACTTGATCAAATCACTGCGCTTAATAAAACTACGAGCAGTTTGATCGAATCGACCTCTGCGATGCTCAAACGCCAATCGGGCGAGATCCATGAGCAGGCGACCAGCAGCAGTATCGAGCTTGATAAACTGCAAAACGCCTTCAATAATGTCTATGATACGATGGACATGATCAGCAATTATAAAATTGAAGCGCTAGAGAACATGAAACAAACGGTCAATACCTTGACCACTGAGGTCGATAAAGCACAAAAGTATCTCGACAAATCCAATCAGACCACGGTGCTAGAGGTCTCAAAGGAATTAGACAGCAAAAAAATCACCGATAAGTCTAGTGCGGTGGATATCGATATTTGATGGTTTTTTTCAGCTGTCTTCTTTAAAAGCAGACAGCTTGTTGCGACTTAATACAGATTAGGCGATTGACGCAAGATATTGCCTCGTCGTTCGTGTTAAGATAGCCCTTATTAATAATTTTAAAAATAGATACGGTAATTTATGAGTTGGAACGATCCAAACGCCTCAAGTGAGGCAAAAAGATATGACAATCCTATCCCTAGTCGCGAGCTGATACTGGGCACGATTAATGAGCATGGCGAAGTCACTCACAAGCAACTGGCGCAGATCTTTGAGATTGAAGACCCAGATCAGTTTGATGCGCTGGGCAATCGCCTAAAAGCCATGGCACGCGACGGTCAAGTAAACCGTGAAGGTCGTCCTTATCGTTATCGGACAGTGACCAAACAAGATGTGGTCACCGGTACTGTGTCGGCGCATCCCAAAGGTTTTGGCTTTGTATTATTAGAAGACATGCCCGATTTGTTTTTGCACGAAAAACAAATGCGCTGGGTATTTAATGGCGATACGGTAGCCGCGATCGGCACCTCAACAGACAATCGCGGTCGCACCGAAGGCCGCATCGTCGATATCATAGAGCGTCGTCAAAACAACTTCATCGGCACGCTAACACGTGATGATGAAGGCTACTGTGTCGAGCTTGGTAGTCCAAACCATCACCAACCCATTACTGTCACTGATGACAACGTACAGGCTCTAAACGCCAAGCAAGGCGCGCCCGTCAAAATAGACATCATCGATTGGCCAAACCAGCACGAGTTTGCTACTGGCAAAATCACTGAAGTCCTCTCCGATGATAACGACCGCGAGCTGATCATCGAAACGACGTTGCTCAATTATGATATTCCATCAGAATTTAGTGATGCGGCTCTCAAGCAAGCCAATGATTACGAAGAGCCTACTGACAAAGACCTAAAGGGCCGTACTGACTTACGTCATTTGCCCTTAGTCACCATCGATGGTGAAGACGCACGCGACTTCGATGATGCGGTATATGCCGAAAAACGCTCAGGTGGTAACTACCGCGTCTTAGTGGCTATTGCAGATGTCAGCTACTACGTCACGCCAAACTCGCCGTTAGATAAAGACGCGTATGAGCGCGGTACGTCAGTATACTTTCCGCATCGTGTGATTCCGATGCTCCCTGAAGTATTGTCGAATGGTCTGTGTTCGCTAAACCCTGATCTTGATCGCCTATGTATGGTGGCTGATATCAAGATATCGCGCGCTGGTAAAATCACAGGCTATGATTTTTATCCAGGTGTGATGCACTCACAAGCACGCTTGACGTACAACCAAGTCAACGCGTATTTCGACAATCCAAAAGACAAAAGCGTGCCTGATTCTTTGACAGGCAATAAAGACGTCAAAAAATCAATTGATACACTGCATCAACTCTACGAGCTGCTTTTGAAAAAACGCGAAGAGCGCCATGCGATGGAGTTTGAGACAGTAGAGACCTACATTAAGTTTGATGAAAAAGGTGGCATCGAAGCAATATTGCCACGTACGCGCGGCGATGCGCAAAAGCTGATCGAAGAATGTATGCTACTGGCCAATACTTGTGCGGCAAACTTTGCTCTCAAGCATGAACTGCCTGTCTTGTATCGTAACCACGATCAGCCAGATAGCGAAAAATCCATGCGTATCCATGAATACGCCAAAAACTTTGGTTTGAGCTTCCCAGAAGAAAGCCCAACGCAGGCCGATTATCAGCGTATCATCGAAGCCACCAAAGACAGACCTGATGCCATTAGTATCCATAGCATGCTGCTGCGCTCGATGATGCAGGCCAACTACGCGCCGGACAACATCGGTCACTTTGGCTTGGCGTATGACGAGTACAGTCACTTTACCTCGCCCATCCGCCGTTATCCTGATTTGATGCTACACCGTGCGATCAAGGCAAAAGTCACGGGTAGCAAGCAGCCAGTGATGGATTTTTCACTCGAAGGTGCTGGCACGCAAACCTCAGATACCGAGCGCCGCGCCGAAAAAGCCTCGCGTTTTGTGGAGTCATGGCTCAAATGTCACTACATGAAAGATCATGTCGGTGAAGAGTTCAATGGCGTGGTGACCACCGTGACGAGCTTTGGCTTATTTGTCACCTTGACTGACTTGTATATCGACGGTCTGGTGCATATCTCAAACGTCGGCGATGACTTCTTTGTCTATGATGAGACGCAGCAGCAGCTCATCGGTAAAGACAAAGGCACGCTGTTTGGTCTGGGCGATTTGGTCAAAGTCAAAGTCGCAGGCGTCAATATGGACTTGCTACAAATTGACTTTGATTTACAAGCCAAGCTACAAGCCAGTGAGATGAACCAAACCAAAAAAGACCAAACCAAAAAAGACCAAGCTAAAAAACCACCAACCAAAAAATCACCAGCTAAAAAGAGCAGCAACCGCAAAGGCTCAAGCAAAAAAAGCTAAGCCACATAAGAGGTGGTAGATAAAAAGGTATTGATAAAAAAGGCTAATCCAGTGTTAGCCTTTTTTTGTGCCCGCTACGCTACTGGGCTTTAGCCACTTGCACAACTCACTGCTGCTCGGCTCGCTGTGCTTGCTCTATCTGCGTGGTAGCATCATCCAAGATGGCCTTGGGCTGCTGACCTAACGGCTGATTGGCAATATTTTCGCCAGTGTTTGCACCTGTATCTGTCACAGCCGCCGACTCAGCGCTATTATTGTTTACTAGTACCTCTCTGTGCTTATCACGCTGATGCCCACTTATCAGATTAAAACCCAATAATGCCACCATGCCCACAAGTGCGAAAATAATCAAATGTTTCATTTGCATAAAAGTGTCTCGTCTCTAGATAGTCATCAAATATCTATTTTGTTGCACTTTTTATGCCGTTTTTTAGGGCGTGTTCGCATTTTAAAAATGATGATAAAAATGAGATAAACTGCCGCTAAACATTGCCACTAAACAAGGAAGATAGCACAGATAATCTCGAGATATTAGTCAGCTATTTGGCCCTGTTTGGCCAGATTTAGCCATTTTTCACTCATTTAGGTGGCTATCTATTGAGTTGAGGACAGGCGCTAAGCTGATTATTCTTGCGGGCTATTGTTATTTAGCAAATCAGTCTCATCTGAGTTTTCGGCAATTTCTTGCTCGACCTTTTCCATCAGCTTATCATCGGGGCGGGCATCGAGGACATCGCTGCCACTGCGGCCTTGCAGGATAGTTTTGGCACGGGCTTTTGCTTGCTCTTTATCTTTATCATCGGTGGAGCTTGGCACTTGATTGCTTGAGGTAGCGCTGGGCACGGTGGTCGTAAGGGTAGCACCCGAGGTGGTGTTGTTTTGTGGCATCTGCTCAAAAGCGTGCTCTAATTTATGGTTAAAACGCAGTCGATAAATGGGCTCAGGTAAGCTAAAGCCTTCATTTTCTAGCGCGTGCTTGGTTTCGCGAATGGCGATACTACGCGCTTTAGAAAAATCGGTCTCGGATTGATCCACCCATACCTGAAACTCTAAAATGATATTTGAGTCGCCGACATTGGTAATGACAGCAATCGCTTTTGGCTCATCTAAGACAAACGCCAACTGGTGTATCGCATCTAGCCCAACCTTAATGGCTGCCAGTGGGTCATCGTTGGCGTCCACACCCAGCTCAAAAGTAAAGCGGCGCTCAGGGTTTTTGGTGTAATTTAGAATAGTACCTTTAAAGACCTCGGCATTCGGAATGCGCAGCTGGTTGCCATCTAAGGTCATCAAAATAGTCGCCCGCGATGTCAGGCGCACGACGATACCCTCTTGCCCATTGATGACAATGTGGTCACGCGCGCGAAACGGCTGCCGGATACTAAGCATGAGTGAGGCAATATAGTTTTCAATCGTGTCTTTGACCGCAAAGCCAACCGCGATACCGATCACGCCTGCCCCGCCAAGTAGCGTACCCAAAACAGTCTCTGCGCCGATCAGACTCAGCGCCAAGATCAGACCAAAGATGATAAAAATGACTTTGATGGTTTGGGCCAGTAGCTCTGCCACAAATGGATTTGGCGTCAGACGTTGCCACATTTTTTTGCGATTGGAGAGCCAGCTGCCAAACCAAGTCACCAAGGCAAACAGCACAATACCGACCAATAGTAGCGGTAGCGCCTTCACTAGATTGGTCACCTGTGCTTTTAGGCCTTGATAGACAGTGGTGACGTTGTCTTGTACATCGAGGGTACGATTGATTCGGTCTTCGACCGTGACCACGTCTGTCAAGCGATTGGTCAAGTTAATAGCTTGCTGCGCCTTTTTTTCATTGGGCGTCTCTCCCGTCAGGGTAACCACCCCTTGCGTCACGCTGACATTGACCGCTTGCAACCCGTCTATTTCTGAAAATATGCCAGTGATACGTTGGCGGATATCATTATCTGTTTGCGGAGTTGGCGTGGTCTCGATTTGCGCGTTATTGGTGCTCTCACCACTGATGATGGGCGGCGGGGTAGGCTCAGGTGATGGCTCTAGGGCCTCTGGCGTTTCAGCTATGCTGTCAGAGGTAGCAGGTGCTGGCTCGGCATTGTCTTCATCAAGCGCTTCTACATTGTCAACATTGTCACCACTGAGCGCAGCGCTAATGGAGGCAGCGTCTTCAATAGCTGCATGAGCTGGCAGCGAACAAAGCAGCGCCAATAGCAACAGCAGCTGACCGCATATACTGGCCAGACGGCGGATGATGGTGGGCATTTTTTGCGTTAGATAAATCGACATAAGCATCCTTTGCTTGTTGCATCATTGCCAAAACCTCAAGGTCTTATGCAAGCGTGGTCCCTGCCCTTTGTCTTAGCTTAGCAGCTAGGCGTGAGTCTATTACTATAAAGCAAACATACGGCTATTTGCTTGACGCCGCCGCTATGGCGCAGCAAACAGATAGCCGTAGCGCGTTGCCTATTCTCGCCATTGAGCGCTGAGCACAGCAAGTAAGAGCCTAGCGAGTAATTTTTTAGCAAATTTTAGGTAAGCTTAGCTGTCTAGGTATGCTTGAGCAGCACGCAAATCGAGTGTGCCTTCGTAGATGGCGCGGCCGGTGATGATACCCTCGATACAGTCGCCATAGGGTTTTAGCAGCTCGATGTCTTTTATGTCGGTCACGCCGCCTGAGGCAATCACAGGCAGGCCACCTTCGCGAGCTAGATTGACTGTCTGTTCGACGTTGACGCCTTGCATCATGCCGTCACGGGCGATGTCGGTATAGACGATTGACGATACGCCTACATCGGCAAAGCGCTTGGCCAGCTCGGTGGCGCGAGTATCAGTGACATTTGCCCAGCCATGGGTCGCCACCATACCGTCTTTGGCATCGATACCCACGATGATATGCCCTGCAAACTCACGGCAAGCTTCAGTGACAAAGTCGGGATCTTCGACTGCTTTGGTGCCGATAATAATATACGTCAAGCCTGCGGTGATGTACTGCTCGATGGTGTTCATATTACGCACACCGCCGCCCAACTGGATAGGCAGGGTTGGGTAAGCCTTGGCGATGTCATTGACCACTTGTCTATGTACTGGTATCCCATCAAACGCCCCGTTTAAGTCCACCAAATGTAAGCGGCGAGCACCTTCTTCTACCCAGCGCGCCGCCATGGCCACAGGATCGTCAGAAAACACCGTATCATCCTCCATACGGCCTTGCTTTAAGCGCACACATTTACCATCTTTTAAATCAATCGCCGGAATAATGACAGGCACAGCACACATAGGACATTCCTTATAACGCACTAATAAAATAAGTAATCACAATATCACTGATATTAAAACACTACCGCAGACCGTTTCGAAATCAGTGGCTAACAAAATCAGTCAGAATATAGTATCAGTAAATGCTCTTCGTGTTGGCTCAAATCTGAATAATTCAAACAACAAATAATGCCAAAAACTTAACAATCATAACCATAAGTTTTAGCAGACGGAATCACTGACAACATTAGGTAAATTCACTTACCGGCTGGCAATTTTAGGTCAATTTAGCGTATAATCCTAGGTAAATTTGTATTTGTTTCTATATGATAGCAACCATGCGCCACACTTTTTCAGTTAACCATCACTGAAGTGCTCATGGCGGTCAGGATGAGTCGAGCAACAGCTAAATGAACCAGTACAATATTGGCTGACAGTTGGCTAAAAGGGTTAACGTAACAATCTTCAATGCCAGTCTGAGAGCAGACTGCGCTGCGCCATTACCCTTGAGACGTCTTTTTATATATCTCCCTTACATCCCTATCATGAGATAACGCCTTAGAAAGTCACTCCTAGATTACCAGCGGCAGATGGTCATACACAGTATGTCTACCAGCGGCAGGGCTAGTGTGGCTTCGACCAGTTTATCTATCTTTGTAGATTACTTGGCTGCGTTTTTATGTCATTGGCTCTGCAACAAAAAGCCAGTTCATAAAGCGACAATCGTGCTGGTTTACAGGTTTTAATTTTCAATGAAACGTATGATGGAGCTGTTTACGATCAATGCAGTCGCTTTTGGCCAACGCTCAAAGTGAGTGCGTTTGGTTTGATGGTTTTAGCATACACCTTGGTAGCCAGTCGCCAACTTTGGTAATTCGAATAAGACATTAACGTGTTGTTAAGGAGTCTAAGGTCAGCGTTAATACTCTTACTAGCAGTGATATTCTTGCGTTGTTTTCAAAGCCTTATGTATCTCTATCCTACTATAGGAATAGCGAGTTGAGGGCTTTATTAAATGACGCAGATGTTCATGCTGCCGATATACCAAACAGGACGTCTGGTATCGTTTTAGACTATGGACTAAGTTTTCGCTTATGATTACCATCAAAAAAGGTTTGGATTTGCCCATCACCGGTGAACCCTCCCGCGAGATATCTGAGCACCAACCAACACATGTAGCAGTCATTGGCTATGATTATGTGGGTATGAAACCCACAATGAATGTCAAAGAAGGTGATGTCGTAGCTAAAGGCCAGCCCGTTTTTGAAGACAAAAAACGTGTTGGTGTTATCTACACCGCCCCTGCTGCTGGTAAAGTCGTCGCGATCAATCGCGGCGAGCGCCGAGTGTTTGAAAGCCTTGTGATTGCGGTCGACCTAAACGGTGAAGAAGTAGACTTCGAGCGCTATGACTCCCAGCAACTTGCTGACCTAGACTCGAAGGTCGTTGAAACCCAACTGCTGGCCTCTGGCGAATGGACTGCGTTTCGTACGCGCCCCTATAGCCGCGCACCAGAAATCGGTGCCCGTCCGCATGCCATCTTTGTCACCGCGATGGATACCAATCCACTTGCGTTTGACCCGATGCTGCTGATCAATGAGGAGCTGCAAGCGTTCAATGATGGCCTCGCAGTATTATCTACCCTCAGCCCTAAGACTTTCGTCTGTCATCATGGTGATGCTAGCCTGACGCCCGTTGCAAAAACCGCGGCAAGTAACGTCACTGAGTATCATAGTTTTGCAGGTAAGCACCCAGCAGGACTGGCCGGCACGCACATTCACTTTTTGCATCCAATCATGCGCGGTGTCACCGTCTGGACGATTGGCTATCAAGACGTGATTGCTATCGGTAAGCTCTTTACCACTGGCCGCCTATACACACGCCGTATGATTAGCTTGGCAGGCCCTGCAGTCAATACTCCACATCTGATCGCAACCGAACGCGGTGCTGACATCACAGCATTGACCAAAGGCCAACTGGCCGCTGGTGAAAACCGTGTCATCTCAGGCTCAGTGCTGTCAGGACGCAAGGTGTTTAGCAACATCGCTTATCTTGGCCGCTTTCACAACCAAGTCAGCGTCCTACCTGAAGGCCGTGAGCGTCCAGCATTTCACTTCTTTACCGCTGGTAAAAACCGCTTCTCTAAACTGCCAATCTATATCTCGCAGTTTTTTGGTGGCAAAAAATACAACTTCACCACCACCAGCAACGGCTCACCGCGTGCGATGGTACCCATCGGGGTCTATGAAGAAGTCATGCCGCAAGATTATCTGCCAACACAGCTACTACGTGCCTTGATTGTTGAGGACATCGTTAGCGCCGTTGATTTGGGCGCACTCGAATTGGACGAAGAAGATTTGGCATTATGCACCTTCGTCTCTCCTGGCAAATATGAATTCGGTGATATCTTGCGTGATAACTTAACGCGCATTGAGCTGGAGGGCTAACCACGATGAAATTTTTACACAATATGTTCGATCGTATGGAGCCGTCTTTCACCAAGGGTGGCAAACACGAAAAGTACTATGCCATCTTTGAGATGTTCGATACGTTTTTGCGTCAGCCAGGTACCACTACCTACGCCTCGTCACACGTGCGCGATGGTATCGATCTAAAACGCATCATGATTACTGTCTGGCTCTGTACCTTCCCTGCGATGTTTTGGGGTATGTACAATATCGGCCACCAAGCATTAACTGCCATCGCTCAGCTAGGCTTGCAGCCTGAAGGCTGGCGCACGGTCATCACCAGCATGGCAGGCTACAACCCAGATAGTATCTGGGCCAGCTTTGTCTATGGGGCCATGCAGTTCTTACCCATTTATATCGTCACCTTCGCGGTTGGTATTCTCTGTGAGATTATCTTTGCCGTGGTGCGCGGACATGAAGTCAACGAAGGTTTCTTTGTGACCTCAGTGCTCTTTGCGCTTTGTCTACCGCCAGATATCCCATTATGGCAAGTCGCCTTGGGTATCATCTTTGGTGTGGTCGTGGCAAAAGAGGTCTTCGGTGGTACGGGTAAAAATTTCCTAAACCCTGCCCTATCAGGTCGTGCCTTCCTCTACTTTGCCTATCCAGCGTATATGTCTGGTGACTCAATCTGGACGGCAGTGGACGGCTTCTCTGGCGCGACACCGCTTGGTCTTGCAGCACTTGGCGTCTCTCCACAAGATTTCGTCGATGTCTATGGCAATGCCATCACTTGGAGTGATGCGTTCTTGGGCAACATGCAAGGCAGTATCGGTGAAGTCTCTACGCTCGCTATCCTCATGGGTGCGGTCGTACTACTGTGGACGCGTATCGCCTCCTGGCGCATCATGGCAGGCTGTGTGGTCGGTCTCATCGCCACCTCGCTGGTCTTTAACATGATCGGCTCAGAAGACAATCTGATGATGAACTTGCCGTTTTATTGGCATTTGGTCATCGGTGGCTTTGCCTTTGGTGCCGTCTTTATGGCAACCGATCCTGTCTCTGCTGCGCATACCAATAAAGGCCGCTGGGCGTATGGCATCTTGATTGGCTTTATGACCGTATTGATTCGCGTCGTCAACCCAGCCTTCCCAGAAGGCATCATGCTGGCCATTTTATTCGCCAACTTATTTGCTCCATTGTTTGATTACTTTGTTACCCAAGCAAACATCAAACGCCAAACTGCTCGGAGGGTTCGTTATGTCCAAGCCCAAAAGTAATAACGCAAAAACCATCAGCGTTGCACTGACGCTATGTTTGGTGTGCTCTGTATTGGTCTCGGCAGTTGCTGTGGGTCTAAAACCAGCACAAATCGAAAACGCTCGCTTAGACCGTAACAAAAACATCCTCGTTGCCGCTGGCATGTACAATGCTGAGTCAGATACAGCAAGCGATGTGGCTGAGCGTTTTAAAGATTTTGATGTCGAGATCATCGACCTAAACAAAGGCGACTATCTCGATGATGATGCGCTAAAAGCCGCTGGCATCCCTGATCGCAACGCCTATGACGCCAGTCAAGCGACCAAAAACCAAGCCTTGAGTGAAGACTTGGGCAACAACGATCCCGCTGGTATTGGCCGTAAGCCAAAATATGCCAAAGTCTACGTAAAAAGCGACGACGCTGGCAATCCTGAAATGGTGGTGCTACCGATTCAAGGCTACGGCCTATGGGGCACGATCTATGGTTTCTTAACGCTTGAGAGCGACATGAATACCATCAAAGGTATCAGTTTTTATGAGCATAAAGAAACCCCAGGGCTCGGTGCTCGTATCGAAGAGCCAGAGTGGCGCGCCCAATGGAGTGGCATCCAGTCGTATGACGAAGATGGCAATGTGGCCACTGGTGTGACCAAAGCTGGCACACCAAAAGACAACTGGGTCGATGGCATCAGCGGTGCAACCTTAACGGGTCGCGGTGTCAGCAATATGATTCAGTTTTGGCTGGGTGAGCAAGGCTACAAGCCTTATCTAGATAAGCTGCGCCAAGATAGTGGTCAAACGATTGACAATGCAGACACGCAAGCCAGTCAAGCGACGCTGACAGCTGAACCGAACACCGAACTGGCAGCGCTGCCGCCAGTAGCAAACGGCAAGGAGGCATAACATGGCTGACACCAAAAGTATTTTAACCACGCCTATCTTTGACAATAACCCCATTGCCCTACAGATCCTAGGTATCTGCTCGGCATTGGCAGTCACCACCAGCATGGCCAACGCCATGGTGATGTGTGTGGCCTTGACACTGGTAACGGCGTTTTCGAGCTTTTTTATCTCTATCATCCGTAAGCAAATTCCATCGAGCATCCGTATCATCGTCCAGATGACGATTATTGCCTCGTTGGTTATTTTGGTCGATCAGGTACTAAAAGCGGTGGCTTATGATGTGAGTAAAGGTCTATCGGTCTTCGTTGGTTTGATCATTACCAACTGTATCGTGATGGGCCGTGCCGAAGCCTTTGCCATGAGCAATCCGCCTGTCCCTAGCTTTTTGGATGGGATCGGTAACGGTCTTGGGTATTCAGCGGTATTGTTATTTGTTGCAACCATCCGTGAGCTACTCGGTGCCGGTACCTGGTTTGGTATCACCATCTTGCAGCCTGTCACTGATGGCGGCTGGTATATTCCAAATGGTTTGTTATTACTACCACCGTCAGCGTTCTTTATCATCGGTTTGTTTATCGCCATCGTGCGTATCTGGAAACCAGAACAAGTTGAAGACGCTGAGTTTGTCATGAAGCCGCAATCTAAAGGCATGGTACATGGAGGCGGTCACTAATGGGACACTATGTTAGTTTATTTATAACCTCAGTCTTTATCGAGAATATGGCGCTGGCCTACTTCTTAGGTATGTGTACCTTTTTGGCAGTGTCCAAAAAAGTCTCAACGGCCATAGGCCTTGGGGTCGCGGTCATTGTCGTGATGGCCATCACCGTACCGCTAAACAATCTGTTGTTTCAGTTTATCCTAAAAAGTGGGGCGCTGGCATGGGCAGGTTTTCCTGATATTGACCTAAGCTTCTTAGGCCTACTCAGTTATATCGGTCTGATTGCTGCGACCGTACAGATTCTAGAGATGTTCTTAGATAAGTTCGTTCCAAGCTTGTACAACGCGCTTGGGGTGTTCTTACCGCTGATTACTGTCAACTGTGCCATCTTGGGTGGTGTTCTGTTTATGGTGGAGCGTGACTACAACTTTAGCGAATCGGTCGTATATGGCGTGGGCGCAGGTTTTGGTTGGGCATTGGCGATTACCGCATTGGCTGGCATCCGTGAAAAGCTCAAATACTCAGACATCCCAGCACCGCTGCGTGGTCTTGGTATTACCTTTATCACGGTTGGTCTGATGTCACTTGGCTTTATGTCTTTTGGCGGTATGTCAATCTAAACCGCTACGCTGAAAAGCCTAGTTAGCGATTTGACCTATTTAATTCATTTATTCGGTAGGGGGAGCAGTAGACGCTGGGCGTCCTGTTCCTCCCCTACTCCATAGATTAAGGATACATATCATGGATTATGCTACGGCGATTGGTGGCGTTGCTATGTTTACCTTGATCATCATGGGCCTTGTCGCCATTATTTTGGCGGCGCGCTCAAGACTGGTCAGTTCAGGTGATGTTACCATCCATATCAATGATAATCCCGATAATGACGTTGTGACACCAGCGGGCGGCAAGCTACTGCAAACCCTAGCAAGCGAAGGTATTTTCTTATCTTCAGCTTGTGGTGGTGGTGGTACGTGCGCGCAGTGTCGTTGCCGCGTTATTGAAGGTGGCGGTTCTATCCTGCCCACCGAAGAAGGCTATTTTACACAAGGCGAGATTCGCAATCACATGCGCTTAGCCTGTCAGGTAGCTGTCAAGCAAGACATGAAAATCGAGATCGACCCTGAGTTTTTTGATGTACAAAAATGGGAATGTGAAGTTGTCTCTAACGATAACGTGGCAACCTTTATCAAAGAGCTGGTACTTAAGATTCCAGAAGGCGAGGAAGTCAACTTCCGCGCTGGTGGCTATGTACAGCTAGAAGCGCCGCCGCATGAAGTACATTACAAAGACTTCGATATCGGCGAAGAGTACCGTGAAGACTGGGAAAAGTTCGGCGTCTTCAAATACGTCTCAAAAGTTGATGAGCCTGTTATTCGTGCGTACTCGATGGCCAACTACCCAGAAGAAAAAGGCATCATCAAGTTTAACATCCGTATCGCCAGTCCACCGCCGCGTGGTCCTGAAGGTATCCCGCCGGGCAAGATGTCGTCTTGGGTATTTAGCCTAAAACCTGGGGACAAGGTGACGGTGTCAGGCCCGTATGGTGAGTTCTTTGCCAAAGATACCGAAGCTGAGATGATATTTGTCGGGGGCGGTGCTGGTATGGCACCGATGCGCTCGCATATCTTCGATCAGCTAAAACGTCTGAACTCTAAGCGTAAGATTAGCTTTTGGTACGGTGCGCGCTCGATTCGTGAAATGT
Source organism: Psychrobacter sp. L7 (assembly GCF_002810365.1). Lineage (NCBI taxonomy): Bacteria > Pseudomonadati > Pseudomonadota > Gammaproteobacteria > Moraxellales > Moraxellaceae > Psychrobacter > Psychrobacter sp. L7. The sequence goes on from NZ_NEXR01000001.1 coordinate 17,646, forward strand.
TCTATGTCGAAGACTACGATCAGCTCGAAGAAGAGTTCGATAACTTTGAGTGGCATGTGGCGCTATCTGATCCATTACCAGAAGATAACTGGGATGGTCCGACCGGCTTTATCCATAATGTGCTGCTTGAAAATTACCTAAAAGACCATCCAAACCCAGAAGACTGTGAATACTACATGTGCGGGCCACCGATGATGAACGCGGCGGTAATCGACATGCTCCATAGTTTGGGCGTGGAGGATGAAAACATCCTACTTGATGACTTCGGTGGTTAAGTAAAAAAGCAACACTAAAAGCGATATTCAAAAAAGAGTCTCAAGTGAGGCTCTTTTTTTTGTCAAAAAATTGACCGCTAAGAAAAGCACTGACTTAAAACTTGAACTGTAACCTGAGGCAACGCTATTGGCCTTATAAGTGATAAGAGGTGTAAAATAGGAGAGGTTTAGCGACGTTATTCGTTGACGCTCCATTTACCCCTTTGCTTTATCAAGCTGTGATGACTCATATGACAAATGTAACCTCGTTTTTTGCCTCGTTTTTTGCCGCGTCTCAATCCATACGCCCGACCTTACTGACGATGACCACGGTAGGTGCTATACTGAGCCTCAGTGCCTGCCAGCAGCTCCCTGACTATGACTATCTAAGCGGTGAAACGATGGGCACCAGCTATCATATTAGCTATCAGTTACCAGCAGGGGCGGATGAAGCGGCCATACAAGCAGCCATTGATCAGCGGCTGCAACAGATCAACGACAGCATGTCGACCTATCAATCTGACTCTACCATCTCTAAGTTCAACCAGCTGGGAAAAGACATGCCCATAGCGATCGATGCCGACTTTGCGCATGTGCTTGAGGTGTCGCGCACCGTCTATCAGCAGTCCGGCGGTGCCTTTGATCCGACAGTGATGCCCCTAGTAGAGACGTGGGGTTTTGGCAGTACCATGACCGTCGAGCGCTTACAAAGTCCGCCCACTGCACTCGAGATCGCTCAAGCAAAAGCCTTGGTCGATTTTGACAGTATCGTACAAGATCAGCAAAGCATCTACAAAACCAAAGAAGGCGTGGGGCTGGATTTTTCTGCGGTGGCAAAAGGCTATGGCGTCGATGTCATCGCTGATGTGCTCAGAGACGACTATCAAATCAATAATTATATGGTGGAGATAGGCGGCGAAATTGCGACCTCTGGTGTCAACAAACAAAAACAGCCTTGGCAAATCGCTATCGACGCCCCTATCGAAGACAGCACTGTCAGTGAGCGCGAGACCATATCAGCGATTCGCCAACCCATCAGCACGGCCAATCAAATGCATCTGGCGACCTCTGGCAACTACCGCAACTCTGTGGTGTTTGATGGCGAGCGCTATAGCCATACCATCGACCCCACCACAGGCACTCCCATCGCGGGCGGCGCGCCTTCTGTCACTGTCGCCGCAGAGTCTGTGGCGCTGGCCGATGCGTGGGCGACAGCGCTGACTGCCATGCCGTATCAGCAGGCGCTAGACGTCGCTCAAAAGCAAAACCTAGCGGCGATGTTTGTGGTATTAGCCGATACCGATCGTGATAGTGATAAAAAAACCACCAAAGACGCTGACAATATTGGGAAATGGCAAGTGGTACAGACACCAGCGATGCAAGCATTACGCGCCGACAAACCCTTGTAAACTGCCAGCTGCATGCGCCAAACATCTTGATACACTCAAGCGGCATCTGCAAAAATCTGCTATACTATAAAGGTGTTGTCTTTATAGATGACAGCCCTATTTTTAATACGAGGTTTCCTCTATGCTTACTCAATTGCTCCCCATGCTTGCGATTACCTTTACCGTATTTGTGCTGTTTTTTGTCTTTATGGGTATTGGATATATGGTGAAAAAAAAGCCCCTAAAAGGCTCTTGCGGCGGGGTGGCCAAACTGATGGGCGACGAGCATTGCTCATTTTGTGGCAATGACCCAAACAAATGCGACTCACTCATCGCCGAGCAGCAAGAAACCGCGCTCAAAGCCGCTCAGTTAGGCAAATCTGTCTAGAGTAGGTATAGATACCACGTTTGTTACCATACGCTGGTAGTATTTAGTCATCAATTGTTCTTATAATAGCGTCAAACTCTACAAAATAGAGTTGGCGCTATTTTTCTTGTGCCATATTCGTTTTGATAGCTTTTATAAGCCGCTGATGTTTTACAAAACTAGAATCAAACCTTCATCGTTATCATCCATATACTAAGTTTGCCCTGATTGATAGGGCAGCAAGTTCATATGACAGGCTTTCTGCCCATGTTGTAAAGCTCTAACGGCTTTTCTAACTCATCGTTTTAATGAGACTTTTCCGGTGTTATTTTATAAGCGGTGCTGCGGCGGCGCTATCTAATGACGTGTTTTTTATTTTATATAATAGTCGTGCTGCCATGTCTACCTCTGCAAATCTGTCTGCTTCTCAAACAAAAGCGTCAAAATCATCCATCCCGCCATCATCACGCTTTACTTTTTGGCTGGTGCTATGCGCGATCGTATTACTCGCGACCAACATGCGCGCGCCTATCGTGGCGCTTGGCTCTATCGCACCTGTGGTGCAAGAGGCGCTTGGTATCTCTGAGACTGAGCTTGGCTGGCTGGGCGCAGTGCCGATGCTGACTTTTGCCTTGGGCGCGCTTATCTCGCCTGCCATCGGTAAGCGCTTTGGGCTTGAGAATACCTTGATTGCGATGATTGCCCTGCTAACGATTGGCATGGTCATCCGCTCGGTAATTCCGACTTGGATTGGCTTTTTGAGCGGGACGGTATTACTAACGCTGGCCATTGGTTTTGCCAATACCTTGGCCGCGCCTGTCATCAAACAGCGCACGCCCAATCACATACCGCTGGTGACAGGCTGCTTTAGCTTGACCTTGACCGTCGCCGCAGGCATCGTCGCCGGCGTGGTGCTGCCGTTATCTGAGCAGTTTGGTTGGCAGTGGGCGCTTGGCGGTTGGGCGCTTTTGGGCTTTTTTGCCTTGGTTTTGTGGGTGTTTTTGCGGGTGCGGCTAGGCTCATCGACACGGGTGGTGGCGCCGCTCGCTACCGGCTCATCAGACATTTCGGTGTGGCGCTCAGCATTTGCTTGGCAGATTGCGGTATTTATGGGTCTGCAGTCTTTGTTGTTTTATACCGTTGCCAGTTTTTTACCATCAATTTGGCTCAGTAAGGGGCTGTCTGCGGTGAGTGCTGGACAAATGGGATCGGTGTTTCAGTTTATGGCACCGGTGGCGATTTTGAGCCTGACGTGGCTGGTCAATCGCGGTCGACCGATTCAGGCACTGGCCGTCTTTGCCGCCGCCTTAAACGTGTTTGGTGTATTGGGCATCATGTACCTATCGACCGACCTTGCTTGGCTGTGGTCTGGGCTCATGGGCATGGGCTGTTCGGCGATTTTTACCTTAAGTATGATGCTGTTTTCGATGCGCACTTATACCGCCAACCAATCCAGTGAGTTGTCTGGTATGGCACAGGCGGTGGGGTATTTGCTGGCGTTTTTTGGTCCGCTTGGTACTGGCTGGATCCATGATGCCACAGGCAGTTGGGACCTGGCGCTGTTTATGCTGCTGATCTTGATGATCATCAACGTCGTGATGGCGTGGCTGGTCAGTCGCCCAATCATGGTCGATGGTAAGCACGCTTAACATCGGCTTAACCCTAAATCACGGTAACCTTATCATAATATTGGTCGCGATCTTATTTTGCTACACTGGTTTGATTGCTTATAGGACAGACTACGTATTATGAAACCATCTTCTCGTTTGACTTCGCACCTACCGGTGGCAGCTCTCTTAGCCATGATGATGGCCGCCACTGGTTGTCAAAAATCGCCTGATAATGCTGATACCACGCCAGCCGACAGTACACAACCAACCCCGCCTATCAGCCAAACTACTCAAACCAGCCAGACTGCCGACACATCATCCACCTCACGGTTGGATGAGCAGCAAGCAGCGCTGACCATCTTGGCGCTGGGCGACTCCTTGACCGAAGGCTTGGGCGTGTCGCCTGAAGATAACTACCCTGCCCAACTAGAAGCTCAGTTAAAACAGATGGGCTATCCCAATATCACTGTCGTCAATTCCGGCTTGAGCGGCGAGACCAGCACAGGGCTGGTCAATCGCTTGGATTGGGTGCTACAGACCAAACCTGATATCACCATACTGACCATCGGTGCCAACGATGCCATGCGCGGTATAGAAGTCGCCACTATCGAAAATAACATCCGTACCGCCATCAAACGCTTGCAAGCAGGTGGCAGCGAAGTCATCTTGGGCGGTATGCAGATTTATGACAATCTTGGCTCAGACTACGTAGAGTCGTTTGCCGCAATTTATCCGCGCATCGCCGAAGACACGGGGGTTACGCTGATTCCGTTCTTTTTGGACGGGGTGGGCGGTGATGCCGCCCTCAACCAAGCGGATGCCATTCACCCGACTAAAGAGGGCTATCGCATGATCGTTAATGAAAATGTTTTGCCAGTGCTCACGCCCAAGCTAGAAAAAATAGTCGAAAGTGAGCGTAATTAAAGGCGCTTATCTGTAGCTGCTTCACTTCGATGCCTTATGGCCTTAAACCAACCAACCGGAACTGTCCCATGACCGCCACATTTACCAGTAACGCCATACTCAGTGCCGCGCATTTACATAAAACCGTGCAAGTCGGTGAGCAATCACTGGCCATCATCAAAGACGTCAGCATCCATGTCGATGCCGGCGAATTTGTGGTGATTATGGGCAAATCAGGCTCAGGTAAATCCACCTTACTGGGTCTACTGGCCGCGCTAGATTATCCCGATAGTGGCTCGGTTACGCTGGCTGGACAAACGCTAAGCGCGCTTGATGAAGATGCGCTAGCGGTGATTCGTCAGCGCGAGATGGGCTTTGTCTTTCAGTCGTTTCATCTACTGCCGACCTTGAGCGTGCGCGAAAATATCGCTTTTCCGCTAGATATCGCGCGTCGTGCTGATCCTGCGCGGGTCGATGCCTTAATCGAAGCAGTCGGGCTCGGCCATCGACGTGATAGCTTGCCCAGTCAACTATCCGGCGGTGAGCAGCAGCGCACAGCGGTGGCGCGCGCGCTGGTCGCCCAGCCAAAGATTGTCTTTGCCGATGAGCCGACAGGTAACTTGGATGAGCAAAACGCCGAGCAGGTCATGCAGCTATTGCTAGACTTGCGTGCGCAGACAGGCTCGGCGCTGGTCGTCGTGACGCATGATCCAGCACTCGCTGACATGGCCGATCGAGTCATCACCATGCATGATGGTATGATAGATGGGTCAAACGCTGATGAAAAATAAACCAAGCGCTGCTACAACTCAGTCTGCTACAACCCAGCCTCATGGCCTGATAGGTCAGCTATTTACTCGCACGTTAGGCGCGCAAGCCCTCACCCGTAGCTGGTGGCGACGCTGGGTGTATCCGGTATTGTTTTTACTGACGCTGACACTATCGCTGGCCACTTATCTGACTCTGGACTCTATCCAGCAGTCCGTCGATCGCTACATCACTGACAATCAGCGAGCGCTGGTCGGCGGCGATCTGATACTCAACAGCAAACAAGACTGGCCAAGCGAGGTCATGGCACAAGTCAACACCCTGCCTGCCAGCCAAGTCGTCTACGACCATCAGTTTAGTGCGATGGTGGTGAGCGCAGAGCAGACATTGCTGACACAGCTCAAAGCCGTCTCTCCTGCTTATCCATTATATGGCGACGTCGAGCTGGCCTCCGGACAACCGCTGTGGCAACAGCTGACAGCCGATAGCATCATCGTCGCGCCAGAGGTGCTAAATGGTCTTGGCGCTACCGTCGGCGATGTCGTCACCATCGGTGATGGACGCTTTACCATCCGTGATGTACTGACCAAAGAGCCAGATCGCCCTTTAAGTGCCTTTGGCTTTGGCGGGCGGGTCTTGATACAGCAACAAGCGCTGGCAGCCACCAACCTATTGGGGCAGCGCAGCCGTGTCAACTACCGTATCGAGATGGCAGGAGATGCCGAGACGATAGCGGCGCAGCACGCAACGCTTGAGCAGCTACTCGTAAGCCATCCTGATATCGAGCTGTCTGACGCCAAGTCAGCGGATACGTCTGTCTCGCGTATCTCTGATAATGTGTTGATGTTTTTAAAGCTATTGGTCATCGCCGTCCTCCTGCTCTCGGCGGTGGCGATGTATGGGGTGATTAGTGCCTTTGTCAGCAAAGAGCAGCCAAGCAACGCCATTCGCCTAGCCTTAGGTGAGCCGCTTGCCTCGCTCAAACGCAGCTACTATCAGTTACTACTTACGACCACCATCATCGCTTGTATCGCAGCGAGTATCCTTGGTGCCGGCTTACTACAGGTCAGTCAGCCTTACCTTGGCGCTATCTTACCTGCCGATGTGGCGCTAGCGATCAACCCCATTAGCGTCCTAAAAACCATCATCATCGCGCTGCTCTTGAGCTTTGTCATCGCCCAGCGCGGTTTACGCCCGCTGAACCACACCAAACCTGCCACCTTGCTCAATCAAGGCGCAAGTCAGTCCAATCAAAACCTGCCATGGTATCGACGCCTGCCTATACTATGGTACGGGCTGATGCTAACAAGTCTGTATGTGTTTTTTGCTTATGAAGTGGGCTCGTGGCTACTGGGCGCGCAGCTGCTGATCGGCCTGATTGGCTTTGTCGCGATATTTTGGCTGCTTGCTCGTGGCTGGCTATGGCTCTTGGCACAACTGGCCTCGCGCCACCGTATCAGCTGGATGCAGCGTATCGCCATTCATAATTTGGCGCGCAAAGGCAACCAATCGGCGCTGTTTTTTGTCACCTTATCGCTGTCGGTCGCCGTCCTAACACTTATCACCACGCTTAATCACAGTATCAACGAGCAGTTTATCAACACCTACCCTGCAGACGCGCCCAATATATTTTTGCTCGATGTGCAAAGCGAACAACACGACGCGATTAATAACATCATTGGCGCACCGGTCAGCTATTACCCCGTTATTCGCGCGCGTATCGTCACCGCTGGCGGTGTGCCTGTACAAGATATCGAGCCTACAGAAGGCTTTGATAATCCGGCGCGAGTGTTTAATTTAAGCTACGCCGACACGGTGATGGATACTGAGTTCATCACTGATTCTCTAGAAAAAAACGCGCTCTATGCGCCTATCACCACCGATCATCCCGATAATGGCAACGCCGCGCAGACCATAGCGCCCCTATCTATCTTGGATACGGCCGCCAGTTTGCTCAATGTCGACATGGGCGACGAGATCATTTTTAATATCCAAGGGATCAAAATCGTCGGGCAAATCACCAGTATCCGCTCGCGCTTCGAGCGTGGCCCGAGTCCGTATTTTTATTTTTTGTTTGAGCCATCGGTGCTGTCCAGCGCGCCGCAAATCCAGTTTGCCACCGCGCATATCCCTGAGGACCGTATCGCCGAGGTACAAGGTCAGCTGGTACGCAAGTTCCCTGCTGTCACCACCATTGACGGTACCGCTATCGCCGAGCAAGTCCAAGATTTGGTCGTGCAAATGAGCCGCTTGGTCTATGTCTTCACCCTACTGGCATTGCTAACAGGCGTCATGGTATTGATCAGCTCGCTGCTGTCCACCTCACAGGACCGTATGACCGAGAGCGCCTCATTTCGCCTGCTGGGGATGCAAAAGCGCGATTTATATATGCTCAATATCTTAGAGCTTGGCGTGCTTGGGATTAGTGCGGCGACATTTGCGGTGGTTATCGCCAGCGTTGGCGCGTGGTTTGCGATTACCCAATGGTTTGACTTACGCTATAGTGTGCCGTGGATGAGCTTAAGCATTGGCGGCGGGCTGCTGCTCGCCCTGCTGCTGGGTATTGCGATCATTTATGTGCGCTTGGTGATTGGACGCGGGATTATGGCACGAGTACGGGCGATGGTTTGAGAAGCGTTAAAAAATTGTATTCAATTTTAGCTTTGCAAGAATTCCGCCCCAAATCCCTGAATTCCTAAACCCTCAAACCAAAACGCACGCTATGGATATAGTGGGCGTTTTTTTACTTAAGACACAACTATATAAACCAATATCAGCCGCGCAGATTGCTTATTTTATAGAAACCTTTTGCTATACTAGCCTAACTTTATCGATTAAATTCTCCCTTATACTTCTCTAAAACAGCACGGTAACCTTATGAAATTCTCCAAGTTTGGTCAGAAATTTACCCAGCCGACCGGCATCTCTCAGCTTATGGACGATCTAGGCGATGCGCTTAAAAGCGATCAGCCAGTCAATATGCTCGGTGGTGGCAATCCGGCGCGGATCGATGCGGTCAACGAGCTGTTTTTGCAGACGTATCGAGAGCTTGGCAATGATAACGATACAGGCGAAGCAAATAGTACCTCAATCATCAGTATGGCCAATTACTCCAATCCGCAAGGCGATGCCGCCTTTATCGAGGCGTTGGTGGGCTTCTTTAATCGCCATTATGATTGGAATCTCACGGCGGACAATATCGCGCTGACCAATGGCTCACAAAATGCGTTTTTCTTTTTGTTTAATTTGTTTGGCGGCGCTTTCGTTGACGAAAAAAACGCGTCTAGCGATAAATCCATTTTATTGCCGCTGACGCCTGAATATATCGGCTATAGTGACGTGCATATAGAGGGTCAGCACTTTACCGCTGTGTTGCCGCATATTGAAGAAGTGACGCATGAGGGCGAAGAGGGCTTCTTTAAATATCGCGTGGATTTTGAGGCGTTAGAGAGCTTGCCTGCGCTGACCGAAGGCCGTATTGGCGCGATTTGCTGCTCACGCCCGACCAACCCAACCGGTAATGTGTTGACCGATGAAGAAATGGCGCGCTTGGCCAAGATTGCGCGTCGCTATGAGGTACCACTGATCATCGATAACGCTTATGGTATGCCCTTCCCCAATATTATTTATTCAGACGTCACGCTCAATTGGGATGACAATACCATTTTGTGTTTTAGCCTATCCAAGATTGGCTTGCCGGGGGTGCGTACGGGAGTTATCGTGGCCGCGCCTGAGGTCACTGCAGCGGTCAGCGCGATGAATGCGGTGGTCAATCTCTCGCCCACGCGCTTTGGGGCGTCTATCGCCACGCCTCTGGTCGAAAACGATGCCATTAAAGACTTGTCGGATAACGAGATTAAGCCGTTTTATCAGCAGCAAGCAAAAACTGCGGTTGCGCTACTAAAGAGCGAGCTGGGCGACTATCCGTTATCGATTCATAAGCCTGAGGGTGCAATATTTCTGTGGTTATGGTTTAAGGACTTGCCGATTACCACGCTTGAGCTGTACGAACGCCTAAAAGAAAAAGGCACGCTTATCGTCCCAAGTCAGTATTTCTTCCCTGGTGTCGATGTCAGTGATTATCAGCATGCGCATGAGTGTATTCGCATGAGTATCGCGGCGGATGAGGACACGTTGGCCAAAGGCATTGCAGTGATTGGTGAGGTGGTACGAAAGCTATATGATGAGGCTAAGTAAAACCTGCTCTTTTTGAATGTAAAAAACGGACTAATAAATAGTCCGTTTTTTTTGGATTAAACGCATCAAAACCTGTTAATTAAGCGCGTTTAGCAACGCTTTGGCGCTTATCTTACCAAAGTCATTGGCTGCGAGCGGCCCATCACCTGAGATTAGCTTACGATCTTGATGCGTTTGCCCCGAGGCCAGTTTATTGTCAATGGTAACGCCTAAATCTTCTAACTTATCCGCAAAGTACCACGTTAAATCACCCGGCAAATAACCAATTTTTGGCATTTGCTTGTCCATCGCAGTGGGGAACGCCACCATTTTATAGCCCTTATAGATAAAGTCGCGACTGCCAGCATCGTCTTGATTTGCCTTTTTATCAGAGCGGTGAGGGCTATCTAGATTAGCCGCCAATAACGCTGCTGGTCCATGACAAATCGCTAAGGTAAACAAATCGTTTTTATACGCCCAGCGTAGCAACTCACCAAGGTTTTTATCCTCCGGCAGGCCGAGCATCGCGCCATGACCACCAGGGATAAAAATCGCTGCATAGTCATCACTGGCATCGCTATCAGCCATGTCATTTTTGACAAAATCCGCGATACTTTTTGGACTTTCAAACTTGGTCTCGTACTCGCTATAGAGTTGTTTGACGTCGTCATCATCTTCTGGCATCGCCCACTGCTCGACTTTTACAGCCTTGCCGGTTGGGGTAAATACATCGATATCGAAGCCTGCTTGCTTAAAGTGTAATAACGGCACCATCATCTCTACAGGGTGATTACCGGTCTTAAATTTATTACCGTTTTTCATGGTCATATACTGCTCTTGGGTACAGACCATCATGATTTTTTTATCGCCGGTATAGGGGTCGTCGTACTCGGTATGATCGTAGTTGGTCTTACTCGGTGCGGCTATTTTTAGCGAGGATGGGGAGGGTATAAAAACGCCTGCCTCTATCTCTTGCGGCTCTAACCCCAAGGTGTCTTTGGCCTTGTCTAACGTATCTTTGGCTTTGTCTAATAGCTCTTGGATATTCATCGTACTTCCTTTTTTATTGCTTATAGTTTTATGACTTGTATTAGCCTCATCAAAAAAGATGACACCTGTAAAGTAGCAAAATAAGGAGACGTGAAATAGACGAGACTTTTTATGTTTCGTAAGCTTTGTAAAGATAAGGCCGCTTATGAGCCTGCAACCGGTACAAATTTTTCTTGCGTGCTGTGCCTGCGCCGCTCAAGGCTACGAGAAACCACGTGTCTTCTCGCTGTACCGTTTTTATATCGGATTGACTATAGTGACGGGCGACAGCAAAAGCTAGCCGTCCATTTTTTTATGGCGCTTGAGTAAGGCTTTGGTATGGGGGGTGGGCTGAAATATTTTTAGCCATTTATTGGCCGCATAAAGCACCAAGGGCAGCAGGCAGGTGTTTATCAGGTCGTGTAGGCTGGCTTTGATATCCAAGACTCCCAGCGCAAACACCCCTTTTGGAATGATGATATGGCGATTATCCAGATACTCCCCGAGCAGCGCCACGCTCACCACCACCAGCAGTGCCATAAAAGCTCTGAGATTTTGGTTTTTGATAAGAGGGCGCAGTATCAGCAGGCACAGCAGATATACCCCGACACCGACATAGATGTGCAGCGCATCTTTGGCTAGGCCTGTGACGTCGATGATATTGATTTTAAAGGCGGTAAAATCCACTGGTGTTTTCCATACATAACAGCAAGCAATAGCTGCGGCCAATAAAAAATGAGCAACGCCGTCGACTCGCCTTTCAAACTGATATCTGTTCAGCGTGACTACTGATGAAAAAGACAGCGTTGTCAGGCTATATATCCCACTCCACAAAGTTTTTTAATAGCTGCAAGCCTGCGGTATGGCTTTTTTCGGGGTGAAACTGGGTGGCAAACAAGTTGTCTTGGACCACGCTGGCACAAAACGGCTGACCATAGTCACAGACAGCGGCCACTTGTGCGCTATCGGCAGGCGCGCAGTAATAACTGTGCACAAAATAAAAATACGCATGATCATCGATACCGCGCCACAATGGATGGTGAAAGTCCATACCGCTAACGGTATTCCAGCCCATGTGCGGCACTTTAATCGTCGCGCCTTGCTCGTCTGTCCACGCCGGATCAAAGGCTTCTACGCTACCATTTAGGATGCCTAGGCAATTTGTGCCGCCATTTTCTGCCGATTGCTCAAACAGCGCTTGCATACCGACACAAATGGCCATCACGGGTTTGTTAAAGATCGCGTCGCGTACGACATCATCGATACCCGCATCGGCCATACCAGCCATACAGTCGCGCATGGCACCGACACCGGGGAAGACGATTTTGTCGGCAGCAGCGACGACTTTTGGGTCATTGGTGATAGAGACGTCTGCCCCTACCGCTGACAATGCTTTGCCAGCTGAGTGCAAATTACCCATGCCGTAATCTAATAAGGCGATTTTGGTCATTGATTGGTTCTCGTTTTTGAATCGTTTTTATTATATTTGATAACAGCGGATGAGGTACAGATAAATCCTGCTACGAGCAAAAGCGCCAACGGTACAAGCCGTGCAATAAGCGCGGCTATGACCGTAGCAGCACCGCACCTATCCTTAAAACGCCTCTTTGGTCGACGGTAGCGTATTCAACGCACGCTCATCATATTCACAGGCCATACGCAGGGCGCGAGCAAAGGCTTTAAAGGTCGACTCGATTTGGTGATGGCTGTTTTTGCCTTTAAGATTGTCCAAATGCACGGTCATCCATGAGTGGTTGACAAAGCCGTAAAAGAATTCGCTAAACAGATCGACATCGAACTTGCCGACATGTGAGCGGGTAAATGGAATATCCATATGCAGGCCTGGACGCCCTGAGAGATCGACGACCGCGCGAGTCAATGACTCATCGAGCGGCGCATAAAAATGCCCATAACGACGAATGCCTTTTTTGTCGCCGAGCGCTTTGGCAAATGCCTGCCCAAGGGTGATACCTGTGTCCTCGACGCTGTGATGGTCATCGATATAGGTATCGCCTGTACATTTTATATCCAGATCAAAGAGACCATGACGCTTGATTTGATCGATCATATGATCCAAAAACGGCACCCCTGTGTCGACGACGCCTTGACCGGTGCCATCGAGATTGACCGTACATTTGACTTGGGTCTCAGCGGTATTGCGCTCGACGGTGGCGGTGCGCGCTGGACGGCCATGTAGGTTTGGGGTTTGTGGCAGGGATTGTTCAGGGGTATGGGTGGTCGAATTGGCTGTCATGGCTACTCTCTATCAATAAAAGCGGTCAATAAAATGTGCTCAATAAAATAGGACGATAAACGTCCAATAAACACTCGTACGTTGCGAGCGGTGTCAACAAAGTCTGTCAATTACAAAAGATTAAAAAAGACTAAAATATGGCTGGCGCGCATGAGCTAAATGCAGTCTGTCTGCCAGAGACAATACGCGGCCTACCTGCATCATAGCAAACCCTAACCACGACCGCCACGGCCAAGCGCCAAACCACGCACAAAATCTGCGTATTCTGCTAAAATAGTGCATTGAGTTTTATCAATCATCAATGCTGTGACGCTGTGATGCCGCGTGCTATCTTGTTTATACCGACCTGACCTTATCACTGTCTACTTATAATATTCCATTTTTGATAGGAACAACTGCCATGCCTTTAGAAGCCATTGCCATCAACCGCTTAGACGCCCCGCTGATCAAAAAACCTGCACGCGACAATGAGCTGGCCGAGCGCTTGGCGGCACTATATGACAGCGATGAGACCCAGCCTAGTGGTGCAGAGGTGCTTCGGCTCGTTGAGCAAGGATTTAGCCGTGGGCAATATCTATACATCGGTATGTTTAATGATAAGCCCATCGCCGCGGTGGCTTGCTTCGATGACGGGCAAACCAATGCCAAACGCCTGCAATACCTCACCGTACATCCAGAAAACCGCAAACGCGCGATTGATGCCAAGTTTATCAAACTGGTGTATGATGCCGAGGTCAAAAAAGGCGTGCGAGAGTTCGTCCCTGCCGATGATGCTATTCATCGTATCATGAGCGAGTATGAGCTGCTGCGCGTCAAAAACTAGGGCGTGTCCTCAATTCAATCACTCAAAGTAAGACAAAACCCGATTATTTCGCTTATATTGACGGATATAGAGACTTTTATCACATATAATGCAAAAACCCCTTGACAGCAGCGGCGATATTTAGTTTAATAGCGCCTCAACGAAGACGGCTCGATAGCTCAGTAGGTAGAGCAACGGATTGAAAATCCGTGTGTCGGCAGTTCGATCCTGCCTCGAGCCACCATTCGTTTACTAGATTCTAAAACCCCAAACATTGAGAAATGTTTGGGGTTTTTTTATGGCTGATTTTTATGGATTAATACTCACTTAACGCTGGTATAGCCTACCACGCAATAACAGCTCACAGCGCTCGCGCGAATCCAAATCATACACCGTGGCGCGGTAATCAATACCATGACGCCCCTCAAAAAACACCACCCGATCCCCCACCGCCAAAAAACACGACGTGCGCGCATCATAGATAAAACCATCAATCACAAAGGCCAAGTCACGGTCTATCTCTCGTACGGTATAGGTCTCACCCTGCGGGATAAAACGCTCAAACCACGCGCCATATGCCGCCGTGCTACTGAGCACACTGATGAGTAGCGCCGCGACACCCAACCTGTATTTTGAACATAAAATCGAGGTGATGCCACATGGTTTTATACGTTTTATTGTCATGGTTTTGACCTACTCAATAATCATCAAACGCTATCTAATGCTGGCCTTAGCGATAAAGCCAGCAGCGGTGACTCATATAGTAATCGCTCACTGTCACGGTTGTATAACACTTTTGCGCTGTTTTTTAGACAGCTGCGCTCAGTATACTCGATAGTAGCCGTAAACATCATACAAAGGATAAGGGCACGATGCGAGAGTTTGATTATGACTTAGATTATAAAAACCTAGACCTACGCGCGCAGCCTGAGCTATACCGAGTCGGGCGCGGCGAGCAAGGCGTGCTGTTGGTCGAGCCTTATAAGTCTGAGATTTTGCCGCACTGGCGCTTTGCCACCCCTGAGGTTGCCAAGCAAAGTAGCGAAACGATTTATCAGATGTTTTTGGATTACTTGGCGAAGGATGATTTTGTCGGTGCTGACATGGCGCGCAAGTTTATCCAAATGGGCTACACACGCGCGCGGCGCTACGCCAATCACAAGGGCGGCAAAAAATACAAAGGGCCGGTACCTGACGATAAAAAAGGCCAAAGCGGCGCGCATGGCCGCGAAGAGTTACCGCGGCAGCAAGAGGACCCTATCAAAGCAGAGTCCGCTCGTATTTTTAAACAGAAATGGGACGCGTGCCGTAAAAATGACACCTATCTACAAATGAAAAAAGCGCACCGCGAGCGCTATAAAGATGTCGACTAGCGATATTCAAGCCTGCATAACAGTGGGTGCAAAAGCTTAGCTGTGCTATGGTAGCACAGACGATCAAGATAGCTATCCTTGCATAAAATCAATACAGCGCTTGGCTCGCTTGCAGTGCCCCAACTCATTGCACACTGTCGCTTGCCTGCCTTGCCTTATATTGTTTGGTATTGTTTGACATCGAAGCTATCTTAAATCCGCTATAGCAACACGAAACCGAGAGGAATAATGGATAAGCAACTGTTGATTTTTGATTTTGATGGTACGCTCATCGATAGCGTACCAGACTTGGCAGATGCCGTAAACGCCATGCTGAGCACACTTGGCAAAGACACCTACCCTATTGATACCATACGTAATTGGGTCGGCAACGGCTCACGCATGCTGGTGGCACGTGCCTTGGTCGGCAAAATAGAGGTGCTAGAAGACGAGCTAAATACAGACACTCTAGATCACGCCGAAGCGGTGTTTTTTACGGCTTATAAAGACATTAGCGGTAGCAAAACGGTCGCCTATCCAGACGTCGATGATGGTCTCAAACAACTAAGAGCAGCGGGCTACACACTGGCTTTGGTCACCAACAAGCCCATTGGTTTTGTCCCAAAAATCTTACAGTCCTTTGGCTGGCAAGAGCTGTTTAGTGCCGTGCTCGGCGGCGATAGCTTAGCGCAAAAAAAACCAGATGCCGCGCCGCTGCTACATGTCTGCCAAACGCTGGGCGTCACGCCAGCACAAGCCATCATGATAGGCGACTCTAGAAATGATATCTTGGCCGGCCAAAACGCCGGTATGGACACGCTGGGGCTGTCTTATGGCTACAACTATGGACAAGATATTCGTAAGCTAAATCCCACCCATGCATTCGATGACTTTGCCACCTTGGTGCAATGGATCTTGCAAAACGATGCGTAAGCAATAAAACACAGCCTATAAGACTTTAACTTAAGCGATCCTGATTTGCTGTTATGCTTTGCCTCGATAGCTGAGCGCCTCGGACAAATGAGCGCTGGTGACATCTTGACTAGCGGCAAGATCGGCAATGGTGCGAGCAACGCGTAAGACTCTATGATAGCCACGCGCCGATAAATTAAGTCGCTGCTGAGCCAACTGCAACAGTTGCTGCTCGCCCTCGCCCAGTGGCACATACTTATCGATCTCGCTTGGGCTCAGTGCATTATTGACCTTGTGTTGCCGCGTTATTTGGCGTTGATGCGCGGCGGCGACACGCTCGCGGACTTGTGCGGAGGTTTCGCCTGTCTGCGCGCTCTGCAAGTCTGCGATGGGTAGTGCAGGTACAGTGATGTGCAAATCAATACGATCGAGTAGCGGCCCTGAGAGTTTGTCTTGATAGCGCTTGATCTGCTCAGGTCGACAGCGGCAGCGTCCCGAGCCATCACCGTCATAACCACATGGGCAAGGGTTCATCGCCGCTACGAGCTGAAAGCTGGCCGGAAAGGTCATTTGTGAGTTGGCACGGCTGATGGTGATTTGCTTGGCCTCCAACGGCTGACGCAAGACCTCGAGCACAGTACGATCAAACTCTGGTAGCTCATCGAGAAATAAAACCCCCTTATCAGCAAGTGTTATTTCACCAGGTTTCGGACGTGAGCCACCGCCCACCAGCGCCACCGCCGATATGGTGTGATGCACTTGACGAAAGGGCCGTGTACCATAATCATAATCACTGTCTGCCACCGAGTAAGTGCTGGCTACCTCCAGCGCCTCCTCATCACTCAAATCTGGCAAGATGGTCGGCAATCTCGATGCCATCAGCGTCTTGCCAGAGCCAGGCGGCCCTGTAAACAGTAACGAATGACCGCCTGCTGCCGCAATCTCTAATGCCCGTCTGGCATGATGCTGGCCTTTGACATCAGCCAAATCTACCTGATAGCCGACATGCCGCTGCACGGTGCTGGGCGTGACAATGGGTAAACGCTGAGAGGTCGCGTTTGGGTCAGTCAGTGACTGTAAGTGCTCACACACTGCCTGTAAGCTTTCGGCGGCCAATACATTTACACCCTCGACGCGGCTGGCCTCAGCACCATTATCCATGGGCACGATCAACTGCGGCAGTTTTTGCGCGCAGCCTTTTGGGTCAGCTGTCGTGGTCATTTGCCCTAACCGCGCCGTTACCCCCTCTGCTTTTATCGCCCGTGCTACTGCCAGACTGCCGCTGACTTGGCGCAGCTCGCCATTTAGCGCCAGCTCGCCGATAAACTCAAACGCGGACAAGCCTTCAGGTTCGATCTGACCACTCGCCGCTAAGATACCAATCGCAATCGGCAAATCCAGCCGCGCGCCATCTTTTGGCAGGTCCGCTGGCGCTAGGTTGATGGTCAGACGACGATTGGGAAACTGAAAGCCCGAGTTTAAGATGGCGGAGCGTACGCGATCCTTACTCTCACGGACGGCCGCTTCTGGCAAACCCACAATGGTGAGTGCAGGCAATCCTTGCGATAAATGCACCTCAATGATGACCTTGGGGGCATGCAGTCCGACGACTGAGCGGGTATAGACTTGGGCAAACGACATCAGTACTTCCTAACATAGGGAATCAATCGATAATAAAACATTATTTATCAGTGCGCAAATGTCGTGTTTCACTCTCTTCATCTTCGGTTTTAATATCACTCAATACTGATGCATTAAATAAGGCGTAAGCGCTAGCATCACGCTTCTATATTGTTATATGATGAATAGATGCGTCTTAATCTCAACCCTAGTCTTAAACGCATGAGCAATAAAAGGATGTTATTGCCTCATAAAGCTGATTGAGTCGAGCTTTATGTACCACGCTTTTTTTAACCAACCAAGGATGGATAAGTTATGAGCATCAATGCGCTTAATCGGCGTGTGCCGACCCTTACGCTACTGACAGTGGCCGTCTCCTTAGCTCTATTCGGTTGTTCGGATAGTGACAATAGTTTTAATAACACTGATACCGCCCAGCCCACGACCACCTACGAGGTGGACATTCAGCGCACCGAGTTTGGCATCCCGCATATCACCGCAAAAGACTATAAAAGCCTAGGATACGGCGTTGGTTATGCCTTTGCCGAAGACAACATCTGCTCGCTGGCCCGCGAAATCGTGGTTGCTCGTGGTCAGAGCATGCTCTATCTGGGCGAGGACGGTGATGTCACCAGCGATGTGTTTTATACCTGGTACAACTCGCCTGCCAAACGCCAGCAGTTTTTGACCGCCCAACAGCCAGAAGTACTTGATGCCGTAGCAGGCTATGCGGCAGGCTATAGCCGCTACTTGCGCGATACAGGGGTGGACAACATCGACCCTGAATGTGCAGGCGCGCCATGGGTACAAGAAATCGATACCGATGACTTGCTTGCGCTTTATGGCAAGGCCAACTTGCGCGGCGGTCTTGCCAATTTTGTTGCGCCCATCGTCGCTGCAGCCCCGCCTGCAGTAGATACTGCTATGACGAGCCGTAGGCTGCCTACCAGCTCAGGTGCGGCATCAGAGACATCGCTATACTCCTCTTCATCTTCATCTTCATCCTCATCTTCATCGGCCTCAGCATCAGAGCTGGCGGCGGGCTTTGATTTTGATATGACCACCATCAATGTGATGGATGGCGGCAGTAATGCTTATGCCTTGGGCAGTGAGGTCACCGGCACCCAGCGCGGCATTCTCTATGGCAACCCGCACGAGCCTTGGGATGGCGTACAGCGTTTTTATCAATTTCATCTCACCTTGCCGGGCGAGCTAGACGTCATGGGCGCCGCTCAGCAAGGTCAGCCATTTCCCAATATTGGGTTTAATAAAGACGTCGCTTGGAGTCATACCGTCTCTACCGCCAAACGCTTTACGCTCTATCAGCTTAACCTAGTCGATGGCAATCCGATGAAATATACCTATGAAAACACTGAAGGTACTGTTGAGAAGCGCGACATCAAAAAAGTCGATGTGACAATCCAGCTGCCTGACAACGACAGCCTGACTCAGCCCATCTATCTGTCGCACTATGGCCCGATGCTCGCGGTCAACACCGTCAATGGTCTCCTGCCAGCATGGGGCAGTAACAATCTGGCCTTTACCATTCGTGATGCTGCCTCAGAAAACCCGCGCTCACTTAACCAATGGCTTAGTATGAATAAAGCCGATAGTGTCGAAGATTTAAAAGAGCGTATGCAAGACACCGTCGGGCTTGGGTTTGTTAATACCATCGCTGCGGATAGACATGGCAAAGCCTTGTACGCTGATATCTCAACCGTCCCTCATGTGACCGCAGACAAGCTAAAGAGCTGCATCGCAGGACAGCCGTTTTTACAAGGCATTGTCAGTTTTGATTTACCCGCGCTCAATGGTAGTAAGGCCGCTTGTGAATGGGGCAATGATGCAGATTCGCCGCAAGCTGGGATTTTTGGCGCATCAAACCTACCTTTTTTGATACGTGATGATTATGTGGCCAACTCCAATGACAGCTATTGGTTTAGCAATCCAAACCAGCCATTGACTGATTTTTCACCACTACTGCGTCGGCGCTTAGCCCCCTTTATCTCGGCCAATCTACCAGATGGCGTACCATTATTGATGCGCACGCGTATGGGTTTTCAGCAAATATTTGACCGTTTGGACAACTCAGATGGGTTAGGCGGCGACACCTTTACTCTAGAAAACCTCCAACAAGTGGTCTATGGCAACCGCAGTTATGTCGCGGAGCTAGTGCTTGACGATGTCCTCGCTGACTGCGTCGCCAATCCGGTGCTGACGTTATCGAGCGGTGGCAGTATCGACGCGACCCAAGCCTGCACAGTGCTGAGCAATTGGGACCGCCGTAATAACTTAGGCAGTAGGGGCGCTCATGTCTTTAGAGAGTTTTGGCGCAATGTCGACTTTACCGAAACCACTGATGATGCCTTTGCTGTGCCGTTTGATGAGTCTGACCCTATCAACACACCGCGCGATCTTAAAATCACAGCGGGCACCCGTACCGCCTTGGCAGATGCGATTGCCTATTTTCAAAACAATGGCGTGGCGCTCGATGCCACATTGGGCGAGCTACAATACACCCTTGATGCCAGCAAAAACAACGAGCGTATTCCGATGCATGGTGGCCAAGGACGTGAAGGCGTCTTTAACGTAGCGCGCGGCCCAGCACCAAACGCCGATGCCAGTGAGTATGCCTTTATCAATAACGGCCCGACATATATGCAAGCGGTGACGTTTGATGACAAAGGCCCTGTGGTCAACGCCTTACTGGCGTATTCGCAATCCGCGGATAGCACACGCCCTTATCACCGTGACCAGACGCGGCGTTACGCTGCAAAAGACTGGATTCGCCTGCCGTTTAGTGCCGGTGAGATTGCAGCTCAAGCGGTGGACGATACGCTGCAATTAACCGAGTAAAACCAACTGCTATTTAACCTTATCAAAAGACCTCAGATCACACCGCTGAGGTCTTTTTTCTGCTGAGCGCGCCGTTTCAAGAGCGTAGCAATTCTAAGCCTTTAACCCCCCACTATTACCTCTCCACATCCAAGTCCTTACCCCTCTGCTATAAGTCGTCTCCCCACTACTGGTAGGGATTTGTTATACTAGCGGCAGTAAATCAGTCATCTCTATACAACCAAAAGCGATACCCAAAACCGCAGCCTGTATGGTCAACCCGAGGAATGCCGTATGACAGAATACTCACAACCAGATACTCAGCAGCCCTACAACCGCGCTGACGAGCAGCCGACGACCACGCGCCCTGTCATGCAGCCTGACAACCCATATGCCAGTACGCGCGGCAGTATCACCAGCAAACAGCTGCCAGCGTTTGATGAAACGATGATCCAAAAATACAATCGCTCAGGGCCACGTTATACCTCTTATCCAACAGCGCTGGAGTTTACCCCGATACCAGTAGAGTTAGAGACCAAAATTCTAAAAAATCGCGAAGCGAGGGCGCCGCTGTCTTTATACTTTCACATTCCGTTCTGTCGCCACCTTTGCTATTACTGCGCTTGCAATAAAATCATCACCAAAAAAAACAGCGACTCAGGCGACTATCTACAGTACTTAATCAAAGAGATTACCCACAAGCGCCGCTTGTTGTCGGCGCCAGAGGGCAGTAGCAAGCCTGTCGTCAAGCAGCTACACCTAGGCGGCGGCACGCCAACTTTTTTGCGTGATGAAGAGATGGTTCAGCTCTGGCAGTTTTTACAGACGCAGTTTGAGTTTTTGAGTGATGATGAAGGCGACTACTCTATCGAGATTGATCCGCGTGAGCTGAGTGGCAACACCCTCAAGGTCCTACGCGATCTGGGCTTTAACCGCATCAGCTTAGGGGTACAAGACTTAGACGAGAGCGTCCAAATCGCCGTCAACCGCGTGCATTCAGCGGAATTGATCGAAAACGTACTTACTGAAGCACGCGAATTGGGTTTTCATTCTATCAATATCGATCTGATCTACGGTCTGCCGCATCAAACGCCTGAGACATTGGAGCAAACCGTACGTCGCATCATCGAGATGGCACCCGACCGGCTGTCGGTGTTTAACTACGCGCATCTGCCAGAGCGCTTTAAAGCCCAGCGTCAAATCAAAGAAGCGGATTTACCTAGCCCTGCAGCCAAACTGACCATGCTGGGCAATACCATTAACACGCTCACCGAGACAGGCTATCAATACATCGGCATCGACCACTTTGCCAAGCCCGATGACGAGCTGGCTGTGGCACAGCGCGAGGGTAAATTGCATCGCAATTTTCAGGGCTATACCATCATGGGCGACTGTGATTTGCTCGGCTTTGGGGTCTCATCGATCAGTCAAATCGCCAATGCCAATAGCCGCTATATCTTACAAAACGATACCGACCTGCAAGCTTATCAAGCCACCATCGATGCCGCGCAGCACAATCTGGCCATCATGCCCGCGGTCAAAGTGATCAAAACCTCTATCAAAGATCGCTTGCGCGAGTATGTGATCATGAATTTGCTGTGTCACGACTACATCGACTTTAAAGACGTCAATCAAAAATTTGGTATCGATGCCATCACCTATTTTATTGATGAGATTGCGCAGTTAGGCGCGATGCAAGAGGACAGACTGATCGATATGGATGCCGCTGGTATCCGTGTGCTGCCAAAAGGTCGTCTACTCGCTCGCAACGTCGCCATGGTGTTTGATGAATATTTGGACAAAAAGCACAAAAACCGCTTTTCTAAAGTGATTTAACGTACTTAAAAAAATACTTTATCCACAAAAAAGACCTCGTTTTTGAGGTCTTTTGTTATGTCAATATGAGCGCTCAACCGTAGCGTTGTTACACCTTAAACTTGTCGCCGACCATACCTTTGACCGTGCTCAAGATGTCGGCAGGCAGTACCACCATTTTTGAGTTATCAGACTCTGCAAGCTGACGTATCGACTTGATGTATTGCTCACCGAGCAGATAAACAATCGGCATCTCTTCATCGCCCATCGCGGCAGTAATCAGACGAATGGACTCCTCAGAGCCTTTGGCCAGCACCACTTGTGCTTCAGCGTCACGACGTGAGGCTTCTAGGCGACCATCTGCTTCCAAGATAGCGGCTTGTTTTTGTCCATCGGCACGCGTCACTGTCGCACGGCGCAGGCGCTCTGCTGCGGCCTGCTCTTCCATTGACGCTTGCATCGTATCTGAGGGGTTGATATCTTGAATCTCGACTGTTTTGAGTGTGATTCCCCAATCAGCGATGTCTTCTGAGATGGCATGCTTGAGCTTGGTTTTAATCTCCTCACGACTAGATAGTGCGTTATCCAAATCCATCTCACCGATGATCGAGCGCAGGGAAGTCTGTACCAGATTACGGATACCATACTCATAATCTTCGATACCATAGACCGCCTTATCGGGGCGGACGATATTGATATACGCCACCGCGTTGGCGATGATTACCACGTTATCACGGGTGATGACTTCTTGTGATGGAATATCGAGTACGATGTCTTTGGTGGTAACTTTATACGCGACATCATCGACATAAGGGATAATAAGATTGAGACCAGGCTCTAGCGTTTGGCTATATTTACCCAGTCGCTGCACCACCCACTTATAACCTTGCGGTACGATACGCACCCCTTTAAACACGGTAAAGACTACCAGCGCAATCAACACCACCATCACAATGCTAAAGCTTTCCATAATTCATCCCTATAATTGATAATTGTATTTGACTGGCAGTCAAACTTGCCTATTTTTTTGGCTCAGCGTAGGCGATTGCATACTTCTGACGATCAGCTCATTGCCCACGATATCTGTCACCACCACCCGCTCACCAACTGCAATCTCCTCTCCTGTGGTGCGGCACATCCACTCTGCCGCGCCAACGATAGGGACACTAAAGCGTACGATACCTGCACGCTCGGGCTGCGGTGATAGCACAATCATTCCTGTCTCACCTACGATCACACCACCGCCCAATCCAGCTTTGGTACGGTCCACTGATAAAGGCTTGATAAACTTAAACCATGCGACTAAAAACACCGCCGACAGCACCAACCAAATGACAACTTGCACAAAAAGAGAAATCGGCAAGAGCCAAGCCAATGCTGCGACGATAATGGCCGCGGCACCAAACCACAGGCTGGCGAATGTCGGCACAAACATTTCAACAATCAGCAACAAAAAGCCCAGTACCAACCAATGCCAAGGCTCAATCATCAAAAACATCTCCATCATTGCCACCCACCCTGTCTGAATCATCCTAGCTTGCTATCCTAGCTTTCAATGTAGCATACTTTGAGCGTTTATAACCTCTTAAAAATCATCAATATACAACGCTCATAACACAGCGCCCATACCTTAGATGAAATCAAAAAGCGCAGAATAACCTTTGCCACATAAAAAAACGACCGCCAAAGCGATCGTTTTTTGTCTGATATATAAATATAAATTGTAATCAATCAATGTCTTAGAACTTCAGCTGAGCGCCAACAGTCATTAGATCAGCATCACTTCCCAGCTTGTCGTATTCAGCTTCAACGCTAAAGTTAGGATTTACTGAATAACCAAGACCAACACCGCCAGCTAGGCTCGTATCACTGTCCGAATACGTCTCCGTTCTGATTTCAGTATCGCCGATACTGCGCGTGTAGTCCCCTTCTATCTCAGTTTTTGCCACACCTAATTTACCTTTGGCATATAACCCTGTATTTGGGAACTGATAGCGGTAAGTACCATAAGCGCCATAAGACTTAGCATCAATATCACCACCGCGATAATCTGCATCATCTGAGCCGACGTACTCAGCTTCGATACCAAAGTTAGGATCAAAGTTATAACCCCCGTAGATACCATAAGCCGTTGGATCATCAGCACCATTGACGTCTAGATCAAATTGACCGACTTTGGCACCGACGTAAGCTTGACCGGTGTAACCATTACCGTAAGTGACGGCCGCTTGCGCGCCTACAGTGAGTAATGAACCTGCGGCTAAAGCCAATAGTGTTTTTTGTAAAGTTTTCATAATATTCCCCTAAGATAGTGTAGTTCGTCAATCTTATATAGAGTATTGGTTTGAGAAACGAGATAGACAACTGTCGTTTCTCAATGACTGCATAACTATTTATGACTGTATTGTATGACTGTGTTTCTCTTATAAATTCCTAATCCGGTAGACTTTTAGTCATCTCATCATCGATTTAGAATTTTAAATGAGCGCCCACTGTTAATAGCTTGGCATCGACGTCGCTATCCATCATGGCGTACTCGGCTTCAACCCCAAAGTTTGGGTTCACTGAATAACCAAGGCCCACGCCACCTGCGATACCAGTATCACTGGTTGAGTTTGACACTTTTAATGGACCAACCGTGTAGTCGCCTTCGACCTCAGTTTTGGCTACCCCTAGTTTACCTTTGGCGTATAAACCCGTGTTTGGAAACTGGTAGCGGGCCGTACCATAAGCACCATACGTTTTGGCATCTAAGTCACCATTTCTGTAGTCAGCATCGTCTGAACCGACATACTCTGCTTCGATACCGAAGTTTTGGTCAAAGTTATAACCACCATAAACACCATAAGCAGTTGGGTCATCAGCATTGTCGATATCCAAGTCAAACTGACCGACTTTTACACCCACATAAGGTTGGCCTGTGTAGCCGTTGCTATAAGTCGTCGCAGCTTGAGCACTGACTGTCAACAATGAACCAGTAGCTAGCGCAAGTAGGGTTTTCTGTAGAGTATTCATGATAATCTCCTTAAAATTGTGACAAACAAGTTATCTATTTATATAGGCTTTTGGCCTTATCGCCTTGTTTGCTAACGATGAATATATAGTAACAAACTATTTCAAACTCTCTGTCAGTGTTTGATGGTGTGAGAGTTAAGTTTTGCAAGTATTTATCAGCGTGTGGGTTACAAAGGCAAAGATATGAAATCTTTTGTTACAACCTCCGTTTTTGTGCAATAATCCCTACTTATTTCACCGAAAGCGAAGGCAGCGTGTGTGTCTGAGCACTAGGTTTTACCGAGCATATCCTCATGTTTCACCCAGTTAGACGATTATCGCTTGAATAAAAGACAGGCCCTAGCCGCAAGGGACAAAGAGACCGAAAAGGGCCAAAAAATCGCTTTGTTTTATCAAAATAACAGGAAAAAATAGATGATGACCCTCAAGGACGAGCTGGAGCAAGCACTACAGACGTTAAAGAAAAATGAGCAGTATCGACAGATACCGGCGCTGGCGCATGATGGGCGCTATGTTGTTTATCAAGGCAAACGCTTACTAAATATCGCCAGTAATGACTATCTGGGCTTGGGCAGCGACAGTAGGCTACAAAGGGCGTTTTTTGAGCAGATGGATCAGCTGGCTGACACGCATTATCCTAAGATGAGTGCCACCTCCTCACGGCTACTCACAGGAGACGACACGCAGTTACAAGCCTTAGAGCTTGAGATGCAAGCGTGGTATCAAACGGCAGTGTGTCAAGAAGATGCCTCTAATAGTCCTAGCAGTCCTAGCAATCTGAGTAGGCCAAAATCTGTGTTGGTATTTAACAGCGGCTACCATGCCAATATCGGTATTTTGCCTGCGCTGACCGCCTTACCCATCAAAACGCTGGTGTTAGCAGATAAACTGGTGCACGCCAGTATCATCGATGGGCTGCGCCTTAGCCAAAACAAAACCGTTGGCTATCGCCGTTATCGTCATAATGACTATGCTCATCTGGCTCGGCTTATCGAGCAAGCCGATGACGATATCAGGCGCATCATTATCGTGACCGAAAGCGTGTTTAGTATGGATGGTGATCGCGCAGACTTACAACAGCTGGTACAAATAAAAGCCCAAGATGCGCGCATTGAGCTGTATGTTGACGAGGCTCATGCCATCGGAGTTTTAGGTAAGACAGGGCTTGGGCTGGCAGAGGAAACGCAGACACTCGGGCAAATTGATTATTTGGTTGGTACCTTTGGCAAGGCATTTGCCTCCGTTGGCGCTTATATCATGTGCGATGAAACCATCAAGCGCTGGCTGGTCAATCACATGCGCTCACTTATCTTTAGTACCGCATTGCCGCCCATCAACCATGCTTGGACACGTTTTGTGTTGGCCAAAATGCCAAGCTTGACGTCGGCACGGACGCATTTGGCGCTACTGTCTACCGAGCTGAGCGAGGCCATTGCCCTCAAATACTCTACCAGCGCAGCCAGCAGCGCCTATACCTCACCTATCGTCCCTTATATATTGGGCGATAATGCGCGCACACTGGCCAAAGCCCAGCAGCTACAGGCCGCTGGGTTTTATGCACTGCCTATTAGGCCGCCTACCGTGCCTGCCAATAGCGCGCGCATTCGTCTAGTGATGAATGCCAAACTGACCTATGATGACTGTGAGCGGTTAATTCAGCAACTGTAGTTGTCTTAAATATAGGTTGAATCGCTACTGGCGATGACTGACGTACAGGTACCTTACGATCAGGTAAAGACGATGATATGGTTTAGGAAAAATGGCTCGCCGACAGATAGGATGTAATAGCATAGATGACACACTCAGCCGCACTCAAGCTAGATCACAGAAAGCAAACCATCGCGCGCCATTTTGCCAATGCCAGTCGTTATGATGAGCACGCCACTATCCAGCAAAAGATCTGTCACGACTTGCTGGCGACCATCCCCAAAAGAACGCAAGACAGCGTCTTAGAGATTGGCGCAGGTACAGGTCAAATGACCCGCCTATTGGCCGAGCACATTCAAAGCCAGCACTGGCTGATCAATGAGCTATGCGCCGAGCAAACAGCTACCCTGCAAGGCATTTTGCCAAATGCTCAGATCGCCATCGGCGACGCCGAAACTATCGACTTCAAAGGTAAACATAGTTTGATTGTCAGTGCCAACGCCGTACAATGGTTTGATGATCCTCTCAGTTTTGTTGCCCACTCTGCCTCTCGCCTCCAAGCAGGTGGCCAGCTGGCCTTTAGCACCTTTACGCCCAATAATTTTTTGCAAATCAAAGCCCTGACTGGCCAAGGTCTTCACTATCCTGATATGCAGCAATGGCGCTTGGCATTGCATCACGCTGGGTTTGACAATATTGCGCTATCGACACGGCGCTTTGATGTGACGTTTTCTAGTCCTTATGCGGTACTCAAACACATGAAACTCACTGGTGTATCGACCAATCAAACGCAAAACAAAGCCAGCCCGCGCATGGCTTTCATCTGGAACAAATTGAGCTTACAGCAATTTGAGCGGCGCTACTGGCAGCAGTTTTCGGCGATAGACGAGGCGGGAGACGCTGGTGTCATACTCACTTATGAAGCACTGATTATTAGCGCTCAGCTTATTGAACCAAATATCGATCGTTGAACCAAATATCGACCGTTGAACCAAATATCAGTTATTGATCAAATGAGTAACTGCCATAAAAAAACGCACCTCGAAAGGTGCGTTTTTATGTCACATTAATCAACGGTCAGCTTATCAGCCGTTTTATTTTTTGTCGTCTACTTCTGTAAACTCAGCATCGACAACATCATCGTCGGCTTGGTTGTTACTTGCTGCATCCGCGCCTTGCTGGAACTGGCTTGGATCCATACCTTCTGCGCCTGCACCGCTATCAGCATAGATTTTTTGGCTGATAGGCAAGAAGGCATTGTCTAGCGCTTCAAGTTTGGCTTTGATGTCGTCATGATCATCTTCTTTAGTCGCTGTCTCTAACTCAGAGATTGCCGCTTCTACTGATGATTTTTCTTCTTCAGTGACTTTATCACCCGCTTCTTTTAGCGCTTTTTGTACCGCATGGATACGACCATCCGCTTCGTTACGCACTTGCGCCAGATTTGCAAACTTCTCATCTTCAGCTGCGTTGGCTTCAGCGTCTTGTACCATTTGCTCAACTTCTTCATCCGACAAGCCAGAGTCTGCTTTGATCTGGATGCTTTGCGCTTTACCAGTACCTTTATCAGTCGCTGAGATGTTCATGATACCATCAGCGTTGATATCGAAAGTCACTTCGATTTGTGGCAGACCACGCGGCGCTGGTGGAATATCTGTTAAGTCAAAGCGGCCAAGCAGTTTGTTTTGGTTAGCGATTTTACGCTCGCCTTGATAAACCTGAATGGTTACCGCAGGCTGGTTGTCTTCTGCTGTTGAGAACACTTGTGATTTCTTGGTAGGAATCATAGTGTTTTTCTCGATGATTGGGGTCATTACGCCGCCCATCGTCTCAATACCAAGCGTCAATGGTGTCACATCAAGCAATAAAACGTCAGTTTTGTCACCAGACAATACCGCACCTTGAATCGCGGCACCCGCTGCTACTGCTTCGTCAGGGTTTACGTCTTTACGTGGCTCTTGACCGAAGAACTCTTGTACTTTTTGTTGTACAAGTGGCATACGAGTCTGACCACCGACCAAGATCACGTCGTTGATGTCGCCGACTTTTAGGCCAGCATCTTCAAGGGCAATCTTACACGGACCCATGGTACGCTGTACCAAATCTTCGGTTAGGCTTTCAAGCTTAGAGCGGCTGATAGTGATG
Organism: Psychrobacter sp. L7; assembly: GCF_002810365.1. NCBI lineage: Bacteria > Pseudomonadati > Pseudomonadota > Gammaproteobacteria > Moraxellales > Moraxellaceae > Psychrobacter > Psychrobacter sp. L7. The sequence goes on from NZ_NEXR01000001.1 coordinate 46,538, forward strand.
ACCAAGTGCTTAGGACCACTGCTGTCAGCGGTGATGTATGGTAAGTTCACTTCAGTGCTTTGAGCGCTTGATAGCTCGATTTTTGCTTTTTCGGCTGCTTCTTTTAGACGCTGCATCGCAAGTGAGTCACCTTTTAGGTTGACGTCTTGCTCTTTTTTGAATTCATCGACCAAGTAATCAATCAATGCTGAGTCAAAGTCTTCACCGCCAAGGAATGTGTCACCGTTGGTCGCTAGTACTTCAAACTGCTGCTCGCCATCGACGTCAGCAATTTCGATGATTGATACGTCAAATGTACCACCGCCCAAGTCATATACGGCAACTGTGCTATCGCCTTGCTTTTTGTCCATACCATAAGCAAGCGCGGCGGCAGTTGGCTCGTTGATGATACGTTTTACATCAAGACCGGCAATTTTACCGGCGTCTTTGGTGGCTTGACGCTGTGAGTCGTTGAAGTAAGCAGGTACGGTTACGACCGCTTCTGTTACTTTTTCGCCCAAATAGTCTTCTGCCGTTTTTTTCATTTTTTTCAAGATTTCAGCAGAAACCTGTGGTGGCGCTAGTTTTTTACCGTTTACTTCTACCCAAGCATCACCGTTATCCGCTTTGGCGATTTTGTATGGCACCATGCCGATGTCTTTTTGTACCACTTTGTCATCAAAACGGCGACCGATCAGACGCTTGATCGCAAACAAAGTGTTTTTTGGGTTGGTGACCGCTTGACGCTTAGCCGATTGACCAACGAGGATTTCTTCGTCTTTATAAGCGACGATAGAAGGTGTGGTACGGGTACCTTCAGCGTTTTCGATGACTTTGACTTTGTCACCTTCCATCACTGCCACACATGAGTTGGTTGTACCCAAGTCAATACCAATTACTTTACCCATAATCAAATGCTCCTAATGTATATTTTAAATATAACTACTTATATCTTCAGACCATAGTCGGTCACTTGTTGCTATATATCGGTTTGCCTGTCGGTTTTTTCAAGGCAATCATCAAGCAAAAATTGTCTTTTGTGTGATTTTTTGTCAAAACCCTTTATATAAGTAAGGTTTAGACGCTTAAAATCAAGTAAAAAATCCTACTGACCCACGCGTACCATCGCTGGACGTAGTAGGCGACCATTTAGGCTATAGCCTTTTTGTAGCACTGTACCGACCACATCAGCGTCGGCATCGGCATCAATACCCACCGCTTCATGGACATCCGCGTTGAACTTTTCACCTTGTGGGTCAATCACTTCGATACCGTTTTTGTTGAGGACAGACAGCAGGGCTTTGTGCGTCAGCTGCACGCCTTCGGCAACCGGATCGCTGGCGTCGGCGTTTTCAATCGCACGCTCTAGATTATCAACGACCTCCAATAGCTCTTTGGCAAATTTTTGTAGGGCAAATTTCTTGCTCTTATCAGCTTCTTGCTCCATGCGTTTTTGCGCATTGTAAGCTTCGGCATTGGCACGGGCGGTGGTCTCACGGGCATGCTTGACCTCGCCTTCGAGCTCAGCAATACGTGCTTTGAAAGTGTCGATATCGATTTCGTTGTCGATGGTGACGTTTTCAGCTGAATTGTTTTTTGGATCAAACTCTTGCATGGTTTCTTCTAAAATACTGTCATTATGCTCGACATTGTCGTGCGCCACATTGTGCTCAGGGGATTTGTGGTTATTGTTTTGCTCGCTCATGATAGCTCCTTAGAATTTTAATAATGACGATTGAGGTATGGCACAACAAACCTGCTGGCGGCAAGTCATGCTGTGCTCTTATTAGTCTGCGCTTTTATTAGATAATCAACAGATATCACTGATTTTTTGCGAATATGCTTTGATAGCTGATTGATAAAGGTGATGAGGACAAATTTCAAGCCTTGAGCTGAGGATTTTTTCCCATTTACAACAATTGCTGTACCAACGAGCGTGGGACCTCTAAAGACATGGTGATGACAACGACATAAACGGTGAGGCCAAACATTGAAATAAAACGTTGGAACAAACAGGCAAATCTAGCCAATCTATTTTGCAAGAGGTACCGCCCTATTGGTATTGATTTACCTTTATAGCTCACACCCACTACCAAACCTTTGGTTTATTCCAAAATTTTTACGGTTTTCATTCAATCCATTACCAAAATATACTCAATTTTGTTTTCTTTTGCTTTACTATGGCCAAAAACATCTGTTATTTCAAACACTAACCATCATGTATCCGAGGTGTTATGTCTCACTCAACCATATCGCTCAACACCTTATTAAATAGAGCGTTGATCAATCTAAAGCGCTCAAACGAGCTAGCGCCTGAGATAGAAGCTGTACCAAAAGATAGCGCTAAGCGTCAATGCTTTGCGTTAAAAAGCACGTGTTTGGGTTATCAGCAAGTCGTTAATCATCAAGCGCATACCTTGCATTATGCGATGAAAGGGCTGGGCTATTTGCCATTGCCGCTGTTAGAAAGTTTGGTCAGCTACCTTGGCGGCCCGACTTCTAAGCAATACTTGCATGCCGATGCCCATCTACGGCTGATTTTGGCGATAAATAGTAAGCTAAAAACCCCGCTTGAGCTGACGCCGATGCCTAAGCTGCGCGAGAGGTTCGCTGCCGATGCCGTGGCCATGCAGTCTCCAAAGGTATGGCAACAGACGGGCGATACGCTGATGAATAATATAAAGCGCTTTCGCAAAAAAGGTGAGGTCAGCGTTCGTTGGACTGATAAGGTGATTGCAAATGCTGATGATGGCGATATGACCATTCGCTGCTATCAGCCAGACGCTAGCACTTATAGAAAGACAATCAAAAAAGGCAGCGTGCACAATCCTGATGAGACTGTGTTGCTGTTTTTTCATGGTGGTGGGTTTTGTATCGGCAGTATTGATACGCATCACGAGTTTTGTCATGCGCTGAGCCAGCAGACTGGCTGGCCTGTCGTCAGTGTCGACTATCGATTGGCACCTGAGCACCCCGCCCCAGCCGCGCTAAAAGACTGTATCAGCGCTTATGCTTGGCTGGCCGAGCATTGTCATATGTTTGGCGCGCTGCCATCACGTATCGTCTTGGCAGGCGACAGCGCAGGTGGCGGCTTATCGACCCTTATTGCTCAGCAGCTCACCGCCCCTGCCAAACAAGCTTGGGCAGACCTAGGCGAAGCGGGGCAAGATATGTTTGCGCTGTTAGAGCGTCTGCCTCAGCCACTTGCGCAAATGCCGCTTTACCCTGTTACCGATATCGAGACAGACTATCCAAGCTGGGAGCTATACGGCGAAGGCTTGTTGTTAGATCATGACGATGTGGCGGTGTTTGACGCGGCATGTCTAAAAAACAGCCCCTTACCGCGACAACACATTCTCAACTCGCCTATGCTGGGGGACAACAGCCACGTCTGCCCCACTTATATCGTCACCTCAGAGCTGGATGTCTTACGTGATGAAGCTTTTGCGTATGCAGAGCAACTAAAGACACATGGCATATCAGTGAGAAATTATACGGTACTTGGTGCGCCGCATGGTTTTATTCACTTTATGAGCATTCATCAGAGGCTAGGATTAGAAACCCGCAAAATCATCCACGGTTTTGCCAGTTTTGTCCGTGAGGTCATTCGTGAGCAGGGGCAGTTAGCGGCCTAATGACTGACTGCTTTGGCGCGCTGACTATGACGACGGCTCAGCAACGGCACCACTGGGCGTCAGGGTAATTATCCAAATCTCAGAGCGCGTCCCCAGTCGAAACGGTACCGGCCCAAAGCCATATCCCGATGTCACCAAAAACTGCGTCTCCCCTACCACCTTAGCGCCATAATGTAGGGGCGCAAGCCCGCGCATCAATAACGTCAATGGAAATATCTAACCGCCATGCGTGTGCCCTGCTACATGCAAATCTATCGGTAAAGAACTGATTTCGTCCATCATAGCTGGCCTTTAGACGCTCTTTCATCAATGCTTCACACTTTTTACATAAAACCTCATATAGTGGAATCCAAATAAACCAGATGCATGGCGCTCGGGTCGCTCAAAGTAGCGTGGCTATTCATTTAAACGCGGAACTGGTATAAATCAGTTATATGGTTTCACGTGAAACACCTCTAAGTTAAAACCTCTCATGATAAGGCTTGCGAGCGTACTGTTTTGTTAGTGTGATACTTGAGTCTTTGCTTTTTTTGATAGCCATAATTAGGCACCAGTTTTATCATATCAATGCGGATGGTGAACGGGTTGTATTTGTTTCACATGAAACAACTCCGTAGACCGTTCTTTTATTTAGCGCTATTTCGCCTCTAAGGCTTGCATGAGCGTAGGATATCGAAACTCATAACCCGCCGCTAATAACGCCTGTGGCAATACTTTTTGACCATCAATTAGTAGTGTCGACATCTCACCAAATATCTGCTTTAGTAAAAATTCTGGTAAAGTAAAGAGTGTTGGACGATGTAGCCATGTACCTACGGTTTTGGTAAAAGTATGATTGGTCACAGGGTTGGGCGCAGTTAAGTTGTAGACCATGGCTGGCGTATCATTTATGGTTTTTAGTGAATTATCATTTGTGGTTTGACTGTTGTCATAATCAGCAAGGTACTGCTCAATGATAAATATCACAGCGCCGACCCAGTCTGCCCGACTGATCCAGCTCATGATTTGCTTGCCATCGCCCAATTGTCCACCAACGCCCATTTTAAATGGGGTCAAGAGCTTGGCAAGCATCCCGCCATCAGGATGAATCACCACACCAGTGCGCACGATTGCCACAGGCACACGATGTTCAGTGGCTTTAAGCGCTAACTGCTCCCAATCATCACATAATTTATGAGCAAAATCTGTCTCAAAACCACTACTTTCTGTCAATGGTTTATCGCCTTGTGTGCCGTACCACCCTATCGCTGAACCACTAATCAATAATTTGGGCTTGCTGCGACGGCGAGCAATAAATGCCAACAATGCCTCAGTAGGCCGGATACGGCTCGCCATCAGCTGCTCTTTGCGACTATCGCTCCAGCGCGAGTCGGCAATACCTGCCCCCGCTAGGTTTATTATCACATCAAAGCTTTTATCAGTCTTTGTAAGCTCATCATAAGTCATCGTAGCGATATCGTCAGGGTGCGCCTGGTTACTATCACGCGTCAGCCAAGTGACTTGTGGTGCCTTTTTTCGCTCACGATACCGCGCCATGATTTCGTCGCTAAATGCTCGACCCAAAAACCCTGAACCACCACTGATTAAGATATGCATGTCTGACTCCTTATTCATATCGCCAACTATCTGTATCGTCAACTCTTTGCTTAAGATAAACGCTGTATCACCATCATCGTCTTCTTTCACCGTCATATCAAAACGACTTTCACAGGTTTTTGGTAACGTCTTTTGGTCTAGGACATCTCTTCAATTCAATCAATAGCCATCTAAATGGGTTAAAAATAAAGACACGCCCTATTGACCAACACCTATAAAATAACTGGCCTTCTTTCATCCATTTAGAGATCTACTCGTCTCTAAGCAAAACGCTTACGGATAGGGCACTCACTGTCATCACTATTTTGATACTTGTCTTTTATGGCATTCCAGCGATGCTTCATGTGCTTTATAACGGTAGTGCGGCTGGGTAGTACAGGCGCATTGGTCAAGTGAGGTGCGGCTGCGTCCAAACGCTTGGCAAGCGTTGGCAAATGGTTGGATGGTATCGCAGGAAACAAATGATGCTCTACATGATACAGTAAATTAAATGTCAGCAGATTTACCAGAGGGTTGCGCTCAGTGCGAGCTATCGTCTCGTCACAGTCATGATGCACGCCCCACACAGCGATGATACCGACACTGGCATTGGCCAACATCATCACCACAAGATGGTATAGCACCACCTGCCCAAGCACCGTAGACGCAGCAAACACGCTCATCATCAGGGCACCCATGATTACCAATGCCATCAACCCAAACTCTAGCCAAGCCAGCATCCTATGACGGCGACTGCTCAAGCGCAGCCCTTGACGGTAGATAGCCAACCGATACGTGATACCGCCGAGCAGTGCTTGCTGCCATGATGCCTTTGCCAAACGACCCTCAACGTCTTGGTCGCCTAATGGGTCTCGATGGTGCGCCATGTGAGTGGCTCGGATACTATGTAAGCTGGTCATCAATAGCACACTAAGCAGCAACAAAAGAGCAGTGGTCAGACGCCGACCTGCACCTAAACTATGGTGATAACCATCATGCGCTTGACGAAAAGCGGCGGCAAAAAACAGATAAGACGCACCGCACGCCAGTACATACCAAGACTGGCTAGCAAACCACCACGACAACAATAAAAACGGATAAGGCAAAATAATATTATAAGCGATCTGCCTACCAGTCAGCTGGCGCAGGTCTTGCCAGGCTATCGACCTCACCATATCCTTGACCGTTTGCTCTGTCTGACTCTGTGTGTTATTTGGTTTCATGTGCCACATCCATTTGTGATTGGTCTAAAACCTCTATAGGTTATCTTGTTATTATTATTGTTATTTCTGTCAAAACAGAAATAACAATTTAAATTTTTATGAGTTTATGTAGGGCGTGTCCTCTAGCGGCGTAAGCACCGCCCGCAAAAAACTGAATACCAGTCGCGCTGCACCTGTTTACAGTAGATTAACTATCACTAAACCACGCACCATCGCTTGTTTAACACAGTCCATTAACGTAAGACTTTTTTTATACTACTACCCAACTTCAATATCTTTTTGAGTACACTGCTGGGCAATCGTAGCATCTCAGAAGACCACGTGGTCACTGTTTCGACGAATGCTTGTGTCTCACGAAGCCGAGCTTTTACGTCGCTGTTTTCGTGCTCAAACTCTGGGCTGTCTATGAGCGCCTGCAAAAACTGTACTGTCGGCTCAAGCTCACGCTTTTGACGCTCAATCACGATGATACGTGCCAACTCCCAAACGTCGGTATTGGTGGTAAAGTGATCGCGGCGGTCGCCCAGTATTGAGACCTTTTGTACCAGCCCCCAATGTTGTAACTCTTTGAGGCTGTTTGAAACGTTTGAGCGTGCAACACCAAGCGTTTCAGTAATCTGCTCAGCATTTAAAGGCTTGCCAATGATAAACAATAACGCATGAATCTGCGACATGGTGCGATTGATGCCCCACTGCGAGCCCATCTCTCCCCAATGCAAAACGAATTTTTCAGTCACAGGATTTAGTTTCATAATTGATAGATACACGCTATTTTTAAATTGATAACCATTGTCTATCTCCATACTGCGCTATTCTTTTATTTCTGTCAATAGTGAAATCATAAGACAATATGATGATATGGTGAGTTCATTATAAAAACGATACAGTGGGACTGGGATGAGTTTTATGCAGCATCGAGCAGCGCAGGCACAGCACGCAAGGAAAATTTATACCAGTTCCACGTTGATATATAATGTATCTGTTTTATTTAGAATCGACTATAAGACGATATATAGTCAGATTAATACAAAACCCAGTCCAATCTACTTATGCCGTGTGTCTGGTTTTCTGTAAAGCATGAGTGGGCGCTAACGAATGATCAAACCTGTGCGCGCGTCACGGATTTGGCTCGGCAGCGTATATCCCAAGGTATCAGCCTGTAAGTAGCCGATTTGCTCAGAAAAATACGCATAAGCTTCAGAGAAAGTCATGGCAGGCGGCTGGCCTGAAGGGTTACAGCTGGTGGAGACCAGCAGGCCAAAAGGGTTTTGCTCACTGACCAACTGCTGGCACAGCTGCTGGATAAGCGGATGAGAGATGACCCGTACCGCCACGGTTTGATGCTGGCCGGTTATCCAATGAGGGATACTGGTGCTTAGTGTTTTCGGAATAGGCAATAGCCATGTATGCGCTTGTTGATACTGCGGCTGGGTGTTTTCGCTGTCCGTCTGCCAGCTCGCCAAAATAGGCTGACGCTGAGCCTGTGTTAAAGGCGCAAGCAACGGCGCTAAACGTTCGGCACTATCGGTAATGACAATCATGCCTTTGGCGATTGGTCGCTGCTTGATGGTCAAGATGCGCTGTACGGCGGCTTGATTATAAGGGTCACAGCCGATACCCCAGACACTTTCGGTTGGATAAGCAAGTAGCTGGCCATTTTTTAGCCAAGTAGCAGCTTGGCTGACAGAGTCGGCCAAAACGGAGGAGGATGGTTTCATGTTGAAGGTACAAAAAATAAAAGGGTAGAAACTTATCATACCACAGCAAAAAGCCAATCTAAGACAGCCACTCGCAAAAATAGCATTTTTTAAACACGCAAGTAACGCCCGCCTTGTACGCTGATGAGACCCAATAGCTCAAGCTCCATCAGCTGCCCGATCAAAACGGGTGCTTCAAGCGTGGTGGCCAGCAACAGCGCATCCAAATCTTGCCCATGCCAATCAAGCTTCTCATATATTGGCTGCAAGTGTTTGGGAACCACAGGGTCAGGGTGATGAGCTATCGTAGATGGCAGCGGGTTCTCTGCAGTATTGGCAACCTGTGCTGATGGTGTGGCGTTATCATTATCAGAAGGTGTGCGTTTGTTCGGCGGCACGCGACTACCATGACCTATCTGATGGCTGAGCTGAAGGCTGACATCTTCAATAACCTGCTGAGGATGATAAATCAACGTCGCCCCTTCGCGTATCAAATGGTGGCAGCCTTCAGCATTGCTATTGTCAATATGACTTGGCACCGCAAAGACTTGCTTGCCTTGCTCTGAGGTCAAGCGCGCGGTAATCAGCGAGCCACTTTGAATGGTGGCTTCGGTGACGATAGTCGCTAGACTGAGTCCTGCGACCAAGCGATTACGGCGTGGAAAGGTATGCTTGTGAGGCGGCGTATGCGGTAGCAGCTCACTGATGATACAGCCGCCCTGCTCGATGATTTGACTAAATAGCTGGTCGTGGTGATTGGGATAATTGACATCAATTCCTGTGCCCATTACCCCGATCGTCCGGCCTTGATGAGCTAAATCTGTCTGTGCCAGTGCACCTAGATGTGCGCGTTTATCCACACCCATGGCCAGCCCGCTGGTGACGATGTAGCCTGCCTGCGCTAAGTACTGCGCCATATCAAAGGTGATTTTTTGTGCGTGGGCGGTGGGCTTACGACTACCGACGATGGCGATTTGGGCTTGGTGCAGACGAGAGAGGTTACCGCGATAAAATAACACAGGCGGCGGATCATAGATCTGTAGCAGCTGGGCAGGATAGTCCGCTTGATCAGCAAACAGTAATCCATAGCGTCCTTCTACGCGCGCTTGTTGGATTTTGTCGATATTAGCGCGTGTTTGCGCTGGCTGCTCATGGCGTTTGAGATGGGTGTAATGAATACCCAGCTGCCGCCAAGCCTCTACTGTCGCCGTCCACGCCAGCTGCGCACTACCAAAGCTCGTCGTCAGCTTGTGATAAGCAGACAATGACGCATTCACCTCATACCATAGCGCCACTATGGCGCGCTGCTCGTCTGATAAAGAAGGGGTGACTACTGTCATCATCGTTTGGCTCGTCTCCGCTAAGATCGGGTGCTCATCTCAAAACCTTGTACTGTGTTTGGCGTGTTTATAAATATGGCGGCGGTAATAGCTGATCACCGACATTTAGCGGTAACTCAGAATCCAGTACATAGGCATAGCTGATATGTTCAAACGTATTAAACACCATCAGCATCCCACTTGGCTCGTTTGGCAAACGCACTGGCGTATCATTGTCTCTGATATCACGCACCAATGGTCCTTTTTGGTACACAGTCAACACATCACCAGGTTTGGCACCATGCGTACTACCAAGGTTGATGGCGACCACGCTGCCTTTTGCTGCGGAGCTGATCGAATCCATCACCCGTACGATCATACCGCCGCGACTGACGCTGGCTGGGGTTGGATAAAACACAGGCGGGATCGCATTGTCTAATTCTACAAATACCCGATCACCTTCGCGCACTTCTTTGCCATAGCTGCCTGTCAGTTGCAGGCTAGTGACGCCGTTGCTTTCTGTCGATGTTACTAGGCCTGTGGCCACTTGGGTAACTTCAAGACCGATGACTTTTTGGTTTTTTGGCTCGACGTACCTCTCACCTTCACGGTAAATGCCATAGCGTTGCCCCACGATCAGTGGTACGCCTTTGGCATAGACCTTATCACCACTGGCGGTGATTAAGTTGCGGTTTTTAGAAGCCAAGATGTATGGCGTGGTATTAAAATCTTGTGGATCGACGATGATGGTTTTATCGAGCCAATGCTGAATCGCTGACCAAGGAATGGGAGGGATACTGTTGGCCGTTGAGGTCACAGTGACCGCACTGGCGGTGACATCACCCATCAGCTGCTTTTCGATTCCTGCACAGCCTTCACCCGTATCGACACCGACCAAGGTTTTACCCTGAATCACGCACAAAATAAGGATGTCGTTTGGGTAGATCAGATGCGGGTTTTTGATTTGTTTATTGGTTGCCCAAATATCTTTCCAGCGCCATGGGCTGTCTAAGTAACGCCCAGAGATATCCCATAAGGTATCGCCTTTTTTGACGATGTAGCGATTGGGGGCATCGGCTTTGATGGTAGGTGGTGGATTATTGGCGTGGGCAGTACTCATTAGCATGGCACTGCTAAATGTCGTGATCAACAGTGCTTTTGCTATCTTTTTTAAGCTCATCTTCATTGTTATATCCACAATATGTACCGCTGTCGCCGCCTTAACAAACCCTACTTACGTCTATACCTGTCAAGTCCTTCGATTATATATTCGTAGAGACTCAGCGCAGTTTACAGACACAGCAATGCAATTATTATGACGCCTATTGGGCAGCTGTTTTTTGTAATTGACTGATGTTTATGGCTAAAAAAGCGTCTAGCACGATGAAGACCTGCCGACGCTGTTTCTCATATTACAATTATATCCACCATAACACAATCATAAACACTTTATTACAATGGCGTAACCTTTATGTGGATGATTTCCTAGATTTACTTTTTACAATGAGCGTTAAATACCTCTATTAATTACGCTGGATTTGCCGTTACATGTTGACGAATTTGTTCAGCGACCAGCTCAGGGTCGTTGTTTAATACCACGACATGCTGCGGCAAATCCTCTAGCCCCTCGGTATGGGCTGGACGAGCAATCTCTATTTGCCCAACAGCTTCAACAATGGTATCGGCAAACTTCACCGGCAAGGCAGTCTCGGCACATACGATAACTTCACCTGCGCGTTGTAGTTCTTTAGCGACTTTAATACCGTCGGCAGTGTGCGGATCGACCAACTCACCATGCTGCTCATAAAGCGCCTTGATGGTCTGTAAGCGGTCGCTATGGGTGGACTTGCCAGCGGCAAAACCGTAGCGAGTATTGACCCTATCTTTTAAATCAGACAAATCAAACCCTTGGCCGGCTTTCACCCCTTCAAATAGCTCATGGACGCGCGCGCTGTCTTTATCGAGCAGTAAATAGACAAAACGCTCAAAGTTAGAGGCTTTTGAGATATCCATCGATGGGCTAGAGGTCACGTAAGTCTGCTCAGCTGGGCGCGGCTGGTAGGCACCTTGATTAAAGAAATCATTGAGCACATCGTTTTCGTTGGTGGCGACGATAAGGCGATCGACTGGCAGCCCCATCTCACGAGCAATATGACCGGCACAAATATTGCCAAAATTGCCCGATGGTACGCTAAAGCTGATTTTTTCGTCATTGCTTGTGGTGACGGCAAAATAGGCCTTAAAGTAATACACAATTTGCGCCAGAATACGGCCCCAGTTGATCGAGTTCACCGTACCGAGATTATAAGCGGCTTTGAATGCCGCGTCCTGTTGCAGCGCTTTGACGATATCTTGACAGTCATCAAACATACCGTCGATGGCGATATTATGGATATTGTCATCAGTCAAACTATACATCTGCGCACGCTGAAACTCACTCATCTTGCCATGCGGTGACAGCATAAAGACTTCGATGTTTTCTTTACCGCGTAGCGCATACTCCGCGGCACTACCCGTATCACCACTGGTGGCACCAATGATGGTAATCCGCGCGCCTTTCTTTTTTAGCACGTATTCAAAGGCATTGCCCAAAAACTGCATAGCTACGTCTTTAAATGCCAGCGTCGGACCATTGGACAATCCCAAAATATACAGGTCGTCTTCAAGTTTGCGGACAGGGACAATCTCATCAGAGCCAAAGACGTCAGCGGTATAAGTACGCTCGATGATATCTTGCAAATCAGTGGCCGGGATATCCGTGGCAAAACGCTGCATAATCGCCATGGCAAGCTGCGGATAGCTCAGCGTACGCCACTCATCAAGGGTAGCGCTATCAATGCTCGGATACTGCTCAGGCAGCATCAAACCGCCATCTGGCGCAAGCCCCATCAAAAGCACATCACTAAAATCCATCGGTGCTGTCTGACCACGGGTACTGATATATTTCATGAGATTGTCCTGTCTACAATGATTTTTTCAATATTTAAAACGGTTTATTCAGCAGTTTTATGCCATTGTCTTCTGTAGCAGCGCATAATAAAAACCATCGCCACCCTCGCGATCTATCGGCAAGCACTGACGCCCGATCGCCTGTTCGATACCCCAACTACACGCCTCGGTAAACGCAACCACCGCCGCATCGTCATGACGACTGACAAAGTCTTGCATTTGCAGGACGTTTTCTTGTTTTAAAATAGAGCAAGTCACATATAACAAGTAACCGCCGACTTTGAGCTGTGGCCATAGGTTTTGCAAAATCTCTGCTTGCAATAACGCAGTCTGCTCGACGTCCTCTTCGGTACGCAAAATGCTGATATCTGGATGACGACGAATCACGCCGGTCGCCGTACAAGGCGAATCCAGTAATATAGCATCAAATACACCGCTGTTTTTAGCAGAATCTTGCTTTTTAGACGCACCAGTGCTGCGCCAGCAGGTTGCATCGGCGCAGACGATATCTAGAGCGATACCTCTGCTACTTTGTGCCAAGTCTGTCTGGGTAAAGTTAAGGCGCTTTAGGTTGTCATAGATACGCTCGATACGCGATGCTTCATTATCGATGGCGGTGAGCTTGATGCCCGTAGGCGCTGATGTCGCTGCTGTATTATCTTGTTTCACGTGAAACAAGACTGACGCATCTTCAGAGCTCAATAATTCTAGCCAATGCGCCAGTTTGCCCCCAGGTGCCGCGCAAGCATCTAGGATATGCAGCTCATGATTATCTAAGCCCGCCTGAGACTTATCAGCGCTCACCTTACTCATCAAAGCACGATGAATAATCGGTGCCGCAAGCTGCGCGTGCATGTCTTGTACACTCACGATGCCGTCAGCGAAGTCAGGCAAGGCGCTGACAGCAGTGCTTTGGCGTAGCCGCAGACCTGTAGTCGCTAGGGTGAGGGGTGCAACGTTAGAGGCACTGGGTAGACAAAAACCCGTGCTAAGCTCGGTCAACTCTGTCTCAATCTCTGCCCCATCTAGCACTTCTTGATACTCTGCAACTGAGGTGGCCGCCGCGTTTACTCGTAAAAACATCGGGGCTGACTGCCGCAGTCCTTGTGTCAGCGCATCATACTGCTCGCTCCAGTCTTGCTTGAGCTGATAAGCAAGCCAGTTCGGCAGGCTGTGGTTTTTATTGCATTTTTTGCGAAACTTATTGGGGTTTTTGGCGACCTTACGCAGGATGGCATTGATAAGGCCAGTTGCATGAGCAAAGCCGACCTCTTTTGCCGCCTCCACCGTTTCGTGTATCGCGGCGTGGTCAGCGACCTCTAAATACAGTAGCTGCACCAGACCGACCTGAATGGTAGTACGAACTTCAACTTCCTCGACGGGGTTGTCCGCCAAGCTATCCAGCAGCCGCGCCAGCGCATGCCACTGGCGTAAGGTCGTCAAAAGTAGCGCATGGGCAAACCCTTTATCACCATCGTGCAAGCTATTGAGCAAAGGATCAAGAACGCTTGCCAACGACTGCCCATTTTGAATGGCCAACAAGGTACGTATGACTCGTACGCGGACACTGCCATTCATAATCAGGTTGCTTGAGGGTTTATGATTTTTAGACGCGGGGCTGGGATGTCTCATTGAGTTGCTGTTCCTTGACGTATGCGCGATAGCGTCTGATAAAGGTTAGATAACTTATAACTAAAGTACATGAAGCTTAATTGAATTAGTTTGATTCTTTGGTGAACTGGTCGCCATCATTTAATTGGTTGCCATGGCAGACTTGCTCTGCTGTCATCGGCTTGCCACCTGCAAACTGCAGATGAGTAATGGCCAATGTCCCGCTTGCCTGCTCAGTATGACTGGCCGCCAAGCTATCGTCTTTGCCACAAGCGACCAATATCGCTTTGCGTCCGACACTGATGATGGTACCAGCGGGCAGTTCGGTTTGCTGCGAGGGGTTGACCGGTAGGCTGGCCAAAATCTTGACACGTTGACCATTGAAAAAAGTATAAGCGCCTGGCCACGGTGTCAGACCACGAATTTGACGCTCAATCGTCGCCGCCGGTTGTGCCCAGTCAATCTCGCCTTCGGTTTTGACAAGCTTTTCGGCGTAATTGGCTTGACTGTCATCTTGCGCGGCGGCTTGGGCTTGGTAGTGCGCCAAATCCTTTAACACAGTACCGATGGCGTCCGCGCCCAATGTTGCCATTTTGTCGTGTAGGCTGGCTGCCGTGTCATCAGCGGTGATAGGCGCACTGACTTTGTAGAGCATGTCACCGGTGTCTAGTCCCTGATCCATCTGCATAATGGTAATGCCAGTCTCACTATCGCCTGCCAAGAGCGCACGATGAATGGGCGCTGCACCACGCCAGCGCGGCAGTAGCGAAGCATGAATATTAAGACAGCCATAAGTGGGTGTCGTCAGTACGCCCGCAGGTAGTATCAACCCATAAGCGGCAACAATCATCACATCGGGCTGATAGCTACGCAGCGTCTGGCGGGCTGCCATGCCTTCGGTTCTCGATTTTTTAAAGGTCGGTGGCTGCTCTACCACGATATCATGGGCGAGCGCCACTTGCTTGACCGCTGAGGCGGCCAGTTTTTGCCCGCGGCCCGCTTTGCGATCAGGCTGGGTATAAACCGCCACAATATCTATGTTGAGTGCTTGTTGCTGGGCAATGAGCGACTCAAGGCTGACCGCCGCAAACTCAGGCGTCCCAGCAAACACCACACGTAATGGCGTGCTAGAAGTCGTGTCAGCAAGGCTAGATGAGGGGGATAACTTAGAAGCAGGAGCAATTGTCGTCATAATCATGCATTATATAGGGTTCGGTGCTTCATTATAGGTGAGTTTGGCGTATTGTGCCATGATTGTAACCGCGCCTACTCAGCGTTACTTACGAGGTCTTTTCGCTTTATAATAGGCGCTATAGACAATAAAACAGCGATTGTTTTGCTATAAATAACCGTCATTGGTTATATTAAAGACATTGACTGCTTTATCATGGTAGTGGTCATGCCACATTTATCCTGCCAAGTGACGATATAGGACCTCGCTTTCATGCAACAGTTTCAGTCCTTACAGCGCTTATTGTTCTTTTATGTCCTAACATTGCTGGTGATGCTAGTACTGTATTATGTTATGTTGTTTGATGGTATGAGGCAGTATCAACAGCAGCACAGCGTCGATACTTTTTTTACCTTACAACACGAGCTCACTGAGCATGCTGTGCTACGAAACGATGAGCTAAAGGGAGTTTTGGCGCATCCGGCACTTAACGGCATCAGCTATCAGCTTATCTTTATGCTGCCCTCCGGACAGACATACATTCATCGTGATACCCGTCCGAACGAGCCTGCATTTTCGACAGTGACGTTCCCGACTGTCAGAGCCTCTGCTCAGAATAATGGCGCTTATTCGCTTAATGCGCGCAATCTGACAGGCACCATTGAGCTAGATAGTGGCCATCAGATATATATGATATTGCGTCATAAGCCGCTTGATATCGACTGGATCTCTTATAAATACTGGTTGCCACTGATGGCAGCCATTGGGTTGTTTATCACTGCACTGCTATACATGCTCAAGCGCCGCACCAACTGGGAGCAGCTATTACGTTATACGGATAATTTGAGTGACAATGCAAAAGAAGCCTATACCCCGCCGCCATTTTTAGAAAGCCAATCGACTGGGGAGTTTTTACGCTTAGGTCATGCGCTCGGCCGTATCAACTATCAGCTACACAACGACTATCGGCGCATCAAAACCCTCAAGCACCGTCTTGAGCGCCTGATTGAGCAAGCACCATTACCGATGGCAATGATCATGCGCCACGGTCAAATCAGTTTTTTTAACCAGCGTTTTGAACAAGTCTTTATCAGACCTGCGCACAGCAGTGGCAGCGAGCAGCTGACAGACTTTTTCGCTGGCACAGACGACCCCACCCAACAGCTGCTACAAAGACTGGTCAATCTGCGCGTCACGCGTACGCTAACGGTGCTAGGAATAAAAGACCAACAAACCTATCAGCTGCATGTGACGCCATGGTTTGGTGAGCATGGACAGGTGCATGGCTTTACCGTTTTGCTCAATAATATCAATGAGCTGGCCAACCAAACAGAGCAGCTATGGCTAAAAAACCAACAATTACAACAAAAAATCGATGAGTTTAGCGAGCTGCGCTCTATCATGGGGCATAAACTGCGCCTACCGCTGGAGTCTTTGATAGACACACTCGAGCCTATCGACCCTAGCACCTTGACCGATAAGCAAAACCACACGCTTGAGACACTGATAAAAACCAGTCACTATATGCTCACCACGCTCAACGACATGCTAGATATCGGCGATATAGAGGTTCGAAAAACCCGCTTGAGCATAGCGCCTGTCGATATTTATAAGCTTGGGCAAGAAGTGGGTGACGCGGCCATAGATCATGCGCGCCAGCAGGGGCTAGAACTTATTTATTTCTTTGATCCAGAGTGTCCACGTGTGATCGATACAGATCATACACGCCTGCGCCAGATACTCTTAAATCTACTTCATAATGCGATCAAGTTTACTCCCTCAGGCTATGTCGCCTTGGCGATCGATGCTATCAGTCCTGAGCAAGTATCTCAAATCAATAAAGGCAGCCTACTACCGATCAATGAACAGGTAAAAGCGCAGCAGCCGCACTACTGGGTACGTTTTAGTATCAAAGACTCAGGCACAGGTATCGATATCGCCAAACAGCATCAGTTATTGAGTTATTTTAATAAACAAAGCCCGTCCCTTCAGCAACACAACAACCTCGCTTATCACCACAGTATCGAAGCGGGTTTGGGCTTAAATAACGTCAATAGTTTTGCCCGTTTGCTTGGCGGTTTTATTGAGCTAAAAAGCGCGGTCAATCAAGGCAGCACCTTTAACCTCTATCTGCCTTGTCGGCAGCCAAGTTATCAGCCGATTTATCACCCACACCAGCACTTACAGCATATTCATCTTATCGCCGTGGTCAACCAGACCTTGCTGGCCGATTACTTGCGCCGCTTGTGCCAGTATTTATCGATTCCAGCGACGATCTATACCGATGTTGATAGTGCCACCATCGAGCACTTGGCCGAGCGGCTTGGCAAAGACGCCCAGAGCCTAGCGCCCGTCTTGTTATTGGATTATGAATACTACACTGACCACACCGCCATAAACCCCTCTGACCCAGTGGCAGAGCAAAGCGACAAACTGTCCGCCGAGACCTCTATCAACGAATCGAAGACCGCACCAAAGAGCCTTGCATCAAAGACACAGGCAACCAAAGAGCGCCTGATACTGGCCAGCAACGATAGACGCCAAGCACTACATGACTTATTGTCTAAAAAATCACTGCCTAAGGTTTTGTGTAGTATGAAGCCTGAGCGCCGTCTACCCTCTGCCCTGCTGGATCAATGCGATGGTTTTTTATTAAAACCCTTAGAAAGCGCCCTCCTGCTCTCTGAGCTGACGCGACTGACGCTACCTGTTCGGCAAAGCTTGACCACCCAAACGCCAAAAAACGACATGACGGTGGCCACGCCCCTACACAAGGATGACGTAGAGCCGCTGATACTGGTGGTAGAAGACAGCCCAACCAATCAAAAAATCGCCTGTAAAATCTTAAGTAAACTGGGTTATCGCAGTATCGTAGCAGAAGACGGCCAACAAGCGCTTGAGCAGCTAAAGGCGCAGCGGGAGGATATCTCGCTTATTTTAATGGATTGCCGTATGCCAGTCATGGATGGGCTACAAGCCACGCAAGCGATTCGCGCGCAAGGGGATGATATTGCAATCGTCGCCCTAACCGCGAACAGCTCAGACGAGGATCGCGACGCTTGTATACAAGTGGGTATGGACGAGTTTTTATCCAAACCTATCAATAAGACAAAGCTCGAGGCTGTGCTACAACATCTGATAAAACACTAAAATTCCGCTTAATATATCTATATCTGTATCTGTATCTATATCCAAAAAAATAGCGGGTTAATATCAAAATATTAACCCGCTACCTGACTGGCCTTTGTGCGCATCGTATATAGTCGATGCACTCTAAAAAGAATGTAGCGCTACTGGGATGAATTTTGCGCAGCCTCTGGGAACGCAGCACGCAAGTAAAGTTTATACCAGTAGCGCGTTTAAACTTATATAACAGTTTTATTTTCAATTGATTATAGTAAAAACAAGGCTGATAGAAGTTTTTGTAGCCTCTGTCAGCAACGGCACGCCAGAAAACGTTTATCAGCCTTGCTGGTTAATCAATGCCTGACTCTTTTATTTAGAATCGACGATACCTACGCTTTAGCTTATCACTACTTCATAAAGCCATTATCCGCTAAGAATGCCTCGGTAATTTGGCTTTGCGGACTTGGTGCGTTTATGTCACCAGCTTGCGACTTATTTAATAGACGTTCCAAATAGCGGGCGACGATATCTACCTCGATATTTACCTTACTGCCGACCAACCAGTGTTTGGCGATATTGGTCACTTGCGCCGTGTGCGGGATGATATTGAGGCAAACCACACTATCACGTACTAGGTTGGTGGTTAGACTGATGCCATCGACGGTGATAGAGCCTTTGGTCGCGGTATAATGCGCCAGCTCTTTTGGGATCTCAATCTCGATATAGATAGAGCGCGCGTCTTGTTGTAGTTTACTAACGCGGCCGACCCCATCGACATGACCTGCAACGATATGACCACCAAAGCGCGTGGTGGGTAGCATCGCTTTTTCCAAATTGACGATATCTCCAGGCTTTAGGGTTTCCAATGCAGTACGAGCAATCGTTTCACGTGAAACATCGACAGAGTAAGATTTATCGCCAATCTCTACCACAGTGAGGCAGATACCATTTGAGGCAATAGAGTCACCTAATTTGACATCACTAAAGTCTAGCTCGCTTGACTCTATCGTCAAGCGTATGTCGCCGCCAGTAGGCTGCATGGACGTGACTTTTCCAACACTTTCTATAATTCCAGTAAACATAGAGACCTCGTATTCTAATTTTTTGCTGTTATGAGCGTTTAACAATAGTGACGATTATTACAATGGCGTCCAATAGATGATAAATGTTAAATGATGACTACTTATCAATAGACAATGAATGAGCATTGCTTTTATCTAAATATTTCCTAAAAGCCCTGTCTTTTAAGCGTGTAAGGGGATAGGTTGTGGATAAGTAACAATAAATCAAGCCCGTCTGCGATAAATCCTTGTTTTATACAAAGTTATCCACAAACCTTTGCATTTTTACTATTACGCTACCAACAGCATAAAATTAATATAAGTATATGATTTTTATAGATTATTAATAAAACAAACAGTAAACAAGGGCCTTTTTAGTTTCACATGAAACAGAGTTATACACAGTTTCATGTGAAACAGGTATACCCTTCAGGCAACGCCACTAGATCTCTTGCAAAAGTACCAGTTTATTGACTTTCACTGACGGAGTTGCAAGGGCTAGCGATGACTTATGCAAGAAGTCTACTATCTAGATAACTATTTAACCCCTTATCTACCAAGCAGGTATCTTGACCTTAATATCCAAGGCTTGTGGATAAAGTGTTTATAACTTATGGTCTATAAAGGATACAACGTCAGCTTAAGATCAGGGCCGAGTTGCTCATGGCCGCTTATTTTAAAACGTAATTGTTCAGATAAAGACAGCGGATGAAAATTCACCATCGGCTGCGCCGCTGCACCCAACAGACAAGGCGCTTGATAAACAATCAGCTCGTCTACCAGCTGTTGGCATAAAAAGCTACCTGCGACGCTAGCACCCGCCTCTACCAATACATCGTAGCATTGATGCTCACTGACCAGATGCCTTAATAGCTCGGCTAAATCGTCCTTACGCCAATACAGCGTATCTGCGCGGCGGCATAGTTGGTATTCTGATTGTGCGTTGTGCGCTAAGCGCTGACGCCTATCGAGTACGACCACCTTAGGCGTAGGAACTTGCTCAGCCGGCACGCCCAACTGAGTAGAGCGCACGTTGAGCTGTGGATCATCAGTAACGATGGTCTCACTGCCAGTGATAATTGCCCCACTTAGGGCGCGAAGCTTTTGTACATCCTCACGAGCCGCTACCGAGGTGATCCATTTTGACTCTCCTGTCGCCATCGCAGTACGGCCATCGAGACTGGTAGCAATCTTCAGCCGAACGTAGGGCATTTGAGTACGCATCGCCTTTAAAAACCCGCGATTTAATGCTTCTGCTTGCTCTGTCAGTACGCCCACTGTCACATTGATACCAGCCTGCTCTAACAGCTGTACGCCGCGCCCCGCTACTTGCGGGTTCGGGTCAAGGCCAGCAATCACTACGCGCTGTACGCCTGCCTCTATCAAACCTAAAGCACAAGGCGGCGTACGTCCTGTATGGCTACAAGGCTCTAAAGTCACATAGGCGGTGGCACCAACCGCTTGCGCACCTGCGTCTTTGAGGGCAAACACCTCTGCATGAGGCTGGCCTGCCTTAGGATGAAACCCTTGCCCGACCACCATTCCTGCCTGAACAATCACGCAGCCTACCGCAGGATTGGGTCTTGTGGTGTATAATCCTTGCTTAGCTTGCTCAATCGCCAGCATCATAAAATAGCGGTCTTGTGCAGCTTGCGTGTGGTTAGAATTCGACATAAGAATTGGCTTCATTTATAAAGAATGTGTAGGGCGTGTTGAACATTCACCCATGGCACTGACAGAGACTATTTTTCATTGGGGCGAATATTGGCAATCTCTTGATGAAACGCATCGATATCCTGAAAATCACGATACACACTGGCAAAGCGTACATAAGCGACATCGTCCAATGTCTTTAGCTCACTCATGATAATCTCGCCCAGCACCTTACTACTAATCTCGCGCTCCCCCATTTGCCTGACGCGCTTTTCGATTCGGCTAATCATTGCCTCTTGCTCATCAATGGTGATGGGGCGCTTTTGTAATGGCAACAAAATAGAACGGCGCAGCTTTTCATTATCATAAGGCTCAATCTTGCCGCTAGATTTAATGATACGCGGCATCACCACCTCCACCATCTCAAAGGTGGTAAAGCGCTCTTGGCAGCTATTGCACGAGCGGCGGCGACGCACCTGCGCACCCTCTGCCGCCAGACGCGAGTCAATCACTTTGGTATCTGACGCGTTACAGTAAGGGCAGTGCATAGCGTTTCCTTATTTTGATATTAAGAATACATGGCGTCATTTATGAGGCTGAGTTTGATAGCTGACGTACTTTTAAAAGTTAATACGCGAACTTAAATAGCCAATCAGTAGCATTATTTGCCGATACAAAAACTACCAAATATCTTACCTAGCAAGTCATCAGCACTAAACTCTCCGGTGATCTCACCGAGGCTTAGTTGTGCTTGGCGCAAGCTCTCAGCCACCAACTCCCCTGCCTGAAAGACCGTCAGCTGCTCATGCGCTTCTGTTAAGTGCCCAGCTGTCCGTCTGAGCGCATCTATATGACGCGTACGGGCGATGAGACTATTCTCTGGTGGATGAAAACCAACCTTAGCACATAATGTTTCGATCAATGTCTCGATACCAGCGCCTGTTTCACATGAAACATTTACTTGCTCATAACCACGCTGAGTGATTTCGTCTTGTGAGTTGGCCATTTGCGCTTTATCGTGGGCATCAGTGAGTAAGTCGCTTTTATTGGCGATAATCAGTAGTTTTTTTGCTTCTGGGAGCTTACCGAATAGCTGCTCTGCCAGCTGTAGAGGTGTGCTATCTTCTGCAAGGTCGCGGCTGACATCGTAGACCATCAGCAGCATATCGGCTTGCGTGATCGCGGTACGCGCGCGCTCAATTCCAATGCGCTCGACAGTGTCGTCGGTATCGCGAAGCCCAGCGGTATCGGTGAGATGCAAGGTCAGGCCGTTGAGGACGACGGTCTCTTGTAGCGTATCTCGCGTGGTGCCTGCCACATTGGTCACGATGGCGCGTTCTTGCCCAGCCAGACGATTAAGCAAGCTTGATTTTCCTGCATTAGGCCGCCCTGCCAACACCACATGAATCCCATCGCGTAACAGCTGGCCTTGTTTTGCCGTTGCCAGTACTTGCTGGATTTTATCTTGTGTTTGCTCAAGCTTGTCTTGAATCACGCCATCCGATAAAAAATCAACGTCCTCTTCATCAGGGAAGTCGATGGCAGCCTCGACGTGCAAACGCAAATGAATAAGCTGCTCTAATAGCTGATTGATCTTTTGCGAAAACTCGCCGCTTAGTGAGCGGATGGCACTGCTCGCTGCTGCCGCACTGGTTGCATCAATGGCATCGGCAATGGCTTCTGCTTGCACCAGATCCAACTTATCATTATCAAAGGCGCGGTAAGAAAACTCCCCTGCACCCGCTTGCTTGGCACCCAACTCAAACACACGAGCGAGCAGCTGGTTTTGCAAAATCATGCCGCCATGCCCTTGCAGCTCGATCACATCTTCGCCTGTAAACGAGTGCGGGCCTTTGAAGTACAGCACCAAGCCTTCATCGATGATAGTACCATCCGCTTGATAAAATCGGCAAAAACTGGCCATGCGCGGTATAAATGCTGTCTTGCCCGTCAGCGTACACGCAATGTCGTAGGCACGCGCACCTGATAGCCGTATTACGCCGACGCCGCCGCGCCCAAGCGGCGTCGCAATGGCAGCAATCGTAGCCAATCCTGATGAATTAGACGTATTAGATGTAGCAGGTACGGCTTGCGCCAGCTCAAAAGAATCCACAATCATTCTCATTAATTAAAAGCCCCATTATAGACGGCTAAAGAGCGACTGACAAAGCCAAACTTAATATAGCAAATCTTGCGTTTACCGGTGTATGACAAAGTGATTTGAAAATACTAATAAATAAAAAAACCACCGCCGCTGCGATGGTTTTTAGTAATAAGTAACAATGTGAAGTGACTTAATCGAGTACCTTAGCGGTACGACGTTTTTGCTCTTCTTCAACCTTTCTGTTGACGATATATTGCTGCGTCATACTAAACAAGTTGTTCACCGTCCAGTAAAGTACCAAACCTGCTGGGAAGAACAGCATAAAGGCGGTAAAAATAATTGGTAAAAATTTCATTACCTTCGCTTGCATCGGATCAGCTGGCTGCGGATTGAGCTGCTGCTGTACAAACATCGAGGCACCCATTAGCAGCGGTAGGATAAACCAAGGATCCATCGCCGACAGATCTTGAATCCACAAAATCCAAGGCGCGTGACGTAGCTCCACACTCTCAACCAATACCCAGTACAAGGCTAAGAAAATCGGCATTTGCAGCAAGATAGGCAAACAACCCGCCATCGGATTGACTTTTTCTTCCTTATATATTGCCATCATCTCTTGCGACATTTTCATGCGATCGTCGCCATGCTCCTCTTTTAGGGCCTGCAGTTTCGGGGCGATAGCACGCATCTTCGCCATCGAGTAGTAACTTTTATTCGAAAACCACATAAGAGCAATCTTCACCAAAATCGTCAGAACAATAATGGACCAACCCCAGTTGCCAATGACTTTATGAATACCATCAAGAATCGCAAATAAAATCTTAGATATTGGCCACAGTAACCCATAGTCAACGGTCTGATTTAAACCCTCAGCGACTTCTTTAAGCTCAGACTGCACTTTTGGCCCTGCGTACAAGGTTGCATTGAGCGTCACTTGCTTATTTGGCGCGACATTGACAGGCTGACTATTAAAGCCGATAAAGTAGTCGTTACCTGACTCGCGGCTAAAGAACTTACCCGTGAAGTTATCAGGCGTCCAAGCAGAAACAAAGTAATGCTGTACGATACCCACCCAGCCTTTGTCACTGGTAGTGGTCAGCTCACCGTCGTTGAACTTACCAAACTTTAGCTTATTATAAGGGTCGTCAGGCGTACCCCAAGCACCGCCTAGATAAGTCGCCATGCTAAGCGCGCCTTTATCAGACATACCAGGATCTTTGCTGTCATCACGCTTGAGCTGCGCAAACATTTGCCCTTGCCACGCATTGTTAGAAGCGTTTTGGATTTGATAACTGATATCGATCGGATATTTATCTTGGGTAAAGGTAAAGGTCTTGGTGATCGTTACGCCATCTTTTTTGTAGGTGAGCGGTACCGATAGCGTCTGCTGGCCTGCTTCCATCACATAGTTATTGGCAGTGTGGCTATAAACTGCGCGACCTTCTGCTGTGTCGATACCATCTTGGCCAATCAGACCCGACTGCGCCACATATACCCGACTGTTATTATTCTCTAATAACACAAAAGGCTTATCACTATCGAGCGTTGCATCATACTGTTTGAGCGCAGCATAGACGATATCACCGCCTTCTGGATTGATTTTTATATCATAGCGATCTGTGGTAACTGTGATTAGACCTGCGTCCTTCACTGGCGCGTCAGTGACGCCGCTCGCATCTACAGGCATCGTCTGTACTGGAATGTCACCTGCTGCACCAGTGGTAGACGGGATGTCAGCACCCACTGAGGTGATGGTTTCTGGCACCGTATCTACAGCTGGCGCATCGGCATAATCATCTCGCCATGCCAAAATCAGCAGATAAGCGGTGATTAGCATCGCAATGATGATCATCACCCGAAATATCTTTTGCATAAATCTTTCCTAGATTGAAAAAATTAGGGAATGAAAAATCAGGCATGTATCATGACCACCGCACAGTATTCACCCGTGTTTGAAGCGGCAATATCAGTAGTCAATCACATAAAATGTTCATCATTTTACTAAAAAACCGCTCTAAATGATACAAGAGTGTGGATAACTTGTGGGTAACTAAAGCGTTCTCCTCAGCCAACCCAAGCGCAGGTTTGCTCAGAGCACGCTCATTAGATGGTTTAAACGTGAAACATAGCTTGTGGTGTCTCTAAATACATACAAACCTTGAGCAGTAAGCCGAGCAGGGGATAAATATTGATAATGATAACTAGACAACGGTAACGGCACAAAATCAATGCCATGTCCGCCTAAAGGGTGACAGCGACTCAAGCGCTTTAATAACAACCAGCTACCCGACCACCCGCCATGCCATGCCAACGCCTGCTTGCCATAGTTAGAGCACGTTGGATAATAACGACAGCGCGCCGGTATGATAGGGCTTATTATCTTTTGGTAAAAAACAATGAAATAATAAATAAATTTGTAAAAAAAATTATTTATTATTTTTATTAAAAAACCCATTTTATTTTATTTCTATTTTTTTAAAAATATTATTTATTTGATTTTTTAACTCTGTATTATCTAAACCTTTTAAAGGTTTCTTTATTATAAAAACAATATCTTTGTTTTCTAGATTAAAAGACTTGATACGAAACTGCTCACGTATTTGGCGTTTGATTAGATTGCGCATCACGGCCGTGGGTACTTTGCGCTTGGTGATCGCCATACCTACGCGTGCACCTCCATGCGTGTTAGTACGTACAAACGCCATCAAATGGCTTTGATGAAGTTTACGCTCTGGCGCATCAAACACCTCTTTGAACGCTGTAGGCGTGAGCAGGCGCTGCGCTTTGGTAAAGCGAGCATTGGGGGTCACTAAAGCAGTATGGGGCATAATCAACCTAGTTTGAGAGCTTACGATGGTAGCAAGAATAATAGCGTAAATATCAAAGCAAAGTATAGAGACAAAAAAAGCGCCGATATAGGCGCTTTTAATATATGACGATGTGTTAGTTGTGAAGACTGACTATCGCAATCTATAATTAATAGAAACACAACAAGCACATATGGCCATGCTTATCGCTATCTACTGATTATACAGTAAGGCGATGACGTCCTTTAGCGCGGCGACGGGCTAAGACCTGACGGCCTTTTTTAGTTGCCATACGTGCACGGAAACCGTGAGTACGTTTACGCTTGATCACGCTTGGTTGGAATGTACGTTTCATAACTCACCTATCAAAATAATGGGACTAAATTCGTAATAGCGGAGGATTATACCATTCCCTATTATTTTGGTCAATAAACTAATTTGTTTTATGGAATTATCGTTGAATCCGGTAAAGACCTCTGTGCGTCTCAAATAATTTAGATACTTAAACATAATTTATCCAGTAGTAACTGCCATTCAAACAGATATTCAAGGGTCTCAAAATCGTTTAGTTATCCACAGTTTTTTGCCAACTCCATAATAATTAATTATTAATATATATAGATATTGTTGTTATTGGGCACAGTTTTTTCTGTGGTTAACTTGTTATTTCTATTTTATATCATCTGTTTGCACTATGGGTAAGTTTGTGGATAACTTGTGCATGGATTATGGATAACTGAGTGTTTTTACTTGCCCCCAAAAGTATCCACAGCCTTATCCCCAAAATAGAGGATGTTATCCACAGGCAATTTGTGGTAGATTATCACCTTGTTTGGCGGACAAGAGACAGCATGTGGCTGTCTTTTTATTTGATCATCAAAAGCGAGCAAAAATATTGATACTGGTAGTAGCAAAAGGCTTGCCTCTGGTGTCAGTTTGCTGGGGATTTGATATTAACGAGGTAATGGGTTTCATGATAGATACAGCCACTATTTGGGATAAATGCCTAAATGACTTGCGTTACAGCGTCAAGGACAACGTATTTACCATGTGGTTACGGCCACTGTCAGCGCATCAAGAGGCCAGTAGTTTAATTATTCTTGCGCCCAATGATTATTTTGTAACTTACATCAAAAAAAATCATTTACAAGATATTCAGCAGTTGGTAGCTAAGCACAGCCAAGGCAGTATCGAAGAAGTGGTGGTGCGTGTAGACAATGCTGGTCGTCAGGTAGAAGACAACCCACAAGCGCAGTCAGGCTCTCTGTTTGCAGAGGATATCCCCTCCCCTACCCTTACTGACCAAAATTTTCAGACCGCGCATCATCATATGGCAAAGGCTGACATCGATACCAATACGCGTCAGGCAGAATTAATTGGCTCTGCTGATGCAAAATCGCTTAGCTATCTCAACCCTGACTTCACCTTTGAGACCTTTGTCACTGGTAAGTCTAACAATTTGGCTTATAAAGCCTGTTATGAGCTTGGAAAACGTCAGTCAAAAAACCGGCATAATCCTTTATTTATATATGGGCCTTCTGGTTTGGGAAAAACACATTTAATGCATTCTGTTGCACATCGCTATTTAAAAAATAATCAAAGTTTTTATTATTTCACTTCTGAAAAGTTTATTAATCAATTAGTTTATTCATTAAGAAATAATAAAATAGAAGATTTTAAGAAAAAAATAAAAAAAGTAGATTTATTGATTGTAGATGATATTCACGTATTGGCTGGAAAGACAAAAAGTAGTAATGAGTTTTTGACGTTATTTGCTGACTTCACAAGTGGTGATAAACAGCTGATTTTGGCATCTGATAGACATCCCTCACAGATGACAGAGTTTGATGAGCGCTTTAGGTCGCGCTTTTCTTGGGGGCTGACGGTGGCTGTTGATCCGCCTGAGATTGATACACGTGTACAGATTTTGCAGAAAAAAGCGGCTTCTTATGGGATGACGTTGCCTAAAGAGTGTGCGCTGTTTATCGCGCAAAACGTCGTCTCTAATGTTAGGCGTTTAGAGGGCGCCCTAAACCAAGTATTTGCCAATGCCAACTTAACTGGCGCGCAAATCACACTAGAGATGGTGCAATATGCCCTAAAAGATATCGTTGCCATGCGTGTACAAGCAGTCAATATGGACAACATCCGCAAAATCGTCGCTGAATATTATGATGTGACGGTAAAAGACATTATGGGGCGCAAACGTACTCGCAGTATCGCAAGACCGAGGCAGATAGCCATGGCTTTGTCACGTGAGCTGACGGGTGATAGTTTTCCAGAGATTGGTCAGTCGTTTGGCGGCCGTGACCATACGACAGTGATGCATGCTTGTGATAAGGTCAATGAGCTGCGTGCAGCAGACCCAGCGTTTGATAAGGATTACAAGACGCTAGCCCTTATGTTGCAAGCAGGTTAGCAGCTCTCAGTCTTACTATGT
Organism: Psychrobacter sp. L7; assembly: GCF_002810365.1. NCBI lineage: Bacteria > Pseudomonadati > Pseudomonadota > Gammaproteobacteria > Moraxellales > Moraxellaceae > Psychrobacter > Psychrobacter sp. L7. The sequence continues at coordinate 74,888 of NZ_NEXR01000001.1, forward strand.
TTTAGCGCCATGATATGGTTTATACTATAGTCAACCCGACATAACATTGGCATATTTTATGTCATAGGCTACTGGTATCTATTTTGTGCAGCCTCTGTCTGCATCGTTACAGCACGCAAGAAAAATGAATACCAGTAGGACAGCACCTATTTTAAATTAGTTTAACTCTATCAATGTCTAGGCAGACGTATGCTTTATAGATTATCGTCAGTAGACAGGGTATGATTAAGCCACTATTTGTATAGTCGATTCACTGTAAAAGCGATACAGTGCAGCTGGTATAATTTTGCCCAGCATCTGTCAGCGTAGATACAGCAAGCAAGGAAAGTTTGTACCAGTTGTACGTTCATATGAGTGTATCGATTTTATTTCGAACTGACTGTAGTTTGTTTTTTGTAAAAAAAGAATCCTTTAAATAAGAGTAACTAAGCATGCAATTATCGATTAATCGAGAGTCGTTACTAAAAGCTATTAATTTGATCGCCAAAGCTGCTGATAAGCGCCACAACATGGTCATTTTAGGCAATATTAAGTTGCAGCTATCTGAGTCGCAACTGATCTTGACGGCGTCTGACCTAGAGGTCGAGCTGACATCGACATTGAAATTGCCTGCCGGTGCTTGTGTTGCCGCAGGGACGACCACGTTGCCTGCCACTAAGTTAAAAGATATTTGTAAATCGCTGCCAGCTCAAGCTCAGATCAATTTGACCACGCAAGAAAACGAGCGCTGTTTGCTGACCAGCGGCAAAAGCCGCTTCACTTTGGGCACCTTGCCAAGTGAAGACTATCCAAGCCTAGGCAATCCAGAGAACATCACGCCACTGATCATCAGTCGTAGTCGTCTGACGGATCTGATTCACAAGACTCAGTTTGCGATGGCTATCCAAGATGTACGCTACTATCTGACTGGTATGTTGTTCGATGTCTCTCAGCAGCAGCTGACCACGGTGGCCACCGATGGGCACAGATTGGCATTGGCGCGTAGTGTGATCGATGTCAGCAGCGACCTAAATATGCAAGCTATTTTGCCGCGCAAAGCGGTCATTGAGCTTGAGCGCTTGGCCTCTGAGCTGGGTAAAATGCTGGGTGATAAAGACAATCCTGTCACTCTAAGCTTTGGCCGTGAATTTTTGCAAGTCAGCTTGCCATTTGGTGAGGTGGATAGTGCAGGGCAGGTCAGTGATGATCTGGTAGTGACTTTTACCGCGCGCCTGATCGATGGGAAATTTCCTGATTACCGCCGCGTCATGCCGAGCAATACGGATAAGTTGGCGCTGTTTAATCAAGAAAAAATGACAGAAGTACTGCGCCGTGTGGCGATTTTGAGTAATGAAAAATCTCGCGGTGTGGTTTTTAATTTTGCCACCGACGGTATGGTCGAGGTACGCGCCAACAACGCTGAGCAAGACGAAGCGGTCGAGGTAATTCAGGCGAAATATCAAGGTGAGCCGATGGAGCTGTCGTTTAATGCCGCGTATCTACAAGATGTATTGGGCGTCATCCAAGGCGATGTACAAATGCATATGAGTCAATCCAATGCCTCGGTGTTGGTCAATCAGCTAGGTGATGAGTTTCATCAGTATGTGATTATGCCAATGCGTATTTAGTGTTCGCAGTCTATCCCCACTAAAAACGACGTGCACGTGGTTTTAACAGTATTACTCAGGCTGTTTTTTGCCAATTTAGATCAAAAACAGGCCTTAGTAAACTCTAAGCTTTCGACTCAAATGAATTTTCAAACACTTCTTTTACCAAACGTTTATCTGCTAGTTTAAGCGTTTTTAATAGGCGGCTGTCGTTATCATGATTGAACGTCTACAAATCTCAAATTTGCGTAATCTTACGCAGGTCAATTTGCACACTGCCGCCTGTAATGTGATGATTGGTGCTAATGGCAGCGGCAAAACCTCGTTGCTTGAAGCCATATTTTTGTTGTCCAGAGGCAAAAGCTTTCGCCATCATCAGCCTAAACGTTACATTCAGCATCATCAACACACTGCCACCGTTCATGCGCGCTTGAGCGATGGCAATACGTTAGCGATCCAAAAGCAAGCCGATGCCACAACGCTGCTGCGGCTCAATCAAAGCACTGTCTATAATCAAAGCATCTTGACTGAGCAACTACCGACACTATTGATTGATCCTTCTAGTATGGACATGCTAGAGCAGGGCAGCGCCAGTCGTCGCCAGTTGTTAGACTGGCTAGTGTTTCACATGAAACAAGGATTCCACCCGCAGTGGCTGGCATATCAGCGCCTGCTAAAACAGCGCAATAGTTTATTAAAAAAAAGTAAGCATTTAACGCACGTACAGCTTGCTGAGTTGAGGTCTTGGGATAAAGGGCTTGGCAATCATGCCGCGCTTATTCACCATTATCGTCAGCACGTGTTTACAAAGTGGCAGCCCTTCTTTGCCGACAGCATCGCTCAGCTGTTGCCGAGTTACGCCGAGCAGCTGAGTCTAAGCTACCATGCAGGTTACGATACCGATGTGGCGCTAGAGGTGCAACTTGGTGAGCGCTTAGAGCAAGACTTGCAGTTGGGTTATACCCGTATCGGCAATCATCGCGCTGATATCCATGTCCATTGGCGCTCTAATGATGCCCTAGCAGCCAACGATACCATGCCACCTGACAAGCTACCTGCTGGCTCGGGCAGCAAGCAGGTAGTCGCTGACACCATACCGATACTAAAAGAGCAAGCGGCAAACGTCTTGTCTCGCGGCGAAAAAAAGCTACTCATCACCGCGCTACGTTTATCACAATTGCCTTTATTGTTGCAGACGGATGCCACGACACAAGCAAATACCAATGAAAACGAAAGGGTGCTCACCGCCACACCAGTGGTACTACTTGATGATATCACCGCCGAGCTGGATGAGAGAGCGATAGAGATATTATTATCTACGTTAGCCAAACTGCCTTGTCAGGTGTTTATGAGCAGCCTGACCGCTGATATCACGCCTATGGTCAACGGTTTATGGGCAAACCCTATGATGTTTCATGTGAAACAAGGGCAGGTTTTGCCTTTCTAATAGCGCTAAATCTTGTCAAACAGCCGCAATGAGTTTGACTATATCATCTGCTTTGTTTTTCTGATTTGATTATCATACTCAACGGCACTTTATCTCATTTTTATGATCATTTTGAAATGAGGACATGCCATAGGTTTTATTAAAATACCGTCCATCCTAATACGACTGTCCAAAGCAATAAAACGACCAGTAAACAGTGACTTAGAGGCAAAAAAATGCTAAAATAGGGCTTTATTTTTGTCCTGTTCTCAGCAAGTTGTTTTGTAGCGTTACGTAGTGGTTTTGAAGTTTCTAACTGTCTTTAAGTTCATGATAATAAACATGTTTTATTTACTTCTTTAGCTTTGATAAGACATAAAAGAGCAGAAGTTAATAGCAAGAAAATAAAACATGGGTTTTAAGCTTGGCTTAAAGTAAGAAAGCTTTTATAAGGTACTGGCGACTCGTACTTTGGCTCACGACATAGCGCTACTGGTGTTAACTCTCCAGATTGGATTTGACATGATGTCATGCGGCTTCATCGTAGTGATGGGTCAATGGCAAACGGCTGATGATGGCTAGATTAAGGAATGCACATGAGTGATTCATTACCTAACGACCACGAGCAACTGACAGTCGGCAGCGTTGCCGCAACGACTGCTGCAGCGGAAGGAGTGCCTTCAGACTATAGCTCCAAAGATATTCGTGTACTTCGCGGCCTAGAGGCGGTGCGCGTACGTCCTGGCATGTATATTGGTGATACCGATGATGGCACAGGCTTGCACCATATGGTCTTTGAGGTAGTGGATAACTCTATCGATGAGGCGCTGGCGGGGCATTGTGATCAGATTGATATTATCATTCATGAAGATGAGTCGGTCAGTATCATGGACAACGGGCGCGGCGTGCCTGTTGACATCCACCCAGAAGAAGGCGTGTCGGCCGCTCAGGTGATCATGACGGTACTACACGCTGGTGGTAAGTTCGATGACAACAGCTATAAAGTCTCAGGCGGCTTGCATGGTGTCGGCGTTTCAGTCGTCAACGCTTTATCAAAAAAGCTGGAGATGAATATCTGGCGTGAAGGCTATCATTACCATCAGACATATACCGATGGTGTGCCTGATGCCGATATCGAGCAACTAGAAGCCACCGATAAAACGGGTACGCAAATTCGTTTTTATCCTAGCAGTGATGTATTTACCGGTACGGTGTTTGAATACGACATTTTAGCCAAACGCTTACGCGAGCTGTCTTTTCTTAACTCAGGGGTGCGCATTGTCTTGACTGATGAGCGTATCGACAAGCGTCATGAGTTCGAGCACAAAGGCGGCTTGTCAGAGTTTGTCAGCTATATCAACGCAGGTAAAGAAGGCATCAACGAGGTTTTTCATTTTACCAGTGAGCAAGACGACGGTATCGCGGTCGAAGTGGCGCTGCAATGGACGGATACCTATAACGAAAAAGTACTGTGCTTTACCAATAACATCCCGCAGCGTGATGGCGGTACGCACTTATCAGGGTTTCGCTCAGCGCTCACGCGTGGTCTAAACAGCTATATGGATCGCGAAAACCTGTTTAAAAAAGAGAAAGTTGCGGTCAGCGGTGATGATGCACGAGAAGGGTTAAGTGCAATTGTCTCTGTGAAGGTGCCTGATCCAAAATTCTCTAGCCAGACCAAAGATAAGCTGGTATCGAGCGAAGTCAAGTCAGCAGTCGAGTCGGCGATGCATGATAAGTTTAATGATTATTTGCTTGAAAACCCAACTGCGGCTAAAGCGATTGCCAATAAAATCATCGATGCCGCTAGAGCTCGTGATGCCGCCCGCAAGGCACGTGAGATGACGCGACGCAAGACCACGTTAGATATCGCTGGTCTGCCCGGTAAACTGGCAGACTGCCAAGAAAAAGATCCGTCGCTATCAGAGCTATACATCGTGGAGGGTGACTCTGCGGGCGGTAGCGCTAAGCAAGGCCGTAGCCGCAAAACTCAGGCTATCTTGCCACTCAAGGGTAAGATCTTGAACGTGGAGCGCGCGCGTTTTGATAAAATGCTGTCATCTGCTGAAGTAGGCAACTTGATTACCGCGCTTGGCTGCGGTATTGGCCCTGATGAGTACAACCCTGACAAGGTGCGCTATCACAAAATCATCATCATGACCGATGCCGACGTCGATGGCTCACACATTCGCACGCTACTGCTGACGTTCTTTTTCCGTCAAACGCCAGAGCTGATTGAGCGCGGTTATATTTATATCGCTCAGCCGCCATTGTACAAAGTCAAAAAAGGTCGCCAAGAGCTGTATCTAAAGGACGATGAAGCGCTCAAAGCTTATTTATTGTCATCGACGATCGATAATACCAAGCTGCATATCAGTGCCGATGCGCCTGCTATCACGGGTCAGGCGCTTGAGACGTTACTAAATGACTATAACCAAACGCAGCTGATTAAGGCACGTTTGCAGATACGTTTCCCTGCAGTGATTTTGGATGTTTTGACGCACACGCCTAAGCTAAATACGGATATGACGTATGATAAGTCAGCCATGCAGGCGTGGAAAGACGCTATGCAGGCGCAGCTTGAGCAGTTCGGTAGTGAGTTAAGCCCTGAGATTGAGCTGGTCAATATCCATGAGCCGCAACCAGAAAATATGGACGCTGCTGCCGCTGATCTGCTGGGTATGACCCCCGCATTGACTGCTGATGAGAGCGAAGCGGTTGATAGCGATGCCTTGTCGACCAAGGCCCAGTGGCTACCGCGTATCACGGTGTATGTGCATCAGCTGGCGCATCATTATTTGCTTGATGCCAGCTTTATCAATTCGAGCGAGTATAGCAAGCTGCTGCGTTTATCAGCGGAGTGGAATACTTTGTTAGAAGATAGCGCCTTTATTCGCCGCGAAGCGGGTAGTGGCACCACCAAGGATATTCCTATCCGCGATTTTGATTACCTCTGGCAGCAAATGATGCTAGATGCCCGTCGCGGCTTGGCCATCCAGCGTTATAAAGGACTGGGCGAGATGAACGCCGACCAGTTATGGGATACGACGATGGACCCTGAAAATCGCCGTATGCTACGTGTCACTATCGAAGATGCCATCGCAGCCGATCATATGTTTACCTGCTTGATGGGCGATCATGTCGAGCCACGCCGCGTGTTTATCGAGGAAAACGCGCTTACAGTGTCTAATCTTGATATTTAGGCATTAGCCACCGCGTAAGATATAGAAAATACCGCTTTGATACACATTGCGGTATTTTTTTAATAATAAGTTTGTTTCACGTGAAACTTTCGCAAGTAAATTGTCATAAGCTGGCAATTCTAATTAATGGACATCAAATGATCGAAGTACTGTTACTCGCTATTGCGCTAGCGATGGATGCTTTTGCGGTGTCGATAGGACTGGGCGCTAAATCCCAACAACAAAACCCACGCTATACCTTGCGTTTGGCTATTTATGCTGCGTTATATTTTGGTATTGCGCAAGGCGTGATGCCATTTATCGGCTATTTATTAGGCGCGGCACTGTTAGGTTGGCTCGCCACTGCTGCGCCTTGGATCGGTGGATTTATTCTTATCGGACTGGGTAGCAAGATGCTCTATGAAGTATTCTTAGCAGATGAGGGTGAGACTGTAGATAAGGGGCTGCGAGTAAGTAATGAAGCGGCTGCTATAAACGATAGCCGAAAGAAAAACATCAGTCATCGCACCATGTTTACCCTCGCGATTGCCACCAGTATCGATGCGATGGCTGCTGGTTTTACCTTAAACTTGCTCGCTCTTAATGCGTGGTTAGCGTGTGTAATCATTGCGATTGTCACGGCTGTTTTTAGTGCGTTTGGTATCTGTCTTGGTAAAAAATCAGGTACCTATCTTGAGGACAAAGCAGAAGCGCTCGGCGGGTTTGTACTTATACTCATCGGCTTAAAGGTCATGTTTGTTGGCTAGAGCATGCCCCCAGTTAAATCGATATGGCCATCTAAATAGATTAAAAAAAACCGCTTTGATAGCCAAAGCGGTTTTTTGTTTCACGTGAAACGTTAGCATTACGTTTTAGCAATAATTACGCTTCGTCAGTATCAAAACGCCAAGCTAAGACCCGCGTGTTTTTTTGCCCTTGGCTCATCTCGATAATACGCATCTGTGCCACACCCAGCTGTTTTAGCAGTAGTTGTAGCGGTTTTACGTTTTCGGATTTTGAGACCAAACTGGTAAACCAGCCTACATGCGCAGCAAACTGTTGGCTTTCTCTTATCATATTACTCAAAAAAGCAATCTCGCCACCCTCAGACCATAGCTCTTTATGTTGACCGCCAAAGTTGAGGTTTTGCGCGGCATTGCCTGACTTGGTGGAGTGGCGACTGATTTGCGCGCTTTCGTTTTTGCCGCGATGGCGCTGCAAGTTGTGCTGCTTGCGGCTATTGGCTTGCATCGCTTCGTCTAATGAAGCATGAAAAGGCGGGTTGCATACCACCACATCAAAGTAGTCCTGCCGACCAATGATGTTTTTAAAGATATAGTTTGGCTCAGGTTGCAGCTTAACCTTGATCGCACCTTTGAGCTTGGGATTGGCCTGACAAATCACGCTGGCGGTATTGACAGAAACCGGATCGATGTCGCTTGCGGTAAAGCGCCAGCCGTAGCTTTGGCTACCGATGATGGGATAGATGGCGCTGGCACCAGTGCCGATATCGAGCGCATGTACCTCTTTACCCATGGGCGGTGTTTGGTCGTCGTTACTATGCGTGGTTTGCGCAAGTAAGTCGGCGATATAGTGAATATAATCGGCGCGACCTGGGATAGGTGGGCATAAGTAGCCTTCAGGAATATCCCAAAACTTCACACCATAATAATGCGCGAGCAGTGCTTGATTGAGCACGCGTACGGCTTTGGCATCAGAAAAATTAATCGTCGGCTCGCCATTGGGGTTGCTGATGGTATGGTCGGCGAGCGCAGGTAGCGCGCGGGTCAGTACAGCAAAGTCGTAGCGACCCTGATGCGGGTTGCGCGGATGTAGCTTGCCAAGTTTTTTGGCGGTCGCAGGCGAGCGGTTTTTATGTTTAGAGTTTGCAGGGGTGCTGGTCATAGTCAGTGGCTTTGATGTTTGGATATAATCGACCAGTTTAGCAGATTTCGAGGATAACAAATGTGTTATCGGCTGCGTAAAATCAGGTTTAGTCCCAAGGCGATCATCGCGCTGCCTAAGATGCGATCTATCCAATGCTCCACGCGGCCAAAACGCTTGAGAATAGCAGGAATGGACAATAACATCACCACAGTGCTAAACCACGCCATCTGTAGCACCATCATCCAAACACCATAAATCGATAACTGCCACAGCGGGATATCAGGCGACAATACCAAGGTAAATATCGCGACAAAATACACCGGCGCTTTGGGATTAAACACATTACAAAAAAAGCCGCGGCGCAAGGTAGCGAGGGTTGAGTCGTCTTTGAAGACGTCTTGCGTTGGATGCTGGATAGGTCTCTGCTGTGGAACGTTTATGGCTAAATCGGAGGCAGGCTTAGCCCCAATCCCTTGCCAACCGAGATAAATCAGATAAGCACCGCCAAGCCACTTGATAGCGGTGAGTAGTGGCTGCGAATGGGCAATCACCGTTGCCAATCCTAATACAGAGTAGGTAATGTGTACCGCAAGCCCTAGGGTGATACCGAGACTACAAATCAATCCAGTGCGTCGTCCCTTAGACAATGTCTGCTGTGAGACCAAGACAAAGTCAGGGCCAGGAGAGGCAGCCGCCAGTAAGTGAACGCTGGTGATCAGTAAAAAGCCGTGCCAAAATTCCATAAGATACTCGTAAATTGTCATGTTTGTCGACAGTCTCATGATGGTGGCAGTTATTAGAATCACGGTCAACTGCTATTCATTTTGTAAGGCGTTTAGTACGGCCACTTGTGTAATGGCGATAGGGTGTCTATATTAAAAGCACACTCGCTAGATCAATAAAAGGGACAAGATCATGGCCACACAAAGCAATAGCAGCACAGACAATCGCATCACTTATGAGACCGATGGCTACATTTGTCTCATCGGCCTCAATCGCGCCGACAAACGCAATGCCTTTGATAGTCATATGATCAAACAGCTCTCCCAAGCACTTACCCGCTATGAGAACGATGATAACTTACGCTGTGCGCTGATATTTGCCCATGGCGAGCACTTTACCGCTGGCCTTGATCTGATGGAGCTGCAAGATAAATGGGACAAAGGTGCGTTTGAATTTAACGATGACGAAATCGACCCATGGGGCATAGGTGGCAAATTGCGCAGCAAACCAGTGGTGGTGGCGATACAAGGCACCTGCTTTACCGCTGGGATTGAGTTAATGCTCAATAGTGATGTGGTGATAGTAAGTGACAATAGCAACTTTGCACAGATGGAGGTGCAGCGCGGTATCATGCCTTTTGGCGGGGCGACGGTACGCTTTGTCGCGGCGGCGGGCTGGCAAAAAGCCATGCCGTATCTGCTTACCGGTAAAAACTTTGACGCACAAACGGCCGATAAACTGAACCTAGTCAGTGAAGTTGTGCCAAATGGTGAGGAATATCAGCGCGCGCTAACGATTGCCAAAGAGATTTGCACAGCCGCACCACTTGGCGTACAAGGGCTGCTATCCTCTGCGCAAGATGCCAGCCGTAATGGCGCAAAATCAGCGCTGGCCAATATCCACGGTTATCTACCGCATCTGTTTCACTCACAGGACGCAAAGGAGGGCGCGATGGCGATGGTTGAGCGCCGCGCGCCGGAGTTTAAAGGGCGTTAAAAGCCTTTGCTAAACCTTTCATAATAAACAGTAAAGCTTTGGGTTTTATAAAGGATAATGCCAATGCAATATGACTTTGATGAGATAATCGATAGAAGCAATACAGGGTCGGTCAAATGGCACTATAGTGATGACACTATTCCGCTGTGGGTCGCCGATATGGACTTTAGAGCAGCGCCGCCTATCTTGGCTAGCGTACAGCGCGCGGCCGATCACGGCATCTTAGGATATACCAAACCGACCGACGCTTTGTATGAGGCGATTATCAACTGGCATAGCAATCGTTATGGTTTGGATTTGACACAGGATAATATCCTATTTTCACCAGGGGTGGTGCCAAGTCTTGCGCTGATGATGCATGTCTTTACCGAGATAGGCGATGCGGTACTGGTCAATGATCCCATTTATACGCCGTTTATGACTAAGGTGCAGCAAAATAAGCGCACGCTTGTGACATCAGCGCTAAAGGAAGTCGATGGCAGATATCAGCTCGATCTAACCGATATTGAAGCCAAAATAGTGGAGCATAAAGTTAAGCTATATCTATTATGCAACCCGCACAATCCGGGCGGTCGCGTCTGGACTATTGATGAGCTTAAAGCGCTGCTGGCGCTGTGTCAAAAACACGATGTCGCCATCGTCAGCGATGAGATTCATCAAGATTTAACCTTGACTGGCCATACCTTTACGCCTTTTTTAAGAGTAGCAGAAGCAGAAAATTACGCGCATAAGGTGGTGAGTCTCACCTCGATGACCAAAACCTTTAACGTCGCGGGTATTAAAGGCTCGATGATCTTTGCCAAAGATGAGACACTACTTAAAAAAATCAGTCAGCAGCAGCGCTTAAACGACGAATACGAGCTAAACCTATTTGCTTATACGGTGATGCAAAGCGCGTATGAGCATGGCGGGGAATGGCTTACGCAGGTGCTGGCTTATATTGAACACAATATCGAGATCACAATAGACTTCTTAGCAGGGCATTTGCCTGATATTAAGGTGATGCGCCCGGAAGCCTCGTATTTGATTTGGCTCGATTGCTCTGCGTACGGTAAGGATGATGAGGCGCTGTATGACAAACTGCGCGCGGCAAAGGTTGAGCTAAACGCGGGAATTAAATACGGCCGCGAGGGACATCTGAAAATGCGTATTAATGTGGCGTGTCCTGAGGCTATATTGCGTGAGGGGTTGAATCGGGTTTATGCGGCGTTTAGGGGTGATTAATAAGCAGACTTAATGATATTAATATATAGAATATGAATATCATTTAACCGGATATCCTGTGATGTCTTGAATGCTTTGGTATAAGGGTTTTAGGCGCTCGTACATCTTAAGATATACCTCGTTATACAGGCGCTTATAGAGTTGCACGTTGGCCTCAATAGGGACGAACTCGTCGCCTAAATGGGTCATGGCGTCGCTAGCAGCAGCGTGGTCGGGGTAGACGCCGAGACCCACCGCGCAGTTGATGGCCGCGCCAAGGCCAGTGGCCTCATAAGTGTGCGGGCGGTAGGCCGGCATGGCAAAGATGTCGGCGGTGAGCTGCATGGCGGCGTCGCTTTGAGAGCCGCCGCCTGAGACGCGCAGGTGTTTGATGGGTTTGCCAGTGCGTTTCTCGATGGTATCAAAGCCGAGTTTGAGCTCGTAAGCCAGCCCCTCCAAGATAGCGCGGTACACGTGCGCGCGGGTATGCACATCACCAAAACCGATAAGTGCGCCTTTGCCCTCAAGCCCAGGATGACGGACACCTGGCGACCAATAGGGCTGCATGATGAGTCCCATGCTGCCGGCTGGAATGCCTTTGACGGCGGTATCGAGGAGCTTTTCGGTGTCGATGCCTTGGGTTTTGGCAAGTTGTTGCTCGTAGTGGGCGAATTGTTCTTTAAACCAGCTGACCATCCAAAAGCCGCGATAAATCATGTATTCGTGATTGTAGTAATTTGGGGCGGCGGCGGTATAGGCGGGCATGTGTTTGAGTATCTCTACATAGTCGGGGGAGATGGTGTTGATAGTGGCGGTGGTGCCAAAGCTAAGACACGCAGTATCGGCGGCAAGCCCCGCTGCGCCTAGAGCTTCGCAGGCTTTGTCACTGGCGGCGGCAATCATCGGCGTGCCCTCTGGGATGCCGGTGGCTTTGGCAGCTTTGGCGCTTATCTCACCAAGAATTTGGCCTGGTAGGACAATTTTGGGCATTTGCTCGGGGGTACAGCTAAACAGTCGCCATTTCAGGGTATTGGGTTTGAGCCATGTTTGCGCTTTGTAGTCATACGGCAAATAGCCGACCGAATGACCATTTGAGTCGATAAGTTCACCTACTAGCTGATAGGTGAGGTAGGCAGAGAGGTTGACGTAATGCGCGGTCTGCGCCCATATCTCCGGCTCGTTTTGCGCCAGCCAATTACAGCGCGCTTTTTGCTGGGCGTCTTTTACTAATTCGCCCATACCGATGATTTTAGTAAGCGGGTCAAGAAAGCCAATGTCATGAGTGTCAGCGCGGCGTAAATCCATCCAGACGATAGCAGGACGTAGCGGCTGCATGTCTTTATCAAGGCAAATCATGGTATAGCGCTGGGTGGCGAGACTGACGCCGGCGATTTGGTTAGGTTTAATGTCGCAGGTCTGCCAGAGCTTTTGGCAGGCCTCTGTCAGCTTTTGCCAATAGTAGTCGGCGTGCTGCTCGGCATAATTGGGCTGCTCGGAGAAGTACGGCTCGATAGGCACACGGGCTTTGGCGATCTCGCTGCCAAACTCATCAAAGATCAGCGCGCGCACGCTTTGCGTGCCGTTGTCGATGGCTAAGAAATAGATGGGGTCGTGAGAGGTGGTCATAGTAGTCCTTTACTATGGGGGATGTTTATCAAAATTAGAACGTGCTATTGGTACAAGTTTTCCTTGCTTGCGACCGTAAGAATTCTCGAGGCTACGCAGCTTTTGTTTTAAAAGAAGTACCCTATCAGCTCTAATCCTTATAATAACTCGATAAGAAGCTAAGCGGCAGGCAAATGGTAATAACGCTGCCATAACTCGCTATAGCGAGCGACTTCTTGCTGCCACTTTTGCTCATTCCAGCCCAGCTCCTGCTGGCAAATTTGCTTAAGTCTAGCGCTAATCAGCGGCGTCATCGCACCATGCGGGAGGATTAAGCCTAAGCGTGTACGCCGTAGCAGCAAATCATCTAAATGGATGACCTGCTCATAGCGCGCGGCAAAGCGAATCTCCGCCCAAATGGTGTTGCTATCGGTGACATAAGCCAAATCATCGTCATGTGCTAGCGCTAATAAGTTATCGAGCTGCAGACCATAAAATCCTTGCAAGCGCTGCTGTAAGAGTTTTGGTAAAGTGGCAAATTTGGCGTGAGTCGGCGTAGGATTGTTAAAGACTTGATCGCTATTCGTTTTTAAGTTTTGAGTAGCAGAGTCATCAAGGTCGAGCACTTCTTGACATTTTGCCAGCACATCAAGCGCAATCAGGCGAAAGGTGGTGAGCTTGCCGCCGCTGACGGTCACCAGATTATTATCCAGCCAGACGCTATGATCGCGCTTTTCTTTACTGGGGCTAACGCGCTTACCATCACCGCCATCAGAGATCAACGGACGCACGCCGGCCCACGTGCTAATGACGTCTTCACGATTCAAGCCAGTCTCATTAAATAGCGAGTTAGTCGCGTCTAATAAATAATCGACCTCTTCATTGGTAATGCCGACTTCTTGGTCATTAAGTGGCGGATGATCCAAGTCGGTGGTACCAAGTACCGTGCGGTTCTCCCACGGGAAGACGAACACCGCTCGTTTATCAGCAGGATGTAAAAAGGTGTAGGCTTGCTGAATTGGCAGACGCTCTTGACTGACGACCAAATGACTACCGCGTGAGGGACGGATTTGCTGATGAAAGCTGTGCCCGCTCTGGGCGCGCGCCTGCCTGCGCAGGGTATCGGCCCAAGCACCGGTAGCGCTGACCACCACTTTGGCATGGATGTCAAAAGTCTGATTGCTATTGTTAGAAGCCGTGTCTTTAAGCATTGCACCGACGACTAAGCCTTGCTCATTAGTGAGTAATGATTCGGCTTTGAGATAATTAATCGCCTGCGCGCCGTCATGTACTGCTTCATCGAGTACGCGCATCACCAGCCGCGAGTCATCGGTGATCGCATCGCTAAATTGACTGGCACCCAAAAACTTATCTTGCTTGATATTAGGATTTAGCCGTAAAAAAGCGTCTTTTTTAAAGTATTTAAAATAGCGCTTGCCCGCTATCTTGTCGTAGACGCGCAGCAAGGTATTAAATATCCACGGCGGCGGAAACTTGCCTTTGTAGTGCGGCATGACGTAGTGCATCTCATTGACCAGACCGCTTGCCTCGTCAAGCAACCGCTCGCGCTCGCGTACGCTAAGCAGTGTCGTTTTATAATCGCCTGAGGCAATGTAGCGCAGGCCGCCATGCACCATTTTGCTCGAGCGGCTGGAGGTGCCCCACGCAAAGTCTTTTTGCTCAATTAATAATACAGATAAACCTCGGCGAGCCGCCTCGCGGGCAATGCCGGCACCCGTGATACCGCCGCCGATAATGAGCATATCCCAAGGTTCAGATTTCGTTAAGGGCGCAAGGGCTTGCTGGCGTTGTTTGTTTTGGTTCATAAGATTTTCTTCTTAATAACAATTTACTTTGACACCCAATGAAATAAATACGTTGAATAATAACGCGCGACTGATATTCATTTTTCTTGCGTGCTGTGCCTACGCCGACAGAGGCGGCGCAAAACGAATATCAGTCACGCTGTAGCGCTCTTCCACTAAACTGTCTATAAACAAAGCTCTTAATTAAAATTAATCTTCAAGCAATACCCCTGGATTCATGCGCTGCTCAGGATCTAGACTTTTGAGCATATCATGAGTCACTTGTAGTCCCAGCTCGCCTTTTTCAGCCGCAAGGTACGGGGCATGGTCACGGCCAACGCCATGCTGATGTGAAATGGTGGCTTTACCATTGGCAAGGCTAGTACTGGCGGCGTGTTTGATTTTTTGCCAGCGCTTTAGTGTTGCTGCATGGTCTTTGGCCGCGCGGAAAAAGTAAGTGGTATATAGACTCGCGCCTTGCTTATAGACATGTGAGATATGAGTAAAGGCCATTACTTCCTCTCCTTCGCTCGCTAAGGCCGTTCTTACCGCCTCTTGCATCTGCGCCATTTGCTCATCGATGCGCCCCCAATTGGTGGCGGTCTCAAAGGTATCGACCATGATGCCGCGCTCCCACAGCGTACCGCGCAGATACGGGAACTTAAAGCGCCCATGCGCCCATACGCTACCCATGATATTGGTGATCTTACCGGTGACACTACCGTGCTGTTTTAATAACTTATTAAACTGCATCAGCGCCAGTTTATTTTGCGCTTTATCGCCTGAGACGCCGTAGGTGAGCATGACTTTGTCTGAATTAAGCCCGCGCGCTTTTAGATAGGTACTAATCGCTAAAAACTGACTTGGCGAGGTACCTAAATGCAGATGCGCGTCAGTCTCGGCGGCATTACTGAGACGCAGCATAGATAGGCGAATATTGCTTTGTACCGCTTGTTTGAGCACCGCTTTGCCTGCTGCCCAGTTGGGCAAGAAAGCAACTTTAAATACTTCTTGCTCAGGTTGCGGTTGTACGCGCATCTTCACTTCAGTAAAGATACCTACGCGGCCTTCAGTACCCATCATCATCTCGCGCAGATCAGGCCCTGCCGATGACGCGGGGATATCAGCAATCTCTAGCACGCCTTGCGGCGTCACTAAAGTGCCGCCAGCAAACATCTGCTCGATGCGTCCATAGCCGAGTGATTGCTGGCCACTTGAGCGCGCCGCAATCCAGCCGCCGAGCGTCGATAGCTCCCAAGACTGCGGGTAATGACCTAGACGGTAACCGTGCTCGCCTAATTGCGCCTCGACCGCTGGCCCTTGGGTGCCTGCGCCAAAGGTGGCGATTTGGCTATCAAAATCCAAGTCGATTAGCCGATCCATTTTACTCATGGCGACGGTCAAAACAGGCCGCGCGCCCTTTTGTGGATTGATATGCCCGACCACCGAGGTACCGCCGCCAAATGGAATAACAATCAGATCGTGCTCGCGTGCCAGCTTGAGAAGTTGCTCGACATCAGCGGTCGATTGCGGATGTGCCACGCCATCAGGGAAGGTCTCAAAATCGCCGCTATGCATGGCGATCCAATCAGGGAAGCTCTGCCCACGTGCGTGTCTGAGTCTGACCTCTCGGTCAGTAGAGACGATATCAAGGTCAGTAATAGCGGTAGGCAGGCGCGATTTTGAGACGGTTTTTAGCACGTCTTTGAGGCTGACAGAAGGTAGCTTTGTGCTCTTACCGATATGTGATTTGATCAGCTTTGCGCCGTACGGGGAGACTTTTTTATTGATATTGACATTGCCCCAGCCATTCCAGCGTGTCTGCTCGATAGGGATGTTGTTTGTGGCTGCTAAATCTGGATTAGCATGCTCATCGTGTGAGGTTGCAGCTGCGTTAGCCGCTTTACGAAAAAGTGAGTTACGTGTGCTCATAGAAGTTATAACCTATCCATTTATTATAACGCTATCGTCATGCCCTATATCACTCAGAGCCGCCGCCATTTACCTACTATCCGTCTTAACAACATATCGAGATAATATGAGAGGATAGTAAGTAGGCTTATCAGCCCTGTGTCCAATATTTTTACATGACCATAATTTAAGTATGATGTGAGAGTGTCTGCTGCTAAAGCTATAGCAGTAAAGGGAAAGTAATGATGATGAAAGCATAGCATAATATAAATAAATGTTTTATAGGTATGCGTCATTTGTATAAGAAAAACTTATAGTATTTATGTTACAGCGCTACTGGTATAAATTTTCCTTGTATGCTGTATACACAGAGGCTGCAAAAATTCATCCCAGTAGCGCTTTGGAACTTATGACAGTTTCGTTTGCAACTGACTATGGCTTATAGCGGTGCGGCTTAATTTGCGCCGTTTGTTGATTGATTTGGCCCTGCTGCTGCTTGTTTTTTTATCATGCTGTTGTTTGATGGTTTCAATCTTTACTGGTATTTACTTATAACAGTCAATAATCGTGAATAATTCATCATCTAATAGCCATTAATGGGCGCAAACTTGTTAAAATAGGGTACTAATTTTTCTTGATGGACATCGATTTATGACCACTGCCGCTGCTATCCCTACTATCAAAGAAGATCGTATTCTTATTCTTGATTTTGGCTCGCAATATAGCCAGCTCATCGCTCGCCGTGTGCGCGATTCTGGCGTTTTTTGTGAGATGCTCCCTTATGATATCGACACTCAGCGTATCATGGACTTTGGTGCCAAAGGTGTCATCCTATCGGGCGGCCCTGAGAGCGTGCATGCGGAAAACAGCCCGCGTATCAATGACGCTGTGTTTGAGCTTGGCGTACCAGTGCTGGGTATTTGCTATGGTATGCAGGCGATGGCAGAGCGCTTCGGCGGGCAAGTTCATGCCAGTGATATCCATGAATTTGGCGCGGCGACCATCAATGTCAATGGCCACTCAAAGCTTACTAGTGGCATCGAAGATAGCGTCAGTGAAGACAAATCGACCACGCTAAACGTCTGGATGAGCCATGGCGACAAGGTCATCGAAGCGCCACAAGGCTTTGATATCATCGCCAGCACACCAAGCTGCCCGATTGCCATTATGGCCAATGATGACAAGCAATACTATGGTCTGCAGTTCCATCCGGAAGTGACGCATACCCTACAAGGTCAGGCGTTATTGGGTCGTTTTGTCCATCAGATTTGCGACTGCGCCGGCGATTGGACGCCTGACAATATTATCGATATGCGCGTGGCACAGCTCAAAGAGCAAATCGGTGACAAACAAGTATTGCTCGGTCTATCAGGCGGTGTCGACAGCTCAGTGGTTGCCGCGCTACTGCACAAGGCAATCGGTGATCAGCTGACCTGTGTGTTTGTCGATAATGGCCTGCTGCGTCTGCACGAAGGCGATCAGGTGATGCAAGTATTTGCCGAAAACATGGGCGTCAAGGTCATCCGTGTCGATGCCGAAGATTTATTCTTAAATGCTTTAGCAGGCGAGTCTGACCCTGAAGCCAAACGTAAAATCATCGGCAAAACCTTTATCGATGTCTTTGCCAATAGCGCCCGCGAAATCAGCGCACAAAGCGATGGCAAAACCATTGAGTTTTTGGCACAAGGGACGATTTACCCTGACGTTATCGAATCAGCCAAATCGCATCAAGGCAAAGCGCATGTGATCAAGAGCCACCATAACGTCGGCGGTCTGCCAGATGACTTAGCGTTTGAACTCGTTGAGCCATTACGCGACTTATTTAAAGATGAAGTGCGTAAACTCGGCATCACTTTAGGTCTGCCAGAGAAGATGATTTATCGTCATCCGTTCCCAGGGCCGGGTCTTGGCGTGCGTATCTTAGGTGAGGTCAAAAAAGAATATGCTGACATCTTACGCCTTGCCGATGCCATATTTATGCAAGAGCTGGAGCGTTCAGGCTGGTACGACAAAACCGCGCAAGCGTTTGCGGTATTCCAACCGATCAAATCGGTCGGCGTGGTCGGTGATGGCCGCCGCTATGCGTGGGTGATTGCGCTACGTGCGGTTGAAACTGTAGACTTTATGACCGCGCGATTTGCCCATCTGCCGTATGATTTGATCGAGACGGTGAGTAATCGCATTATGAATGAGATTAAAGACGTCTCGCGCGTGACTTATGATGTGTCGAGTAAACCGCCGGCGACTATTGAGTGGGAGTAGTATCAAACTAAAAATCTGATTAGCATTGTCAAACTCGTTCAGCCTACCTGATGTAGCGCTATCACTCGTTTTGCTCGCTACTCAAATTTTTTGAATTGATATACAACTTATCAATAATCAAATGGTCTCGCTATAGGTATAAAAAACACTCAACTTGGTTGGGTGTTTTTTTATTTGAAATCAGCAAATAGTGGTAAAGCCCTTAGTTTTTATTGAACATTTGTTTTTATTAACTATAATGTAATCAACTTTAATTGGTTGTTTAAGATGTGAGTTGAAATAAGGTCAGCAACCATTCAGTAAAAATAAGGGATAAGATGTTTTGTAATTACTGTAATCAAGAAAACTCAAATGACGCAGGGTCTTGCTCAAAATGTGGCCACCAGCTCTCTGAGGCTCAAGCACAAACACCGCCGCCGCTCACGACTATCAATATCGCAAAAGATGCACAAATCTCAAAAAGCCAGTCGGCTTCTGACCCTGAGGCAGCTGACACGTTGCTCGCGGCCTTCGTTGGCAAAAAATATGATGATTTTTACCGTAATAAATGGTTTAAGGACAGTGAGCCACGTTTAGAAGTTAACAATAATGGTTCGAGCATTCATAGTTTTAATTTTGCTGGGCTGCTTTTGGGAACGTCTTGGTTGTGTTATCGCAAAATGTACTTAGTAGCTCTATGTATTGTCATTGGTATTAACGCGGTTGATTTGGTTTTGATGCATCTGCTCGGTATGGAAATGTATAGCGCTATAGGTCAAACCAGTTTTTTTATCGCGTGGGCAGTATTAACAGGTATGTTAGGTAATTATTTTTACTTTAATCACAGTATCAAAAATATAAAAGAAGTCATGGGCGATAATATAGACCCAGCTATGCGTGAGCAAGAGTTAGCAAAAAAAGGCGGTACGACATGGGTTGGCGCAATTGTGGGTAGTATCTTGGTGGTATTATTATCAATGGGTCTGAGCTACTTGTTTGCCCCTGATTGGTTTTGGTTGGTGTAGTAGGTCTAATAAATAAAATTAAGCTAATGAGGTGAGACAAGAGCGGTGAAACCATTAAAGCAAGCATATGATTTGGAACTAACGGATAATGATCATGGGTGTGGTTGGGCATTTGGCCGCCCTGTCGGTATTAGCACAGAACAATGGCCGCGAAGCAGGATTAACGGGCTACCAATGGCGCACTTATGGACGATATTAGTGCCTGAAGCGTATCGCGCAAAAGGGAAAGATCTTGTGGCAATATCGCTTTTTCAAGCGGATGATGCCTTTGAAGATAGGGTAGATGGTGTTGAGGGTGTTATTAATAAATCAGCTGAGGCAAATGCTTCAGGCGCTACAGCATTTTGGTCGTTACTAAATCGTTACGCTAATAATCGTCACCCTCAAGAAATCTATCTTGAAGACATTATTGGCGGCGGATGGGTATTACTTTGGCTAACTAAAGAAGAGTTTGAAGGTGAAACGACAGCACTGCCTAATAAAGAAGATTGTATATATCCAGACTATGAGATTGAAGAATGGGGTAGCACTTGCTTTGTCAAAGATCAGCCTGCCAAGTTTGTGCAACAGACAGTCCGTATTAATGATCCAAATATTGGCAAATCGCTAAACGAATGGCCTGATGAAGACGATGAGGATGCCTATATTCCTATGTTTTCTGAAAAAGGGGAGGCGTTAAAGCTTGATAGGTTTCATGCAAAAACCCATTTTGGTGGTACGGCCAACCCCATTCAAGCGATGCCAGAATTTAGTCCTTTTTATATTGAGTTTGAAGAAGAGTTTGGTGATGCCAATATGGGTGGTGGTAATGGTCAAATCGATTTGCTGAATGATGAGTTTGATTGGGCGTGTGGCTAGTTGTTGATAATGTAAAAATGGCTGCATTTGAAAGTCATTCGCTCCATCTTTATTTCATCTTACTCATAACAGACTCACGTTAAGATATAGCAATAATCAAACCCAGTGTGAGACTGTTATGACCGCAAAAAATAAAAAATACGTCACATATCTTGTCCTATTTATTCTCTCGGTAAGCTTACTTAACTCTCCCTATTTTGGCAGTTTTGGACCGATTTTGAGTTTGCTGACTCTGCTATTTTTTCTCATTGCTGGGTTATTATTTTCGGTGTTAAATATATTTAGCAAAGGATATAAAAAGCCATCTTCTTATATGCCTTTAGCGATATTTCCCATAGTTACTGTGATTGCATTTTATCTTTCAGCAATCGGTATGGGTAATCAAGTACATTTTTTGCTGAATAAAAGTAATTTACAAGCCATAGATACCCTCAGCCAAGAGGCCAACGTCTATCAAATAAGTAATATGCGGCGTCACCATAAGAGACTAAATGATCAGCTTATCTCCAATGATGATAGCTATACAACTGAGCGAGAGATAGCGGCAGCTTATGCTGGAAAAATTAGAGCAGATAACTTAGAGGTAGAAAAAGTCGCTTTACTGCGTAAGAAGCTAGATCGCTCAGGTATCGTAAGTATGGCCCGAGAGGACGGTTATATCGTGCTAACGATGGGTGGCTTCTTGGATAATGAATTTGGTTACCTAAAAGCGCCGAATAATGATATTGAAGTTGGTTATATGATACCGCCCTATGCCCTTACGGTAATATCTCTCACGGAGCTGCATGATGGTTGGTATTTTTATTATACGACGTGAGTATGTTTTCAGATGCTGCTCAAGCGCTTAAGATCTCGTAAATACTTTAAAAAAATGACAGCACCCCAAAAAGAGCGCTGCCATCATCTAAAAACTCATTTCTCTAAACCAATAACCTAACCTCGCACATTTACCACATAACGCCCGACTGTCTGGCTCGCCATAAAGCGATCTAAGTAATCAGGCGTTTGCTCAAGGGTAATCTCTTTAGCATAATTCTCTAGGTTAAGCGGTTTAATATAGGCAGGCAGGTATTTGTAAAAATTCTTATGGCTTTAACAGCACCTTACCATTTTTACCTGACTGCAATTTGCCATCGACCGCTTTTTTGATATCTGCCAAATCAAACACGGCCTCCACAGGCAGATGGAGCTTGCCACTGGTCGCACGTTCGATTAGCTCATCGATTAAGCGTTGTTTATTATCCACGCTCATCTCTTGGCTGATTTTACTGCCCCAAAATCCTTTTACGATTGCTTGTTTAAAGATAAGATGCGTCGGATTGAGCGTCATGGGCTGGCCTGACATGATGCCAAAGGACGCCAAAGTGCCACCATGACCGAGCAGCGATAATAAGTCGCCGCTGGCGTCGCCGCCGACAGAATCAACCGCTGCGCTAATGCTATCATCGCCGATGATTTGTCGGACTTGGTCTTTCCAGTCATCATCTTCGGTGTTGATATTGTGTTTGATGTTGAGGGCTGCTAACTCTTTGATGGCCTCGCCACTACGTACGACGTTGATGGTATGGACGCCGCGCGCCGCCGCCAGCATGGCAAGTGATTTACCGACTGCGCCATTGGCGGCATTGTGAATAAGCCATTGACCGCTTTTTACTTCCAAGAACTCCAGCAGCATCAAGGCACTGAGCGGCATGGCGATCAATTGCGCGGCCATCTCATCATCCAAGCTCTCAGGGATGGCAAACACCATGCCCTCGTCAGCGACAAAATACTCCGCCCATGTCGCTTGCACGCTGGCCGCCGCCACGCGTTGCCCGACTTTTAACCCTTTAACGTCACTGCCAACGGCGTCAACAACACCCAGCGCTTCACTACCGCCGATCGCCGGCAGCTCGGGTTTAAAGCCATACTGACCGCGCACGGTGAGCAAGTCATGGTTGTGGATAGAGGCGAGGATAGTTTTGACGCGTACCTCATTGGCCTGTGGCTCAGGGATAGGGCGATCGCCAAGGCTGAGGACTTCGGTGGGTTTGCCAAATTCGTTATAAGTTGCGCTACGCATAAGCATTCCTTTATTGTCGTTTTAACGGTTTTTAAACGAGCGAATATCTGTACAGGCATCAACACTAGCAACTCTAGCAGCGTTTTATCAGTACTTTTTTGGTTAAGGAGTGTTTTCGTCGCTTCATTGTGCTCATGGTTTTAATAAAACTCAATGCGGCTCAGGACATGCTCTTGGATAAGGTAGGCGCAGATATATGCACTTGGCCATGCAAAAACAAAGGCCAACCCCCACGAGTGCAGCAGCTCGCCAAAAAAGCCATCGACCAAGCCGACTTTTACCAGTAGTAGGGCAGTTGAGATAATAAGCGACATCATCATTGCCATCAGGCCGGTAAATATCAGACGGTAGTATTTGCGCCGTGTGCGTATTCTGATGATAGGAAAGTTTGCCATAGTATTGGATGTCCTACGCGATGTCGATAACAGTCAAAAACGCGATGACGCTACGACACTGAATTTTTAGCAGATTATATCGCGTGCTCAAACGTGGGTAAAATCGTTATTATTAATGACTAAGTTCGTTATATCTTAATGAGTGTGCGCCATAAAAAACATCATGTGTAATAAGTCAGTTCGAAATAAAATCGGTACGCTCATATGAGCGGGCAACTGGTATAAATTTTCCTCGCTTGCTGTGTCTACGCTGACAGATGCGGCGCAAAATTCATACCAGCTGCACTGTATCGTTTTTAAAGTGAGTTAACTATAAGGACGATTCACGACAAAGCCTAGCGGCACCGACCACACTTATCCTACTGCTATGAGGCGCTCTAACAATTCAATCGTGCTTTCTTGTCTGACCTGCGCCACTCCTTGACCTGCCCATAAAGACTGATGCTCGGCATCGTCGTTTTTCTTTGCATGCGCGCGCAGCGCTTTGGTCATGGCGTTTAATTGTGGATAAGGCGGTAGCGTATCAGCGCTTTCAAACGGCGCAAAGTCGCGCAGATAGTCATTCAACAAACCGCGTGCCTGCTTGCCTGAAAACAGACGAGTTAAGCGGGTTTCGCTACTGCGCTTGCCCGTGCTGGCATCCAGTAAGGCTTGCTTATAAATATCATTGATACCGCATTTATCTGTCGTCAGAAATGCCGTGCCAATTTGCGCCAGCTCAGCACCCGCCGTCTGTACTGCTTTGATGGCGTGCCCCGTCATGATGCCGCCCGCGGCGATCAGTGGAATATTGGTGCAAGCGCGCGTTTGACCAATCAATGTCAGCAGCCCCATGGGGTCGTTTGCGCTTTGTGGTAGCCAGCCACCGCGATGGCCGCCCGCTTCGACGCCTTGTACGCAAACGGCGTCCGCGCCAATATCCGCCCATGCTTTTGCCTCGTGAGGATGATTGGCCGTACCGACGACACATGTGCCTAGATTCTGTAAGCGCTGCACTTGCTCGGCACTGATAATGCCAAAGGTAAAGCTGGCGACAGGCACGGGGTTGTCATAGAGCACTTGTAGCTGGTCTGCAAACCTAAGCGCTGGTCGCTCTGGCAATGAGATGTCTATCTGATTTTTTTGATAATACTCGTCTAACCAAGCAGGGATGTCGCTAATAAAGGTATTAGACTCATGCTCAGACAACACCATTAAGTTAATCATAAAAGGACGGTCGGTGCGCGATTTGATGGTATTGAGTTGCTCGTGTAATACCTCAGGCGATGTGGTGCCAGCACCCAATGAGCCAAGCCCACCAAAATTGCTCACTGTCAGCGCCAGCTCAGGTGTGGTCGCTCCTGCCATTGGTGCTTGGACGATAGGATGGGTTAACTGCAGAGTATCTTGTAAGGTCATGACGGGTCTCCTGTTGATTTTATACCAAACCAAAAAAGCACGATAAATGGCGGCAAATCGCCCAGCCACTTAACCAGCCACCTAATAAGGCAATTGCGCTCGTTTGCTCGGCCACTTCGGCTTTTGAGGTGGTGTGGTTATAAGAGTAGCATGACTTACTGTAGCAAAGCTGGGCGCGCGGTGGGTGAGATAGTGTTTATTTAGTTGCTAAATAAGGATAGCAGAGGCACCGTAAATCGTCGTCAAACGAGCTCAAGGAAAAACGATATAAAACATAAAGCCTAACGCAAAAAAGGTCAGATTTTAAACCTCTAAAACCTGACCTGTAGGGACAAAAAATCGCTTAATTCAACTGCAGCGAGCCTTTGGCATGCATCAGCAGCGCCACCACATCATCGCCGCTAATCTTGGTAAAGCGGGTATCGATGGCGGTGTCTTCAATACGGTTATGTTCCATACATGCACCGCACACAAGCACATTGCCGCCTTTGTCGATAAAGGCTTCTAGCAATTCTTTAGCAGGTTTAAATGGCGCGCCGATATCAACGTTATCTAGCGCATAGGGCAGTGCCAAGTGCACCGCATCGACCATTAGGATGACTGAGGCTGAGTGACCTTGTTCAAGCGCTTTGCCCGCCATGGTAAAGGCGAGGGTGATTTTGCTGGGGTTGGACTCTGCGTTATCAAATAACGTGCCCACGTAGTCCGTGCGATAGTCCGTATTATTTGCCATGTTATTCTCCTTATGGACGATGTTAAGTATAGTCGATGCACTCTAAAAAGAGTGTAGCGCTACTGGGATGAATTTTGCGCAGCCTCTGGGAACGCAGCACGCAAGTAAAATTTATACCAGTAGCGCGTTTAAACTTATATAACAGTTTTATTTTCAATTGATTATAGTAACCTATGATTAGATATCACTATAGCAATTACTATACTTATTTGTATAATGTCGTGTTGGCAAATAGTAGTCATAAGGTTACTCTCTGGTGACTTACGCTACCGCTTAAATATAGTTAAGGGGCGTTGAATATTCACAAACAGTTACCGCGCGATTGGTATTTATTTGTCTCGCGTGCTGTGCTGACGCCGACAGATGCTACGCAACATAAACACCAGTAGCAGGTGGCACCACGTGACACCATGTCATACAGAGTATCTTGCATGCCCGTTTTATTGAGGATTGACTATCTGGGCGCTACGCTTGCGGCGGCCATGGACGGTCGGCATCACTGACGATCCACTCTGCCACGTAGCCTGTCGGCGGTAGCTGCCAGTCTGATTGCCCCATCACCTCTAGGATACGTGCGGTTTTTATTACCTTGCCGCCTTCGGTGACGCCTGTACGCAGTAGGGCCGAGGAGCAGGGTTTGCCCTTGACCCACATTGACTGCTCGATATAGATCCAGCGCTCATCAAAGCCCACTACTCTGGTCTTGAGCGTGACTTTGTCAAAGGCGCGAATACGCTTGCGGTATTGGATGGTACTGCCAGCGACCACCAAGCCCCAACGCTGCTTGAGCAGTTGACGACCCAGCCCGCTCCGTACTGCAAAGTCCGTACGACCCAAGTCATACAGAGTGAGGACGCGGCCATTATTCATTTCAAGGAAGTTGTCGATATCTGACAGACGACAGCGAAAATGGATTTCGCTGGTATCTTTAAACGTTAAGGTACGGCCTCTTTTTGCTTGTAGCGCAGCATGCACGATGGTGCTGGCATAACGAATAAATGGATACATAGGACAGTCTCAAAGGGTCAGTAGTCTTAAAAAGCCAGTAGTCTTAAAAAGCCAGTAGTCTTAAAAGACAGGGAGTCAGGTAAGAGGTAACGCTGGCGGGATGCGATAAAACGCCGCCCGCTCGATTATCACGCTGCAGAAGGCACGCCAATGTGTTTGAAGTAAGCGCAGACGGTTTCGGGTAACCAATTGATATCAAATCGGGACTGTGTATACAGAGGTGTCGATTTGTCTTTGCTTGTGCGATAACGAATAAAGCCCACGTGCCCGCCGTGCTCGGTGTCCAAGATAGTGACAGTGTCCGATACGTCATTTTCTGTAGCGGTAAAGCCCAAGAAAGGATCGTCTTTGGCGCTGATGAGCAATAACGGGCGGGTGACATTGATAAGGTGCGGCAGAGCAGAGGCACTATAGTAATAGTGATTGTTTGAGCGGTAGCCGTGACGCGGTGCGGTGAAGATATCATCAAAATCGCTGATACGATTGACCGCTTTGATCGATGCCATTTCCTCTGGGCTGATGTCGTTGGCGAGGGCTTTTTTGATAATGGGGTTGAGCAGATATGGCGTATAAATGCGATGGCTCAAAAAACTGTGCATACTAAGCGCCGCTGACGACATATCGACTGGTGCTGAGATCACAGCAGCGCCTTTACATAGCGCTTGGTCGCCATATTCGCCTAGGTATTTTGCCAAGGCATTACCGCCAAGTGAGACGCCGACGGCATAGACATTGGCATACTGCTCGCGCAGCGTTTGTAGCATATGATGTACCTCATCTGTGTCACCCGCGTTATAAAACACGCGACCTTTGGCTGGAATGCCGCCGCAGCTACGAAAGTGGGCGACGACGAAATGCCAGCCCTGCGCGTGTACTTGATACGCCAGCGCGCGCGCATAGTGACTGTCACTACTGCCCTCCATGCCATGAAACAGGACAATCAATGGGGTTTGGTGAGGCGTCTGATCCGCTGACTCTGTGAGCGGATGCGCATCATAAAAGTCATAAGCGATGTCTGTCTCGCCCAGTGAGTCAGATTTGATGACGCGGCGATAGTTAGGGGGCTTGGGCGCAAAAAACTTCGGCAAGATGCTTTGTAAGTGAGGGTTGCTTAGCCAAAATGGCGGCTTAAACGGGGCAGAGGAAAACGCGGTATCAGGGCTACTAGATGTGGGCATAAAGGCTTCTTATTTAACAGTTATTAAAATTATCGTTAAAATCATCTTTAACAATCAATGCCTTATCATACCGACGGCCGTGGCCAAAACCAATGCTTTTCAGTGAACGCTCAGTGAACGTATGATTACTCAAAATTTATGATAACTCTAAGACGCGCCCATCCATCGCTAGCCGTTCTTTTAAGTCGGCAATATCTGCTTGGGCAAGCGTCGCGGTCAGCATGACTTGCTGACTATAAGCGACATCCTCAACCTGCCCGCCCAAGTCCTCAATTACATAGCGGCACTGGGCTTCAGTGGCAAACGTCGCGACTATCTGCACCTTCGCCATCGGTATATAAGGGCTTAGTGTCATTTGGTCGACGGCCGCTTGTGCTGAGCCAGCATAGGCGCGAGTCAGGCCACCTGCCCCGAGCTTGATACCCCCAAAATAACGCACCACCACGATGATGACGTTGCCGATAGATTTGTGCTGTAGTACGCCCAGTATCGGACGGCCCGCCGTGCCATTTGGCTCGCCATCGTCATCAAAGCCTGCGCTGGTGGTGTTGTCAGGGTCGCCGATGATATAGGCCCAGCACCAATGGCGCGCATCGGGATATTGCTCGCGCAGTTGTTCCACGTGAAACATCGCTTGCTCACGCGAGTTGACAGGATAGGCATGAGCGATAAACTCAGACTTTTTGATTTCTAAACGCGCAGTGACGGCGTGTTTTAGCGTTTGATAGCTCATATTTCATCAGGTTTAGGTTGGATATGATAAACTGGTGACACTTGTACTGTCAGTGCTTGTTTGTGAATGTTCAAACACGCCCTAGCACAGTGTGCAATTAATTTTCATTATAGTACCATGTCTCAGCTAAGAAGATAACGAGCCGCTCGCGCTTGCGTGCTAAGCGATTTGTTCTAAATATCTTGACGCCAAAGCGCACAGGATTGATAGACGGGGCTTACGAAAGCTGGGATTGGTAATACAAAACTGATGGTAGCAAATACATGCGTTTAGATAAATTTTTAAGTAAAGCCACTGAGCTGTCGCGCAAAGAGTCCAAAAAGATCTTGCACGCCGGCGAGGTGACGGTAAATGATGAAGTGGTCAAAGACCCAGGCCTACACGTTGATGTACTCAATGATGAGGTGATGTGGGTCGGTGAGTCGCTATCTGTGGCGACAGGCAACCGTTATATCTTATTGTACAAGCCTGAAGGCTTTGAGTGTACGCTAAAAGCCAAAGAGCATCCGATTGTCACCGAGCTGATCGCTGTGCCTGAGCTTGCCAGCTTGCGTATTGCAGGCCGCCTCGATGTCGATACCACAGGCGCACTCCTACTGAGTGATGATGGCAGCTGGCTACACCGCGTGACCAGTCCCAAGCATGAGCACGCCAAGGTCTACGAGCTGACACTGGCCGATCCTATGGACAGCGACGCGCAAGCAACCGCTGTCAAAAAAGTAGCAGAGGGCATCTTGCTCGACGGTGACTACGAGCCGACCAAACCTGCTACGCTAGCGTTCATCGATGAAACTCATGCGCGTCTGACGCTTGAGCAGGGTAAGTATCATCAGGTCAAACGCATGATGGGATATTTTGGCAATAAAGTTGTTGAGCTGCACCGTGCCAGTATCGGCCATATCACGCTTGATGGATTAGAAAAAGGCGACAGTCGCTTTTTGAGCGCAGAAGAAGTGGCCAAATTCTAACATTGAGTTTGAGTGCCGATTGGCCAAAGCGATAATATGTTACTAAAGACACTTCATCAGCAGCCACGTCATGTGTGCTGCTTTTTTTATGAAAAAATCATCTATGGCCGCTTGTGTGTTGCCTATCTCTTAAAGCTGGGTAGCAATTTTGCAAACTTGCGCCCTGAGCGCTTTGCAAATACCCTTCTTGTGCTAAAGTCTTTTTATTCTTTTTACTTTGTTTTTTTACATAATATCGTTGTCTTTATTGATAGCCGTTTTTGATAAAACTGTTTTGATAGCGCCTGTGGCAGCACACATAAGTAATACGTGCCGATGCCTTATTAGCAGCGATTTGATAGTGATGCCTATCGCCGTTTGTTTGATAAACGCTTGCTATCAATCCACCAAATAGGATGGTCTTTGTGAAACTCCCTGTATTAAAATTTACCAGCTTGATGGCGGCCATGTTACTTACTGCCACCGCCTGTGCGCAGCCGAGCGCCACCGACGTCAGCAAAAAAACGCCCAATCAAATGCAATCAGCAGGCGGTGTGAGCCAAACGCTCGATAGTCAGCTGCGCGAGCGCTTGACCCAAGCGGGTATCAAAGCCCAGATTACGGCGATTGTGCCATCGCAGCTGCCCAATATGTATCAGGTCAGCCTCGCCGGCCAGCCGCCACTACATATCACCGAAGATGGCAAGTACGTCATCCAAGGCGAGTTACAAAAAAACCCCAGTAAGCAGGTGGTGACCAAAACCCCTGCCCGCAGCCGTAGTGAGCAAGCAGGGCAGCCGGTGAGTGCCGAGACCAAGTCGGCCATCCTCGCCAATATGAGTGCGCTCAAACACATGAGTGCCAAGACACCGTTTTTTTATACCGCGGTGCCAGGGGTGATCTGGGGCGCGACGCTAGAGGGCGTGCCGTTTTTATTGTCCGATGATGCGCAGTACATCACCGATGGCGAGATATCTGTCATCGAAAACGGTCGGTTTATGGGGCTAGATGAAACCTTTGAGCAACGCAAAAACCAGTCAGTTTTTCAGGGGTTAGACCGTCAGCAGCTGATCACCTATCCTGCCACTACCACCGAAAAAGCGGTGATTTATGTGGCGGACGATGTCAACTGTCCTTATTGCCGCCGCTTCCATCAGCAGCTACCGATGCTCAATGATAAAGGCGTCACGGTGCATATTATTGGTTATCCGATATATGAAGCATCGCCTGAGCAGATGCGTGCTATCTGGTGTCAAGGCAGTGAAGATAGCCGCCGTCAAGCGTTTGACAAAGCCATGCTGCAAGGAGAGATGACACCTGCCCCAGCAAACTGTCAAGCCGACCATCTAACCCCCAATCGCGAAAAAGCAGCAGGGCTGGCCGTGATGGCGACGCCAGCCATCTACCGCGAAGACGGCGTGCTGTATCAAGCAAGTTTTGAGAGTCCGGAGTTTTTAGAGTTTTTGGGCGTGGAGTAAATAGATGAGCGGTCGCACGCCATAAACGCTGTGCGCTTTTGACTTATAATCGACAATAATCATAAAAACCGCCCTATGATATGGCTCATAAGGCGGTTTTTTGGTGTTTGTTTTATCTACTGGATTTAGCGCAAACGTGTTGTAGCGCTAGTGCTCTCAACCAATAATGACACGGCGCTTATCCCATACTGATAAAAAGAGGCTTATGGCAACACAATATCGACGATTTTCCATTCAATCAGACCTTGCCGCTGCATCTCGATGGTCAGCGGATAGCCTTTGATCTGTCCGCTGATGGTAAAGCAGTTGATGCCACAATAGCTCAGCGCTGGTTTGTCACTATCATTGCCTTGCACGGCTTGTTTTTCTAGCTCAGCCGCTTGTTTTTGCATGACCTGTTGCATTTGATCTTTGACCACCGCATCGATATCACCGCGATGAATGATGAGGTTTTGAATCAAGTTTTTTAGATTGACCTGATTGCTGGCGATGGCCCACGCCGCCGCCAGCTCTTTGGTCGCGGTATTGGCTTGACCTTGGGTGTTGATGACGGTTTCGATATTTTGTGCGGTGATGGCACCATTGACGGCCTTTATGATAAAGGTGTTGGCCGCTTGTATTAATGGCTCGCCGCCGAGCTCGGCCACCAACGGGTAGCTGCGTATGGTGGTCGCAAATTGATTGGTGAGCTGGGTTTGTACGCTTGGCCTGACTTGCTCGTAGTCGATGGCGGCCGCAATCGCCGCACCGTCGTTGGTATCATAGGCGTTTTTGAGCTGATAGGCACTGTAGTAAGGCGAGCCTGCATAAACTGTCACCGCAATGACGACCAATAAAACCAACAGCTTTTTCATAAAAATACTACCTTATCGCCAATCTAAAAGCCTAAATTTAAATGCGTACGAATATGGCGATAAATACTAGCATGAAGGCCTGCCAAAAAGGTATAAAAACCTTTGTGCTATTCTTAACGAACTCTGTTTTGGGCATCCATCATCCTCTGTCCGACAATTTCACCCCTAATGCGCTTGATAAATCACCTTGCCATCTCCATAAATAGCGCAAACTTTTAATAATTGATTTGGCTAAGCAGCACCCCGCCGTATTCGCTTGTACGATTCAGACGATTCTCTTCTTTGCTTTTTATTGTCTCGCCGTGTTTCATGTGAAACATTACCGCGAGTCTGAATAGCAACAGACGATAATTGCTATGGGTTGATGAATCGATCGATCGGCGGCCCTGCGAAGACGATAGGAGAGCCCATGAGTAAGCGCGATTTTTATGAAGTATTAGGTGTCAGTAAGACCGCTGACAGCAAAGAAATTAAGCGAGCCTACCGCAAGCTGGCCATGAAATACCATCCAGATCGCAACTCTGATGACCCTGATGCCGAAGACAAATTCAAAGAAGCATCGATGGCGTATGAGGTGTTGAGCGATGAAGAAAAGCGCTCAGCCTATGATCGTATGGGGCATTCGGCGTTTGAAAACGGTATGGGCGGCGGCGGTTTTGGTGGCGGCGGTAACTTCCAAGACATCTTCGGTGATATCTTTGGCAACTTTGGCGATATCTTTGGTCAGTCGCGCGGCGGCGGCGGTGGTCGCTCGCGTCGCGGCTCGGACTTGCGTTATGTGATCGAGCTCACCCTCGAAGAAGCGGTACGCGGTACTAAAAAAGAAATCAGCTTTACCGCGCCTGCGCCTTGTGGCACTTGTGATGGCAAAGGCGCAAAAGACGCCTCTGACGTGGTGACGTGCCAGATGTGTCATGGTCAAGGCCAAGTACGTATGCAGCAAGGCTTTTTTGCTGTACAGCAGTCCTGCCCGCAGTGTGGCGGATCAGGTAAGCAAATCAAAAACCCATGCCCTGACTGTCATGGTAACGGCGTCAAGGACAAGTCACGCACGCTGGAAGTCTCTATCCCAGCTGGCGTCGATGATGGCGACCGAGTTCGTCTCGCAGGCGAAGGCGAAGCGGGCGGCGCTGGCGTACAAAATGGTGACCTGTATGTCGAGGTACGCGTCAAACCTCATGACGTCTTTACTCGCCAAGGCGCGGATCTGTATATGGATGTGCCCGTCAGCATCACTGATGCCGCTTTGGGTAAAGAAGTGGAAATCCCAACCTTGGATGGTAAAGTCAAAATCAAGGTCGCTGAAGGTACGCAAAGTGGCAAGCTGTTACGCGTGCGCGGTAAAGGTGTAACGCCAGTACGCACCACCATGAAAGGTGATCTGATCTGCCGTGTGGTCATCGAGACGCCCGTGAACCTAACGCGTGAGCAAAAAGACCTATTGCGTCAATTCCAAGACACACTAGATGGTGATAGCAAGCATCAGCAGTCGCCGCATAAAAAATCTTTCTTTAAAAAGATCGGCGATCTATTTGATTGATCAAAGGGTTTTCATCGCGTTGATCACGCATATGGCTTAATGAATCAATAACAGACCTCTAGTGTTTCACGTGAAACGCTAGGGGTTTTTAATGGGTGTATAAAAAACCACCCACGTAGGGATATTTGCTAAACTTAGGATAAATGACCTATAAGCACCACCGTGCTAAAAACATAAATATCTAGGACAAAACATGACTCAACAAACCAAAAAACAAACACAAGAACAAACCATCAAAGTCGGCGTCATCGGTGCTGGTGGCCGTATGGGACGCATGCTCATCGAAGCGGTACAAGACAACCCACAAACGACACTGAGCGCCGCGATTGAACGTCAAGGCTCAAGCCTTGTCGGTGCAGATGCGGGCGAGGTCGCGGCGATTGGGCATTTAGAGGTGCAAATCGTCGATGATTTAAAGGCAGTGATTCATGACATCGATGTGCTGATTGATTTTAGCTTGCCCGATGCCACTGAGCAAAACATGCAAGTCTGTGCGGCAAATGACGTTGCGATGGTGATCGGCACCACAGGTTTTAATGAGCAGCAAGAGCAAGTGCTAAAAACTGCCAGCGAGCAAATCGCTATCGTCTACGCAGGCAACTATTCGACTGGTGTGAATTTATCGCTAAAGCTGCTTGGTATGGCAGCCAAAGCCTTTGGGGATGATGCCGATGTGGAGGTCATCGAAGCCCATCATAAGCACAAAATCGATGCACCATCGGGCACCGCCTACATGATGGCAGAAGCAGTGGCCGACGCGCGCGGACAGAGATTAAAAGACGTCGCTATCTATGGTCGTGAAGGGCAGACCGGCGAGCGCGAAGCGGGTAGCATTGGTATTCATGCGATACGCGGCGGTGAGATCATCGGTGATCATACGGTGATGTTTATCGCTGATGGTGAAGTGGTCGAGATTACCCACCGCGCCCGTGCACGTATGACCTTTGCCGCTGGTGCAGTACGCGCCGCCACTTGGGTGATTGAGCAGAGCGCTGGGCAATATGATATGCAAGATGTACTGGGTTTAAATGAGTAGCTCTGCCCGTGCTCATCTTAAAGCGCTCAGTTGTGCGGTAGCGACTGTGATGGCAGTCAAACACAGTCGCCGTGTCCTTTATAGCCATGCTATTTATAAAAGCCTACTAGCCACGGCTGTTGGTATGATGGTGCCGCTGGTGGCTGTCCAAGCGGCGACTTATGAGACTTATGTCATTGATACCTATGGTGGTCAGGCACTCATACCAGCGGTACGCTAGCAGCTAGAGAGTAGCCGTGACGGTGGTACGGTGACCAGTTATCAAGACAAGCTGGTCATCCGCACCACGCCTGCCAATTACCCAAAGCTGCAGCAGCTATTGTCTTTGATTGATCGTCAGCCGCAAGCGCTCACGGTGACGGTACGCGTTGGTAATGACCGCCAGTCACAAGGTAGCATCCAGCAAGGTCAGGTTGTTATTAATCATCGCGGTATTCAAGGTGCAGGTATTATTCACCAGCAGAGCAGTCAACAGCAAGGTAGTAACTTATATCAAATCCAAACGCTGTCGGGCAGTGCGGCCAGTATTAGCACAGCTACTCTGTATTCATTAAACCAAACCTATATTGTCAATGGCTATCCGAATTATCACCGTCCTATAGGGCAGATTGTGATTCAGCAGCAGGTACTACCAACGACGCAAGGCATTGAAGTGACGCCAAGGCTATTACCAAGCGGGCAAATCGAAGTGAGATTAGTCCAAGTCGCAGAACAGCTCGAGCGCGACCATTCTGCTGATAACCGAGACAACGATTACAGTCACCGCGCCCATCGCATGCACGGCCAAAGGCTTGATAGCACGATGATCGTCCCGCGTGGGCAGTGGGTCACTATCGGGCAAATCTCACAAAACAATCAAACCCGACGCTCAGGTTATGGCAGTCATAGTACGCGAGATAGCAGCAACAACACGCCGATTTCATTATTGATACAGTGAGTGGTCATCATCAACATATTCGGTAGTGCTCACGCTCGGTCGTGTTTTTGATATTTTAACCATGATCAAACCAGTACAAAAAAGCGCGGCACTGCTTATCACAGTGCCGCGCTTTATGATGGATATCAATGGTCTAAAAGTTAATCAATATAAACCACGTCTAACGGCGGAAAGCCATTAAACTCGACTGAAGAATACGAGTTGGTATAAGCGCCTGTGGTCAGCCAATAGATTTTATCGCCAATCTCCAGCTCTTCTGGTAGCTGATAGCCCGCTTCTTCGTACATGATGTCGGTTGAATCGCACGTCGGGCCTGCCAGTACCACGGTGCCTTCGCTTGTTGATGTTTCCATTTTTGGCGTATACACAGGATACTTAATGGCCTCGCCCAACGTCTCAATCAGACCTTGGAACAATCCCACGTCGGTATATACCCAGCGAGTGAGATCCGTATGCGACTTACGCGAAATCAGTACCACATCACTGACCAACACGCCTGAGCCGCCGACCAACGAGCGGCCTGGCTCAAGGATAATCTCAGGCATCTCGTCTTCGTTGTAGTCATCAGTGAGATAACGAGTGATCTCTTCGGCATATACCCGAATTGGGTTGACCTCGCTGATATAATTGGTCGGAAACCCGCCGCCTAGGTTGATCATTTGCAGTTTGATATTTTCTTCGTTTTTCATCCAGTCAAACATATATTTGACCTTAGCCAGCGCATCATCCCAAGCAGCCACGTCTTTTTGCTGGCTGCCGACATGGAACGAGATACCATAAGGCACCAAACCCAGCTCACGTGCCTGAATGAGTAGATCAATCGCCATATTGGGGTGGCAACCAAACTTGCGCGACAGCGGCCATTCAGCGGTTTCTGACCCTTGTACTAAGATGCGTACAAACACTTTAGCACCAGGTGCATGCTTGGCGATGTTTTTTAGATCCGCTTCTGAGTCAGTTGCATATAGCTCGATGCCTTTATCAAAGGCGTACTTGACGTGCTCGGCTTTTTTGATGGTGTTGCCATACGAGATGCGTGATGGCTCAACGCCGCAATCAAGCACGCGGTCCAGCTCATAGATGGAAGCACAGTCAAAGTTTGAACCCAGCTCTGCCAATAGCTCGATGACTTCAACCGCTGGGCTGGCCTTCATGGCATAGTGAATTTTTGCTTTTGGAAACAGACTGACCATCTCATGATACTTGGCTTTGATACGACTAAGATCCACCACCAAAAATGGGGTTTCGCGACCTTCAGCAGCTTTGGTAAATTTCTGCCAAGCGGCAGAGTCAAAATATTGGTCAATTTTGATCATCGTCATATAAAAAACCTTTGGTAAAAGCGAATAGCAAATATGCTAGGCTTATGCGTTAGTGGTTTGCGGCTGTTGTTCAGCAGCATGCGCGCCTTGTTTTTCGCGGATTTTGAGTACTTTACGTACTTTATCGCGGGCTCGTGTTTGCTTGAGACGAGACAAGTAATCGACAAAAATAACCCCATTTAAGTGGTCCATTTCGTGCTGGATACATACTGCTAGTAGGCCTTCGACCTCTTCGTCTATCTTGTCGCCGTTTTCGTTTAGGGCTTCGATACGCACCTTGGTCGGACGCTCGACTTTGTCATAGACATCCGGCACTGACAGACAGCCTTCTTCGTACGGTTGTTTTTCTTCGACCAGTGGCGTCACTTTTGGGTTGATAAATACGCGAGGATGGCTTTTATCTTCAGATAAATCCATGACGATTAGCTGAATATGGCGATCCACTTGACTGGCTGCCAAGCCGATACCTTGAGCATCGTACATGGTCTCAATCATATCGGCGATCAAGGTTTTGATTTCAGCAGTCACTTCCTTGACAGGCTCAGCGATCGTACGCAAGCGCGGATCTGGATAGTTTAAAATAGGGAGTAATGCCATAATGCTTACCTCAATGCTAAGGATAAAATAGGGTATATATTATAAGGTAAATGGGGACAAAAGTAATGCTTATCAATACTTTCCCCTTAGGTTCGCGGGCGTTAGAATTTGTGCCTATGCATACAAAAGCCCTGCTGATCGCAAGGCTTTTGGGTAAGATAGCGTGCTTTTGCTGGATAGGTTTTGCTTGATTGATTTTGCTCAACACTCTCTTTTTTATCAATGCGGTTTTATCAAGTTATCTCTACCAAATTAGCTAAGACGCGTTGCTTATACGCGGCGCTTACTGACGATCATCTCATACAAGAACAGTAAGATGATGGCACCAATGACAGAGAAGATAAGACCCATAAAGCCGCCGTCAGCGTTGATACCGATAAGCCCTGCAATAAAGCCACCGAGCATTGCTCCGACGATACCTAGTACAATCGTCATAATCCAGCCCATGGGATCGCTACCTGGCTTGATAGCACGTGCCAATAACCCTGCGACCAAACCGACGATAATCATCCAAATAAAGCTCATATTATTCTCCTAATTTTTTATCATTTATAATTGCGTGCTGTGCTTTGATGAATTTATTGTAGTCATTCTAAGGATTGAAGAGTAAGCACAAAATGTTATCTGTGTATGGGCTATGTGAGGAAAAACCGCTATTTGCTATCAAGCAGAGGAAATAGGTAATCGGAAGGTTACAAAGGTAGTAAAGTCGCTAACGGGTGGCGAAGGTATGTGCTGAAGTAAAAAATGATAAACATCAGACAAAAAAGCGCCGTTTATCATCCATAAACGGCGCTTTGGGTATGTGATAGGCGACTTATAATAGCGTCGCATCTAAAAATCAGATACGTGGCTATCAAGTCGCTCAATGGAAGGCTGTTTTTCTTGCGTGCTGCGCCTATCGCTCGCGTAGGGCGGTGAGTAGTCGCTGATGAATTCCTTCAAAGCCGCCATTAGACATAATGACGATCGCATCACCTGACTGCGCATGCGCACAGAGATGCTCAATAATACCCTCAGTGCTACAAAGTACTTGCTGATGACCGATGGTACTATCCTCGGCCATCGCGGTATCAATAACTTCTTTAAGCCCCCACTCCAGACCAGACGGCTCATACCAGAGCGTATCGTCGGCTAGCGCCGCTGACTGTGCAAGGCTGTCTTGATGAATGCCCATCTTCATGGTGTTGCTACGCGGCTCGATGATGGCCCAAATGCGTCGGTCCGCCAGCTTCTTTTTGGCACCGTCTAAGGTGGTGGTGATCGCAGTTGGATGATGAGCAAAGTCATCGAAAACCAAGATATCATCGACATTGCCAATCAGCTCCATACGGCGCTTGATACCCGCAAAGTCTGATAGAGCAGCACACGCGGTCTCTACACTCACGCCCACATCGTAGGCGGCGGCGACTGCGACGAGGGCGTTGTTGACATTATGCATACCGCTCATCGACCACTCTACAACCGCTGCTGCGTTATCGGCAGGATAGCTGATCTGAAAACGACTACCGTCAGCGGTTAATAGCTTAGCATGCCAGTCGCTACGAGCCGTGGCGCTGTCTGCGGCAGTGGTATTTGTATCATCAATCGCGGTGCGCCAGACGGGCGTCCAGACGCCTTTTGCCAAGGTGTCCTCTAGGCTGGCTGTGGCGGCGGGCATGATGATTTTACCCGTACTAGGAATCATGCGAACCATATGATGGAACTGCGTCTGAATCGCATTGAGATCGGCAAAGATATCGGCATGATCAAACTCAAGGTTGTTTAAGATAGCCGTACGCGGACGATAATGGACAAACTTAGAGCGCTTATCAAAGAATGCAGAGTCATACTCATCGGCTTCGATGACAAAATAGCCGCCGTTTTTATCCTCACTGTCTTTATTCGCAGCAAGTTTGTCTGCACCAAGATAGCTGCTGTGGGCAAACACTTGCTGCAAGTGCGTATCAGGCGTATCGACCAGTGGCACACCGCCGATCAAAAACCCTGCATCGATACCAGCATAGTGCAGTATCCAAGCCAGCATCGTCGTGGTCGTGGTCTTGCCGTGCGTACCGGCTACCGCGATGACGTGACGCGACTGCAATACTTGCTCAGACAAAAACTGCGGACCTGAGGTATAGCGCAGTCCTTCGTTTAGCAGGTACTCGATGACATCCATACCGCGTTTCATGGCATTGCCTACCACTACTAAGTCTGGCGCGGGCTGTAAATGCTCGATCAGGTATCCCTCTTCGATGACGACGCCGGCATTTTGTAGTTGGGTCGACATCGGCGGATAGACATTGGCGTCTGAGCCGGTAACCTTGTGCCCAAGCGCCCGCGCCAGCAATGCCAGCGACCCCATAAAAGTACCACAAATGCCAAGGATATGAATATGCATAGACGTTCCGTACGTGCTGAAGTAAAAAGGTGGACTCTCAAGTTGGTAGATCCAAAGACATAAGATCTATCGGGGTAAACTTGCTGGCTGAACCTTGCTGGCTAGACTTGCTTGTTAGAGTTCGTCTGCAAGGTTGGATGTGCAAACGTTTGGTGCCCAAGAGTGGGATTCATTGTAAAGTAAACGTCGTTCGATGACCAATAAAAAACACCTAATGGGTAAGCGCAGTATTGAGGCTTTATCATAACAGGCATGAGTCAGCAACAAATGGATACGCTATTTACGCGATAGAACATAATCGTCATCGAGCTGTTTGTCATTGTCCATCAATATCAGATGATTGTCTTGAATACGGTAGGTCTCTATGTTTTCTTGCTCATAAACGATGGTAATGAGGTCATTATCTTGACGATAAATGCCAGACTCAATCGTCGGGACTTTGGGCTGGGAAGGGTTATTATACAGACTGGTTTTTAGGACGGAGCCATCGGCAAATAGGTTTAGGGTGATATCGATACTGTCACAAAAAGAGCAGGGCACCATACCGCCGTAGTCGCCTATTAGCGTGGCTTGTAGCGAGCCATAATCGGCGGTGCCCCCATCCCTATCTACATTGTCAATGCTGCTATCGGCAGTTGATTGCGCTGCCATGATCAGTGAGCGACCTTCTACGGCGTCGAGCTCGTCGGCATCAGCCTTAGATTTAGATAGGCTGTCTGCCAGATCGACGGTAGATGAGCTGCTGTCTGCAGCGTTATTGACCGGCGCAACCTTAGTACTCACTTCTTTGTTGGTATTAGAAGAGGCGCTATCGCAACCAACCACTAACACGCAAAGCGGTATACCTAAAAGCAGACGATGAAAGCGTCTGATCATCGATACAATAAAAGAGCAACTAGGCGCACGGTATATCATGGTCACACCAAAAACAGTTTTTTAAACAACATCTGAAAAGACTGCCTATCATATCGGCAAGTTCAGGGTATTGTCAAAATCGAGAAGTAATGAAAAAACCAAACAAACCATCAAAAACCATGATTTTTATGAGACGATTATCATGTGACTCATCGTTGGTTTTGAGGTAGATAAACAGCGTTCAATCGCTTGGCAATTCTATAAAGCGGCGTATGTCATGCAGGTCTGCTTATAGTCAGTCTTTTATAAATAAGATACAATGCTTTTAAAATAAAGAGAAAGATATAATCATTATGACTTACTCAGCAGACTTTCGAACGCAAGTTATAAAAAGCGTCAAAGACAAAGACATGAGCATTCGTCAAGCTTGTATTTTCTATGACATCAGCAAAACCACTTTACAGCGTTGGCTGAAAAATCCAAGTATCAAACAAACTCGGGATAAGCCACCCAGTAAAATACCAAATGAAGCACTTCTCAAAGACGTCGCGCAGTATCCAGACGATTACATGTACGAGCGAGCTCAACGTTTAGGCTGTAGCAAGTCAGGCATTGATATTGCCCTAAAGCGCCTTGGTATCAGTCAAAAAAAAGACCTTAGAGCATCCAAAAGTGTGTCCAATAAAAAGAGCAGCGTATCAGAGTAAGCTCAATAGTTTTATGCAGCAAGGCTATCCCATTGTGTACATGGATGAAAGCGGCTTTGAGGCTGAAACCATTCGTTCTCATGGCTATGCACCGATAGGTAAACCCTGTATCGACAGCTATAACTGGCAAGCAAGAAAGCGCACTAACGTTATTGATGCGCTCTATGAAAAAATGTTATTTGCCTTAGATTACTTTGAGCAAAATATTAACAGCAGCATATTCTACCACTGGTGCAAACACACGCTAATACCAAGTCTTAAAACAAAATGTGTGATCGTGATGGACAATGCTAGATTTCATAAGAACAAATGCATTCAAAAACTACTGAACAGACATGGCCATCGTATTCTTTGGTTGCCACCCTACAGCCCTGATCTAAACCCCATTGAAAAGAAGTGGGCACAGGCAAAATTTCTACGTCAAGGCTGGATGGAGAATAATCTACCTAAGCTGTTTCATGATATGGGTTGTATCTCTTTTATTCTAGACTGACTATATCAGCAAATAGAATAAGCTGTGACAAGATATCAAAGGTTTAGAATACCTTTGTAGCGTTTTTGTTATTGGTTATTTTTATAAAATCATGCCATACCGATAGGCGTATCGGTATGGCATGGGGATAAAGAGGACTATTTAGAGGCGATAGGACGTACGATACGCCACAACACCAAACCGTGGACGACCAGCAATAGACTAAACAAAATCAAAGACTGCTCAGGGATACTCAGTCCCATAAACGTCCAGTCGATAGCGGCGCACTCACCAGAGCCTGCAAAAACTTCTTTAAACACCTGCAAAATAGGTAAGGTGTCTAGCCAGTAGTCTAGCCCCGGACCACAAGAAGGCACTTGATCAGCAGGTAGGTGCTGTAGCCAGACGTGACGGCCTGCCACCACAGTCGACCAGCCAATACCCGCCAAGCTACCTAGCCATAATACCAGACGCACCGCCATAGATTTGGGGTGAAATAAAGCCGCCATCAGGGCAAACACGCCCATCACAATCAGCCCGATACGCTGAAAAATACAAAGCGGGCAAGGGGTAAACCCCATATAGCGCTGCAAAAAGAACAGCGCAAAGCTCATACCTATCACGGCCATAACGACCAAAAATACTTGTAGATTGCGGTAAGTGGTCAGCGGTAGCATGGGACAGTCACTCTTATTAGGTCGTTGTCTAAGATATCAAACCAGTGGTTAAGTTGGTTGCTGGCGGTATTGTTGTAAAAAGTCCATAAAGTCTTCTGTTTCGGCAGACTCAATCTCTGCTTGTTGCAAAATAGATTTTTCTGCCAATACCTCATATTTGGCTTGGGTGTTGGGGCTCAAGGTCTGCTGCAACAACGCGTCACGATGCTGCTCTGCCAAGGTAAATCCAAGTTGCCATAAGCTGCCCAAGCGTTTGCTATCGGCATTGACTTGCGCCGAAATCGTCGATTCTGGATGACTGGCTTTGCCTTGCATCAAGGCCACGGCTGCTCGGTAGTCATTACCACCATAGTGCGCGTCAAATAGCTCGGCAAGTGGCTGCATACGATCTAAATGCATAAGCATCCAGCTCTCAAGCGATTGCTCTTCGCCGTTATTGATGATGTGCAAGCCCTCGCGGCGACCTTCGTTTACCACGCGCTCAAGGTTGATTGCCAGCGCTTCTTCTTCCTCAGGGAGCAAGTCAGGCGAGTCATTTAGCAGACAGTACAGCGCCATGACTTCTAGAAAACAAGCGCTAGAGAGACGGATACCGACATCGCTATACGGGTCGAGATCGATGGCGCGAAACTCGACATAGGCGATACCACGGCGCTCTAGTGCCTCGGTTGGCGTCTCACCGCTCATGGCGATTTGTTTGGGGCGGATAGGACTATAGTACTCGTTTTCTATTTGCAAAATATGATTGTTAATCTGAATAGGATTGCCGTCCGCATCATCCAAACCCAGTTTTTTAAAGCTCTCATGCGGCGTCTGAATCGCGCGGCGCAGTCCTTTGATATACTCAGGCAAGTTGTTGTAGCGGATGTCGAGCTGCTCTTGTACGCTGTTGGTATAGCCAAGTTTGCCCATCCGTAGGCTAGTGGCGGTAGGTCTGTAGTAGGTCGAGTCATTGAGGCGCTCTAGGTCATGCTCGCGCCCCGCTAAAAAACACGGACAAACGCTGGGGCTGGCTCCCAATAGATACAGCACCAAGCTGGTTAGGCGCTTAAAATTACGGATCAGTCCAAGATACTTATCGTTTTTAAACTCCGTCAGCGTCAGATTTTGCGCCGCTGGCGTCTTTTCTTGCCAAGCCGCAAACAAATCATCACCAAACGACAAATTATAATGCAAGCCTGCGATGGTCTGCATACGGCGACCATAGCGGATACCAAGCCCGCTGCGATACAGTGTTTTTAACTTGCCCGTATTAGAGCTGCCATAGTCGGCCAGCGGAATATCTTCATCGTTTGATGACAGCATACACGGCATGGATAACGGCCACATCAGCTCACCCTCAGGCATACCTTGATAGACCAGCAAATGCAGCTGGCGCAGCATGTTTAAGGTTTCTTTGGGAGAGGTTTTTGGGTCAGTGATCAGCTCAAGCAGACTTTCTGAGTAATCTGTGGTAATAAACGGATGAGTAAGTTTGGAACCCAGTTTAGCTGGATGCGGGGTTTGTG
Source organism: Psychrobacter sp. L7 (assembly GCF_002810365.1). Classification (NCBI taxonomy): domain Bacteria; kingdom Pseudomonadati; phylum Pseudomonadota; class Gammaproteobacteria; order Moraxellales; family Moraxellaceae; genus Psychrobacter; species Psychrobacter sp. L7. The sequence goes on from NZ_NEXR01000001.1 coordinate 118,156, forward strand.
CCAAAAAACCATCAGGTTTAACACGCAAGCCTTCTTTTTCGATACCGCGGAGCATCCCAGTCAGATGCTGATGGTCAAACCAATTGGGGATTTCAAAGTTCACAAAGCTACTCGCAAAATTACTCATAATAGGCATCTATTGTTATTGATTATGGTAGACCAAAACACGACGGGCGTTTGACCATAAAAGAGGTAAATATAAGGATGAAGAATTTGGTCAGTTTAGCTCAAAGCAGTCCTGAAAACCACGGACAATTACAAATACGATAAGCTTTATCCAAGGCGGTTTTGGCTGGTTTTACTAAAAAAATTGACACACAAATCACAGAAAAAAGCAGTCTGGCTTACTGCCCATTTAGCGAATGGGCAGGCACGAGACGAAAAAGCACCTATAGATAAGATAGGAGCCTTATCCATAGGTGCTTGAACCGTCGTTCTCAAACCGCAAAAAAGCGTCATTTAGATAGAGAAGGACGAGCCGCAGCCACACGTCGTGGTGGCGTTGGGGTTGGTCACGATAAAACGCGCGCCCTCTAAGCCCTCGGTGTAGTCAACGGTAGAGCCTTGCAGGTATTGATAGCTCATCGAGTCGACGACCAAGGTCACATCGCCATTATTAAAGTTGGCATCGTCTTCGTTTAGGTCATTGGCAAAATTAAAGCCATAAGAAAATCCTGAGCAGCCGCCACCGGTGACATAGACGCGCAGCATCAATGTGTCATCGCCTTCTTCTTCGCGCAGGCGGCGCACTTTTTGAGCGGCGCTGTCTGTTAGGTTTAAAACCGTTGGGTCTACAGGCTGGGTGGCGCTTGGGTTAAATTGATTGGCTGATTCGTTCATATCTACCTCAGTTACTAGGATCAAAGGCTGTCGTCCTGTTTGGGTTTGCAAGCACAGTCTTGCAAAAAAAGATACGCACGGCGTTTGATTCAATGGAATGCTGTCATTATGGCAAAGCGATGCGCGCGTTATCAATCCTTGTTATCAATATGATATGAGTGTCATCACTCACGCGCTAAATACATGCTCGGCCATAGGCACTTATGGTATCGCAGTATATCATAATGGGGGTGTGGATTCGTTTGTCAAGAGTGACGCTTGGTTATGCGCTATTAATAAACAAAACTGCCTTCGCGATGCGGCCGTACGGCCTCACCGAGGCGACTATGTTAACCGACTATGTTAACTGACCACGTTTAGCGATTCTGTTTAGCGATGATGGCCATCATAGCAATCAAGATTTGCTTGTAAAATAGTGATTTAATCGTTTGCCTATCGGTGAGGCGTTTGAAATAATAGCCGCCAGTAAACATACCAGACGTGTGTTTTTTATTGCCTTGAGTTTTATATTATTGTTGAGATGAAGAGATTATATGATCGAATTTAAAGACGTAAGCGTACGCCGTGATGGTCGAGAGTTGTTTGCAGGGGCAAGCTTTCAGCTCCATCCGGGTCATAAAGTCGGCCTAACGGGCAATAATGGCACCGGCAAATCTACTTTGTTTGCGCTACTGCTTACGCAGATGGGTATGGGGGACACCGAGGTCACGCTGGACAAAGGCGAGGTGAGTATCCCTGATAGCTGGCAGGTGGCGCACATGGCGCAGGAGGTCGGAGCCAGTGATCAGACGGCGATTGATTACGTGTTGAGCGGTGATGAGCAGTGGTACAAGATTAATGCCGCGCTCAGTGATTTAAGCGCTGTCAGTGACGAGCAAATTGGGGTGTTGCATCAGCAGTTCGATGAAATCGATGGCTACCGTACGCCGACCAAAGCTGCACAAATCATGGCAGGCCTTGGGTTTAACACCAGTCAGCATGAGCTGCCTGTCTCAGGGTTTTCGGGTGGCTGGCGCATGCGCTTAAACCTCGCCAAAACCTTGATGAGCCGCGCCGATTTGATGCTGCTCGATGAGCCGACCAACCATTTAGACTTAGACGCCATTCTATGGCTTGAGACTTGGATCAATGCTTATACCGGACTGGTCATCGTCATCTCGCACGACCAAGCGTTTTTGGATGCTACCGTCGGTCATATCTTGCACGTCGAACAACAAAAAATCACCCTTTATACCGGTAATTATCAGCAGTTTATCCGTACCCGTCACGAACGCATGGCGCAGCAGCAGCAAGCGTTTGAAAAACAGCAAGCCACCCGCGCTCACTTGGATGACTTTATTCGCCGTTTTCGTGCCAAAGCCAGTAAAGCCAAACAGGCACAAAGCCGTATCAAGCAGCTTGAGCGTATGGCAGAGCTGTCGCCGATGATGGCGGACAACCCGTTCTCTTTTCGCTTTTATGAGCCAGCCCATATGAGCTCGCCGCTGATTGAGATGACGCACGCCGATATTGGTTATAGCGATACGCCTTTGCTTCGTAACGCCAATGTGCAGGTCACGCCTGATACGCGTCTTGGGCTACTGGGTATGAATGGCGCCGGTAAGTCGACCTTGATTAAAGCCTTGGTCGGCGAGCTGAAAGTTTTGTCAGGTACTTACCGCGTGTCCGATACCTTAAAGCTTGGTTACTTTAACCAGCATCAAATGGACGCTTTAGATGCGGCGGCCACCCCGCTACAGATGATGCGCCGCCTAGCTGGTAAGACATCAGACGCCGATTTGCGTTCGTTTCTCGGTAGCTTTGATTTTCGTGGTGATCGTATCGATACGCCAAGTGAGCTGTTCTCTGGTGGTGAGCGCGCTCGTCTGACGCTGGCTTTGATTGTCTGGCAGCGTCCAAACGTGCTGGTCCTCGATGAGCCGACCAACCATTTGGACTTACAAATGCGTCAGGCGCTGACCCTTGCCTTACAAGGCTTTAAGGGAGCGGTAGTGCTGGTCTCGCATGATCGTGAGCTGATTGCCAACGTCTGTGATGAGCTATATCTGGTGCATGACGGGCAAATCGATGCGTTCGATGGTGATATCAGCGACTACGGAAAATGGCTGAGCGAGAAGCGCAAACAAGAAAATAGCTCAGACAAAGCAGCAGGTAAGAAAAAAAGTAAAAAAGAGAGTAAAAAGTTTGTTTCACGTGAAACGCGTGATAGCCTAGCAAATACAGCAGCGTCTACTGTAGCAGCCAAAGACAACCCTACGTCGCCTGCTTTGAGCAAAGAAGAGCAGCGCAAAATGGCCGCCGAACAGCGTAAACTGACTGCACCGGTTCGCCGTGAGATTGAAGATACCGAAAAAGCATTGGCTAAGACTGAAACGGCGCTGACTGCTATAGAAGAAAAGCTTGCCGATACCAGTCTGTATGAAGAAAGCCGAAAAGCGGACTTGCTGAAACTGCTGGATGAGCAAAGCACCCTACAGCAGCAGCAAAGCGCTAATGAAGAAAAGTTACTGCTGGCCATGACAACGCTGGAAGAAATGGAAGCGGGTTTTGAATAGAGCCGTAACTGGATGCCGTACCTGGATAAATCGCCGCACATAAAAAAAGGGAGAGCATAGGCTCTCCCTTTTGTTTCACGTTATTCTTTACGGTATTTACCATCACCATAAGACAGTATCTCCATGGTGGTGGTGCACAATTGGCAGTTGATTTGACCAGCAGCGGCTTTCGATAAATCTAAAATACGGCCTCGTATAAAAGGCCCTCTATCCGTGATTTTGACGATCACGCTTTGCTTTGTCTTTTGATTGGTCACTTGTACCTTAGTACCGAAGGGCAGCGTACGATGCGCAGCGGTCAAGGCATTCATATTAAAAATACTGCCACTGGCAGTACGCTTTCCGTGAAACTTGCTACCATAATAACTGGTGTTACCTGCAAAAACGCTGGTGCTTAGTAGCAGTGACAAGGTGATAACCAAAGACTTGATTAAATACGACATTCAATACCTTTATACAGTTTATAAAATAGACAGATAACCTTGCCTATATCATCGATACTCCCTGCGAGTATCAAAGTTATATTCATTTTATAGCACATAAATTGTCGTATCCTTACGGCTCTGTTAAAAAACGCCCCAGTTCAAATATCAGCATTCATAAAAAACCACTGCTTTTTTCAACAAAATCAGTTGGATAATGCTCTTTATTAAATACCTTGAAAGCATTGCTAGATATCACGTCTGCGCTGAGCGTGGTTTGTTCAGGTGAGTAAATAAGTAGATGGATAGACGTTTGGCTAGTGATGATATAGACAGTAGTTTTATTTGGGTCATATGAGAAAGTAGCGACCATAATAAAGAGATATCAGCCGGAGCGTTAAAATATAAGGGCTAAGCCAGCGGGTCGCCGCAGGATAGTAGTAACCAGCTAATATCGATAATAATGTAAAGATTATTTCTGTAATGCTAATACTATGTAATTAAATATATTTTTACTTGATTCGCTTATTAAAAAATATGTGCTGTTTTTCATCAAATGACTAATTATTCCAATAATAAGTAAAGGTAGTAAATAGGCCAAATAAGAGAGCAAGAAAAATTACGCCCAGTGGCACCATATTTATTTTATAGCGGGTCGATGATATGAATTGGTATAGATAAAGTGGACAAGTGTAAATTTTGCCCAGCCATTATGTGGCTATGCTATGGTAAGCAATGAAATATTGCCGCATCATCCCTATATTATGTATTAAGTAAATCGTTAATAATAAATGCGATAAGGAAAAATAATATGGCAGAAAAAAACTACTACGACATTTTGGGGGTCAAAAAAGACGCCTCAGACGCTGATATCAAAAAAAAATATCGTAAGCTGGTTCGTCAGTATCACCCCGATGTGAGCGACGACCCAAACGCGGATAACAAAATCGCTGAAATCAACAACGCTTATGAGACGCTTAGAGAGAAAGACAAGCGTGCGCAATATGATGCCATGCTCGATAACCCATTTGCCGGTCAAGGCGGCGCTGGAGGCTTTGGCGGGTTTGGTGGTCAGTCGGCGGGCGGACAGGGTGGTTTTCGCTGGGAAGATATTAAAGATCAGTTTGGTGATGGACAAGCCTTTGGCGATGGCGGCTTTCGCTTTGATGATATATTTTCGGCATTTGGTCGCGGCGCGCATGGCTCAGCTGGTGGACAGGCAGGGGGCCGCACGCAAGGTAGCGGTTTTGAGCAGTTTGGGGGTGGCTTTGGCGCGCAGGATAGTAAAGGCCAAGATCAGCACGCCGAGATTGCGGTGGACTTGGCCTCAGTCTATAGTGGTGATGACTATAGTATCAAACTAAACGTGCCGGTACGCCAACCCAATGGCAGCGTGGATTATGAAAATAAAACCCTTAAGATTAAAATCCCAAAAGGCATCACTGATGGCAAGCAAATCCGCCTAGCAGGTCAAGGCTCAGCTGGCATGGGTGGCGGCAAAAACGGTGATTTGTTTTTAAAGGTGAAAATCCGCCACGACGCCAATATCCGTATCGAGGGCGCTGATGTCTATCAGACAGTAAATATCTCGCCATGGGAAGCGGCATTGGGTGGCAAAATCAATGTCAGCACGCCCGCTGGTACCCTTGGCGTGACCATTCCCAAAAACAGCAAATCTGGCAGCAATTTACGTCTAAAAGGTAAGGGTATCCCTGCCAAACAAGCGGGCGACTTATACTTAACCCTCAATATCGTCAACCCTGATATCACTGATAGCAATAGCGAGGCTGTGACAAAAGCCTATGAGCAGCTAAAGCAAGCCTTTGCTGATACCAGTATCAATCGCTGATAACTGCCGCGCTGCTCTCGACAGAGGTCAGCGAAAAGCGATAACGGGGAGAGATGAAAACGATCACGATGACATAAAGCACAAATAAGGATAGCAACCAAAAGAGGATAATAATAATGAAACACTCGCCTGAATTTACCGATATTATCATGAGCTTGGATGAGCTGGTATCTGCCTGTGGTCAAGAGCGTCAATGGGTCATCGAGCTGATGGAAGAAAACATCATCGAGTATGACGTGCCAGAGCGTGAGCAGTTTACCGGCTATCAGCTCACCACGGTGCGCCGCGCCTCTCGTCTGAGCCGTGACTTTGATGCCAGTGTGCCAGCGATCGGCCTGATACTGGAGCTATTAGAAGAAGTCGAGCAGCTGCGTCAGCTCAAACGCCAGCTAGAAGGACAGACGCCAATCATTGAAGTGGATACCGAGCATCTAAAGTAACCAAACCAGTGATAAAGCCCAGCTCATAAAAAAGGCCTCATTGCGATCATTGAGGCCTTTTGTTTTACAGTGTGTGATGTACAGATACGGATTGCGCCGGATTAACGCGCGTATTTAGGGTCGGCTGCCGCAGTAAATAAGACGTCAGTTGACGAGTTGAGCGCGGTCTCGGCCGAGTCTTGAATCACGCCGATGATAAAGCCGATGGCAACCACTTGCATGGCAATGTCATTGGGGATACTAAAGAGGCTTGCGGCCAGAGGAATCAGCAATAACGACCCACCAGCGACCCCAGAGGCACCGCAAGCACTAATGGTCGCGACCAAACTCAATAAGAGCGCAGAGGCAAAGCTCACCTCGATACCGATCGTATGCGCTGCCGCCAGCGTCAAGACGTTGATGGTAATCGCCGCCCCTGCCATATTGATAGTTGCACCAAGTGGAATGGTGACAGAGTAAGTGTCTTCGTGTAGGCCCAGTTTGCGTGCAAGGTTCATGTTTACAGGGATGTTGGCCGCCGAACTACGCGTAAAGAATGCTGTAATCCCTGACTCACGCAGGCAAGTAAATACCAGAGGGTAAGGGTTTTTGCCGGTTTTGAGTAAGACGATAATAGGGTTGGCAACGAGGGCAATAAATACCATACAGCCGACCAATACCATCAAGATACGAGCATAACCTGCCAATGATGCAAAGCCTGTCTCAGCGACCGTATTGGCAACCAAACCTAAGATACCAAATGGCGCGAGAGCGATGACCCATTTCACCACTTGTGAGATGGCATTGGCAAAGTCGCCGACGACCGTACGCGCGGTGTCGCTGGCTTGACGCAGTGCAAAACCGATGATAATTGCCCAAGCCAAGATACCAATATAGTTGGCCTCAGCGATGGCATTGACAGGGTTTGCCACCAGATTCATCAGCAAGTTGGTGAGTACTTCTTTGAGGTTGGCCGGTGGCACTTGCTCGACAGTTGCGTTGACGAGTACCAGCTCAGTTGGGAATAAAAAGCTGGCGCCGACAGCAGTCAATGCCGCCAAAAATGTGCCAAACATATACATGATGAGCACCGGTTTGACATACACTTCGTTGCCACTACGATGCTGACTAATGGCCGCCATCACCAGCACAAAGACCAATATCGGCGCGACTGCTTTTAGCGCACCGACAAATAGCGTCCCCAACAATCCTAAGGCGATACCAACGCTTGGTGCTAGCCAGCCTATTAGCACCCCTAATATTAAACCGATAATAATGAGCGGTACCAGCCCTATACGCTGGTACATCGCAATCAATGAACGCATTTGTACACCCTCGAGTTAGTCAGTCAGAAGTAAATGAATCATAAAAATAGAAAAACAGTCGGAGGATGGTAGCATTTTTTCGGATACTCGCCTACCAGTCATACTGGACGCGGCAAATCAGACAGCACCAAACCACGCTGTAAAAACCACAAAAATGGTAAGTAGAATAAAGGAAAGACAGGCAAGCGCGCGAGGAAAACTGAGCAAGGTGACTGATAAAATAAAGCTGATGGAATAGCGAGGTGACTGATATGACAAAGCTGATGGAATAAAGCTAAGATGACAAAGCTAAGATGACAAAGCTGGAAAATAAACCAGCAGACAGTCTGCAAGTAACGTGTATAGCAGTAGCGCTATGTCGTCTTTAGAACAAATCGACTGTATAAGCTATACCTTATAGTGCGTTAGCTCATAGCCGAGCTGTTTATAATGCTTATATTTATGACGGCCTTCTTGCATACTTTTGGCATCAGGTTTTATCAGCTCAAGTATTCGAGTGGGTTTGGCAGGACTGGTCGCGGCTATAAAATCGCTGACAGGCTGCAATGTGGTATTGAGAACGATACCTGAGAAGTCCGCTGGCATATAACTGCCGAGCATGACGGGTGCTGATATTGCCTCCTCGATATCGGAGGTATCAGGCTTTGCGGCATCAGGCTCCATCGTATCAGGTTCTATGGAGTGAGGATCGCGGCCCAAAAGGCGCTGGTGCGGGATAAAGCTGGTCGCGTCGTGCGTCCATAGCGCTTCATCAAGCGAGCTGAGTAATGTCTCATCTTGAGACAAAATCAGTAGCGATTGGCTGCTTTTATTGAGCGCCGTTTGGGTCAGCTGACAAATAAAGCCCAAGATTTCTTGGGCTTTACGCTCGCTTAATACATAAAAACTTACGTTCATAAATTGGTCGTCATCACTGTATTAAGCGTCGTTTGCACTGTTTTTTAAGTACTGCATAAATAAAGGCACAGGGCGACCGGTTGCCGCTTTATCTTTGCCTGAGTTCCATGCGGTGCCTGCGATGTCTAGGTGCGCCCATGGCTGACCTTCTTCGACGAAGCGTGATAAGAAGCAAGCTGCGGTCACAGCGCCTGCGCCTTTACCACCGATGTTTTGCATATCGGCGATGGGTGAATCAAGCTGCGCCTGATAGTCGTCATCTAATGGCATGTGCCAGATGAGGTCACCTGATGAGTAGCTGGCGTTTTCTAGTTCAAACAACACATCTTCATCATTACTAAACACCGCTGAGCGCACATGCCCTAAGGCCACCACGCAAGCGCCCGTCAATGTCGCCACATCGATGATGGCTTTTGGCTGATAGCGCTGGACGTAGCATAAGGTATCGGCCAACACCAAACGACCTTCCGCATCGGTGTTTAAGATTTCAACCGATTTGCCGTTCATGGCTTTGACGATATCACCAGGACGCGTCGCCTCACCTGATGGCATGTTTTCTGCACAAGCGAGTGCCCCCACCACGTTAATTGGTAGACGCGCTTCGCACAGCGCTTTGATGGTACCCAATACAGACGCTGAGCCGCCCATATCGAACTTCATCTCATCCATGGCCGCACCTGGCTTGATAGAGATACCGCCTGAGTCAAAGGTCACGCCTTTACCGACCAACACGATAGGCGCATCGTCATGGCTGCTATCAGTGTTTTTGTCTGATTTTTTGCTAGGCAGTTTGGTGGGGAGCTTATCAGCCAACGCTTTTAGGCCACCGGTGACTTTTGCACTGCTATTGCCGGCTGGATAAGTATCAGTCGCGCCTGCTTTGGCACTAAAGTTAGACTTGCCGCGATACTCGAGTAGTACCAATTTGCCTTCTTTGCTAGAACCTCTAGCCACCGATAAAAAGCAGTTCATGCCCAGCGCCGACATTTCCTCTTCGCCCAGCACCGTCACTTTTAGGAGGTCAGGATAGGTCTTTGCAAGCGCTTGGGCTTGTTCTGCCATATACGCTGGGAAGCAGATATTGCCTGGCTCATTGGCGACGTCACGAGTCAAGCTTTGACCGGCGAACACCGCTTGCGCGAAGTCTAGCGCTGGCTGCAATGCTGCATCGGCCAACAAATACACATCCGTGAGTACCGGTGTGGTTTGCTCAGACTTGTATTTATCAAAACGATAGCTGGCCGCTAGTAGATTTAGCGCAAATTGGCCAAAGTGGTTTTCTTCTAGGTCATCGCCGAGCGCGACCGTGATAGAGGCGACGCGTTTTTGCGTATTGCTATAGATGGTTTTGGCGATTTTTTGTAGGGCAGTGTGGTTAAGCTTGTCGATATTACCAACACCGACCAACAATAACTGAACTGGGTTTTGCTTGGTGGTTTTTTTGTCACCGGCCAATGCCAAGTCAGCAACGGTTTCGCAGGCCTTACCACTAAAGTGTGACACTTCCATCAATTGCTCAATACGAGCGCTATAGTCAGCTAGCGCAGACTCAGCGAAGAGGTTTTTTTTGTCATCCACCAACACCACCAAACAAGCCGCGTCTTTGCTCTTCGCTTCTTTTTTGAGGATTTTTTGGGTATGGGTTTTGGGGAGCTGCTGAGTTAATTTGATATTCATATAGTTATCCTTATTTGAATGGTCAATAGATGCCGCCTTTTAATCGGGGTACTAAACAATCAGGTTGTTACATAATCAGATTGTTAAACAACCAAATTGTTTAACAACTGGGTTGCTAAATGGCTAAGCTTTTCAATCAGTTAAATCAATAATCACCGAGCCAAGCGGCTGTTTATCACCAGCTTAATTTTTCGTAAGCTTAATGCCGCACAGACTCAGTGCAATAGCCGCATGACAAGTGACTGCCAGACGATGCCTGAGATTATGTGTATGGTTCGAGGTGATAAGGTGATAAAAACATAGAGTCATCTTGCCCAGCCGATATCTGACCGCTATGCTCAAACCAACGATAAAATCCAAGATTAAGCCATTGGTTCAGTCAAAGCTTCAGTCAAAGCATTGGAAGGTTGGGCGCTTGTTGTAGTGTAGCATATCAGGTAATCAGCGTGCTGTCGGCATCGGTTAAGTAATGTTTTCGTATATATTTGCTGCGCGATCTTAAGAGCGAATGCTGCATAAACCACCGCCTCAATCTTAGCAAGGGTTAGGTAATGTTTTAGCACATTTTTCACAGCCATTTTTTGCCAAAACATGCTAGCATTAACGGTTATATTAATGGCTTGTATTTGTGTAGTATAGCTAACGCTACTACTGTTAGTTGTTATTATCCGTTAACTATCGGCGAGCGGTACAAACCTGCCGCCCAAAAAAAGCCGTTATAATAGCCAAATAAGCGCCACGCCTGAGCCAGCGCTCTATCATACAGCACGCGCATACCAACTGTTTAAGAGTCTCTATTGTGATATTACGCCGCTACATGACCCAACAAGTTGCCTCGACCACCGCTTTGGTGTTGGGGTTTTTAGTGGTGATGATGCTCGGTGGGCGCTTGATTCGTTACTTTGGGATAGCTGCTGAAGGTCGCTTAGACATCAGTTTGTTATTTACCATTATCGGCTACAATCTGCCGTACTTTTTAGAGCTTATCTTGCCATTGGCGTTTTTTATTGCGCTGATGCTGGTATTTGGCCGTCTATATGTCGATCAAGAAATGGCAGTCATCAATGCCAGCGGTGTGTCGCGTGGTAAGTTGGCACGCTTGATGACGCCATTTATCCTCGCGCTGTTTGTCGGCGAGGCGGCGTTGTCTATCGTTGGCAAGCCGTGGGGGGTGCGCTCATCTGAGGCGGTGTGGCAACAGCAAGCCTTGACCAGCGCCTTTGATTTGATTCGCCCAAAAGAGTTTATCAGTAGTGGTAATTATCATCTGTATGTCGGCAGTCTGAGCGAGGACAAAAAGCAGCTGCAAGATGTGATATTGATTCAATCAGAAAAATCAGAAAAATCAGAAAAATCAGAAAAATCAGAAAAGGGCAGTCAGCCCAAAAACGCGGCGGCAAATACAGCAAAAAATGAGCGTGATCAAAGCGCCGCGGTCTCTGTCGATAATCGCATCGATCCCAAAACCGCTGAGCAGTTAGATATTCCAGAGCTGCCAGAGACATTTGTCAATCATGATATCAGCAAAGACACCATCACCTTAGCCAAACGTGCCGAGCAGGTCGATACAGGGAGCCGCGGCGTGACGCAATTGGATTTGTTTCAAGGCCGACGATACGAAGTCGGCGCAGGGAGTCTAAAGTACAATCAAGTAGGCTTTGATCGCTACCGTATCAGTTTGACTGAGTCTGCCAAAGACGTCGTCACCGAAGACAATATCGAAACCCAAGCCATCGGGCCGTTGTGGCAAGCGGCAACCGGTAGCGGCAGTGCACAAGTGAGCACGGTCGAGGCCAAGCGCGCTGCGCAAGGTGAGCTCGGTTATCGTTTTGCGTTGCCTTGGCTGATGATTATCGCGCCGATGCTGGCGGTACCGCTGGCACAAGTGCGTCCCCGTCAAGGTCGCTGGCTGCGTTTGTTTCCCGCGATTTTATTGTTTGTCAGCTGCGCGCTGGGTATCATTTCGCTCAAAAACGCGGTGAGTAAAGGCAGCGTCAGCGTGTGGGCGTATGCGTGGCTAATCTTAGGGTTTATGGCGTTGGCGCTGTATATGAACTGGGGCAGCCGCGTGCAGCATCGCCTGCGCTTTCGCCAACCTCAGCCGCCGCAAACAGTGGCCGACAGTCGCGCCAATCCAAATGACAACACGTCAGGAGGGCAATCATAATGCGCTCCTTATTTGCCAAAACCCCAAGCGCTGAGCCACTGGCCCAAAAACCCGGTCAACTAAAAGTGCTCGGCCGCTATGTCAGACGCAATGCGCTGCTTGCTATCATCGGGGCCGTTGTCGGTCTATGGGCCTTGCAGCTTATTTTTTCTTACTTATCCGAGCTTGATTCGCTCGATGATAGCTATACGATGAGTGAGGCGATTAAGTATATCTTTTATCGATCGCCTTACTTTTTAGAGCAGTTTATTCCGACAGGGGCGCTACTTGGGGCGGTCGTAGGTTTGGGGCTGCTGGCCAACAAAAGCGAGCTGGTCGTCATGCGCGCCGCTGGCGTCAGTATCTATCGCATCGTCGGTTGGGTGCTACAACCCGCTCTAATTTTTGTGCTGCTTGCCTTAGCGATCAATCAGTTTGTCTTGCCACACTCCAATCAGTTGGCAAAAGACATCAATGATGAGGGCAGCCGCTCGCTTGTGACCTCGGTACGTGGCTATTGGACGGTGCAACCACGCTTTGAAAATGCACAAGATGGTAGTGCAAAGCCTGCTGGCAGCGATATTTTATATATCGATTATGCCGACGTACAAGGCAACATCGGCGAGGTGAAGCGCTGGCATTTGGACAATGATGGCAATTTGCAAACCGCTATTCATGCCAAAGATGGGCAATATGTCGGCCGGCAAGCTCTAGATAGTAGCAGCGGCACACCGAGCGGACAGTATCGTTACGAGTGGCAGCTCAATGACATGACCACGCTTAGTATCAACCAAGGCTTCGAGAGTAGTCAAGCCGTCTTCGCCTCTGATACGCTCAGTTTGCCATTTGCCCCAGAGTCGGTGTATCTACTGACGCGTAAGGCAGAGGATTTGTCTCTGACGCAACTATATGAGCATCGTCAGTTTATGCGAGGGCAGGGCAATCGCTCTTTAGAGCATGAGCTGGCATTTTGGCAAAAGCTGCTGTCGCCACTATCGATTTTATCGCTGGTGATCGTTGCTTGCTCATTTGTCTTTGGCTCGCTGCGTACGCACAGCTTGGGTCTGCGTATCGTCGTCGCGCTACTGTTTGGTTTGCTATTTAGCTATGTGCAAGATTTGGTCGGCTTTGTCTCATTAGCGACAGGATTTTTGCCATTATTGATGGTGCTATTACCGATACTTGGTAGCGCCGCCTTGGGTTTTTATCTGATAAAACGGCAGATGTAAGACAATGTGGTAGGTGGTATGCCATCTTTAATGCCCTAAGCAAGAGAATAAAAAACAAAAATCCCGCCAACATGCTGATGTGTTGGCGGGATTTTTGTTTGTGCAGCTTTTAAGTTACTGAAGCTTATTCTTTGGTCGCCATAGTAATGGTATAGGTTTTGCCCTGTTTGACCTTTTCGCTATTACCAAATACTTCGGTAAACGAGCGCTTCATAAACTGGCGCAAACCATTGATGGTCACCACATAAAACCGCCCACCTTGACGCATACGCGCATAGGCATCGAGGAAGTATAGATAGTGCTGCTCTTTGCCGACCTTGGCTGGCAAGTTTGACATCACAAGGCTAAAATCTTTGTCCGCTGCCACATGATTGAAGCCATTTGATAAATGCACATCGACATTTTTTAGACCGTTTTGCACGCAGTTACGGCGCGCATATTCTACCGCCATAAAGTCTTTATCAATGAGTGTATGCTGACCGTTCGGGCACTCACGCGCTGCCGTCATTCCGAGCACGCCATAGCCGCAGCCTAAGTCGATCGAGTCATCATCCGCCTGAAAATCCACATAATCGAGCAGCATTAGGCTACCGTCATCGAGCTTTTGCGGTGAAAAAATACCCCAAGTGGTCGAAAAATCAAACGGCTTACCCAGTACCTCTTGGCGAAAATGAATGTCTTCACGCCAGTGTTCAGCATTTTTTAGCAGGTCGGCAGGGGGACGGTGGTTTGTAGAGTGGCTCATGCGATTCTCAAATAATAGATAGGTAAAAGGTTAATAAGCTATGGCAGGTATTGTAGCGAGAAAAGGGTTAGTTTGCAGCTAGGGATTGATAGAGCAGACTCTATACCTTGCCGCCTCTATCTCAGATTGTGCTCTGCATATCAAATCTACAATCTCGCTTTCACCACATAAGTATAGGTTTGAGTCATAAAGTTCTTTAATCTTACTTTCGCAAACGCTTTTTTAAAAAGTAATCAAACACAAACGGGCCAAACGGCAAAAACGAGCCGAGCACGCCAGCCGGCATGGCCCATAGCGGCAGCTTTATTTTGCTGGCTGTGAGCAGCAGCATCAGGATATAAGCGATAAATAGTACCCCATGCGCCATACCGATATATGTCACCGCCTCAGAAATGCCGAGCATATATTTTAGTGGCATAGCGATACCAAGCAACAATAAAAAAGACGTGCCTTCTAAATAACCCGTTATGGTCAAGTTTTTGAGGGCAGCATGCTGCCCTTTGGTGAGCGTAGGCTGTAAAGATGGCTGAGCTTGCGACACGTGATATTCCTCTTACAATCTTCAATAAATAGTCAGTTTTTATGTTAACCGTTCAATACTAGCCGCGTGGATGATGTTCGGCATGCAATTTTTGCAGTCTCGCTGTCGCCACATGCGTATAAATCTGCGTGGTGGACAGATCACTATGCCCAAGCAATAACTGCACGCTGCGAAGATCGGCACCATGATTGAGCAAATGGGTCGCAAAGGCGTGACGCAGGGTATGCGGTGACAATTCTTTATCAATACTGGCGACTTTGGCGTATTTCTTTAATAAGTACCAAAAGTTTTGCCGCGTCATATAGCCGCCTTGCGCCGTCAAAAACACTGCTTGGCAATTGCCTGACTTGAGATGCGCAATCAGCTCGCCACGCCCGTGAGACAGATAGTCCTCTAGCGCATCGCTTGCATATTCACCAAGGGGCACCAGTCGGGTCTTATTGCCTTTACCTGTGATTTGCAACCAGCCTGAGTTTAGGTTGACTTGCTCAAGCGATAAATTAATCAGCTCACTGACGCGCAGGCCGCAGGCGTAGAGCACCTCTAACATGGCCTTGTCCCGTAGGCCAAGCGTGGTACTAGTGTCGGGGGCAGCCAATAGATTGTCGACATCGGCTTCGCTCAAATCCTTTGGCAATGGACGACCAAGCTTGGGGCTTTTGATACGCTCGCACGGATTGTCCTCGCGCAGGTTGCTGGCAATCATCCATAGATAGAACTGGCGCAGGCTTGAGAGCATGCGCGCTTGGGTGCGCGGGGTTTTGTTTTCTATAGCGAGGGTAGATAGGCAGTGTAACACGTCATCCGCTTGCCATTTGGTCAATGGCGCGGTATTGGTCAGCTCACAGGTACGTAGGTCGCGGACATAAGCGTTACGCGTCCGCGTTGCCAGACCGCGCGCCAGCATGGCTTGGCGAAACTCGGTGATATAGGCAGGCTCGTCATCGACAGCCAATGCTTTGGGTTGGCGCTGTTGTACGGCACGGTCACGGCTCATGGCATGTTACTCAGTTATTTATCATTCATCAGGCTAGCATTTATTAGGTGTCAAGCACCACAGCGAGGTGACCTCAGCACGGCGCGCCGCATAGAGTGGGTCAGAGTCGTCTTGACTGCGGCCATGGGTAGGTTTGGTATCGAGGCGATATTTTACGGTCAATTCGTGAGCAGCAAACCAGCCTAATAACTCCTCTCGGGTGCGTAGTTGTAAGTGCTCAGCCAAATCCGATAAGATCAGCCAAATTTCACCGTGCTCGCTTAAATGATCTCGGACGCCTTGCAAAAAGCCACGCAGCATCGCGCTATTGGCATCATAGACGGCGTACTCAAGCGGCGAGCTGGGCTTGGCAGGTAGCCAAGGTGGATTGCAGACAATCAGATTGGCAGGTGGCGCATCGGCGGGAAATAAATCCACTTGCTGTAACGCTATGCTAGACAATCCTAGCCGCGTAAAATTCTCATCAGCACAAGCCAGCGCCCGTGGATTGAGATCGGTGGCTATGACGTTTTTGACACCGCGCTTGGCTAAAATAATCGCCAGCAGCCCTGTGCCAGTGCCGATGTCGTAGGCGACATCACAAGTCTTGGGTAGCGGTGCCTTGAGCAGTAGCGATACATACTCATGACGCGTAGGGGCAAAGACACCGTAGTGCGGATATATCGATAAACCCAGAGTGTCGATTGGCACGCCTTTTGCGCGCCACTGCGCCGCGCCAAGCGCGCCTTGTATGTCACGAAGCGATAGGACACAAGAGTGATCTGCGGCTCCTTCTAGCTGGCCAAACGCCGCTATGCAGGCGGCGCTCATATCAGGAGCACGGCGTAATTGACTGACATAGTCGGTATCGAGTTCTAGGAGCAAACGGCCCAATATACGAGCGCGCTGAGCTTGGGTTTGGCGCTGCTGATGAAACAAATTGGGTATCAATACAGTAGCATCAGTCGATGGCTCGGAGGTTGCCCGTTTATTAGCCTTAGCGGCTTTTTTTGTTTTGCGAAGCGCGGCGCGCTCCTCGGTACGCTCGATGCGCCGACCAAGCGCTTGCAGTAGTTGCTGGGCATTATAAAAGTCACCGCGCCATAGCAAGGATGTACCCTCGCACGCTAAGCGATAGGCCTCATCTGCTGTGGTTTTGTCATCAACTATCATAATGCGCGCAGGCGGCCCATGATTGCTTTCAGACAGCCAGCGCGCGTGACGCAAGGTTTGGTTTTCATACCACTGTACGTACTGTTTTTCAGGTGTTAACACACGATCTACCTTTAATTTGTGAATGATATATTTCGTACAAAGCAAAGATATCTTTATGTGATGAGGGCATGCCTAGGACGCGTAACGTCAGCACGTCGGTTTACGCGCTTTTTTTCTTGACCAAATAGCGATATAGCGTGGCGCTCGTCGGGGCGTCATCATCGTCTGACACCGTAATCTCATCGGCATCGGCGTTTACATGGATATTCTCAGCCAGCGTTTCTTGTTGTACAAGAGTGTGGCCAAGATGGCGACAAAAATTAGGAATATCACGCGTCGTCGCAGGGTCCGTGGCCAGTATTTCTATCACTTCGCCTGCATCAGCGTTGCGTATGGTGCGATGCAGCATCATGACCGGCTCAGGGCAGATTAATCCTTGAGTGTCTAAATGATGGTGAACCGCCGTCTGTGTCATGGTATCTGGTATGGAAGTTGTCATAGTCTTGGTGTTGAGTCAATAAAATAAGGTGAAAGTGGTGTGTGATTGAAAACGAGAGCGGGTGTTATGGTTTTTTAGTGGTACCTTCAGGGCTGCCGGTTTGTTCTTGCGCCGCCAAAAAGTTAAAAAAGCGCGTAAAGCTAACTTTAAACAAAAACGCCACGCCCACCCAGCAAGACAGTCCTAGCCAAGCCGTATCAGCAAATAACAAACCGCCGAGTAGCACGATGCTTGAGACGCCGATGGTCATGATTACCATTGATGCTTGGTTTAGGCGATAACGATAAATAATAAAGGCACCATAAAGGCTGGCAGGAATGGTCAGCGCCACCAAGGCATAAGGCAGGTTATAAAATAACTGATAAAGCAGCTGATTGTCATGAAAGGCCTTGATACTAGCGATGGTACCAAAGACCACAAAAGCAAAAATGGCCGCATAAATCAGATAAATCGCCAGCTGGTTGGCTCGCTGTGCGCCTTTGATACGAGCGATAGCAAGCGGCGCAAAACCATGCCGCGACTTATTGGATACAGGTTGGTTTAAAGCGGTGGTCATAATCATCAGTCGTATATATTGGTTTAGAGGATGGGCGTGGCAATACCTAAGCGTTAAATACTAGCCGTCCGTTTGTGCGCGACTATCTGCGCGACATTACTTGAGGACACACCCTAGTCAGGCTTGATCGCATCGATAGCCAAGCTGCTATTTGGATCGGCAAAATACGTCGACATCAAAATACACGCAGAGATATCATCAATCGGGTCGCGCTCGTTTTGGATCCAGCCATTCTCCCACGCGATTTCGCGCGCTGCTACCGATGTCAGACGCTCATCACACAGCGTCACAGTCACTGGTAGGCGCTGCTCCATGACTCTATGCGCCAGCCGCCGCGCAAATTTGTGCGCCCGTTTAGAGAGCATGGAGCTGCTACCGTCCATATTGAGTGGTAAGCCGACCACCACCTTCGCCACGCCCCATACTTTTATGATACCCAGTAAGTTGTCCCAGTCAGGTTGACCATTGTTCATCGCCAAGATATCAAAGGCGCGCGCCGTCTCAGTAATGGTATTGCCTAAAGCCATGCCCATTTTTTTGACACCATAATCTAGCGCTAAGATCAGATGCGGTTTGACACTCGGTTCGGTAGCGCTCGGCTCGGCTGTATCGTTATCGATATCGGTGGCGACATGGGGTGCTTGAGCGCCCTCATCGTCTCTCATCTCTGCATTATCATTCATAAAAGAACGGTCTACCATAATCAAAAAATTTTCCTGTGTTGCAGCTTAGTAGCGAGCTTTGGTGTCTGGGTTTGGCTGAGTCACTGCCATTAAGCATGGCCGATATCGCTGCTTAAGTAGTCGAAATTTACGCCAATTTTGTCAGCGGCGATCTGCCAGCGCTCCGCAAACGGGGTATCAAACAACAAGTTGAGATCCGCCGGACACACCAGCCAGTCACCACTTGCAAGCTCACGCTCTAACTGGTCTTTGGCCCAGCTGGCATGCCCCAAGCACAGATGATAGTGACCAACGCCTTGGCCTGCAGCGATACGCTTGAGGATATCTTGGCTGGTGGTGATACAGACATTCTCTGAAATAGCAAACGACGATGCCCACTCCGGCTGGCCAGTATGCAGCACAAAACCGACCTCAGGATACATCGGCCCGCCTTCTAAGGCCACGTCTTCCATCACTTGCGGGTCTGTCACTTCGATGCTCAGATCCTCTAATAGCTTGCCCACGCGCGACTGCTCCAAGGGACGATTGACCATCAGACCAAGCGCGCCATGCGCATCGTGACGACAGATATAAATCAGCGCCTGCTCAAACCGTGGGTCTGGCAGCTCTGGTGCCGCGATTAAGAAATGATGGGTCAAATTGGCTTTAGACATAGAAGCAACTGCAACCTAATAATACAATCAACAATAAAAGGATAAAGACATTACTGCATTAAAAACACAACCACGCAAGTAAGAGAAGGTTATATGGCGATGATGACCAAAAAAATCAACCAAAGCAAATATTTATCAGCGGTTTGACTTTAGTGGTCTCGCTCGCAATGGTTTTTTAGCCCTGCGCTCGCTGTTTTAAAGTAGGCTAATGATATCCATCTATACAGAGCCGTAGGATTACTATGCAGGATAGCAAATGCCTTATTTGACACCCGTTAGCAAGCTACGAGCGTGATCACGAGTGACCTCCGTGATGGTCACGCCGCCCGACATGCGTGCCAGCTCATCGACTTGCGCGCTATCTGTCAAGATGACCAGCTCACTTTCGGTTTGCTCGTCATGATGTTTTTGTACCAAGATATGTTGGTGCGCTTGTGCGGCGACCTGTGCTTGGTGCGTGATGGCCAGTAGCTGCTGAGTCTGCCCCAGTTTACGCAGAAGCTCACCGACCACCTGCGCGGTGCCGCCACTGATACCGACATCGACCTCGTCAAAGACCAACATGGGCTTGGCGGCATCATTGTCCGCATTGGTGGCTTGTAGCACTTGCATCACCAGTGCCATCCGCGACAGCTCGCCGCCTGAGGCGATCTTATGCAGCGGCTGCATGGGCATACCGACATTGGCGCTAAACAACAAATCGATATCATGACAGCCTTGCGCATTATATTGGCTTGGGTCGGGTTTTTTGGTAAAGACAAACTCGCAGCGCGCATTGGGTAGCGCTAGTGGCTGCAGCTGCTGGACCAGTTGTTCGCTGATATGTGGCGCGGCTTTTTCGCGTGCTTTCTGGAGTTTGGTGGCCAGCAGCAGATATTGCTGCCACGCTTGCTCGATTTGCGCGGCCATGGCATCACTACTTGGTTCGTTTTCTAATTGTTCTAATTGCGCTTGCCAGTGGTTGGCTTCCTCAATCAAATCAACAGCGGGTAAGCCGTGCTTGCGCGAGAGGCGATGACTGAGGCCGATGAGATTGTCTAATGTTTGCAAGCGCTCAGGGTCGGGCAGTTGTTGTTCGGCATAATCTGATAGCAATCCTGTGACTTCGGTGATTTGCTGCTGAGCCAGATGTAGCTGCTCTGAGGCTTGCTCAAACGTCTGACTGACTCCCAGTTGATTATCACACAGCTTGATCGCTTGCCCAAGCAGGGTCATGACGTCTGGCTCATCGGTATCGTTGTCGAGCAGATGCAGACCATGACTGGCTTCCATCATCAAAGCTTCGATATTAGACAGCTCTTCGTGCTCCGCTTCGATGTCGGTATAATCCACAGCGAGGAGCGGCTCGATGTCTGCCAGTTGGCTTTGTAACAGCTGGATACGGTCATGGCGCAGCGCTTCGCGACTGGCAATCTCATCAGCGCGGCGTTTTAGCTGCTGATAGTGTTGATAGCTGCTCGCGGTTTGCGCAGCCAGCGTGGTGGTTTGTGCCATGGCGTCCAACCACTGCACCACAAACTGCGGCTTTAGCAGTGCTTGCTGGGCGTGCTGGCTATGAATATTGACCAACAGTGTACCGAGGCTCTTTAGCTCAGCTAAGCTGACGGGCGTACCATTTAACCAAGCCTTTGAGCGCCCTGTTTGACTAAGCTGGCGACGAATCAACACATCTGGCTCATCTAAGGCGCGATCATGTTCGGCAAACCATTCTGCGATGAGCGCATTGTTTGCCACATCAAACTGAGCATAGATATCGGCATGTGCCGCCCCATGTCTGATCATTGCGCTGTCGGCTCGCTCACCTGCACACAAAGACAGCGCATCGAGCAGCAGCGACTTACCGGCGCCTGTCTCGCCGGTGATGACGTTAAAGCCTTCCGCCATACTCAGCTCATGCTGAGCGATCAATGCAAACTGATGTAAAGTGAGTGATACTAGCATCAACGCCTCTCATGACAGACAATGAGTTTCACCGATTATTTAGATGAAGTCATCGCTAAAATAGAATAAATACAACGATAAAATGGCTCTTTTATGGTACTCAATAGACTATAGTGATTGGCAAATATTATGGTGGCAAACGCCGCTAAATACAAATCATAAAGCCGCGCAATAACATAAATCTTTGCAGCCCGCTTTGGATAAAGTCAGCGGCCATCGGTGGCACCTCTTGCGCCTGCCGCAATATTTTCCTTGCCCCTGTAACAAACTTTATAGATATAATGTGGTAGCATAATCTCACATAATGACAAACGCTTGCTAGCTTGTTTTATGCTTGGCGTCTGATAATGATAAGTCATCTTATCGTAATATCTCATCGATACCATAGTCGGTACACGCGGGTAGGCATCTTAAGCTGTCAACCAGATATCAACTAGATATTAAGGCTAATGTCAGTATGTGTGCGAGAGTCTGTGTCCGCGATTGGGCAAAGACTGTCACTCGATCGAATACAGCACATTTATAGTAGGCTAGGCCGCTTGCAATGCTGATTCATAAAGTCATTTCATCTGTACTTATTTTTTAGTTTTACCATAATTATTTGATAAGGAAGCCACTATGACAGCGGCGCAATTTACCAATGTAACAGTCAATGCTCATGCGACGGTCTCTTATGATGGTCGTTGCTCAAGCCATACCATTATGTTTGAGGATGGACGTCATAAGACGCTAGGCATCATCTTACCTTGTGATAATTTGGTGGAGCATTATCATTTTAGTACCAATACTTCTGAGCGTATCGAGATCACCAGCGGGGAGTGCGAGGTCAAAATCAATGGTGAGGAAGCGTTTAGCTACTACCGTGCAGGCCAGTCATTTGTGGTCGAAGGCAACAGCGGCTTTAACCTCAGAACCGAAGAGATCGTACAGTATATCTGTCATTTAGAAGGCTAAAGACGCATACACTCGGCAATGGCGCAGGCCACCGCCTATTATCTGCATTTTGCTAGATAGTCTGCATATAGTCTTCTTAGCAAAATCAACCAAATTACGTACTCATCAAGCGTCACCCCAAATAAAAATCTCAATCGATCGCGGATAAACCATATCAGTCGGTATGGTTTATTTGTTTTTGATGAGGTTACACTGTTTTTTTATTGTTGTTTTTTATCGCTTTGGCGATATCCATTTGATACTTAAGTAGGCCTATTATGGCAAAACCCATTTATTTTTATGGCATTCACGCAATTGATGCCTTACTCAAACATCGTCCGCTCGATGGTCTTAGCTTGTTTGTCCAACAAGGTCGTGACAGCGACCCTCACGTGCAAGCAATCATGGCCGAAGCCGAAGCCAATGGCATCAGCATTCAGCCCACACAAAAAGACAAGCTGACCCAGCTGTGCGGCAGCCCGCAGCACCAAGGTGTGGTACTTAATGCCCGCCCTCTAGGTTTCGCGGACGAAGCGCTGCTAGACACCATCGCGGGGCGCGAGCAGTGCTTGTTGCTGATACTCGATCAAATCACTGATGCGCATAACTTCGGTGCATGTCTGCGTACGGCTGTTGCGATGGGCGTGGATGCGGTGGTTTGTCCAAAACATCACGCCGCCAGCCTCACCCCAACAGTGGCAAAAGTCTCTGTCGGCGCCGCTGAGTTGATGCCGATTGTCAGTGTGACCAATTTGGCTCGTACGCTTGATCACATCAAAAATGCTGGTGTATTTGTGTTTGGTACGGCGCTTAGTGATGCGGCCAAGCCCATACATGCAGCGGACTTGACCGGCAAAACGGCCATTATCATGGGTTCAGAAGGAGAGGGCATGCGCCGGTTGACCACAGAGCGCTGTGATGAGCTGGTCTATATCCCGATGTCAGGCAATGAGCATGGCAACTTACAAAGCCTAAACGTCAGCGTGGCCACCGGTATGGCGCTATATGAGGTCAATCGGCAGCGTACTTTAGCTGCTGGGCAAGCGTAAGATAGTTTTGGTGTAGCGGCTCCAGCTGTGCATATAGAGCCGCTAGGTCGCGATCGTTTAAGATGACATCATCAGCGTGACGGTTGCGCGCTTCGCGGCTTAATTGATTGACCATGATGGCTTTGATCTTTTGGACACTTTGCTCATCACGCTGGCTGGCGCGCTCAAGCTGGGTGTCTTCGCTGGCATCAATCACCAGTACTCGTTGGCACAAGTTTGCCAGCCCCGCTTCTGCCGCCTCTATGAGTAGCGGCGCGGACAGCACCACATAAGGCGAGGTGCTGGCGGCTAACTGTGCTTTTGCCGCTTCTCTTATCGCTGGGTGAGTAATGGCTTCAAGCTCGATGAGCGCTTCGGGATGGGTAAAAACGTGCGTACGCACCGCCGCTCTGTCCATCGAGCCGTCGCCATTTAACACCCAATCGCCAAATTTTCTTTGGATTTTGCGCAATGTCGCGCTGCCTTTTGCCACCACCTCATGGGCAATCACATCGGCATCGATAATATCGATGCCTTGCTGCGCAAACCAGTCACTAGCAGCAGATTTGCCACTACCGATACCGCCTGTCAATCCGACCACCAGTGTCTTGTTTTGCTTTTGGCGGGTTTGCGGCTTGTGAGAATAAGGTGAAGCGTTAGAGTTTGACATAATAATGACTTATCTGACCGATATGATAGAGAGGAAAACGTGCGCAGCTGTTTTGCCCCATCTGTGCTGATGATTTGAGGCTGGCACAAAGATGAGAGAGATAAGCGCCATTGCCACTTACCCTGCTACTTTTACAGTATGTTTTTTAGAACGTATGGTAAAACTCACGCCTGTTTTAGTAAGTATACATGCCTAAGTACCAACTGACGATATCTGTGCCATATAATAAGGCGACTATACCGGCAATAGCAATATAAGGGCCGAAGGCAAAGGGTCTGCTCTCGCCTTGTTTTTTTATTAAGACCAGCCCGACGATGGAGCCTAGCAGGGAGGAGAGTAAGATGATAAGCGGGAGCATCATAGGTCCCAGCCAAGCGCCCAATACGGCCAACAACTTAAAGTCGCCCTGACCCATGCCGTGTTTTTTGGTGATCAAATAAAACAGCTTTACCACCACCCATAACGACAAAAACCCCAACAGCAACCCCCAAATCGACTGGCTGGGTGAGACAAACCAGCCTTGACTGTTGACTGCTAGACCTAGCCCCGCCAAAGGGAAGGTTAAGCGATCAGGGAGGAGCTGAGTATCAAAATCGATACCGGTTAAGGCGATTAGCGTCCATACTAAGACCAATGCCGATAAGCCTGTTGCACTCACCCCAAATTGATAAATAATCAGCACAGAGAGTAGGGCGGTGATCAGCTCCACCAGTGGATAGCGAATACCGATGGCGGCGTTACAAGCAGCGCAGCGCCCGCGCAGCATCAGCCAACTGATCAAAGGGATGTTTTGATACCAGGTGATTTTATGAGCGCAGTGCGGGCAGCGCGATGCCGGCCGACTCAAGGTAATCGCGCTGTCGCCTGCGACGATACGGGTCAGTGGCTGCGTATGCTCGCGCGGCATGTCTGCTTGCTCAGCCAGAAACTGACTACATTCTTGTCGCCAGCTTGCAAACATCATCAGCGGGAGCCGATGAATGACCACATTTAAAAAACTACCGACACAAAGCCCTAATAACCCAAATACGACCAAAGCCACAATCGTATTGTCTTGTAATAACTGTATAAATTGCATGAAATCGCAGTCCTTGAGTGAGGTATTAGCCGACCACTGAGCCCATTTGGAAGATCGGTAGATACATCGCAATCACGAGGCCACCGACCAATACCCCAAGCACCGCCATAATCATAGGCTCCATCAAACTGGTCAGGCCATCAACCGCGTTATCGACTTCGCTTTCATAATAGACAGCCACCT
Source organism: Psychrobacter sp. L7 (assembly GCF_002810365.1). Classification (NCBI taxonomy): domain Bacteria; kingdom Pseudomonadati; phylum Pseudomonadota; class Gammaproteobacteria; order Moraxellales; family Moraxellaceae; genus Psychrobacter; species Psychrobacter sp. L7. The sequence goes on from NZ_NEXR01000001.1 coordinate 143,216, forward strand.
TGTCTAGCATCTCCTCTAAGCTACCAGACTCCTCACCGATACCGACCATCTGTATGGCCATACTAGGAAATAAATTGGTAGAACGTATCGAAAACTGTAACTGCTGACCGGTAGAGACGTCGTTTTTGATCTGCTGAGTGGCATTATAAAACACCACGTTGTTGGTTGCGCCTGCTGTGGAGTCTAGCGCATCGATGAGCGGTACCCCCGCGGCAAAAGTCGTTGAGAGGGTGCGGGCAAAGCGGGCGATAATCGCTTGATAAGCAATATTACCAAATACAGGTACCCTCAAAACAGCGCGGTCCAAAAAGTCACGGAATTTTTTGGAGCGTTTTTTCGCTTCTGAAAACCCGATAATGGCGCCGCCGATGAGCACAATCAAAACAAACCACCATGACTGCATCCACTCAGACATGCCCACCACCATTTGGGTAAAGGCGGGCAGCTCAGCGCCAAAAGACTCAAAAAGATCAGAGAACACGGGTACCACTTTGATGAGCAAAATCATGGTCACGATGACGGCGACGATAATAACGGCAATCGGGTATTTGACCGCTTTTTTGATTTTGGCTTTGAGCATCTCGCTTTTTTCTTTATAAGTAGCCACCCGCTCGAGCATGGTCTCAAGCGAGCCTGATTGCTCACCAGAATCAACCAACGAGCAAAACAGGTCATCAAAGTAGCGCGGATGCTTGCGTAGGGCAGAGGCGAAGGTTCCACCAGATTCGATATCAGATTTTATTTGCAATACCAAATCTTTCATACTGGGATTGTCTAATGAGTCAGCGACAATCTCAAAAGACTGCGTCAAAGGCACCCCAGCTTTCATCATGGTGGCCAATTGACGAGAAAAAATCGCGATATCGATGGGTTTAATGGCTTTTTTAAACGTATAAAGCGGCTTAGGTTTTTTCTTGATGCCCTTAACCGTAATACCCTGTTTGCGCAAGGTGGCTTTGGCCAGCTCTAAGCTGCGACTGGTGGTCTCGCCTTTTACCTTTTGTCCGCGCCGGTTTACGCCATCGTAGACAAAGTCTGACAGCATGTCGGTCTTCGCTTTTGCCATGTTTCTACCCTCAAAAATTGTCTTATTAGATATTGCAAATATATAAACGATGGTTCGCCAATAACGTTGACTTTAGCCATTTTTATAACAGTGGTTTTATGGCACTGCTCTTGTAAATACAACTGGGCATAGCGTAGTAGCGATAGCATAACCTTTTGCATTCCCTACTTTATTTTAGCCTAAAAAACCAGTGCTCATCTGTTTTATTTTGAAATATATCTGGTAGATATTATTGCTAGTTTATAAAAGAAAAGCCATACCTACTTATGACTGGCAAATGATGACCAAAATTACTGCTAGTGTCTTTGATAAAAACATCATTTAGCAATGACGCAGTATGCTCCTCTTTGACGCGATGAGAGTTGGTGCTATTCAGAGGTTACTCGCATCATCTCTTGAATACTGGTCACCCCTTGTAATACCTTTAAAATGCCAGAGCGGCGCAGGTCGCGAAAGCCGTTTTTGAGCGCAGCGTCTTTGATATCCATGGCATTGCCATCTTCCATGATGATGCGAGAGATGTCTGGGCTGACCTTCATGACTTCATAAACACCCACTCGGCCTTTATAGCCTTCACGGCATTCATTACAGCCGACAGGCTCATAAATGACGTTGTCTGGATCATCTAGATCGGCATCAGTAAAGCCAAGCTCAAGCAAGCTTTGCCGCGGTACATTGATGGCTTTTTTGCAGTTTTTACACAAGCGCCGTGCCAAACGCTGAGCAATGACCAAGTTGACAGAGGTGGCAATGTTAAAAGAAGCCACACCCATATTGCGTAGACGCGTCAACGTCTCAGGGGCAGAGTTCGTGTGCAGGGTTGAGAGTACCATGTGGCCTGTTTGCGCCGCTTTTATTGCAATCTCCGCAGTCTCTAAATCTCGAATCTCACCGACCATGACGATATCGGGATCCTGACGCAAAAACGACTTCAAAGCATTGGCAAAGGTTAGGCCAACTTTTGGGTTGACGTTGACCTGATTGATGCCTTCAAGGTTGATCTCCACTGGATCCTCGGCAGTGGAGATATTGGTTGCTCCCGTGTTGAGGATGTTGATACCAGTATATAGCGATACGGTTTTACCAGACCCTGTCGGACCGGTGATCAACAGCATGCCCTGCGGCTTATGAAGAGCTTCTAAAAACATCTCTTGCTGATCTGGCTCATAACCTAAGGCATCAATCCCGAGCATGGCCGATGAGGGGTCCAAAATACGTAGTACGATTTTTTCGCCAAACAGCGTCGGCAAGGAGTTTACCCGAAAGTCGATGGCTTTGTTTTTTGACAGTTTTAGTTTGATACGGCCATCTTGCGGGATACGGCGCTCAGAGATGTCCATTTGTGACATGACCTTTAGGCGTGCTGCGATCTTACCGGCAAGCTGGACAGGCGGGCTGGCCATTTTTTGCATGACCCCATCAACACGAAAGCGTACGCGGTAGGTCTTTTCATAGGGTTCAAAATGCAGATCTGAAGCTCCCATACGAATGGCATCCACCAGCATCTTATTGACAAACTTAACGACAGGGGCCTCATCGACGCTATCACTGAGCTTGGTCTCGCCCTCATCAGCCGCGTCATCTCCGTCTTCAAAACCGACGTTTAAATCGCTATCAGAAAAGCTATCAAGCCCCTGCATACTGTCTGCATAAAGCGCTTCGATGCGTTTTTTGAGCTTATCTTCTTCGACCACCACCGTTTCGATAGATAGGCGTGAGTTAAATGCAATGGCATCAATGGCATCGATACGTGTTGGATCACTTAAGGCGACAAACAAACGCTGGCCGCGCTTAAACAAAGGCAAGGCATTAAACTTACGGACGATTTTTTCATCGACCAAGTCTTTAGGGATGACATCGAGGCTCAGAGCGTCTAGATCAAACAAAGGATCGCCAAAAGCTTGTGAAAGCATTTGTGCCAAGTGATAGGCGTCGGCCAGCTTGTTGTCTACCAAGTATGACACCAGTCCTATTTGCTGCTGCTGCGACTCGGTCTGTGCGGTTTTCATATTTGCTTCGCTAACGATACCTTCGCTAATCAGCTGCTGCGCTAAACCACCATATTTGCTGGTTGTGATAGACATGACGACCTCTCCTCAATAACAAACGTTTGTATCGTTATCTGCTGTTGCACGAATAAATAGGTAGTAAACGAATGCTACTATGCAGTTTTTTTGGGTATTAGGGTAATAATATAGAACATTACTTTAGTTTAAAGAACTTATGGCAACTATTAAACTGTTTATTGACGACACCAAAAAGATAATAAGAGATCAATAAAGAGCGCCAGATGGCTTAGTGCGGTCAGCCGCTGCAGCCATATCCAGCCATGACAGCCGATGCAGCACCATACTATAGCAGTTGTGAATTATTTGTTATACTGGCGCGCACATTAGCCGAATTGGCATAAATACTTAAGACAGGGTAACTACAGATGCAAGCTTGGGTAATTGGTAATTGGAAACAAAATCCTGCAACGAGCGATGATGTCCAGACATTATTAAGCGATTTATTGGCGACTGCTGATAAAAATGACGGTGCCAATAGCGCTGGCTGCCAGTTAATGGTGGCTCCTAGCTGTATCCACTTGGCCGGTGTCAGCGACCATCTACAAGACAGCCCAGTATTGTGTGCTGCGCAAGATATCAGCGCACATAGTGGCACTACAGGTGCCTATACAGGGGACTGCTCAGCGCAGCAGGTGGCCGATGCTGGCGCAACTTGGACATTACTTGGTCACTCTGAGCGTCGTCAGTATCATCAAGAGACGCATGCTTGTTTACTCAGTAAAATGACCCATGCGTTTGACCAAGGCCTAGGCGTGGTGTTTTGTATCGGAGAGACACAAGCACAGTATGACGCTGGACAAACACTTGCAGTTATCGATGAGCAGCTCACCGTCATAAAAGACATACTAACGCAGCAGCCTGCGCTTGCTGACACCTTGTTCGATCGCCTTATCATCGCTTATGAGCCAGTATGGGCCATCGGTACAGGTAAAGTGCCTACCGTGGCCGAGGTCAGCGCGACGCATCAGCATATCAAGCAGACGGTCGCAGGCTACGGGGAAGCATTGGACAATATCACAGTCTTATATGGAGGTAGCGTCAATGCTGACAATGCCGATAGTTTTGCGGCAGATGCTATGATTGATGGCGCACTGGTCGGCGGCGCTTCATTAAAAGCTGCCAGCTTTTTGGCAATTGCGCAAGCTTTTGGCAATGGGCGAGCCTAAGGCGTCTGACATTACGCCTAACATCGCAACTGGTTCACTGGTATGTATAGTGATGCTGGTACTGATGCGGGCACTATAAACATACGGTTATGGTAAGGTCATCATTTGTATACAAAATGTCTTTATCAGTTGATAAAAGTGGGTTTAACAGTGCCCTTGTAATCGTGTACAATGCGCCTTATTTATATAATCTCATATATAAGCGATCGGGCAGTGACTTTTGCGTGAAGTCGCCTCTGTGCTTTCATAGTAGGTAAAGTAGAGTTAGTAGGTAACGTAAAAGGTTAGCAATAGAAAGTTAACATTGTTATTTGCTAATGGTCCGGACTTTGAAGTCGCCTTGTTAGATTGTCGCTTTGTTAGATTCAAGTCAGCTTATATATTGATTCTTAGATTTATTTTCCGTTATCAGTCGTCATTACGCGGCAAAAGAGGCCAGCATGTTTACGTTTATATTAGCCCTGCATATTATTGTGGCGATTGCCATGATTGGCTTGATTTTGATACAGCATGGTAAAGGGGCAGACGCTGGGGCTTCTTTTGGTGCAGGCTCGTCTGGTACCGTCTTTGGGGCGGCAGGCTCCGCAAACTTTTTGACGCGAGCGACTGCTGTTTTGACAGTGATATTTTTTATCACCAGTATGACACTAGCAGTACATGCGCGTAAGCAAGCAGAAGATCAGTTTCGCTTAGATGCACCGGTGTCAGCGCCGCAAACGCCGCGCCCCTTGACCCAAAACCCTCAATAACGGCTGGCTCACTGTCGGCCTACAGGGGAAGCCTTGTAGGCAGTAGAGTAGTAAATGGCTGGTTTTTTATGGATTAGGGTTTGAATGACGGTCTTTTTTCCAGCAGTACTTGCTATTTTTAGACGTTAGATTTACAATGCCTTTTCTGTTTTCGCAGTCTGGCTTTAGAGTTGCTTATATAGACACTTGATAAGCTGAATGGCAAATAAAAGCAGTAAAAAACGCGATTGTGGTGGAATTGGTAGACACGCCATCTTGAGGGGGTGGTAGCGCAAGCTGTGGGGGTTCAAGTCCCCCCAATCGCACCAAGTTTTATGACGCAGCATGACGTCAGGGCAGATTGATTGATGATAAAAGGCTTGTTTAAATTTTATTTAAAATAAGTATTGACAATCATACAAACCTTCCCTATAATATGCGTTCTAGATTGATGCGGGGTGGAGCAGTCTGGTAGCTCGTCGGGCTCATAACCCGAAGGTCGTTGGTTCAAATCCAGCCCCCGCTACCACTTTTTATACTGATGTTTTGTACACTAAATTTGTCAGTAACGATTAACCCACCATAATGTTTGTGGGTTTTTTTGTATCTGAAGGTCAGTGTTATCGCGGTATCTATCCTACTTATGCTAAGCTCTATGTCTATAGAGCACGATACGGGTCGTCACTTGCCGCCATTGGCACGATTGTTTCGTAAGCACACTATCTTTTATTCCCCACTCCTTTATCGATAGTACTGCTTTATGAATAATAAAAGCAATGTTTGGCTGAGCTTGATGTTTTTTTTGCTCAGCCTTATATAAACGCGCATACATATAACAATCTGTCTTGGTTTACAGTATATGAGTATGACTCATCACGGTGAGTGATTATCATCGGTAAACGATCAGCATAACTTTAATAGAGTTTGTGAGTATGATAGATAAGTGAACAGGAAAATATAAATAAATTATGAAACTTTCGACCAAAGTTGCAGAACTGACCAATATCATCGCGCCTGCAGTTGCTGCTTGTGATGTGGCGCTATGGGGCATAGAGTTTGCGCCGCAAGGCCGTCGCTCATTGCTGCGTATTTATATCGAAGCACTGCCAGAAGAGCAGGCTCAGGGCAAACACGTCACTATCGAAGACTGTGCGGCGGTGAACCATCAAGTCAGCGGTATTCTTGAAGTGCATGATCCCATCGCAGGTGAGTACGTCTTAGAGGTGTCATCGCCTGGTTTTAATCGCGCGTTTTTCTCAGATGAGCAAATGCATGCGTATGTTGGTCAAACCATCAGCCTACGTTTGATCCAAGCGATCGGGACAGGTGAGCAAAAACGCCGCAAAGTGACAGGTACGCTAGACAGTATCGATGCCACTTCATTGAAGTTGACGGCCGCTGATGGCGAGCAGTTTGATATTGCGTTAAGTAATATTGATAAAGCCAATCTGGTATACGAAGATGCTTAGGTGGCCTACCTGAGCGACTGCACAAATGACCTAGATGGTTTATGGTGAAAAACAACGTTAATACATTAATGATAAAATTTAAGTCAATTAAAAAATGATAGGACAGGTATAGCATGAGTCGTGAAATCTTAACGGTAGTAGAAACTGTCAGTAATGAAAAGGGCTTAAATCCTGAAGATATCTTTGAAGCTATAGAAGATGCTTTGGTGGTATCAACCAAGAAAAAAGTATATACCGAGCAGCCAGAAGTGGCGGTGCGCGTATCAATCGACCGTGCAACTGGCGACTATGATACTTATCGTTATTGGACAGTGGTTGCCGATGAAGATCACGAAATGCCTGCGTGTCAGTTGGCCATCAGTGACTTAGATCAAGACGAGTGGTCCATCGGTGACATCAAAGAAGAGCAGATCGAGTCGATTGAGTTTGGCCGTATCGCTGCCACACAAGCCAAACAAGTCATTATTCAAAAGATCCGTGAAGCGGAGCGTGCACTGGTTGCAGACGCTTTTGAGCCACGTATCGGTGAGATGATGTATGGCGAAGTAAAAAAACAAACTCGTGATGGCTATATCATCGACTTAGGTGACAATGCCGAAGGCTATTTGTCACGGGATCAGATGTTGCCTCGTGAGCAATTACGTCCAAAATCACGTATCAACGCTATTTTATATCATGTTAACCGTGAAAACCGTGGTGCGCAGCTGCTTTTATCACGCACGCACCCTGAGATGCTCTCAGCCTTGATGCAAAAAGAAGTGCCTGAAATTGCAGAGCAAATCATCGAAATCCGTAACGTCGCTCGCTTGCCTGGGACTCGTGCTAAAATAGCAGTCAAGACCAACGACCATCGTATTGATCCAGTTGGCGCTTGTATTGGTATGCGTGGTACGCGTATCCAAGCGGTGCAGCAAGAGCTCGATGGTGAGCGTATCGATGTGGTGGTGTGGTCAGATGACCCAGCCCAATTTATCATCAGTGCGCTAGAGCCAGCCGATGTTAGCAGTATCATCCTCGATGAAGATACCCAAACCGCTGATATTATCTTTAGCACCAACGACCAGCTCGCGCGTGCGATTGGCTCACAAGGTCAAAACGTCCGTCTGGCTTCAGAGCTGACTGGTTATAAGCTCAACATGATGCTAGAAGAAGAGTATCAGCAGCGTCAAGAAAACGAATCCAAAGCCTTTATTGAGCTGTTTTATGAGCGTTTGGAGGTCGATCATGATCTGGCACAAGCGCTGGTGGATATTGGCTTTACCAGTATCGAAGAAGTCGCCTACGTACCTGTAGAGACTTTTTATGATATCGAAGGTTTGGACGACGAAGCGATTGACATCATTCAAGAGCGTGCAAAAGAAGTGGTCATCGCAGATGAGCTGGTCAAACAACAAAACATGAAAGAGCCAAGTCAAGAGCTGCAAGAGCTTGAAGGGATGACGGTCAGCTGGGCCTATAAAATGGCACAAAAAGACATCATTACCGTAGATGACTTGGCAGAACAAGCCGTCTTCGATTTAGAAGATATCGAAGGATTAGATTCTGAAACTGCAGGACAACTCATCATGAAAGCTCGGGAATCTTGGTTCGATGAATAAGCGGTAACTGCATATCGCTGTCTTTTGGTGATATGCTATTGATAATAAAGCGCTGATAACAGGCACTCATACCGTCACAGGCATTATTGCCGTATCAATACGGACAGATGAGCGCATGAAATCAGCCTTACCCCAATCATTTGTAGCCAACAACTGAATTGAACATATAGCAAATAATAGACAGTAGGTGATAATAAATGGCAGATAAGACCGTCAAAGAACTGGCAGATATGGTAGGCAAAACCGCAAGTGCTGTAAGACAGCAACTGGTGGATGCTGGGCTGCCTGCTCGCGCAGAGGATGACCCAGTCACCGAGCTTGAGCAAGAGAAGTTGGTGACGTATTTAAAGCAAAGTCATGGTCAGCAAGAAAAGCGCCGTATTAGTCTGAAGTCTAAGACGACTAGCACCGCGCGTGTGACCGGCTCTTCAGGTAAGTCTAAGAGCGTCAATGTGGAAGTGCGTAAAAAGAAAGTCTTTGAAAAACCCAATCCAGAAAAGATGGCTGAAGAGTTGGCTGCTCGTGAGCAAGCCTTAATCGAAGCCCAAGCTCGTGCTGCTAAAGAAGCAGAAGAACGTGCTGCTGCTAAGAAAAAAGCAGAAGAGCGTCAAGCGGCAACGCTGGCCGCTATGCGTGCAAGCCTAGGTTCAAGCAAAAAGTCTGACGATAAAAACGACGATATTTCAGCCTCTGTGGTGGTAAAAAAAGGTGGCAAAGCAGCCGCTGAAGTGAAGCCAAAAGAGCAACCGAAGAAAAAAGCCGCTACGACCAAACCAAAGGTAGAAACCGCTGCTGAGCGTAAAGCTCGTGAAGCGCGCGAAGCCGAGGAAGCGCGTCTGCGTGAAATTGAAGCAGAAACACGCCGTAAGCAAGCAGAAGAAGCGCAAAAGCGTACGCTTGAGCAAATGCGTAAAATGGCAGGCAAATATACCGATCGTGAGCCTGTGGCAGAAGTGCGTAAAGATGAGCCGTTGGCCGAAGGTCTGGTCGGTGATGCTCTAGAAGAGTCGTTTGAAAAAGAGCGCCGTGAGATCAAGCGTGGTGCTAGTAGCACGGGTGCTCGTGGCCGCCGCCGTAAAAACCAAGATGAGCGTGAATTCAAAAACCGCAAAAACGGTTTACGTTCAACGCAAGCCTCACAGCACAAGTTTGAAAAACCTGTCGAAAAAATCATCTATGACGTCGAAATCAGTGAGCATATCACTGTTGCAGATCTTGCGCAGCGTATGGCAGTCAAGGCTCGTGAAGTCATTAAATTACTGATGAAAATGGGTGAAATTGCTCGCGAATCAGACACCATCGATCAAGCGACAGCAAGTCTGCTCGTTGAAGAGATGGGCCACAACCCTGTCCCTGTCAGTGATACCAAGGTCGAAGACGATTTACAAGATGCTGTCGATGAGCGCAGCAGTAACGTGCAAACCCGTCCACCTGTCGTCACTATCATGGGTCACGTTGACCATGGTAAGACCTCATTGCTCGATAAGATTCGCGAGACCAAAGTAGCGACTGGCGAAGCAGGCGGTATTACTCAGCACATCGGTGCTTATCATGTTAAGACTGACCGCGGTGTGATTACTTTCCTTGACACCCCAGGTCACGCAGCATTTAGTGCCATGCGTTCGCGCGGCGCGCAAGCGACTGATATCGTCGTCTTGGTCGTGGCCGCTGACGACGGTATGATGCCACAAACAGCAGAAGCCATCGACCATGCGCGCGCTGCTGGTACGCCGATTATCGTTGCTATCAACAAAATGGATAAGCCAAGTGCTGACCCAGATCGTGTTCTCAATGAGCTGACGACCAAAGAAGTGGTGTCAGAAGATTGGGGCGGCGATACCCCGATGGCACGTATCTCTGCTAAGACAGGCGACGGTATCGACGAGTTATTAGAGCTTATCGGATTGCAAGCTGAACTGATGGAGCTAGAAGCACCACTTGATGGTTCAGCGCAAGGTGTGGTCATCGAGTCAAGACTAGAAAAAGGTCGTGGTCCTGTGGTGAGCGTGTTGGTCAAAAAAGGCACACTCAAGCAAGGCGACTTGGTATTGGCAGGTGAATACTACGGTAAAGTGCGCGCGATGACAGATGAGCGCGGTCAGCGTATCAAGTTAGCGGGTCCTTCTATTCCTGTCGAGATTTTAGGTTTACCTGAAACGCCAGCCGCTGGTAGCGAGTTCTTAGTCGTCACTGATGAGAAAAAAGCACGTGAAGTTGCGGACTTTAGAACCAATCGTGAGCGCGAGCGTCAACTCGAGCGTCAGAACAAAATGCGTTTAGAGAACATGTTTGATCAGATGGAACAAGGCGATGTATCGACCTTGAACATCGTGCTAAAGACAGATGTTCGTGGCTCATTAGAAGCCTTACTGGCCGCCTTAAACGAATTATCAACGGACGAAGTCAAAGTCAGAGTGATCAGCTCAGGTGTGGGCCCTATCTCTGAATCTGATGTCACGCTTGCTGAATCTAGCGAAGCGGTATTGCTCGGCTTTAACGTCCGCGCAGATGCGACAGCACGCCGCAAAGCTGATGTCGCCAATATCGATATCCGCTATTATAGCGTCATCTATGGTCTAATCGATGATGTCAAAGCGGCAATGAGCGGTATGCTAGCGCCTGAACATCGCGAAAAAATCCTTGGTATCGCTGAGGTTCGCGAAGTCTTCCGCTCTAGTAAGTTTGGTGCCGCCGCTGGTTGTATGGTGGTCGAAGGTACAATCTACCGTAACAAGCCTATTCGCGTCTTGCGTGATGACAAGGTTATCTTTACAGGTCAGTTGCAGTCATTACGTCGCTATAAAGAAGACGTCAATGAAGTACGTACTGGTATGGAGTGTGGCCTTGCGGTTCGTGGTTATGATGTCGAAGCGGGTGATAAGATCGAAGTCTTTGAAATCCAAGAGTTCGCTCGTACTATCTAAAAACAAAGCTAGATACAAACACCCATCAGACCATAGGCTCTATCAGCCAAGTCTGAAAGGTGTGGTGGATAGACCGTAGTACAGAGGCCTAACAGGTACATCCTGCTAGGCCTTTTTTACCATAGATAAGTCCTCATGACCAAGTCACTTAACCAATAAAAATAAGCCATATTAACTAAGCCATACTCATATTAAGGTAATAACATGAATCAACGTTTACAACGCTTAGCCGATCAAATCCAGCGTGAGCTTGCCGTCCTTATTCGCGACGAAGTCAATGATCCGCGTTTGACCGGTTTTGTCACCATCTCTAGTGTCAAAGTCAGTCCTGATTTGGGTTACGCTGACATTTATGTCACTATCATGGAGCCAGGGCTCGATGATGCGATGACCAAGACCAATCATGAAGAGAGCATCAGTGTGCTCAATAAAGCAGCAGGATTTTTGCGCACCGAGCTTAGCCACAGCCTAAAAACGCGTACGACCCCGCGTTTGCGTTTTCACTATGATGAAGTGACAGCGCATGGTAATTATATGATGGATTTGATCAATCAGGCCGTCAGCAAAACCGAAAAAAACGAGCATGACGAGTAAGCCTATATTATGTCTATCCCAGCGAAGCAAAATGACAAGATAAAAGTCTCAGGGGTTATCTTGGTGGATAAGCCCTATGGTCTGACCTCGCAGCAAGTAGTGTCCAAGGTTAAGTATTTGTTTAAATCCCCAAACCATGACAGCAAAAAAGCAGGCCATACGGGGACGCTCGACCCCATGGCCACCGGTCTGTTGCCGATTTGTCTGGGAGAGGCCACCAAGTTTAGCCACTATCAGCTAGATGCCGACAAATCTTATCAAGCCACCATTTTGCTTGGCGGCCAGACAGATACAGGAGATGCTCAAGGTCAAGTAGTTGCAACGGCTTCTGTGCCGACATTTGATGCTGCCGCTTTAGAGGAGCTTGCCCAGCAGTTTTTAGGCGCGCAGCAGCAGATACCACCGATGTACTCTGCCCTAAAAAAAGACGGTAAAAAGCTCTACGAATATGCCCGCGCTGGCATCGACGTCGTGCGTGAGCCGCGAGATATTATTATCCGCTCTATTCGCCTAACAGCGCTCGATCATGAGCAGATTCAGCTAACCGTCACTTGTAGCAAAGGTACTTATGTGCGCGTGCTGGGTGAAGACATCGCTAAAGCGCTCGGCACACTCGGCCATCTCACCGCCCTGCGCCGCTTACAAGTTGGTAGCTTTAAGGTTGATAATGCCATCACTTTATCTGCTCTAGAAGATCTGCCATTGGCCGAGCGTTTCACGCAGCTGATGCCGATAGATGCCTGTATCGAGATACCTGCACAAATGACGCTGACGGCCGAGCAATGTCAGCGTGTCCATATGGGACAGCGTCTAAATGTGTCTGCACAATTGACAGATGAGCTACAGGCTTATATATCCCAAAACATTCGCCAGTCTGCCAGCAGCCAAGTAGTAGAAGCTACTGCGGCTCACGAAACGACTGTCAGCAACACAGCTCTCGCCTCTGACGTACCAGTAGATATTCGTCTGCTAGATGAGCAAGGTCAGTTTTTGGGTTTGGGTGCTGTCAGTCTAAACGGTAGGCTACAACCGAAAAAGCTTATTCAACGTTAATGTTACCGTTTTGGTTGATCAGCAGCTTATTGCCCAGTTGGCTTACTAACAGTTTACACTAATCACATATCGTCACATTTTATTGCAGGTTTTGCCTATGGTGAGACCTGTTTTTTTTGTACATTGATTAAGTCAGCGAGGGAAACGTGACATCATAATAATAAAAATACTCATAATAAAGATAATAATTAAGAGTTTTATTAAGATAAGAAAAAACAGGACGTTTGAATGAATTATAAAAATAATAATAAATTATAAGAAAAACTAGAAACGCATTGTAGTTTTAATATATAGGATTGAGAGGGAATATGGTAATAATTATTAATAAAAATATAAGCAAATAAAAATAATGGATTATGATTTTGCTATCTAAAAATAGAATAATAAATACGTGGCTATAAATCGATAAAAAGTAGTTTCTAACAGAGACAACGATAAGGATACGGATAACGATGAAGACCATTGCTTTTTTATTACATAATCACTTTGAACAAGCCGAGTATGAAGATGTCAATAACCAGCTAAAAGATAAGGGTTATCAGACAGTGTTGATTACTACCAACAAAGACAAGCAAGTCCAAGCGATGCAGCAAGACGTCGATAAAGCAGATACGTTTACTGCTGATATTTTTGCTAGCGAAGCAGACGCGAACGACTATGACGCGTTGGTCTTGCCAGGCGGTACCGTCAATGCTGACACCATACGCGGCAAGCAAGACGCCCATCAGCTGATTCATGCTATTAATGATGCTGGTAAGCCTTTAGCGGTGATTTGCCATGCGCCTTGGGTGCTTATTAATACCGGTATCGCAAAAGGTAAGACGCTTACGGCTTATCATTCGCTAAAGACAGATTTGCAAAATGCTGGGGCAGACTTTGTAGACCAGACCGTACAAGTTGATGGTAATTTGATTACCTCGCGTAATCCAGACGATATTGACAATTTCGTTGCTGCTATTGACAAAGCATTATCGTAACTGTGTATGTGCAATATTTTGTCTATTACTTGTTCTGTTTAAAACGCTTCAACAGCTAACATTTACACTTATTTTACAATCAAGTTTTATTATCAAGTTTTATTATCAAGTTTTATTATCAAGTTTTATTATCAAGTTTTATTATCAAGAGGAAACTATCATGGCCAATTCAAATCCAAACGATACGAAGCTAGAACAACAACGCTCAGAATCAGCAAAGGCGGCACTAAAAAGCCAAACTGAAGACAACCACACAGAGAATTCTGAGGCGGCGGCTGATAGAATTGCTGATAATTTAGAAAATGTAAAAAAAGATCAGTAATCAATACAGCTTATTTATAGTTGAGTTTAGCTGTAACTAAATGGAAATAATAAAAATAGGAGGGATTATGAGTCAGTCCACAGATAATATGGATCAACAAGAACAAGAAATTGAAAAACTGTCTGAGGATATCAATCCACGTGAAGATGCGACGCCAGATAGCTTAGCGGAAGCCACCACGGTGCCTTTAGAGGACAACGAGCTGGGCGCGCATGCGACACAAAAAGACGCAAAAAAATAGAAGCATTATAGTTGGTCTAATAACTTATAGATCTACTATCATCTTTTGACGCGTTTGAGCCGGTTTGTATCCTTCGCTTTTTATCACAAACTAATATGAAAAACTGCTGCGGGTTCAGCAGTTTTTTGTTATAATTGCCGCCACATTTAAATTTGGTTTGAAGATAGCATTAGGCTTAAATCATTGCGCTCATAAGGAGCGAGATAGAGCCGTGACTTATCTGCCTTTTTTAGATGATGATCTTATGTGATTGAGCTTAGAGACACTAGGTCAACTCTAGTAATGCAGGGTTGTCCTGAATGCCGTATAAGCTGTTTTACTTTTTATTTTACTGCTTTATATATCGCTCAAATTCGAGCGTATTTAGAGCTTTTAGCATTGCCGGAGATATTTATGCTAACCAATACTGATCGCGAACAAATCATTGCCCAATACCAGCGCAGCGAAAACGACACGGGTTCTCCAGAAGTACAAGTAGCGTTGTTAAGTGCACGTATCAATGATTTGCAAAACCATTTTAAAGAGCACAAAGCTGACCATCATAGCCGCCGCGGCCTTATCCGTATGGTGAACACGCGTCGCAAATTGCTTGATTACCTAAAAGGTAAAGATCTTGGTCGCTATACCACTCTTATTAGCCAGTTAGGTCTACGTCGTTAATACAGCGACGATAGTACGAGCGCTCATTCAGATAAGTGACGCCCCTTTAGGCGCTAACTGTCAAGCTTCTAGCAGAGCGCGTCACACTTACTTGCTGATATCGATACAATAGATTTTTCTAAAAACGGTGTGGAATAGTTTCACGCCGTTTTTTTTATGCTTAATTTATAAGAAGTTAAGAAGTTAATAAGTAATACTGTTTGCATCGGTGATGCGTGTAGCACGTGCGCTGTGTGTTATTCTTACTGTCTGTTATAGTGATAATGGTCGATCATCAGCGGTGGACGTACCGTTTTGTAATTGATTGGTCAATAGCCACAAATCACTGTAAAATAATGCATTGTTAACTTGATGGCTTAGCGATTGTTAGATAGAGGACTTGCCAGTGAGTAGGGTGTTTATGCAGGGAGTGCCAATAAGGCAGTCATCATAAATATATTGCACAAGGTAGCATAAGATGCAGGTAGCTAAGCGCGCTGCATTGGTTTTAGATAATAGATCGATCAAACGATAGTAAGACCACATCTGCACAGCCACATATACATACCAGCAAAATATCTGTGGCAGGCATGGATACAAAGATCGTAATGAGATATGCCGCCGCGGCTATGACATAGCAAACGATGTCAGTCAGCGAACGGCTATATTCAAAGAATTTTAATGACAGATATCAGCTTTATACGATGCTGATATTAGTTTTTGTCAGTCAACATTAGGAAGATTATATGACAATGTTTAATACTATTAAGCGCGAATTTCAGTATGGCGACCAGCAGGTTGTCATCGAAACAGGACGCGTGGCTCGTCAAGCCAACTCTATTTTGGTTCATATGGGCGGGGTGACTGTCCTTGTAGCAGCGGTAGTAAAATCAGAAGCCAAAGAAGGTCAAAACTTCTTTCCGCTCACCGTAAACTATCAAGAAAAAATGTATGCCGCGGGTAAAATCCCAGGCGCTTATGGCAAACGTGAAGGCCGCGCTAGCGAGTTTGAAACCCTTACCTCGCGTCTTATCGATCGTCCGATTCGCCCGTTGTTTCCTGAAGGTTATGTAAACGAAATCCAAATTACCGCCACCGTGGTGTCATCAGACAAGACTCAGTCTGCTGATATTGCAGCGCTTATCGGTGCGTCAGCGGCGCTTGCTATCTCTGATGCGCCATTTAATGGCCCTGTCGCGGCAGCGCGTGTTGGTTTTATCAATGGTGAATATGTACTCAACCCAACGCTTGAGCAGCTAGAGAGTAGTGATCTAGATTTGGTTGTTGCTGGTACCAAGTCAGCAGTGTTGATGGTAGAGTCTGAGGCCGCAGAGCTGTCAGAAGATCAGATGTTGGGCGCTGTGTTATACGGTCATCAGCAGCAGCAAATCGTCATCGACAATATCGCCTCTTTGGCAGAAGAAGTCGGCACTGCCAAGCAAGAGTTTGCGGCACCTGAGCGAGATCAGACGCTTGAGAGTAGCATGAAAGCGCAGTTTGGTGAGCAAGTGGCTGATGCCTATACTATCACCAACAAACAAGATCGCTATAGCAAACTCGATGATATCAAAAATGCTGCCATCGAAGCACTGGCAGGGGATAGCGAATCAGAAGACTACGACAGCAAAGTCTCTGAGATAAAAGACATCTACGAAGATCTGAAATACCGCACCGTTCGTGACAATATCTTATCAGGCAAGCCGCGTATTGATGGCCGTGACCTTGAGACCGTGCGTGCGTTAGACGTGCAAGTTGGCGTATTGCCTTATACCCACGGCTCTGCGCTGTTTACGCGTGGTGAGACGCAGGCGCTAGTAACCACGACGTTGGGTAACAGCCGTGATGTCAATATGATTGATTCACTAAGCGGTACGATTCGTGATCATTTCATGCTGCATTACAACTTCCCGCACTTTTCTGTCGGCGAGACAGGCCGTGAAGGTATCCCTAAGCGCCGTGAGATCGGTCATGGTCGCCTAGCGCGCCGCGGTGTTCAAGCCATGCTACCAGACAGCGAGCGCTTCCCGTACGTCATTCGTGTGGTATCAGAGATTACTGAGTCAAATGGTTCGTCTTCTATGGCGTCTGTGTGCGGTGCTAGCTTGGCATTGATGGATGCTGGCGTGCCTCTAAAAGCCCCTGTGGCAGGTATTGCCATGGGTCTGGTAAAAGAAGGCGATCGCTTTGCTGTTCTATCAGATATCTTAGGTGACGAAGATCATTTGGGCGACATGGACTTTAAAGTGGCGGGCTCAAAAGACGGTATCACTGCGCTGCAGATGGATATCAAAATCGAAGGCATCACCCCTGACATCATGGAGCAAGCGCTAAAGCAAGCGCATGCTGGTCGTATTCATATCCTTGAGGCGATGAATAAAGTCTTGCCGCAAAGCCGCACTGAAATCAACGCGCATGCACCAAACTACGCGGTCATCGAGATCAACCCAGACAAGATCCGTGATGTCATCGGTAAAGGCGGCGCTATGATTCGTCAGTTGACTGAAGAGACTGGCGCAGTCATCGATATCGATGACGGTGGTACGATTCGTATCTTTGGTGAAAATAAAGCAGCGACCAAAGCGGCAATTGGCAAAATCGAAGCGTTGACGGCTGAAGTGGAAGTAGGCAAAACGTATGCCGGTACGGTTGCCCGTATCGTAGACTTTGGTGCCTTTGTCAATGTATTGCCAAACACCGATGGCCTTGTGCATATCTCACAAATCGCAGAAGAGCGCGTCGAGAGCGTATCAGACTATCTGAGCGAAGGTCAGTCAGTCAATGTCTTGGTTCAAGACGTCGACAACCGTGGTCGCATCAAGCTAACCATGAAGGGTGTTGAGCAAAACTAAGCTGTCGTTATAAACGTGTGATGCATTTTATAAACACCCAAAACCGCTTTAAGTTGTTCTTTATGAATGCTTAAGGCGGTTTTTTTTGGCCGTTATAAAGCCGATAGGTCATGCAACACAAGCAATATACATGTTGCTGGTGTCGACTGGTGTGTCGGTTAGACTTAAGCAAGCACGGATGCTATTTGGCAGATTGTTTTAATGGATGCTTAAATGTCAAAATGCTTGGGGACGTGTACATTGATACGCAGTTTGGGCAGATCTTGTAAATGCTGCATCAAAAGCGGTAATATTTCTGTAGCCCAATCCGGCGGTACGGCATTTGCTAAATGCGCGGTAGCAGGTGAGTGCTGCCGCGTCGTAGTATCATAAATTAGGGGACGGGCCAGAAGAGCGGCCCTACGCATTCCGTGATAGCGTATCAGTGGTATCAGCTGCTCACGTAGCTGTATCAACGCGGCAGTCAGCCAGCGCATACGAGCCGAATGGTAGGGATGGTCTGATATCACAAGATTGGCAATGTGGCTTGGCTGATTGCCATTACTACTGGCTGCAAGTCCCGCTTGCTCGCGCATGCGCTTATGCAAAAGACAGCTGCCCACGTGCAAGCTACCGTCGCGGCAGGCACGATGATAGCGCTGGTAGTTGTCAGGAAACAGCGTTTTGGCGCGCGTGAGAATAGGGTCTAACAAAATGCCAGCAGTATTGACAGGCAGGATAAGCAGCTGCGCGCTACTATTTAAGATAGGGGCGTGAGTGAGTTGGATGCTTGCCATGATCAGCCCCTTAAAAAATCCAATGTTTATTGCTCAGTGGTTTTGCTGGCGTTATCCGCTTCTAGCTGGGCGATTTGCTGTTCGAGTAGAGCGATTTGCTCTGCCTTCATATCGGCAAGTTTTTTATTCATTGCTAATTGCTCAGCGGCCAGTTTTTCTTGCTCGGCGAGACGTTGGCGCTCATCTTCTAACCGATCAATCTCTTCTTTGGCTAAGCTATTATTCTGTGGTAGCGGTGCTTGTAGGATGGCTTTTGGATCTGGTATTTGGTTGCTGGCCATCGCAGCGCTATTGTTTTCGGTATTTATCGTATTATTATCACGGCTGGTGCCATCATCAGCCGTGTCATCTATACTACCTTCTACATCACTCTTTTCTATATCGCTCTTTATATCATCTGGTGAGACATCGGGAGACGCTACCGTATTTGTTATTTTAGTCTGTTCAGCTAAGGCCGACGAGGATTGGTCGATAGGCTCGCTTACTTTAGGCTGAGACTGCGTCCAAATAAAGTAACCAAAAGCTGCAACAAGCAAAACTAATATCACAGTGACTGCGGCTTTTGAGTGCGATTTAGAGGGTTTGTTGTTTAAATGCTTATTTAATAAAGGGTGCGGTTTTTTGTTTTTCATACTTTGGTCAATTTATGTCAAAGATATCAGAGGCCATACTATAGCAAACTCAAAATAAAAAGCCTATCTATTAAAAGATAGGCTTAAAACACCGTTAAAGAATAAAACACGTCGCTATCATCAAATAGCGATATGTGCCATTTAGGGCTTAAACTTCACTGTCCCGCTGGTGCCTGTCGTCATGGCATCGCGAGCGAGCTGGTCTTCGGCATGGTTCTTGGCACTGATGGCATCAGGGTCTGGACGGCGCTCTGTGTGCCCGCACTGGGTACACTCGATATATTCATCAGCTACGGGCGTGACGATATTTACCTGCACCACCGCATCCATCGCCTGACATTTAGGGCAACGAACGCCTGCTAAAAACCGGCGCTTGGGGGTTGATGATTGATAACGCATTTAGATGCCCTCGCGCGTGCTGTGAGTAGTATCGGTGTTTTGCATGCCTTGAGTCGCGACAAAACCGCTATGGCGCAATAACGCATCAATACTGGCACTACGACCACGGAAGTTTTCAAAGTTGGTCTTGGCAGGGAAGCTACCACCGACCGACAAAATCGTCTCACGAAACGCCTTACCGGTGATTGGGTTAAAGATACCGTCTTCTTCAAACTTACTAAAGGCATCGGCAGAGAGTAGCTCTGCCCATTTGTACGAATAGTAGCCAGCCGCATAGCCGCCTGCAAAGATATGACTAAAGCCATTGGCAAAACGGTTGTAGTCGGGGGTATGCATGAGAGCGACGTCACGACGTACCGCATCTAGTGTCGCCAAAATACCCTCATAATCAAGTGCTGGCGTGTGTGCATGAATCAGCAAATCAAACAAGGCAAACTCGATTTGACGTAAGGTCTGCATGCCGCTTTGGAAGTTTTTTACCGCCAGTAGAGCATCAAGCTTATCGGTTGGTAGTGGCTCGTCAGTATCGACGTGACTACTAATCAGCGCGATGCCCTCGCTGTCCCATGCCCAGTTTTCCATAAACTGACTGGGCAGCTCGACGGCGTCCCATTCAACCCCATTGACCCCAGCCACATCGCCGACCGTCACTTGGGTCAATAAATGATGGAGACCGTGACCAAACTCATGAAATAAGGTCAATACCTCATCATGGGTCAATAGGCTTGGCTTGCCATCTAAGGCAGGGGTGAAGTTGCCAACCATAAAGCAAACTGGTAGCTGCTGATGCTCTGCGGCCTCATGACGATAGCGCGACTGAAAGCCACTCATCCATGCGCCGCCGCGCTTGCCACTACGAGCAAACAAGTCGAAGTAAAACCCTCCAAGCAATGTATCATCGGCATCAAACAACTGATAAAAACGCACGTCATCGTGCCAGCGCGACACCGACTCGCTGTGCTCTTGTACCTTGATACCGTATAGGCGCTCAACGATTGCAAACAAGCCGCTGATGACTTTTGGTAAGGGGAAATATGGACGGATCTCTTCTTGCGACAAGCTAAACTTGCTTTGTTTGACTTTTTCGGCGATATAAGCGCTGTCCCATGGCTGTAGCTCAGCAATGCCGTAGTCTTGGGCGCATGTCTGTAGCTGCGCTAAGTCCTGCTGCGCCGCTGGCGTGGCCTGCGTGGCCAAGTTGCGCAAAAAGTCTTCGACCTCCATCACACTGTCCGCCATCTTAGTCGATAAAGAAACCTCTGCATAATTATCAAAACCCAACAGCTTGGCTTTTTGTTCACGCAGCTGCAGAATCTGATTCATGATATCCGCGTTATTTAGCGACTCGCCTTTGGCATTGGTATGCGTGTCAAACTCTGAGGCACGGGTCACATACGCGCGGTATAGCGTCTCGCGCAAATCGCGGTCGTCGGCATGGGTCATGATGGCCAAATATACAGGGATGTTTAAGCTGGCCACATAATAAGGCGTCGGTAGGGCATCGACATCGGCCTGCAAGAGCGTACCACGAGCCAGCTCACGCGCTTTATATTGTTCACCGGCATCTGCTAGCAGTGCTAAGCCACTGTCGGTTAACCCTGCCAACTGCGCTTGGCTAAGCGGCAGAGCATAGGCTTGAGTGGCGTCCAAAATATGGTCTGAAAACGTCGCAGATAAAGTTGAGAGCTTGCTTTGAATATCAGCAAAAGCTGCTTGCTCCTCTTTTGGCAATGCCACGCCTGATAGCTCAAAGCTACGCAGTGCCAGCTCAATCGCCCGTGCGCGCGCAGGCTCAAGCGCTGCAAAAAACGCTGTGTCATTTTTGATGGCTTGATAACGGCCAAAGAGCGGTTGGTGTTGGCCGACGCGTGTGCCATAAGCGGAAAGCTTGGGGAGCAGCTCGTGATGTACCTGACGGATATCATCATTACTCATCACGCTATTTAGATGCGACAAAATCCCCCAACTGCGGTCCAACGCCAGATTGATATGGTCAAAGCTCATCACATCTGCCAGTGCTTGCTCAGCACTTATTTGGCGGTCAGCTGGCAAGGAGTCTAAATCTGGCATCGTATCTAAAAAAGCATTGGCCGCATCAATGGCGCTGCGGACTTGGTCTTGTAGAGTGGCGGGTGAGACGTTGTCAAAATCGACAAGGTGTAATGCTGGAGAAATGGCTGTCATAGTGGCGTCCGGTATCTGATATGAATAATTGACAATCATGCGTTTGGCATGAGGTGGTGTAGGCGGCCTTATTGTTTTATTTATAAGCTGTATAAAAGATGGGTTCGTTTGCCAAAAATACAACCTACGCGCCAGTCATACCGCAAACAGCGCAAAATCGCAAACGGTGTAGGTAGACAGTGCGATAAAACAAAACAGTGAGTGAGCAAAATCTTGTAAACAATCCGTCATTTTTTGAGTCAGGCAAGTTTATATACAATGATTTATACAATAAAGAGTGTTTCGCTTACAAAGCGCTATCATTTGCTTGCAAATTCACCCTATAGAGCGTGAGGTTTAGCTGTTAGCATCAAGGTAATGGACTATCAGCATAGGCATGACAAGCAGTACAACATAAAAACAAGCAGCTCTGTCTTTTAAGTGGATGTTTTTTTTAAGCAGTTTTTTTAATAGAAAACATCGTTTAATAAATACTAAGTGTAAAAATATTAGGTTTAATAAATACTAAAAAGCCGTGAAATCATAATAAAACAAGGAGCAATATATGAAAGCAACTCTAAAGAGCTTACGTGAAACCAAAGCCAACCCTGCGGTCAGTATCTTTGTAAAAACGCATCGTGAGCACCCTGCCAACGATCAAGACCCTATTGCCCTAAAAAACCAATTAAAAGTCGTCGAAGAGCGTTTAAATAGCGAGCATGATAAGCGTACGGCTACTGTTATTTTGGACAATATCTACGCAAAAACCAAAGAGCTCAATCACAACTATAACCTTGACACCTTAGCGATATTTGCCAGCACCGATGATGTAAAAGTCATCCGTATGCCGATCGATACCCAAGAGCGCGTCGTTATCTCAGATCGTTTTGCCACCCGTGATCTAGTACGTGATATGGCAAGTGCCGTCCACTACTACACCGTGGTGCTGACCCGCGAACATGCGCGTCTCATCGAAGCCTCGAACGATCGTGTCATCAGAGAGTTTGATAAAGATGACGATGCTCAAAACAACATGGAAAATATCCCATTTCCTGTAGAAAATAATGGCCCCTATACCACAGGCGATGGTGGCTCAGATCGCTCATCAAACAACGAAAGCAGCTATCTTAAAGAGTTCTTTAATCAAGTCGATAAAAGCGTGCAAGAGCTGTGGGGCGATAATAAAATGCCGCTGGTCATCGTGGGTGATGCCAAAAACATCGGCTACTATAAAGAAGTCTGTGATCGTCCTGACAACATCATTGCTACCGTCACCAATGCGACCAACCTAGAAGATGGCAGCGCCCAGCATATCATCGATAGCGTACAAGAAGCGGTCGAGGGCTATCGCTCGTCGCTACATCAAGAAGCCCTCGGTGAGATAGATAAAGCACGTGGCGCCAGTATGCTCCAGACTGACTTGCAAGAAGTCTATCGCAGTGCCTATCAAGGCGTAGGCGAGACCCTCTATGTCCGCCGCGGTTATATCCAGCCTGCAAAGATAGATGAACAAGCGCAGACACTGAGCCTCGCAGACGACCCAGCTGCTGATGGCGTGACGGATGATGCCATCGGTGAAATCATTGAGCATGTCATTCATAATGGTGGTAAAGCGGTGTTTATGCCACAAGATATCATGGGTGCAGACCAACCGATTGCTCTGGTGACTCGCTACTAAACCGGGGCTGCCAGATACTGGCGTTATACGATGACGCATTAGCCATCGGCGGCAGTTAGGTATAACATAAGAGCATTGGTTCACAACGAATCAATGCTCTTTTTACGTCGGTTTTGGCTCACCGCAGACCATGCCGCCCTTATCCTACCATACTGAGTTTATGACCAAACCTATGACTACCACGACTTCTTTTGTTTTAACCAGCTATAACATTCATAAAGGCATGTCGCCGATGAATCGCCAAGTCAAAATACAAGGCATCGCGCAAGCGCTCGATATCATAGGTTCTGATGTGCTGTGTCTGCAAGAAGTGCAGGGTCAAAACCTAAAGCGCAATATGCAATACAATGAGTACCCTGACCAGTCTCAGCATGAGTGGTTTGGCGAGTACCTAAAACTACAAAACAGCTACGGCAAAAACTCAGAGTACGAAAATGGCCATCATGGCAACGCGGTGCTCAGCCGCTTCCCCTTAGACCCAAAGCATAACGTCAATATCACCGTCAATAAGCTAGAGCAGCGCGGCGTTCTCCACTGTGAAGTACAACCCGTCGGCTGGGCGCGGCCAGTGGTGGTATTGTGCGCGCATCTAAACTTGTTTGAGCGCGACCGTATCAAACAGTACGAGGCCATCGCCAACTATGTACGTAACGAAATCGATGACGACCAACCTCTGGTTTTGGCCGGGGACTTTAATGACTGGAAGAAAATGTCTTGTGATAAGCTGGCGGCCAGCCTCGGCATGACAGAAGCCTTTAAGCACTGTCATGGCAAGCTCTTGCCCACCTTTCCAGCCAAGCTACCAGTGCTCAGCTTAGATCGTATCTATGTGCGCAATCTGACGGTCAAAGACGCATGGGTACACACGGGCAAGCCTTGGTCGACTCTATCTGATCATCTGCCGCTCAGTGCTGAGCTGACCTTATAGCGGGTGCAGCTTATGAGAGTGACGACACCGACTCTGATGTATGAGTACGTGTATAAACGTATGTATAAAAAGCCAAAAATACTTTAATCAATAGACGGATAAGGATATATACCATGTCTAATTTAACAACCGAAAAACCACTGCCAACCACGCAGCACGCTGTCCTCATCAAAGAGTTTGGTGCACCTGAAGTGATGCAGTATCAAGACGGGGTGGCGATGCCATCGTTGGCAGACGAGCAAGTTTTGATCGAAGTGGCGTATGCAGGGATAAACCCCGTCGATTATAAGACGCGTCAAGGCAAAGGCTGGGGTGCAGAGGCGATTCAACACAATAAGTTTGATAAAAACGAGCCAGCAATTTTGGGTTTCGATGTCGCAGGTACGGTGGTAGATAGCCGTAGTGATAAATTTGCCATCGGTGATCAGGTGGCGGCTTTGAGCTTTGAGGGCAGCTGCTACGCTGAATATGTGGCAGTAGATGCCAAACTGCTGGCCAAAGTGCCCAATCCTGTCACACTAAAGCAAGCAGGCGCACTGCCTTGTATTGGCCAAACCGCGCTACAGTTTGTTGAGTTTGCTGATATCAAAAAAGGCCAGCACGTCGTCATCAATGCACCCGCAGGCGGGGTGGGGCACCTAGCGATACAGCTATTGATGGATAAAGTAGACAACGACGATATCAAGGTCACGGTTATTTGCTCACCTGAGAAGTATGACAAGCTTGCAGACTTAATCGATAAAGACAAGCTGGCAGGCTGGATTGACTATACCAACGGCGCGGCGTTTCCTGATCTGCAAGCTGATGTGCTACTGGATCTGGTCGGTGATGAGGCAGGCGTACGAGCGCTGAGCGTGCTCAAGCCTGCGGCTCGGGTTTTTGTTTTGCCGACTATCTGGGTTGATAAACTCAAAGCAGCAGGTGAGCAAAAGCAGCTAACGGTCACAGGCTACAAAGCACAGCGCAGCGGTGATGATATGGCACGCGTTTTACAGCTCATCGCTGATGGAAAGTTACGTTTAAAGATTCAAAGCGTCTACCCACTCTCTGAAGTGGTGGCGGCGCATCATGAGCTACAAAAAGGCGATGCCTTTGGCAAGATAGTCTTACAAGTAAAATAAAAAACCGATTAGCCATACCCATGCAGTTATATTCGTTAAGCTGGCTGTAGGTGCCGAAAGGTTAGGCTGATGCGCCCATCGGCGACGGTTTTTGTCTTAGTGATGCTGTGTTTCCAAAAGTGCTGCGTCTCGCCATGCATGACGATTAGCTGACCGGACTCAAGATAAAGTGCGACTTTGTCTTGAGTTTTTTTGTGCTTAAAGACAAATTTGCGTGTGGCACCCAGTGATAAAGAAGCAATCACAGGCCGCGCGCCCAGCTCTTTTTCATCATCGGCGTGGTAGCCCATACCATCATGCCCTGTCGGGTAGTAATTGAGCAGACAAGAATTGAAATTGGTATCAATACCGATGCTTGATAGTTGCTGTTCAATACGATGTTTCACGTGAAACACGGTATCTGACCATGGTAGGCTGTGACGGGTATGACCTGAGTACTGATAGCTCAGATCTTTTTCACCCATCCATACCACTTGGCGAGTGGTGACGTGCGTCTTGCCAAATAAGGTCACCCTATCAGGCTGCCATGGTAGCTCGGTCAATAATGCATCGTAGAGCTGGCAGTCATCCTCGATGATACGGCCGAAGTCATTTACCCTACCATCATAAGGCAATAAGTTATCGGTTGGGGCAGGGGCAAAAAGGTCGCTCATGGCTTATATTGCTTAGTTTAGTGACTGTTTTTATAATGCTCATTGATAATTTGGGCGCACAGTTTGGGCGCTTCCATTGGCAAAAGATGGCCGTAATCTGGCAAAGAGATGATACTGTCGGCAGGGACAAATTTTTGCCACTGCTTACGGACTTTATTGCTGATAAATAAGGTCGGCTTGCCTGTGATCAGTGTATAAGGGCAGCGGAGATTTTTTAGAGCGGTGTCGATATGCGGCGCACCAAAATAGTTGGCAAGCTCTTGCTCTGGGGCAAACATCAGCGTGTGGCTACCATTGGCATTGACGCTCAAGCTTTGCTCAGCAAACACGTATAAATGTGCATCGCTGATGCGTTTGTAGGCTCGGTTGGCGCGTAGGGCTTGATAGTACGCATCAACGCTCGCCCAAATAGTGGGTTTGGTCAGCGTACTTTTAAATGGCTCTCGACTGAGCAAAAACCGCCGCGGCAATAAGTTATATAGCCGCGCTTGGTTTTTGGTAAAGGTGACCGGCTCTATCAGATACAGCTGGGAGAATAAATCTGGGCGTTTGGCGGCGGCCATGGCGGTGGCAGTGGCACCTTGCGAATGACCGATACCAACCACAGGCCGATCTTGGGTGCGCTCCAAAAATTCAATCAATAGCTCAGCGTCTTGCTCACGAGTGAGGCGGCGTTTTTGCGGCTTATCGTACCAGTAGCCGCGTAGGGCAAGCGCACTGATATCAAACGCTGCTGCTAGCTCATGCAGCAGCGGCGTATAAGTACCGACCGTAAAGCTGTTGCCCCCATAAAAGTGCGCAGGCGCACGTTTGTTGTGCTCTGCTGCTACTGATGGGTTGAGACTACCAAGGTCGTAGTAGCGTGCTTGTTTGCCGCTTAAGTTGATACGATGGGTAAAGGCTTCCATAAACTGCCCACTTCCTTATGTTTTATTTTTATGATGATGGCGGTCTAGGGGGTGTCTTCGCCCAAAAACCCGCCGCTTTGACGCTGCCACAAGCGCGCATAGACGCCGCCTTGTGCCAACAGCTCGTCATGGCTACCTTGCTCGATGATTCGGCCTTTTTCCATCACTACCAGCCTATCGAGTGCGGCGATAGTAGAGAGGCGATGGGCAATGGCAATCACAGTTTTGCCGGTCATGATATCGTTGAGGCTTTCGGTAATGGCAAACTCAATCTCAGAATCAAGCGCGCTGGTGGCCTCATCCAATAACAAGATCGGCGCGTTTTTTAGCATAACACGAGAAATGGCGATGCGCTGACGTTGACCGCCAGAGAGTTTGACGCCACGTTCACCCACTTGAGTATCAAGACCTGTATTGCCTTTATCGTCATATAAGTCTTTGATAAAGTCCCATGCTTGGGCTTGTTTGGCGGCATGGATAATCTCTTCATCAGAGGCGTCGGGACGGCCATAAGCGATGTTTTCACGTACGGTACGATGCAGCAGTGAAGTGTCTTGGGTCACCATACCGATCTGCTGACGCAGAGAGTCTTGTGTGACGTCATCGATCGCTTGACCATCGATATATATCTTGCCGCGATCGACATCAAAAAAGCGCAGCAGCAAGTTGACCAACGTGGATTTGCCCGCTCCTGAGCGCCCGACCAAGCCGATTTTTTCTCCTGGTTTGATATCCAAATAAAAGTCATCAAGCAGCTTGACCGAGTTGTCTTGCGCCATTTCAGTGGTCGCTACCGACGGTTTAAACGTTTTATCGGTGGCGTGATGGGTATCGTGGTCTTCATTCTCATAGCTAAAGTCGACATGATCAAAGACGATATGTCCCTCGGTGACGCTTAGTGCAGCTGCGTTTGGCTTATCGACGATCGTCTGCGGCGCGGATAGCGTGCGCATGCCGTCTTGTACCGTGCCGATACTCTCAAAGAGGCTGGCAGTCTGCCACATGATCCAGCGCGTCAGGCCATTGAGCCGTAGCGCCATCGCCGTCGCCGCGGCAATCGCCCCGACCCCGACCGCGCTTTGTTGCCATAGATACAGGCCAATCCCTGCGGTACTACTGACCAAAATCACACTGATAAGATGGGTGAAGACCTCTAAATAGCTGACCCAGCGCATCTGCGCATGTACCGTTCCTAAAAACTGCCCCATGGCGTTTTTGGCATAACCAAGCTCACGGCGTGAGTGGCTAAACAGCTTGACAGTCATAATATTGGCATAGGCATCGGTGATGCGCCCCGTCATCAACGCGCGCGCATCTGCTTGTACGATGGCGGTTTGTTTGAGCTTTGGAATAAAATACCATATTGCCAGCGCCACCAACCCAAACCACAGGATAAAGGGAATCAATAACAAGCTGTCTAAATTAAATAAAATAATGCCACTGGTCACAAAATATACGGTGACATACATAAACATATCTGTGACGGTCATCACCGTATCACGCACCGCAAGCGCGGTCTGCATGACCTTGGCCGAGACGCGTCCAGAAAACTCGTCTTGATAAAACTGCATGGACTGCCCAAGCATACGCTGATGAAAACGCCAGCGCATCTGCATGGGAAACACGCCTTGCAAGGTCTGAAAATGAATAAACGAGGATAAGGCAATCCAAAACGGGCTGACAATCATCACCGCCAGCATCAGCAGCAGCATATCGCCTTTTTCTAGCCATAAGTTCTGCGGCGTATAGACGCCAAGCCAATCGACGATATCGCCAATCCATGCAAACAGCATCGCTTCATAGATACCGATGCCTGCTGACAACACCATAAACAGCAGCAGCCAGCCGCGCAGCCCCTTTGTACAAGCCCACAAAAACTGCAGCATACCGTCACGAGGCGAGGGCAGCGGCATGGGGGTGGTGGGGAAGGCCGGTAAGCGGTTTTCAAAAAAGCGAAATAGAGCATTCATAGGCAGTGATAAAACATCAATAGCAGTACGCCAAAACAAACGATGACGGTCGTTATTTTGAATCTTTACTTTGTGATTGGGAGTGCTGGCTATTTTAGCAAAATTCCCTGTCAGACCTGCAGGCTAATTGTAATTGCGTGCATATAGATGCCATGAATATCAGCACAATAAAACACCAAAAAGCCATTGTTGTATTGGAAATGTTTTGTTACATTCAGTGGTTTTATAGTGTTTACCATGGTTTTGTATATTGCTGACGCGCGATGTTGCTCTGACATGAATAAAGGATAGAGGTAGGGGTTATGATGTATTTGGTGATAGCAGTACTGTGTAGTGTGGCCGTCTCGGTACTGCTCAAAATCCTGCGGCAAAAAAATATCGATATTCGCCAGACCATCGTCGCAGGTTATCCTGTGGCTTTTTTGCTGACATGGTTTTTATTAACGCCAGATGTCAGCGGCATCAGCACGCTTGGCAACGCTTGGGGCATCATTCTGGCGCTTGGGATACTGCTGCCGACGGTTTTTATTATCTTGGGCCGTGCGATTGCATCGGTCGGCATGGTCGCAACCGACGCTGCCCAGCGCTTGTCGTTGATTATTCCTATTATCGCCGCTTTTTTATTATTTGGTGAGGTGCTGACAGGCACGCGAGTGCTCGGTTTGGTCTTAGGGTTTTTGGCGTTGGGGGCGTTGGTTTACCGGCCCAAACATACCGGTGGAGGCGAGCACGCTAGTATAAGCCCGCCCGCCGCGCGTACCCCGCTATGGCTATTTGGCGTATGGGCAGGCTATGGCATCGTCGATATCTTGTTTAAACAAGTCGCCAAACAAGGCACGGCCTTTCCACTGACGCTGTTTGTCAGCTTTGGCGTCGCAGGATTGTTATTGCTGATTTATTTGCTTGTGACACGCGTGCGTTGGCAGGGTAGTGCCTTGGCAGCAGGGCTATTACTGGGCGCTCTAAACATGGGCAATATCTACGCGTATGTGCGCGCCCACCAAGTATTGTCCGACTCTCCTAGTATTGTCTTTACTGGGATGAACGTCGGGGTTATCGCCGTCGCGACGCTCATCGGTGTGGCTGTGTTTAAAGAGCGGCTCGGTCGTATCAATGTGCTAGGCTTGCTGCTGGCGATTGGCTGTGTGGCGGTACTGTTTTTGGCATAAGGTTTTGGCATAAGAGTTTGATGTAAGGCTGTGGTGTACGTGGTTTGGCATAAAATTCTTATACCTATAGTCGATGTACTCTAAAAAGAGCATGGCGCTACTGGGGTACTGTTTTTAAACGTAGATTGCGCAGCCTCTGAGAACGCTGCACGCAAGCAAAACTTATACCAGTAGCGTGTTTAAATTTATATAACCGTTTTATTTTCAACTGGCTATTTTCAACTGATATATCATAAAAATTGGCGGCGCTGTCACGCATCCTATATAGGCAGATAAAGCATCCTATGGTAAGGTTATCTACAAATAGCAAGGCTCATATAGATTGAGCCAATTGGTGATGTTTGGTTTTAATCAATAAAAATAGGATACCTTTTCAATGGAATACCAAAAACAACGACAGCGTATAAAGGATGGTTCAGGTTTTATCGCCGCGCTTGATCAAAGTGGCGGCAGCACACCAAAAGCCCTAGAAAACTACGGCATCAGCAGCGATGCCTATGACAATGATGACGCGATGTTTGATCTGGTGCACGAGATGCGCGCGCGTATCATGACCTGCGACTGCTTTGATAACGAGCGCGTGCTGGGGGCGATTTTATTTGAAGACACCATGGAGCGTGAGGTCAATGGCAAGCCAACGGCAAATTATCTGTGGGAAGATAAAAACATCGTGCCGTTTTTGAAGGTGGATAAGGGTTTGGCCGAGCAAATGAGCGGCGTACAAGTCATGCGCCCGATGCCAGAGCTAGACTCGCTACTGGATAAAGCCAAAAACTATCCGGTGTTTGGTACCAAGATGCGCTCGGTGATTTATGAGCCTAACGTCGATGGGATTGAGCTGGTGGTACAGCAGCAGTTTGATGTGGCTAAGCAAATCCTCTCCAAAGGCTTTATGCCTATCGTAGAGCCTGAGGTTAATATCGATAGCGCCCAAAAGCATGAATGTGAAGTGATACTCAAAGCAGATATTTTGCGTAACCTTGAGCGTCTAAATGATGACCATCAAGTGATGCTTAAACTAACCTTGCCCGAAGAAGAGGGTTTTTACCAAGAGCTGATCGATCATCCAAAAGTGCTAAGAGTCGTTGCCTTATCTGGCGGTTATAGTCGTCGTGAGGCCTGCGAAAAGCTTAAGCAAAATCCTGGTATGATTGCCAGCTTCTCACGCGCGTTTACCGAAGGGTTGAGCAAACAACAAAGCGATAAAGAGTTTGCTGATACCATGAATGCCTCGATTGCAGAGATCTATCAGGCCTCAAATGTGTAAACAGCTCTTTGACTAAGAAATACTTATCATAAAAAAGCTCGCTTCCTATGCATGTAGAAGCGAGCTTTTTGCTATATAAAGTCATTAAATATAAAGCGGTCAAATCAGAGAAGTTATACCTCTTTATACAGCTGTCGCCCCTCGCTATGGTATTTTTCGGTCATCTCTTTCATGCCTTGTTCAATCTCAGCTGCACTCATCGCCTCTGTGCCTAAGCTTTCTGCCGCATCCAAACCTTTAGCGTACTCACGGACGTTTTGGGTGATTTTCATCGAGCAAAACTTAGGGCCACACATCGAACAAAAATGCGCCGACTTGTGCGCGTCTTTTGGCAGCGTTTCATCATGATATTCGCGTGCGGTATCAGGATCGAGTGCCAGATTAAACTGATCATCCCAGCGGAACTCAAAACGCGCCTTAGATAAGGCATTATCGCGAGCTTGCGCGCCTGGGTGGCCCTTAGCCAGATCAGCGGCATGCGCGGCGATTTTATAGGTGATAATACCGTCTTTCACGTCCTTTTTATTTGGCAGTCCTAAATGTTCTTTTGGCGTCACATAACAGAGCATGGCAGTGCCAAACCAGCCAATCATCGCCGCGCCAATAGCACTGGTGATATGGTCATAACCGGGTGCGATATCAGTGGTCAGCGGCCCTAAAGTATAAAACGGCGCGTCGCTGCAAGTCTCTAGCTGCAAGTCCATATTTTCTTTGATGCGGTTCATCGCCACGTGCCCTGGACCTTCGATCATCACCTGTACATCGTGCTGCCAAGCGATTTTTGTCAGCTCACCAAGCGTGCGTAGCTCACCGAACTGCGCTTCGTCATTAGCATCTTGCAAGCAGCCAGGACGCAGACCATCGCCTAGACTAAAAGCCACATCGTACTGCTTCATGATCTCACAA
Source organism: Psychrobacter sp. L7 (assembly GCF_002810365.1). Lineage (NCBI taxonomy): Bacteria > Pseudomonadati > Pseudomonadota > Gammaproteobacteria > Moraxellales > Moraxellaceae > Psychrobacter > Psychrobacter sp. L7. Next base: position 175,481 of record NZ_NEXR01000001.1, read on the forward strand.
ATCTCTTCAAAATGCGTGTATAAAAAACTCTCTGTATGATGGGCAAGGCACCACTGCGCCATGATCGAGCCGCCACGCGAGACGATACCTGTCAAGCGATTGGCCGTCAGTGGCACATAGCGCAGCAGCACGCCTGCATGAATGGTAAAGTAATCAACGCCTTGTTCAGCTTGCTCGATAAGTGTATCGCGGAATATCTCCCACGTTAGGTCTTCGGCGATGCCGTCGACTTTTTCTAATGCTTGATAAATCGGTACCGTACCGATGGGCACAGGCGAGTTACGAATCAGCCATTCACGGGTCTCGTGGATATGATTGCCTGTCGACAAATCCATGATGGTATCTGCGCCCCAGCGCGTCGCCCATGTCATCTTCGAGACTTCTTCATCGATAGAGGAGCCGAGCGCTGAGTTACCGATATTGGCGTTAATCTTTACCAAAAAATTACGCCCGATAATCATCGGCTCAGACTCAGGGTGATTGATATTATTCGGGATGATGGCGCGACCGGCCGCGACCTCGCTACGTACAAACTCAGGGGTGATGATTTTTGGGGTGTTGGCACCAAAGCTTTCGCCGTCATGCTGACGCATATCGGTCAGCTCATGCTGCTTTTGCGTCTCACGAATGGCGATATATTCCATCTCAGGGGTGATGATACCGCGGCGCGCATAGTGCATCTGGGTGACATTGCCTGCTTTACCATTGACTTTTTTGGCACGGCGCGGCTTATCGATATGGGCAAACCGTAGATTGGCTGTGGTGATATCACGCGCACGCGCTTGCCCGTATGAGCTGGACAAACCGCTTAGCTGCTCTGTATCACCGCGCTCGGCTATCCAGCCCTCGCGCAGTTTGGGCAAGCCGCGGGTTAGGTCAATTTGGGCATCAGGGTCGGTATAGACGCCTGAGGTGTCGTAGACATAAAACGGTGGGTTTTGCTCCCAGTCGGACTCATCAACGCCCTGAATAGGCGTAGGATCTAGCGTAATCTTGCGCATCGGTACTTGAATATCAGGTCTTGAGCCTTCGATATAGACTTTTTGCGAGGCGGGGAGAATACGGTGTAAGTCGCGTGCTTCTTCTTCAAAGCGCGTGTCTTTGGCGCTACGGTGCGCAGGGGTTTTTAGCGCGTCGGCTTTTTTGTCAGAGGCGTTTTGCTGGGTCTTTGGAGGTAGAGTTGAAGTTGTCATATGCTGTCCTAGCGTGTTGGTTTTTGAATAAAAGCAACACCGCCAGAAGCTGCGGGGGTAGCACGTATCATCTAGGCAGTTTTTGCTGCGTCGTCACTGGCTATCAAATTTATCATCGCAAAAATCTGCCTTCGCGGAGGATGTCATCAACCTGTAAGCGACGCTTGGTATCTCTCATCATTGCTTCGCACTACTTAACGCTATAAAGCTTAGCACCACAAAGTGGGCATTTAGGCTAACAGTCATGAGGATAACGGGGCATTTCTGCCCGTGTCTGCCTTATATAATACAGTGCTGAAGACTTCCCTGCGTCGGTACTAACCGCATCAGGTTCGGCGGGTGATCTCTCAGCGAATGTACAAAGGCAGTCAGCCATTCGTACACCGCACCCCGAGTCTGTCAGTGTTGTAAATCAGTCTCATACTAACAAACTTCTGCCGTGAGGGCTACTGGTGTTTGACCATCGGTATGTCAGTCAACGTGCGCATGAGGCTCTGAATCATGACACGCAGGCTAATGAGCGTTAGCCTTAAGCGGCGACTGATTTGACCCTATTTATCACGCATATAAAAGAGTTGGGCGGTTGTCATCAAACTGTCATAAAAACTTGTCAAGATGTCACACATGCCACCAATCATGCTTTGTTCAATCGTTGTTAAACTTTAGGAGTCCTACATGCGTTATTCGTTATTGGCAGTCGCCGTTAGTTGCACCTTAGTACTCACCGCTTGTAATAAATCCACCGACACCGCAGAGTCAGCAGCGCAGAGTGACACCAGCGCGGCGACAGTGGCCGAAACCACCAGCACAGCGACATCCTCTCCAGCAAGCGATTTTAAATCAGCTGAAAACATCGCCATGAACATCACTGGTGCGGGCGCGTCGTTCCCGCAGCCTATCTATGCCAAATGGTCCTATGACTATAATGCCGCAACTGGCGGTCAGGTCAACTATCAGTCTATCGGCTCCTCAGGTGGCATCAAACAAATCCAAGCAAAAACCGTTGACTTTGGTGCCTCTGATGCACCGATGACTCCTGAAGAGCTGGACGCAGCAGGACTTATTCAGTTTCCAACCGTCATCGGCGGTGTGGTACCGATTGTCAATATCGATGGTGTGGGGCCAGGTGAGCTAAAGCTGGACGGCGCAACCTTAGCCGATATCTATCTGGGTAAGATTAGTAAATGGAATGACCCTGCTATCACTGCCATGAACCCAGATTTGACCCTGCCAGATGCTGCCATTACCACCGTGTTTCGCTCAGATGGTTCAGGCACGACTTTTAACTTTACCGATTATCTGGCCAAAGTCTCAAACGATTGGAGTGACAGCGTGGGTGTCGATAAAACCGTCAAATGGCCTACCTCTGCCACAGGGGCAGGCGGTAAAGGCAACGAGGGCGTATCAAGTTACGTCAACCGTATGAAAAACGCTATCGGCTACGTCGAGTATGCTTATGCCAAGCAAAACAACATGGCACACGCTGCCCTAAAAAACGCGGCGGGCAACTTCGTACAGCCATCCGCTGAGACCTTTGCCGCGGCAGGTGACATTGATTGGTCACAGCAAGCAGGCTTTTATAAAGTCATCACCAACTCTGAGACCGAGCAAGCGTGGCCCATCGCTGCTGCTACCTTTATCTTGGTACACAAGCAGCCAGAAAACCCACAGCAAGTGGCTGGCGTGCTGAACTTCTTTGATTGGGCGTATGCCCAAGGTGATGATAGTGCCATGGCGCTTGATTATGTGCCTTTCTCCGATACCGCAGTGGCACTGTTTAAAGATAAGTGGAATGAGGTCAAAGGCCATGATGGTCAGCCTGTCTACACCCCAGCTCAGTAGTTTGTCTACATATGTATATAGTCGATACACTCTAAAAATGTCATAGCGCTACTGGGATGAATTTTGCGCAGCCTCTGGGAACGCAGCACGCAAGTAAAATTTATACCAGTAGCGCGTTTCAATCCATAACAGTTTTACATTCAGCTGACTATAGCAGCACTTGTAAGCCCCTTTGAGACACCTATTCTCCAGTAGTGGTCTCAAAGGTTTTATCACAACAAATTTAAAAATAGCGTTATTAATGACCGTTAATAGCGCCCTTTATTAAGATTTAGTTTGCTGTGATAAGACCTGATGAGTCTTTTAAAGATTTTGATTTAATATTATTTAATGCTGAGACACTTATGAATGATTTAAGGTCGCAACTGGCAAAACAAAAACGTTACGATGCACTATTTGTCAATGCCACCAAGGCATTTGCCATTCTCGTACTGCTATCTTTGGGCGGTATTTTGCTCTCTTTGATCATTGGCGCTTGGCCGAGTATTCAAGCATTTGGTCTGGGGTTTTATACCAGTAATAACTGGGATACGGTTGCCAATGAGTATGGGGCGCTAGCGCCTATTTATGGCACGCTGGTGACGTCCTTTATCGCTATTTTAATTGCCGTGCCCGTCAGCTTTGGCATTGCGATTTTTTTGACCGAGATGTGTCCGAATTTCTTAAAAAAGCCTCTCGGCATCGCCATTGAGCTGCTGGCAGGTATTCCTTCTATCATCTACGGTATGTGGGGACTGTTTGTCTTTGCGCCGTTTTTTGGCGATCACATTCAGCCGTGGTTTATCGAACACGTCGGCCCACTGCCTATCATCGGTAAGCTGTTTACCGGTGCGCCAATGGGACTGGGCATGTTTACCGCTTCACTGGTGCTTGCCGTCATGATTATTCCTTTTATAGCGGCCACCATGCGCGATGTCTTCTCTGTGGTGCCAGACTTATTAAAAGAATCGGCTTACGGCATGGGTGCGACCACTTGGGAAGTGATGTTTAAGATTATCTTGCCGTATACCAAAGCTGGCGTGGTTGGTGGTGTCATTTTGGGACTGGGTCGTGCCCTTGGCGAGACTATGGCCGTGACCTTCCTTATTGGCAACGCCTTTAATATCAGTCCAAGTCTGTTTACCTCTGGCGTCACCATTACCTCAGCACTGGCCAATGAGTTTGCCGAAGCCTCTAGTGAGCTGCATTTGGCCTCGCTGCTGCACCTTGGCCTCATACTGTTTATCATCACCTTTATTGTGCTGTCGCTGGCTAAGCTCATGCTGATGCGTATGGACCAAAAAGCAGGCAATCGCTAATGATTCGATTGATTTGATAGGTTTTGATGATTATTGGTACTGATAAGAATATGGGAAATGAGTGTTATGCCTACTAATGCGATGCACGCAGCGTTACCTGCGCAGACTGGCTTTGATAGCCGCTACGACAAGCGTCTTTATAACAAACGGCGCTGGGCCAATAAGCTGGGTTTGGGTTTTGCCATGTCGGCGATGGTATTTGGCTTGATTTGGCTGTTTTGGATACTGGTGACGCTGTTTGTTGAAGGCTTTCAGGGCATGATACAGATGCCTATCTTTACCGCCGATACGCCGCCGCCAATGAGCGAAGGCGGCCTACGTAACGCCATTGTCGGCTCGGTGATGTTGGCGTTTTCGGGATTATTTATCGGTGCGCCCATTGGCCTGATGACAGGGATTTATTTGTCTGAGTTTGCGCAAGGCAGCCTGCTTGGCAAAGTGACGCGCTTTTTAAATGATATTTTGCTCTCTGCCCCCTCGATTGTCATTGGTCTGTTTATTTATGCGTTGATGGTCAAAGGCCAAAGCTTCTCTGGGTGGGCGGGTGCACTAGCATTGGCACTGATTGTAGTGCCTGTGGTGGTACGCACGACAGAAAACATGCTCAATTTGGTGCCCAATAGTATTCGTGAAGCGGCCTATGCACTGGGCACGCCGAAGTGGAAGATGGTCACGCAAGTGACGATTAAGGCGGCTCGAGCGGGGCTGACCACCGGTGTGCTATTAGCCTTTGCCAGAATCACCGGTGAGACCGCGCCCTTGCTATTTACCGCCTTAAACAATCAATACTTTAGTACCGATATGGGCCAGCCGATTGCCAACTTGCCAAACACCATTTATCAGTTTGCCATGAGCCCTTATGACAACTGGCATGCACTTGCATGGGCCGCTGCATTGCTGATTACCGCTTCGGTACTGGTACTAAATGTATTGGCAAGGTTTATCGGTGGTCGCAGCTCCAGCAAATAGTCGCCAGAGTCGATAACGCCTACCGCCAAATCACTTTACATACAGCATTTACTTAAATTTATATTCATCAAGCTAGGTTGGATAACATTATGAATGACGTCATCAGCAAAACGCGTAGCACAGCAGATAGTAGCAACTTTGATACGACCACAGCCAGCTTACTACATAGGTCGATGGCGACGCCCACGCAACTGTCGCAGCCAAATTCGGCAAACTTAACTAAGCAAACACTGCATGATATTCCCAAAGACATGCCAGCAGCGAAGATGCAGATTCGTGATTTAAGCTTTTATTACGGGGAGTTTCAGGCGCTAAAAAACATCAATATCGACATTCCTGATAAAAAAGTCACTGCCTTTATCGGGCCGTCAGGTTGCGGCAAGTCAACCCTGCTCCGTACCTTTAACCGTATGTATGATTTATATCTTGGCATGCGTGCAGAAGGCAGTATCAACCTCGATGGCAAAAATATCTTAGGCAAAGACATCGATGTCAATTTGCTACGCGCGCAAGTCGGTATGGTCTTTCAAAAGCCGACGCCGTTTCCGATGTCTATCTATGACAATGTCGCCTTTGGTGTGCGTCTTTATGAAAGACTAAGCAAAGCTGAGCTGGATAATCGGGTGGAATGGGCGCTAAAAAAATCGGCACTATGGCCGGAGGTAAAAGACAAGCTCAAAGCTTCAGGTTTGTCGCTATCAGGCGGGCAGCAGCAGCGTCTGTGTATCGCCCGTAGTGTCGCTACCAAGCCTGAAGTGCTACTGCTCGATGAGCCAACTTCGGCACTTGACCCACTCTCGACAGGCGCTATTGAAGATCTGATCGAAGATCTAAAAAAAGACTATACCATCGCCATCGTCACCCATAACATGCAGCAGGCGGCGCGCGTCTCAGACTATACGGTCTATATGTATCTGGGCGATATGGTTGAGATGGGCGAGACCGATCAGATATTTACCACGCCTACGCAAAAAGCCACGGAAGATTATATTACGGGTCGTTATGGCTAATGCTGTACAGATTAAAACTATCGTTAATTTTCAATAACAAAAATACAGCCATGCCAGCAGCACGCCATTAATATACAGATATTTAGGGAATACCTCTCATGCAAAGTGATAAGCACATCTCCAAAAGTTTTGATCAAGATTTGGATGAAGCCATTCGTCTGTTTTTGGTGATGGGCGACCATGCGGCTAGCCAAGTTGCCAAAGCCATTCATGCCCTTATCGACAAGAATGAAACACTGGCGCAAGAAGTCATCGAGATGGATTTTGAAATCAATCGGCAGGAAGTCGAGCTCGATGAGCATATCTTGTTATTGGTCGCCAAGCGTCAGCCTGCGGCCAGTGATTTGCGTTTGGTGATGTCCATCAGTAAAGGTGTGGTGGATCTGGAGCGCATCGGCGATGAAGCGGTCAAAATTGCCAAAATGGCCAATAAGCTCGCCGCCCAAGGCAAGTCAGCGTATGGCTATGCCGAAGTGCAGCATCTGAGCAATCAGGTGCGTCTGATGCTGCACAATGCGCTAGAGGCCTTTAGTCAGTCCAATGCTGAGCAGGCGTTTGAGGTAATGCGCAATGATGATGTGGTCAATGAGGAATATCAATCAGCGATGCGTGCGTTGATGACTTATATCATGGAGGACGCGCGCCACGTCTCCAAGGTCATCAATATCGTGTGGGTGTTGCGCGCGCTCGAGCGTATTGGTGATCATGCGCAAAACATCGCCGAGCTGGTCATCAACTATATCAGCGGCCAAGATGTACGCCACTCAGACTATGCACTGGTCGAAAAAGCCGTGCAAGAAGCCAATGATCGGATGGCGGCGCGTCACGTTGGCGCAATGTCAGCGAATATGTCAGCCAGCATGTCAACCACTAACAGTGAATTGCCAGATACGGATTAAAGGTGATAAGGGAATTTATAAAAATCCTACCTTGTGTGCACTAAGTGTGCACTAAAAAAACGCGCTATTTAAAGATAGCGCGTTCTAATATTTAACATATAGTCGATACACTCTAAAAATGTCATAGCGCTACTGGGATGAATTTTGCGCAGCCTCTGGGAACGCAGCACGCAAGTAAAATTTACACCAGTAGCGCGTTTAAATCCATAACAGTTTTACATTCAGCTAACTATACTGATATAAGTATAAAAGTGATGCCGAGTTTTTATTTTTCTGGTGTCCAGCCCTGCGCGCGCTCATAATCTTCGTTGTCCAAAAACTTCTCACGCTGCTCGGTCAAAAACTTTTTGGCCTCAGGGTCCATCATGCTGAGATGGTTTTCGTTGATTAGCATGGTTTGCTGCTCTAGCCATTCTTTCCACGCTTTGTCAGAGACTGTTTCTTGTAGCTCTTTGCCTTTTTGGTTGGGGAAGGGTGGGTGCGGCATTTTTGGTAGCTCTTGCTTGTATTTGCGGCAAAACACGGTATTGGCTTGCGGGTTAAAAGTCTCAGTCATTAGAGGCTCCTTATAAACTATGAATATCACCCTATGATAACGATCTGAGTAAATTTAGCAAAGGCTATCGGGTGTATAGACGGTAACAGCTAAGTTGTTTGATAAAAGTTTTGGCGATGTGATGACAAAAAACACCCGCGCTAAGTCATAAGTGCTAGGCGCGGGTGTTGTATAGTGAGTTCAGGATAAAAAAGATACAGCGGGACTGGGATGAATTTTACGCAGCACCTGTCCGCACAGGCACAGCACGCAAGGAAAATTTATACCCGTTCTGCGTCGAAATATCATGTCTCTGTTTATGCAAAAGCTTTTAAGCGCGCGCGGCCATTAACCACCGCTTGCTTGACCTGATTGGGCGCGGTACCACCCAAATGATCACGGGCGGCGAGTGAGCCCTCTAGCGTTAGGTAATCAAAGACGTCATCGCCGATCGCGTCGCTAAATTGCTGAAGCTGCGTCAATGACAAGTCACTTAAATCAACGCCTTCTTTGATGCCTAAAGCCACCGCGTTGCCGACCACTTCATGGGCATCGCGGAATGCCACGCCTTGACGTACTAGGTAATCTGCCAAATCAGTCGCTGTCGCATAGCCCTTCATGGTCGCTTGACGCATACTGTCTTTATTTGGTGTGATGTTTGGTAGCATATCAGCGAATGCCAGTAGCGAACCTGTCAAGGTATCGACGCAGTCAAATAACGGCTCTTTGTCTTCTTGATTGTCTTTATTATACGCAAGCGGCTGGCTTTTCATCAGGCTTAACAATGTCATCAGCTGACCGAAGACCCGTGCCGCTTTACCGCGTACCAGCTCTGGCACGTCAGGGTTTTTCTTTTGCGGCATGATCGACGAGCCAGTACAGAAGCGATCGGGTATCTGTACAAAGTTAAACTGCGCCGACATCCATAGGATAATCTCTTCACTCATGCGTGACATATGCATCATAAGGATAGAGGCCGCCGAGGTAAACTCAATGGCAAAATCTCGGTCTGAGACCGCATCGAGTGAGTTTTGGCAAATGCCATCAAACCCTAGCAGTCTAGCGGTGATGGTACGGTCAATCGGAAAGGTCGTACCAGCAAGCGCAGCACTACCAAGTGGCATCTGATTGATACGGCGACGGGCGTCGACGAGGCGCTCGGTATCGCGATAGAGCATCTCAAACCATGCCATCACGTGATGGCCAAAGCTGACAGGCTGCGCGGTTTGTAGATGCGTAAAGCCTGGCATGATGGTGTCCGTATGCTGCTCGGCCAAATCCAGCAAGCCGTTTTGCAAACGCACCAACAGCGCGATGATGTTGTCGGTTTCTTCGCGTAGCCACAGGCGGATATCGGTGGCCACCTGATCGTTACGGCTACGGCCAGTGTGTAGTTTTTTGCCCACCGCGCCGACGATATCAGTCAGACGTGACTCGACGTTCATGTGTACGTCTTCTAGGGTGATAGACCAATTAAACTCGCCTGCTTCAATCTCAGCTAATACCTGCTGTAGACCATCGATGATGGTCGCCACTTCATCAGCGGTCAAAATCCCGCATTCTTTGAGCATGGTCGCATGAGCGATAGAGCCTTGGATATCATGTCGGGCAAAGCGTTGATCAAAGCCGACTGAAGCGGTGAAAGCGGCCACAAAGCTGTCCGTCGCTTCACTAAAGCGTCCGCCCCACATTTGCTGGCCTGGCGCGCTGGCAGGACTGCTTTGCGCCGTGTTATTTGTTGTAGAGTCATCTGTGCTAGAATCAGAGACTGACACGTTTTTATTTAATTCAGGATTACTAGGGTTTGAAGAGTTGGCGTTCATATCGATACAAGACAAGTCAAGAGAATAAGAACTCAAGTATAGCAAATGATGAGGTTGCCTTACTAGCGGAGCGCTTAGAGTTTTTTATCCCCAAGCTCATGGAAGTCATGAAGCCTTGGCAATGGCTGATTTATATCTTTTTTTGGTCGCTGTTTGTGACGGTGATCGACCGCCATGACCTAGCTACTTGGTCTGACTTTATAATCAAGTTTGGCAGCCGAGTGATACAAAACACCTTAAGCATCATCCCTTCTTTATATATCATTGATTATCTGCGCCCTGTTTTTAAGAGCATGAGCATATCCAAGGTCAGTATGTATGTGCTCGCCATCCTTATGCTGGCCTCTGCTGTCTCTATGGTGCTGGTCTTGCTGGTCATGATAAACATGGGCTGGCACGAATACAGCCTACAAAACTTTGTGTTAGAAGTGGTTTTTGACTTAATCCTGGCAGGCGGCTTTACCTTGGTATTTCTATTATACTTTTTGCGCCGTTATCGTGAGATGAATGCCCTTAATCAATCCTTTGAGCACAAACTAAACGCCCAAAACGACTTAATCAAAGCCCGTATCACGCCGCATTTTTTCTTTAATACCATAAACACACTGGTGTCGCTGATTGAGTCCAATCCAGCGCGCGCCTCTCAGTTACTACAGCACGTCTCCGCGCTGTTTCGCGCCAGCTTTAGTGGCGCGCGTGAGATCAGCTTTGAAGAAGAGATCGCTTTGTGTGAGCACTATTTGGCCATCGAGTCTAGCCGGCTATCTGACAAGCTTGATGTCACTTGGCAACTGCCAGATGAAGACATTATGTATGACATGGTCATCACTGCTTTGACGCTGCAAAGTGTGCTAGAAAAAATGCTCCTCAACGTGGTGGAGATGACCACAGAGACGATTTTTATTCATATCAAAGTCACTTGGTATGAGCACCGCGTCACCATCACCATCAGCGTCCAGCTCCCCAAAAAAACCTTGATGATCAATCATGACTTGCGCCAGCACATGAATTTTTATATCCAAGCAGAGCGTCTGCGCTCGTACTTTGGCCAAAGCGCCGATATCAGAAGCAAAGTGACCAACAGTCAAATCATTACCTTGATTGATTATCCGCTACAAGACGTCGGGATATAGTGGTCTGTCATCTAGCTATCTGTAAGCTAGCGATTATCAATAGATATTTATTAATAATACAAACTTTTGTTTAGTGCGATTAATATAAAGTATGGCACAGTTATTGCACCGTACTGTTTATAATCGGCACGATAATCGTCAATATCTACTATATATTTGACCGATAAATAAGCGCGGCCAGACCTACATTAAATGTTTAAAACACCTGCAATAATCAAACATTTTTTTATGCCAAGTCCTTGGGCGTTAGTGTTATTATTGATAATAGGTTGATGAATTATTTCACTAAATCGTATTAAGTATGTCCTAAAACAGGAGTTTGCATGCGGATCGTAGTCTGCGATGATGAGCCATTGGCGCGCGAGCGTTTGGTCAGAATTGTACAAGAGTCAGGCCATCAGGTGGTGGCACAAGCCACGACAGGGGCAGAAGCCATTGTCGCTGTCAAAACCCAGCAGCCAGATATCATATTATTAGACATTCGTATGCCTGAGATGGATGGGGTGCGCTGTGCGCAAGCGCTAAACGAGCTTGAGCATCCGCCAGCCATTATCTTTGTCACCGCCTACGATCACTATGCTATTGCTGCTCTCAAGGCCAATGCCATCGGCTACTTGCTCAAACCTGCCAACAAAGATGAGCTGCTGGAGGCACTAAACAAAGCCAAAACTCTAAACGCCGCCCAGCTCAACGAAATCCGTAAGCTTGAGGACCCGACAGCGCGGCCAATACGTGAGCATATCGCCGCTCGTACCCATCGCGGCGTCGAATTGATTAAACTCACAGACATCTACTACTTTACTGCCGATCAAAAATACGTCAAAGTCCGTCACAAGGATGGTATCGTATTGATTGATGAAACACTAAAAGAGCTTGAGCAAGAGTTTGAAGACCGGTTGTTTCGCGTCCATCGCAATGCCATTATCAATCTGAGCTTTTTGGACTACTTAGAAACCTTGGATGCCGGCCAATATCAAGTGCGCTTTAAAGGCATCGATGAGACATTGGCGGTGAGTCGTCGCCACCTGCCAGCCTTACGTGATAAAATCCAAAGCATGTAAAACGCTGTCTGTAACTGACTGTTTTTATAGAGAAATAATCATCCCATATCATCAAACCCTTATTTATGCTTAAATAGGGGTATTTTTTTGCGTCAGCGTTTACTATCAACGAGTGATAGCGCCCATTTTTGTGGCAAATCGACCGTATCGTTTCATGCAGAGATGATTCGCACTGATATTGTATATCAAACTTATTGAGGCCTTTTATGAGCAATCTGCAGCAACCTGCTTTGACTACCTTAAACATCGCCACTCGCCAAAGCCCATTAGCCTTGTGGCAAGCTGAGCATATCCGCGATCGTCTGTTGGCGCTATATCCTGAGATGACGATTAATTTGCTAAAAATCGTCACTAAGGGTGACAAAATTTTGGACACGCCACTGGCAAAAATTGGCGGCAAGGGTTTGTTTGTCAAAGAGCTTGAGCAAGCGCTTTATAATAAAGACGCAGATATCGCCGTGCATTCGTTAAAAGATGTGCCCATGCAGCTGCCTGAAGGCTTGACGTTGGGGGTGTACTGCAAGCGCGCCGCCCCAACCGATGCGTTTGTGTCCAATACATACGATAGTATCGATGCGTTGCCGCAAGGCGCTATCGTTGGCACCTCAAGCTTGCGCCGTCAGTGTCAAATCAAGGCTTATCGCCCAGATCTACAAATCAAAACCCTGCGTGGTAACGTTGGTACCCGTTTGAGCAAATTGGACGCAGGCGAGTATGACGCGATTATTTTGGCCACCAGTGGTTTGCAGCGTATTGAGCTGGACGAGCGTATTCGCGGTGAGCTGGATATCGATGCTTGTCTGCCTGCGGTTGGGCAAGGAGCGTTGGCGATTGAGTGCCGCGAGGGCGATGATGCAGTATTGCAGCTATTGGCACCGCTAAATGATAATAAAGCGCGTATTCGCCTGATTGCTGAGCGTGCCCTCAACCGTCATTTAGAAGGCGGCTGTCAGGTACCGATCGCAGCCTATGCGGTCTTGCAAATGGCAGACGAGACCGAGGATGACCGTGCGAAAAATACCGAAAATGGCAACAATGACGACGGCAACATATTGTGGCTGCGCGGGCGCGTGGGGCAGGCCGATGGTAGCGAGCTGCTAAAAGCAGAAAAACGCATTGCCTTAACTGGTAGCCAAGACGAGCAAGAAGCTCAGGCCAATCAGCTGGGTATCGATGTGGCTGATATGTTACTTGCAGATGGTGCCGGCGCTATTTTATCAGCGATTTATGATACCAAATAATACGCAGATATCGCCGTCTAAGCTGCAAGCCAGTAATTAAGACGGGTTTGCGACTTCTTTATTTCTTTTGATTTTTGTCATGGTACGTCTATGTCATCTACCTCATCTCATCCAACATCTACCGCTCGGCATAAGAGTGCGGCCCCATCAGCGCCTACGCGCGTGGTCATCAATACCAGACCAGTAGAGCGTGCCGCTCCGCTGACGCAGCACCTACAAGCTGCGGGTCTAAGCGTGGTAGAGATTCCGATGCTGACGCTACAGCCGCGTCCTACCACAGATGCGGACATGGCGCTGATGCGTCAGTGGTTTGCAGGTGACTATCAGGCATTGGTCATCGTCAGTCCTACGGCAGCAGCGGCGGGACTAGCGGTTTGGCAAGCGCTTGCCCGCGAGCGCCATGTCCAACACTCTGAGACGAATGGTGATAACCAAAATGATGAAAGCCAAAAAACCACCGAGCGGCAAACCCTCAGCGCCCCCAGTCACTTGATTGCGGTAGGAGAGGCGACAGCTGCGGTCTTAAATGAAGCAAAAATCAAGGCGGCAAGCTATCACGTGCTGCAGCCGCGCGTGGCCAATAATGAAGGCATGCTTGCGATGCCAGAGATCGACAGCTTGCAAGCAGGGGACAAGCTGTTGGTATGGCGCGGTCTTGGTGGCCGCCGTTTATTGGTCAACACGTTACAAGCGCGCGGTGTCCATATCGATAGTATCGCTTGGTACGAGCGTATCATGCCTCATGAGGCCTGTAGGCAATACAACCAGTGGTTACAGCAGTTTGCTACGGCCGCTTCTTTGCCTAGCTCTCCATCATCAACATTAGCATCAGCACCAGAACTTGCAGAGCCAGCAACACCAAGCGTCGCTCAGCATCCACAGCCTATACCCAAACAGTCAAAACCTGTCGTCATCGTTAGTAGTGCCACCGCCTTTGAGCATTGGCGGCAAGTGGTCAGTCAAGGTAAACGACAAGCAACTGATGACACGAGTGCTAAGGATACTGCAAAGCAGCCATTGGCAGACAGTACAGGGGCTGATGGGTTGCCCAAGCTCAAGCTGTCGGACTTTGCTTATGTGGTGCTGGGTGAGCGCTTGGCCAATATGGTGGCCGATGAGCAGCTGAGCTACTGGCGGGTGGAGGATTTGGCACCAGCCACCATACTGGCTGCGATCAGTGCTTGATACGCCTAGGATATGGCTGTTTTGTCATCAGGATGATTATTCCCGTTTTATACGGCTTGCGACAACCATGACCCAATCTACCAGTAACGGTGCTGTACTATGTCTATGAACCCTGAGTCTTCATCTAAGGACCCTTCTGCTATTCAGCAGCGCCGGCAAGCGAATATGCTACTCATACGCTTGCAATGGCTGACGATTTTATTGCTTATCGCCGCCTTACTCTGGTTATATATCAGCCAGCAGCGTTTTGAGCAGAGGGTCCATGAGCGTCTGCAAAGTAACGAGCAAGTCATCAGCCGTTTAAACGAGATGGATGATCGCTTGTTTGCCATGAGTCAGCAGACGCTACCTGAGCCGCGCGTGGCAGCCAGTAGCCAAGCGCAAAATCAGCTGGATTTACTACGTATTCAAATAAAAGCGGTGGATAGGCTGCTGGTGGATAACAACGATAGCGCGGCGATTGATTTGCTGCGGGGGCTACACTGGCAGCTGTCGCAAAGCAGTAATGAGATTGCCCCTGCGCTGACGGTGGTGATTAAGCAAAGCCTGCTAAAAGATATTGAGCGCCTACAAGCGCAAAGCTCGCAGCCAAGTCCATGGCAGATGCACAATTTGGCGCTGCAAAATATCCAAACCTTTTTGCAGCGCCATGAGCGTTACGATCATAAAGAGGGTAGCAAGGACAATAAAAACTCAGCTGAAGACACAGCTAAAGACAAAGAGTCACTGACCCGTAGGCAGCTGGCCATCCACGAGACCATTATGACGCTCAATTTGGCCATGCAAGCCAGCAATATGCGCGACCGTGAGCAGCTCATCAGTTATCTGTCGCAGGCACGCAAACAGCTCATAACCTTCACACCAAGCGCTGATGAGCGTCAGCAACAGACGGCCAACCCGCAAGCGTCAGATCAAACGGCCAATATCACGATGATGCAGGCCCCCAACGACGTGACAGAGGTGATAAATTGGCTAGATCAGTTGATTGTCGAAGCACCCAAGGCCACGGCGCTATTGACCACGCAAGTCTTAGCCAAACCGCAGCGCTAGTGCTGGGTTCTTGACGATAAGACACACCCAAATAATAAAAAATAGGATGATAAAAAAGGATACTTTATGAACCGCTCCCTACCAGCCGACTTACCGACAGTCAATGAGCCCCTGCCGACTGAGCTGGCTCACTATCCCGTCATCCATCATCAGCCGATTCACTGGGGTGAGATGGACGCCTTTAACCATCTAAATAACGTGGTGTTTTATCGTTATGCTGAGTCAGCGCGTATCGCTTATCTGCAGGCATTAGGCATGTTTGATGGCAGCATGGTGACGGTATTAGCGCAGTCAAGCTGTCAGTATTTGCGTCCTGTGGTTTACCCTGATACTTTGTTATTAGGGGTGCGCTGCCAGCGCTTGGGCCGTACCAGTATCGTGATGGAGTATAGTTACTATAGTACGGCGCAAAGTCTGATAGTGGCGACGGCTGAGGCGGTGGTGGTGCGTTTGGACAGCGCTGGCAAAGACAAATTGCAGTGGAGCAGCGCCGAGCGCGCGCGTCTATTGGCATTGGAAGCGACCGTTGGTCATACGCCTGAGGTTTGAGCGTCAACTTTTATAAAAATCATTCGCACATAAAAAAGCACGCTCATAAACTGAGCGTGCTTTTTTTATGATTGGCTGACAGGGCTATTTAATCACAATCAAATAGTGATTAAATAACGATCACAGCGCCTAGCCTTGCTTGGGTGCATGCACAAAATCTACTACGTTTAGATCAAAGCCTGATAGTGCATAAAACTTCATGGGCGATGACAATAAGCGCATATCACGCACGCCTAAATGACGCAAAATCTGTGCGCCAACCCCGATGCTACGATACGGCTGCTGGGTGATGGTTGATTGCGATTGGTTGTCCGCCGCTTTATCCAGCGCATCGCCTAGATCAACGGGCTGATTGCTACCAATCCAAACCAGCACGCCGCGCTCCGAGGCGCTGATTTCTTCCAACGCTGACTGTACGCTCCAGCCGCTACGACCCGTCATATCGTTTTTGGCGGCAAACAAGTCACGCAGCGGATGGAAGCCATGGACACGGACGGTACTGACGCCTTCGCTGACATCGCCCTTCACCAACGCCAAATGCGTCTCTTCAGCGCCAAACTCACGGAAGCGGTGCAAGGTAAAAGTCCCATGTTCGGTCTCAAAAGGACGCGTCTCTACTTCTTCTACCGTTTGCTCGTTGGCGATACGGTAATTGATCAGATCAGCGATTGTACCCATCTTGATGCCATGCTCTTTGGCAAAGATTTCAAGATCGTCACGACGTGCCATCGTACCATCAGCGTTGATGATCTCGACGATGACCGCTGCAGGCTCCAGTCCCGCTAGGCGAGCCAAGTCGCAGCCTGCTTCGGTGTGGCCGGCACGGTGCAGGACGCCGCCGTTTTGTGCCATGATAGGGAAGATATGGCCAGGTTGTACGATGTCTTCGGGTTTGGCTGATGCAGAGACCGCTGCCTGAATAGTGCGCGCACGGTCAGCCGCTGAGATACCTGTGGTGACGCCTTCAGCCGCTTCGATAGACACCGTAAAGTTGGTGCTAAACTTTGCTTCGTTGCGATCAGACATTAGCGGTAGTGCTAGCTGTTGGCAGCGCGCTTGCGATAGGGTCAGACACACTAGGCCGCGAGCATGGGTGATCATAAAGTTGATGTCTTCAGGGCGTACATGGGTGGCGGCCATGATGATATCGCCTTCGTTTTCGCGGTCTTCATCATCCATCAAGATGACCATTTTTCCAGCACGGATGTCTTCGATAATCTCAGGAATGGTATTTAAACTCATAGTAAGTCTCAATATTTTATTATGTGTAGATAGGTGTGAGGTAACATATATAGCATGATCCGCCTATTGTAACAGCCGCTGACGCCATAGGCTGTTGCGATTAGGCAACGCGCCGCTGGCTACATTTATTCGATGATGGGCACGCCCCGGCTATAGGTACGGACGCTAGGCACGATTGTCTCATTGCTTATATATCATTATGAGGACATTTTAACGCTTTTCATCCTATCGTGCTGCCCCATCTCCAAACTATATCCCGAAGTCTGTCAAAAACAGCGTTCAGTATTACTAATAAACGGGTAGGTTTTAAGAGTTACTGGCAGATTGGGATTTTAGCCAGTCCATAAACTGTTTGCTGTGCTGCTCGCGCTGATTATCAGCAAAATAATAAAAGCGCGTACCCAGCAGCGTATCTGGCAGATAATGCTGCGGATAATAATGATTGGGATAGTCGTGTGGATAGGCGTAGCCCTGCCCATAGCCTTGATGTCGCATCAATTTGGTCACGCCATTGCGCAGATGTAGTGGTACGGGAGAGGCGTCTTTTTCTGCCAAGGCCATCGCCGCATTTATCGCTTTATAAGTGCTGTTACTTTTGGCACTGGTCGCCAGATACACCACCACTTGTCCTAAGATAATGCGCGCCTCTGGCATACCGATGGACTGAACGCTACGCAGGGCGGCATCAGCGAGGAGTAGGGCATTGGGGTTAGCATTGCCGATATCTTCGCTCGCCAAGATGACCAAGCGCCGCGCGATAAACTCAGCTGGCTCTCCGCCCACCAGCATCCGCGCCATCCAGTAGAGCGCCGCATCAGGGTCGGAGCCGCGCACGGACTTTATCATGGCTGAGACAATATCGTAATGCTGTTCGCCGTCTTTGTCATAGCGTACCAGCGCCGTTTGCGCGACGCGAGCGACCAGCGCATCATCGATGATCAGCGGCGATTGTCTGGTATCCGCCGTTTGTATGGCCAGCTCTAGCAGGTTAAGTGCCTTTCTGGCATCGCCGTGCGCCAGTTGGCTAATGGTGTCTTGTGCCTGCAAATCCACGGCCAAGTCTTTGAAAATGCTATCTTCTGAAATGGCGCGCTGCAATACGGCGGCGATTTGTTCGGGTGTCAGTGGCTCCAAACGATAAACCTGACAACGCGATAGCAAAGCATTGTTGACGCTAAATGAGGGGTTTTCGGTAGTTGCCCCAATCAAGGTAATATCCCCAGACTCGACCGCGCCAAGTAAGGCATCTTGCTGCGCTTTGTTAAAGCGGTGTATCTCATCGATAAATACCACTGGCGACTCAAAGCTCAACGAGTCTTTAGTCTCCAGCACTTCGCGTAGCTGCTTGACCCCCGTATTGAGTGCCGACAACGCATGAAACGGCCGACCCACGGCATCAGCCAATAGCATAGCAATGGTGGTTTTGCCAATGCCTGCCTCACCGTGCAAGATAATGGAGGGCAGATGGCCTTGCTCGACCAAGCGTCGTAGCGGTGCCCCAGCTGCCAGCAGATGCTCTTGACCGATGATGGCATCGAGCGTCGCTGGGCGCATGCGCTGGGCAAGCGGGGTATCGGCATGAAAGTTTGGCGGCATAACACTCTCTATCGTTTATCAATGTGGCGGCAAAAGGATAGTCAATATAAAAGCACAGGCTCAGTATCAAATTAAAATGTATCGACTATCTATCATAGGATATCAATGACGCATAGCACTATTCTAGCACTCCTTACCCTAATGTATAACTTCTGTCTTCACGGCTTTTATTTTTGTATCAAAAGCCTTATTAAACAAATAAGACAGCACCAGTTATAGCAGCACTTGTACTTCCTAGGTGTTTATCTAGGCACTTATATCTTATATAACGGTACTTATATTATGCACATACATAACGGCAATTATATTATGCACCTATATAACGGCATTGATTGTTTATGATACGTGAGACCGTACAGCAGTTATTGAGCCAAGCGCGGCGTTTATCAAGTCATCAGCGCCCAAAGAGACGGTCGCGACATCTGAGCACAGGTGAGGTTGCGCTGGCACGCTCGGTATTTGGCGACAGTATTAGGCTGGAGGGTGTGCAATTAAAAACAGCGTGGTGGGTGCTTAGACATTATGCTGTCAGCCCCAATGGGCATATTTACTTTCATCCAGCAGACTGGATCACAGATTTTAGCCAGTCCTCCTTAAGTAAGCAAAGCTGGCTGATACATGAGCTAACGCACGTTTGGCAGCTACAGCAAGGTATCAAGGTGGTACGCGGGGCGTTGGTCGATCGGCGTTATGACTACGTATTTACAGTCGGCAAGCCCTTTTTTAAGTATGGTATCGAGCAGCAGGCGCGTATGGTGCAAGACTATTTTGTCCGTCGCCAGCGTGGTCAGGACTGCCGTGATTTTGAGCGCTGTATACCGTTTTTGACGACCACTTCTGGAGTCTGATGTTATACGTTTAATGCCACAAGTCTACTGTCAACGTCGCCAGCTCGACACTCCGTTCACAATTGACGCTTCTTATTGGGATCAATAACCACTATGATAAAAGTATGCTAAATGGTGCTATGAGAGGTTTATGATCCAGACGCTAGCACAGTATCACTCAGCAACGGATGGCGGTGGTACGCCTACCTTTTATTATTTTGCGTCAACTCATTATTTTGCGTCAACAAAGGATATGTACTCTGATGTATAAATTTTTACTAAATAAAGCAAAGGGTCATGATACCGCTCATGATAGTCATATGAATAAAACACCCTCACCTAATAGTAAATATGCTGCCACGACTATACTGGCTGCGACGTTGAGTGGTGCATTGCTACTCGGCGGCTGCCAACAGCAGACCGAGACCGCGCCTGTCGTCGATGATAGCCGGGCGACTGAGCAAGCAGCTAGCGAAGACAGCAAGCCTGTACCGCAAAGTGAGTCGGCGGCGGCGCGTATCGAGCAGTTTGAGTCAATTTATGTGACGCAAATGCAAAGGTTGCAGCGCCGGCTACAGGCCGAGTATGAGTCGCTGCAAGCGGCAGATTCGACCCAAAGTGCAGAAGATTTATTGTTAAATAGTGCGGACACAGCAGGCGATAATACGACAAATAGCGGTGACGCCACGACTGCCAATAACAATAGCAACGTCGATGCTAATGCTAACTCTAATACTAATATCAGTGCCAATGCCGCCGCGACGGCTCAAAATAGTGAGCGTGGCGATGAGGCAGCAGCAGATATCAACACCAGCACAGAAGTGGGCGAGCGCGATTTGACCGTCCTCAAACGTATTAGCCTCGAGCCGCGCAAGCCTGTCATGCAAACAGAAGATGAGATCATCGACAGCTACCAGCAGGCAACGGCGGCACTTTATCAGCCAGTGATCACGCCGCTGAGCGCTGACGAGGTAGATACCTTGATAAACATAGCGACTTTGGTGCCGCAACTGTTTGAGCATGCTGAGATTGCAGGTAGGCTCAGTGCCAAAAGTCCGGCGCTGGCACGTCTTATCATTCAGCATCAGGTTTGGGAGCAGATAGAGGCGCAGCAAGTCATCGATATGCAGCAAATGAAGCTCAATCAACAACAAGAGTTTGAAGCACTCATGGCCAAGTTTAACGAGACCATCAAGGGTTATGATGAGCAAATTGCCAAGTACGAACAAACGCTTAAAGCATTTGAATAAACAGCCACCGCTCAAGCTATGACGGCGACAGCCAGCATCACAGTGCTTATCTATCGTTCATAAAAAATCCCGCATATAGCGGGATTTTTTATGATT
Organism: Psychrobacter sp. L7; assembly: GCF_002810365.1. Lineage (NCBI taxonomy): Bacteria > Pseudomonadati > Pseudomonadota > Gammaproteobacteria > Moraxellales > Moraxellaceae > Psychrobacter > Psychrobacter sp. L7. The sequence continues at coordinate 196,280 of NZ_NEXR01000001.1, forward strand.
CTTTTATACACGTGCCGTATCTAAGCAGATTACTTGCGGTCTTCTACTTTGACAAAGTCACGATGCGTCTCGCCAGTGTATAGCTGACGTGGGCGACCGATTTTGAACGGTGCGCTGTGCATCTCTAACCAGTGGCTGATCCAGCCAGAAGTACGCGCCAATGAGAAGATCACGGTAAACATAGACGTTGGGATACCAATGGCTTTTAGGATGATGCCAGAGTAGAAGTCAACGTTTGGATACAGGTTACGCTCAACGAAGAACGGATCTTCTAAAGCGATTTTTTCTAGTGCCATGGCCAGTTCAAGCTTAGGATCGTTGATGCCTAGTGCGCCGAGTACTTCATCACAGGTCTCTTTCATGACTTGGGCGCGTGGGTCGAAGTTTTTGTAAACACGGTGACCAAAGCCCATGAGCTTCACTTCACGGCTCTTCACTTTTTCCATAAATGCTGGCACGTTTTCGACAGTACCGATTTCATCTAGCATCTCAAGCACAGCTTCGTTGGCGCCGCCATGTGATGGACCCCAAAGGGCGGCGATACCAGCGGCGATACAGGCGTAAGGGTTGGCACCCGTTGAGCCAGCTAGGCGCACAGTAGAGGTCGAGGCGTTTTGCTCATGGTCTGCGTGCAAGGTGAAGATTTTGTCCATCGCGCGGGTGACCACGTCGTTTGGCTCATAGTCCACATCAGCAGGCGTGGCAAACATCATGTACAAGAAGTTTTCCGCGTAGCTAAAGTCGTTGCGTGGATACATGAACGGTTCGCCCTGCGAGTATTTATAACTCATCGCCGCAAGCGTTGGCATTTTTGCGATCAGACGAATGGCAGTGATTTCGCGGTGCTCTTCGTTGCTGACGTCTAGGTTGTCATGATAAAACGCTGACAAGGCACCCACAACGCCCACCATAATCGCCATTGGATGCGCGTCACGGCGGAAGCCTTCAAAGAATTTACGTAATTGGTCATGTACGCCTGTGTGCTTACGGATTTTTTCAAAAAAGTCCGCTTTTTGCTCGGCGTTTGGCAAGTCGCCATGAATCAAGGCATAGGCCACTTCTAGGTATTCAGCATTGTTTGCTAACTGGTCGATAGGGTAGCCGCGGTGCAACAGCTCACCTTTACCACCGTCGATATAGGTAATTTTTGACTCAACAGGAGCGGTTACTTTGAAACCTGGGTCATAAGACCAAAAGCCTGAGTCTTGTAGAGCAGCAATATCGATAACTGGGCGCCCTAAAGTACCTTTGATGATAGGAAGTTCGTATTCTTCACCATTGACGGTTAGTTTGGCATTAGTGTCAGCCATAAATTGCTCTCCATTGATTTAACTTGTTAGAATAAAATTACTATAGACGCATACCCTCGCGCCCAGGATTACTACAGGCGCTTACCCTCGCGCCATGCTCAGTCAAACGGTCAAAATACATTTAACGCATTTAATATGCTGGGTATATTAGCAGCAATTCCCTGCGATTTGAAAAGACTTTTACCATCAATGCCGTCAATTGGCACGGTTTAGTCGTGTTTATTCACTGTAATTTTTGTATCAAAATATGTCTGATTGGTTATTTTGCCGCAAATCTTACTTTTTATTGGTGGCAAAGACGCGCTGTGATGTCACTTGGATTTTATAAGTATCAGACTCGGTATCCACGATTGGCGAGATGATTTGTCTGTGCAAGCTGGCAGTATGGATATGGCGGACAAGGTACGTGCGGCAAATTTTTTTAGGATTGCTGGCCGTATCGCTATGTTTGATAAGACAAAACGCTGTTGTATTGTGAACTGATTGTTCCTTTTTTACCACATAATGGATAAATTTGTAATTATCGCCCAGTCATTTTATAATTGCAGCTACTTAACTGGCACGAGTTTTGTGCGAATTGATAAGTGGTCATGATATAGTGTCGTCTAGAGCTTCTCTATTCATACTGGTATTCATATTTGGTTACAGCTGGACAATGTCAATAGACCCAAACCCAACCGATGGTTTGAATGTTCTTGTTAACTGTTCTATTTTTAAACACTTAGCGTCAGGTTTGCACCCTTATAGATAACACAATCGCAAGATAACAAAACACGGTTATCTTGTGATAAGTGCGACCAGTAAAAATAGACTAGTTAATCGATCTTACTCATGTTTATTTTCTTTGTTGTATAATAGACAGGTTGTTTGACCGATCTGTTTGCCAAGCAGTTGTAAACCGAGCAGTCGTAGACAAAGTATCAATACCTTACCACATGATTCTTTCTTCACCTTTAGCACAAACTAAACGAAGTCAGCTAGCTCTTCCTTACTTTATTCGTCTCGTGTGTTGCTCTACGCTTAATTGACACAATCCCGATCTATGTCATGCGTTGATAGCAGATACAGGAGTATAACCGCAAAAAGGATGCCCGCTGTGAAAAGCAACCGACCTATTGATCTGCCTTTAAGCCAAGTGATTAGCGTTAATCGCTCACCGATTGCGATCGCTTCTATCTTGCATCGTATCTCTGGCATTATTTTATTTTTATTGATTCCTGTCATGCTGTGGTTACTACAGAACTCATTGGCGTCGCCTGAGAGTTTTGAGACCGTGTTTGACAACGTACTTGTGCGCTTTTTAGCATGGATATTTGTGGCTGCGATTGCTTATCACTTTGTGATGGGCATCAAGCACTTATTTGCTGATATGGGCATGAACGAAGAGCTAAAATCTGGCCGCGCCGCATCTAAGGTCAGTTTTGTGATTGCAGCGATTTTAATTGTCGCGTCATTTGTATGGGTGATGTTCTAATGATTAAAAATGATTCAGGAATCAAAAGCGCAACTGGTCTGACAGGTTCAGGCTCACGTGATTGGATTGTCCAGCGTATCAGCGCGGTCGTTTTGGCCGTTTATAGTGTGGTGTTGCTGGGTTTCTTTTTGACCCATGGCGATGTTACCTATCTTGAGTGGTCATCATTTATGACCAGCTTACCGATGCGTCTGTTTAGCTTGGTCGCTGTGGTGGCACTTGCAGGCCATGCTTGGGTAGGTATGTGGACTGTATTCACTGACTATATCACCTCAGGCAAGATGGGTGAGAGCGCGCCAAGATTGCGTTTGGTATTACAGACTTTGATGATTATCTCTATTTTAGTCTTTCTATTTTGGGGCATCATGATTTTTTGGGGTAATGGCTTTGGTGTCGTTGCTGTTTAATGATGAGGTGAGCACCCAGATTGGGTGGTAACGCCAAAATATCGATAAAAATGGATGGCTGTAAACGTGATTGATAGCTTGGTTATCACTGCCATTCATACATAGCCGAAAATAGTCATAGCATTGGGTTTGGCTGCTTGTTTATTTTATGTCTAATATTTTATGTTTGAAAAGACAAATGCGCTGATAGGGCGCTCGATAAATAAGCCGCCGAGCATAATACCGCTCAGCCCAGTATAACGATAGATATGCAAATTAAGTGGTTAAAGGCCAGATGTGTCATGTGCTTTAGATAAGCTGCACTGAGAAAATAAGTATTGGTGTACAGACACAGGACAGATAGCCTTTTTATTTACTTCTAAGCATTAACAGGCATTAGGAAAACCGTAATGGCAACTAGACAAGATAATACCATTAGTAATATTAAGACCCTAAACTACGATGCCGTCATCGTCGGTGGTGGTGGTTCAGGGATGCGTGCTTCACTGCATTTGGCTGAGTCAGGCATGAAGGTTGCAGTTTTGACCAAAGTATTCCCAACCCGTTCGCACACCGTCGCAGCCCAAGGTGGTATCGGTGCAAGTTTGGGTAACATGAGCAATGATAACTGGCATTTTCACTTTTATGACACCGTAAAAGGCTCAGATTGGTTAGGTGATCAAGACGCGATCGAATACATGTGCCGTGAAGCGCCAAAAGTCGTCTATGAGCTTGAGCACATGGGCATGCCGTTTGACCGTAACGAAGATGGCACGATTTATCAGCGCCCATTTGGTGGTCATACGTCAAACTATGGCGAAAAAGCGGTACAACGTGCGTGTGCGGCAGCTGACCGTACAGGTCACGCCCTGCTACATACGCTGTATCAAAAAAACCTAGAGCAAGGCACCGAGTTCTTTATCGAGTGGATCGCGCTTGATTTGATCAAGGACGAAGATGGCAACATCAACGGTGTGGTGGCGATTGAGCAAGAAACTGGTACCATCGCTGTCTTCCAATCACCAATCACCGTGCTCGCGACAGGTGGTGCAGGCCGTATTTTCGCCGCGTCTACCAACGCTTATATCAACACAGGTGACGGTATTGGTATGGCCGTGCGTGCTGGTATCCCGCTACAAGATATGGAGTTTTGGCAGTTCCACCCAACGGGCGTGCATGGTGCCGGCGTACTATTGACCGAAGGGTGCCGCGGTGAAGGGGCTATCTTGCGTAACAAAGATGGCGAAGCGTTCATGGAGCGTTATGCGCCAACGGTCAAAGACCTAGCGCCTCGTGACCTTGTATCGCGCTCGATGGACCAAGAAATCAAAGAAGGCCGCGGCTGTGGCCCGAACGCTGACCATATCGTAATGGACATGACGCACCTAGGTGTCGATACCATTATGAAGCGTCTACCATCAGTGTTTGAGATCGGTAAAAACTTTGCCAACGTCGACATCACCAAAGAGCCAATTCCAGTTATCCCGACCATTCACTATATGATGGGCGGCATTCCAACCACGATTCATGGTCAGGTCATCGTACCAGATCTAGAAGCGGGTACCGATGAAAACGGTCTATACGCTAAAGGCAACGTGGTGAAAGGCCTCTATGCCATCGGTGAGTGTGCGTGCGTCAGTGTCCATGGTGCCAACCGCTTAGGTACCAACTCACTTCTTGACTTGGTGGTATTTGGCCGCGCGGCTGGTAAGCACATCGTTGATGAGTTCCATCATGCCGACCACAACTATAAGCCATTAGATCCACGTGTGCTTGACTTTACCATGCGTCGCCTAGACAAGCTGCAGCAGTCTACTGAAGGCTACAACGCGCAAGATGTCGCTGATGAAATCCGCGCTACCATGCAAAAACATGCCAGCGTATTCCGTACCCAAGCCATCATGGACGAAGGTGTCGAAAAAATCTTGGCACTGGGTGAAAAAATCGACAAGATCCACTTGGCCGATAAATCACAAGTCTTTAACACCGCTCGTATCGAAGCCTTTGAAGTGGCAAACTTATACGAAGTTGCGAAAGCCACAATGATCTCAGCGGCGCATCGTCACGAAAGCCGCGGCGCGCACAGCGTTTCTGACTACGATCGCCCAGAGGATGATGATTACGCACCAAATGGCCGTAACGATCACGAGTGGATGAAGCATACCTTGTGGTATTCTGAAGGCAACCGCATTATTTATAAGCCAGTTCGTAAAGTGCCGTTGACAGTCGACTATATCGAGCCAAAAGTCCGCGTCTACTAATATTAGACGCCGCGCCTGATATATACTCGATATATAAACTGCGCAAACGTTTTATCCCTTATTCATTTATTAAAAGGTGACCGCCAGCTACATGCACTTGCCCGCGCTAACGATAAATCAGTCGTTAGCGCGGTGAGGTCGCAGTCTTTGTATGCCCGCCATCACCTATGTGTGGAGTTTAGCATTATGAGCCGAGGTACTCGCACCATCGAAATCTATCGCTACGATCCTGATGTGGACGCAGCGCCGCGCATGCAAACCTATACGATTGAGCTGTTAGACTCAGATCGTATGTTGCTTGACGTGTTATTACGCCTAAAGAAAGAAGATGAGACCCTCACTTTCCGTCGCTCTTGCCGCGAAGGCATTTGTGGCTCTGATGGCATGAACATCAATGGCAAAAACGGTCTTGCATGTCTTATCAACATGAACACCTTGCCAAAAAAAGTCACCGTCCGTCCTCTACCAGGTCTGCCTGTGGTTCGTGATTTGGTCGTCGATATGAACCAGTTCTACGAGCAATACGAAAAAGTACATCCATACTTAATCAATGATCAGCCAGCACCGCCGACAGAGCGTCTGCAATCACCTGAGCAGCGTGAAAAACTAAACGGCCTGTACGAATGTATCTTATGTGCATGCTGTTCGACCAGCTGCCCATCATTCTGGTGGAACCCTGACAAGTTCTTAGGTCCATCAGCATTGCTACACGCCTATCGTTTTGTGGCTGATAGCCGTGATGGTGATACGCAAGCGCGTCTTGCACGTTTGGACGATCCGTTTAGTTTGTTCCGTTGCCGCGGTATCATGAACTGTGTGTCAGTTTGTCCAAAAGGCTTGAATCCAACCAAAGCAATTGGTCATCTGCGTAATATGTTGATTGACCAAGCAGGTTAATCGTTTATAATTGCATGGTTTTTTACAGATACTGTAAAAAAAACACCACCTAGTTATTAGGTGGTGTTTTTTATTGACTAAGGCGTGTTGGCTTCTTAACGGCGCAACCTACATTTACAAACAGCATCGCAAGCGCCATGTGTTTTTAGCGTGCATCGATGACAGCATGATGGTAAAGCTATATTGACAGTACGTTGGTCATGTGTAAGAAGGCCTGTGATAAAGGCGCGCGCCCTATATAATTAAATACGCAATACCAGTAACTTGATAGAAAAGTCATACGGGTAAGCGCACATTAGCTCAGGGTTTTGATGAGGTATTTGCCTTTATTTAGGTAGATTTGGTGTTTGATTGGGCCGAATGTTTAGGAAGATTTTGCTACTTTAGGTATAATAGCAAGCCAGAATCAGCCAATAATGATATCATTATATTGATAATAGATATTCATTATGTAAATACCTAGTATTGAACAAACAAACTATGTCGTAAAAAGTAGACATGCTACCCTATACAGCAATGTATATTTGGCTAAAAGTGTCACCTATCTCATTGATAGGATAACGGTTCAGCCAAAATAGCCGTATAAAAGGCTAGCTGAAAGCAAGAAAAATGGCGATTCATTGGTTGCTAACGCAATACCTCTATGCCCCTAGCCAGCTATATGTGTCAGATGGATATATACTATGAGCTTGCCATACACCAGCATGGATAACCCATGGTTAATACATGTTAGTTAATAGATTTGTTATGGCTTTTTGCATTATATATAAATTAATGTTGTGAAACGAGTTGGTTCAGAAAACTGAGCGTTCACAAATAGTTATATTTTTACCAACGGTATTGTAATAACTGCGATCAGCACTACTTAGCTATTGTCGACACCGTATGTTAGCGGCAATGCAAAAATAGACGAGAGACAGTCAGCGGTCAATTTGTTTGACTCTTGCTTGACGTAAGTTATGTCAGAGGTTATCCAGACTTTTGACAATCAATAAGCGCTTAGTCAATAAACGCTCAGCCGCTGATGTGACACAAGGTTTACATAGCAGATATACGACAGATTACACAATAATAAGCACGATTCCATTCATTTATCTATCAAATAGACGATTATTATGAATAGTATAACGAAAGACGCAGCAGAGCTAGGACATACTGAACTGGCCGCTGACAATACCAATTATATCGAAGCGCTCTACGAGCAATACCTAACAGATCCTGATAGTGTGGATGCGGATTGGCAAACGTATTTTAAACAGTACAAGTCGCCAAATGACGCCAAACACAATGCTATTAAGGATCAGTTTTTATTGCTGGCCCGCAATCAAACCGCCAATAAAGTCAACACCGACACCAGTAGCGCGCCTGCTGGCAGTGCCGACTGCGCGGACCCTAAACAAATGGGTGTGCAGCAGCTGATCTCAGCTTACCGCCGCCGTGGTCATCGCCGCGCCAAGCTAGATCCATTAGACTTGCATCCGCGTGCCGAAGTAGAAGATCTGACGCTTGCGTATCACAACCTATCAGAGGCCGATCTCGATACGGTATTTCCGACTAATGATTTAAACATCGGTAAAGACGAAGCGACACTCCGTGAGATCATCGAAATCATGGAGCGTGTGTACTGCCGTTATATCGGTGTTGAATACATGCACGTGACCACCAGCACCGAAAAACGCTGGATGGAAAAATACCTCGAGACCAATCTAGGCTATATCGAATTTGATAAAGAAAAACGCCTATCTATCTTAGAGCGTCTGACAGCGGCTGAAGGCCTAGAGAAATATCTGGCTCGTAAATATACCGGCGTCAAACGTTTCGGTCTAGAAGGCGGCGAGAGCTTTATCCCAGCCATCAATGAAATCATCCAACGTGCTGGCGGCTATGGCACCAAAGAGATGGTCATTGGGATGGCGCACCGTGGCCGTCTAAACCTATTGGTCAACATCTTAGGTAAAAACCCTGCCGATTTGTTTGATGAGTTCGATGGCAAAGTGCAGCCAGAAAAAGGCTCAGGCGACGTTAAGTATCATAACGGTTTTTCTTCTAACGTCATGACACCAGGCGGTGAGGCGCATTTGGCTCTAGCCTTCAACCCCTCGCACCTTGAAATCGTAGCGCCCGTCTTGCAAGGCTCGGTACGTGCACGTCAAGTTCGCCGTAACGATCAGCCGTTTATGGACAACAAAGACGGTAACTCAGTGCTGCCAATCGTCATCCACGGTGATGCTGCTTTTGCTGGTCAGGGTGTGGTTCAAGAAACCTTCCAGATGTCGCAGACGCGTGCTTATACCACGGGTGGTACAGTTCATATCGTGATCAACAACCAAGTCGGCTTTACGACCAGCCGTCAAGAAGACGCACGCTCAACCGAGTACTGTACTGATGTGGCCAAGATGGTGCATGCACCTATCTTACACGTCAACGGCGATGACCCTGAGTCTGTGGTGTTTGCCGCGCAGTTGGCACTAGACTACCGTCATGAGTTTGACAAAGACATCATCATTGATTTGTTCTGCTATCGCCGTAACGGCCACAACGAAGCCGACGAGCCATCAGCGACGCAGCCTTTGATGTATGCAGTTATCAAAAAACTGCCTACGACGCGTACTATCTACGCACAAAAGCTCATCGCCGATGGCGTCCTTAGCGCAGAAGAAGAAAAACAGTACGAAGATGATTACCGTGAGTCGCTAGACCGTGGTGACTATGTCGCTAATGCCTTGGTCAGCAAGCCAAACGAAGCGCTATTTGTCGATTGGAAGCCCTATCTAGGCCATGATTTGGTCGATGAATGGGATACCAGCGTCGATATCGAAAAATTAAAAGAGTATGGCCGCCGTATGGCGCAGATGCCAGAAGGCTACAAGCTACAGCGTCAAGTACAAAAAATGGTCGATCAGCGCTTAGCCATGCAAACAGGCGAAGAACCATTGAACTGGGGCGCTGCTGAAACCTTGGCCTATGCGTCATTGGTCGATCATGACAATGTCTTGGTTCGTATCACTGGTGAAGACGTCGGCCGTGGTACTTTCTCGCATCGCCATAGTGAGATCTACAACGTCAATGACGGCAGTATGTATGTGCCCTTATCGCATATCAGCGAAGACCAAGCACGTTTTGCCACTTATAACTCATTGTTGTCAGAAGAAGCGGTACTGGCCTTTGAATACGGCTATGCAACCACCGTACCAAACGCGCTAATCGTTTGGGAAGCGCAGTTTGGTGATTTCGTCAACGGCGCACAAGTGGTGATTGACCAGTTTATCTCAAGCGGCGAGACCAAATGGCAGCGCGTTTGTGGTCTGACCATGCTGTTGCCACATGGCTATGAAGGTCAAGGCCCTGAGCACTCATCAGCACGTCTTGAGCGTTTCTTGCAGCTATGTGCCGAAGACAACATGCAAGTGATTACCCCAACGACGCCTGCACAGATTTATCATGCCTTACGTCGTCAAGCGGTACGCCCGATTCGTAAGCCGCTTATCGTTATGTCACCGAAGAGCCTGCTGCGTCATAAGCTGGCTACCTCTCATTTAGAAGAGCTTGCCAACGGTAAGTTTGAGACGGTACTGCCAGAGATGGATGAGCACAATGCAGACAACATCACTCGTATGGTGCTCTGTGGTGGTAAGGTCTACTATGATCTACTTGAGCAGCGCCGTGCGCTTGGCCTTGATCATGTGGCCATCGTCCGTATTGAGCAGCTTTATCCATTGCCAGAAAAACGCTTGATTGCTGAGATCGAAAAATACAGCAACCTAAAAGAAATCGTTTGGACGCAAGAAGAGCCATTGAACCAAGGTGCTTGGTACTATCTAGCGCCGCATATGTTCCGTATCGTCGTACCACATCCAACCAAGGCAAAAGTCATGGAGCCAGTGGCACGTCCGCCGAGCGCCGCTCCTGCGACAGGCTCGCCAAAACTGCATGCTCAGCAGCAGCAAGCACTGATCGCAGGCGGTCTTGGTATCAGTGTCGATGAGCTGGCAAAGTAAGATAAGTGACAGACGTTACAAGTTATAGATTATAGAAGACACATGAAGCAGGCGATGACAGTCAGTACTGGCAATACCTATCAGTGACATTGTTGCACACAGTATTGACTGCCTATCACGACTTAATAACGCATATAAATATCCAAATCTAAGGAGTATATCGATGGCTGATATCAAAGCCCCCGTTTTTCCAGAATCGGTTGCCGATGGCACGATCGTCGAATGGCATGTCAGTGAAGGTCAGCAAGTAAACCGTGATGACCTATTGGCTGAAATCGAAACTGACAAAGTTGTTTTAGAAGTTGTGGCACCTGATGATGGTGTTGTGACCAAAATCGTCAAGCAAGTAGATGACACAGTACTATCTGACGAGCTAATCGCTGAGTTTGAAGCGGGCGCAAGCGGCAGCACAGACTCAAACGATGAGCCAGCAGTCAACCCAGACCAGCCAGCGGCACCAGTGCAAGCCAAGCAAGGTACAGATGGCGGTGAGCCAGTACAAGCCACTGACAAAAAAGACGAAGCCGACCATAAAGATCAAAGCCCAGCCGTTCGTAAAGCGGCCAAAGAGTCTGGCGTAGATCCGAAAAACGTCGAAGGCAGTGGCCGCGGTGGCCGTGTGACCAAGAGTGATATGGCAAACCCAACGCTAAAAGCCGACAGCTCTATCAAGTCAGATAGCGGTCGTCCTGTGGCAGAGTCAACTGGCGAGCGCACCGAAAAACGCGTCCCAATGACGCGCCTACGTAAGCGTGTCGCTGAGCGTCTACTGTCAGCTACCCAAGAAACCGCTATGTTGACGACCTTTAACGAAGTCAATATGAAGCCGTTGATGGACATGCGTACTAAGTACAAAGCCCAGTTCGAAAAACGTCATGGCGTACGTTTAGGCTTTATGTCGCTATTTGTCAAAGCGGCGACCGAAGCACTCAAACGCTTCCCCGCGGTAAACGCTTCACTAGACGGTGATGACATCGTCTATCATGGTTTTTATGACATCGGTGTGGCGGTATCATCAGATCGCGGCCTCGTCGTTCCAGTACTGCGTGATACTGACCGTATGGGTATGGCGGACATCGAAGCCAAAATCCGTGAATACGGTAGCAAGGCGCAAGAAGGCAAGCTTGGTCTAGACGAGATGACGGGTGGTACATTCACTATCTCAAACGGCGGCGTATTTGGCTCACTCATGTCAACGCCTATCTTGAACCCACCGCAAACTGCTATCTTAGGTATGCATGCGATCAACGAGCGCCCAATGGCAGTCGACGGTAAAGTTGAGATCTTGCCAATGATGTACCTAGCGCTGTCTTATGACCACCGTATGATCGATGGTAAAGAAGCGGTACAATTCTTAGTGACACTAAAAGAATTGGTCGAAGATCCTACTATGCTTCTTTTAGACCTGTAAGCTTCTAAGCTTGTATTGGCAATCGCTGATACAAGTTTTTTAACTTTGGTATCGGCCATTGTCATTTAAGCAAAATCACGCTTAGCAATAATCAAGCCGTTTATTTATGACGTTTAATGAAAACGCAGCCATATAGGGCGGCGTCTGACGGCTGGTCGTTAGTAAGCTTTATCGAGCTGTCTGTATTTGGGGCAGCCTATTGGCGACTACAGACGTCATCAAAACCAGACAGATGATTAGGCCTGTGGTTAAAGATGAGAACGGTCGTTATTGCAAAAAAGTGACACCATCGTGCCGATATACCTCACACAACATGAGCAAAATCTAAAATAATCTAAAAAAATAGGAACGTACTATGAAAGACAATTATGATTTGGTCGTCATCGGCGGCGGTCCTGGCGGTTATGAAGCAGCCATTCGCGCAGGTCAGCTTGGCATGAGCGTGGCCTGTATCGAAAAACGCGTGTATAAAGGTGAGCCTGCGCTTGGCGGTACTTGTCTAAACGTCGGTTGTATCCCATCAAAAGCCTTGCTGGATAGCTCGCATCGTTATGAAGCGACCAAGCATGACTTAGCTGAGCATGGCATCAGCACAGGTGATGTCTCTATCGATATCGAGCAGATGATCGCTCGTAAAGAAGGCATCGTCAAGCAGTTGACCGGCGGCGTGGCAGCATTGCTCAAGGGCAATGGCGTTGACTGGCTACAAGGCTGGGGTACGCTCATCGATGGTAAAGGTAGCGAGAAAAAAGTTAAATTTACCGCGCTAGAAGACGACAGCGAGACGACCATCACCGCAAAAAACGTCATTCTTGCGGCAGGCTCTGTGCCTATCGAGATTCCTGTGGCCAAAACTGATGGCGACCGTATCGTCGACTCGACTGGCGCCCTTGACTTTACTGAAGCTCCGAAGCGTCTTGGCGTGATCGGTGCGGGTGTGATCGGTCTGGAGCTAGGCTCTGTATGGCGCCGCTTGGGTAGTGAGGTTGTGGTATATGAAGCACTACCAAGCTTCTTAGCTGCTGCTGACAAAGACATCGCCAAAGAAGCCGGCAAACTGCTGAAAAAGCAAGGCCTTGATATCCGTGTCGATACCAAAGTCACCAACGCTGAAGTCAAAGGCGATCAAGTCGTTGTGACCAGCGAAGCCAAAGGCGAGTCGAGTGAGGAAAGCTTTGATAAGCTAATCGTCTGTGTCGGTCGCCGTGCCTACTCTGAAAAACTACTGGGCGAAGACAGCGGTATCACCTTGACCGAGCGCGGTCTAATCGATGTCGACGATCAGTGCAAAACCAATCTAGACGGCGTCTATGCCATCGGTGATTTGGTACGTGGTCCTATGCTTGCGCACAAAGCGATGGAAGAGGGTATGATGGCTGTCGAGCGTATCCATGGCGAAAAAGCTCAGGTCAACTACGATACCATCATCAACGTCATCTATACCCATCCAGAAATCGCATGGGTTGGCATGACTGAGCAAGAAGCCGAAGAAGCAGGTTATGAAGTCAAAACTGGCTCATTTAACCTAGCGGCCAACGGTCGTGCGCTCGCGCAAAGCGAAGGCCAAGGCTCTATCAAAGTCGTCGCCGATGCCAAAACAGATCGCTTGTTAGGTATGCATGCCATCTCTGCAGGCGCAGGTGATATCGTCCATCAAGGCATGATCGCGATGGAGTTTGTCTCTAGTATCGAAGACCTGCAGCTGATGACGTTTGCTCACCCAACGATCTCAGAAGCAGTACACGAAGCGGCGCTATCTGCAGATGGCCGCGCCATTCACGCTATCCAGCGTAAAAAGCGTAAAAAATAAGTCGTTCGCTACCGTTGCAAAACAAGCAAACAAATAAGCAAGTATCGATTTATGACTTGACTATTTAGGCGTCAATGATAGTGCTGCTATCGGCGCTGCTGCTATGGTCATAAGTGCGCCAGACTCTGGTCTACGCGCACTTATTTTCACTTTTTATTAATTGTAAAAAACAAGGGATACAATCAATGAATTTACATGAGTATCAAGCAAAAGAGCTATTAAAAAGCTACGGATTGCCTATTCAAGAAGGCATCATCGCCCACAATGGCGACGAAGCTGCTGCTGCTTTTGACAAAACCCCAACCGATATCGCCGTCATCAAAGCACAGGTACACGCTGGTGGCCGTGGTAAAGCGGGCGGTGTAAAGCTGGTTAAGACTCGTGAAGAAGCCAAACAAGTGGCAGAAGAGCTCATCGGTACCAACTTGGTCACCTTCCAGACTGATGCTGATGGCCAACCCGTCAACTTCGTCTTGGTTGCAGAAGATATGTATCCAGTACAGACTGAGCTATATCTTGGTGCTGTGGTCGACCGTGCTACTCGCCGTGTGACCTTTATGGCATCAACCGAAGGCGGCGTCGATATCGAAGAAGTCGCTAATGAGACACCAGAAAAAATCTTCAAAGTACATGTAGATCCGTTAGTGGGTCTTATGCCGTTCCAAGCGCGTGATGTGGCGTTTAAACTTGGCCTAGAAGGCAAGCAAATCAACCAGTTCGTAAAATTGATGACTGGCGCATACAAAGCCTTTGTCGAAAATGACTTTGCCCTAATGGAAATCAACCCATTAGCCGTACGCGAAAACGGCGAAATCGTTTGTGTCGATGGCAAAATCGGTATCGATTCAAACGCCCTATATCGCCTACCTAAGATCGCTGCGCTACAAGACAAAACGCAAGAAAACGAGCGTGAGCTAAAAGCGGCTGAGTTTGACCTAAACTACGTTGCTCTAGAAGGCAACATCGGCTGTATGGTCAACGGTGCTGGTCTTGCCATGGCGACCATGGACATCATCAAACTGTACGGCGGTAAGCCTGCTAACTTCCTAGACGTGGGCGGCGGTGCAACCAAAGATCGCGTTGTAGAAGCGTTCAAAATCATCCTAGAAGACAGCAGCGTAGAAGGCGTTCTTATCAACATCTTCGGCGGTATCGTACGCTGTGACATGATCGCAGAAGCCATTATCGCTGCGGTCAAAGAAGTTGACGTACAAGTACCTGTCGTCGTCCGTCTAGAAGGTAACAACGCTGAAAAAGGCGCGCAAATCCTAGAAGAGTCTGGTCTAAAACTGATCTCAGCTCAGGGCCTCGCAGACGCTGCACAAAAAATTGTCGAAGCTGTACAAGCTTAATACCGATTGCGCCAGCGCCTTAGAGTAGGGCGATAAAACCACACTCTAAGCATATAAGCGCTATCGCATAGTCGTCAAAGCGTGATGGCACTTGATAAGCTCAGATCGTCATTGTCAGATCATCATTGATAGTGGTCATCAGTCGTCAAGTCGCTGTCACAAGACAACCGAATACAAGGAAAAAATAATGAGTGTATTAATCGATAAAGATACCAAAGTATTGGTACAAGGTTTTACGGGTAAAAATGGTACGTTCCATTCAGAGCAAGCCATCGAATACGGCACCAAAGTCGTCGGCGGTGTCACGCCAGGTAAAGGCGGTCAAACGCACCTAGGCTTGCCAGTATTTAACACCATGAGCGAGGCGATGGAAGCGACTCAAGCTGACGCGTCTGTGATCTATGTGCCAGCACCATTTGTACTAGACTCAATCGTCGAAGCGATCGATGCTGGCGTGAAGCTGATCGTCGTGATCACTGAAGGCGTACCGACTATCGATATGCTAAAAGCTAAGCGCTATCTAGAAGAAGCGGGCGATGTGCGTCTAGTGGGTCCAAACTGCCCAGGCGTCATCACTCCAGGCCAGTGCAAAATCGGTATCATGCCAGGCCACATCCATCAGCCAGGTAAAGTCGGTATCATCTCACGCTCTGGTACCTTGACTTATGAAGCGGTCGCGCAGACCACAAAGCTTGGCTTTGGTCAGTCAACCTGTATCGGTATCGGTGGTGACCCTATCCCTGGTATGAACCAGATCGACGCGCTAAAACTGTTTGAAGAAGATCCACAAACCGAAGCGATTATCTTGATCGGTGAAATCGGTGGTACCGCTGAAGAAGAAGCCGCCGCTTATATCAAAGACCATGTGACGAAGCCTGTGGTCGGCTACATCGCTGGTGTCACTGCTCCAGAAGGCAAGCGTATGGGCCATGCTGGCGCGATCATCTCTGGTGGTCAAGGTACTGCAGAAGAGAAGTTTAGAGCCTTTGAAGATGCGGGTATCGCGTATACACGTGACCCATCGAAGCTAGGCGATAAGCTAAAAGAAGTTACTGGCTGGTAAGGTAGACGTCAGCATAAGTCTACAAAAAGCCACTAAAGCTGTGTTGAATTATCAAAAAGACATCTCTACAATGGGGTGTCTTTTTTTATTCTATTTTAAGTGAATTTTTAACAATGAAAAAAATCCTATTTGTGACAGGAACGAGAGCAGACTTTGGTAAGATTAAAAGCTTAATGGATAGAGTTGAAAGTATGGAAGGCTTTGAGCTTCATGTTTTAGTTACAGGCATGCATATGATGAAACTATATGGCTCGACATTCAAAGAAGTTAAAAAGCAAAATTATAAGAATAGCTATCTCATTTCAAATCAGCACACTGATGAGCCTATGTGCTCTATACTATCTAATACGATCAGCATTATCTCACGACTAGTAAATTCCATAGATCCTAATATGATAGTGGTACACGGAGATAGAATAGAAGCATTGGCTGGAGCTACGGTAGGAGCACTCAATCATATTCGTGTATGCCATATAGAAGGTGGTGAGCTGTCAGGTACTATTGACGACTCTATAAGGCATTCAATTACTAAACTTTCTCATATACATATGGTTGCTAACGATGAAGCCAAGCAGAGATTGATACAAATGGGAGAAAATAAGAAAGCGATATTTATAATAGGTTCTCCAGATTTAGATATTATGGAGTCAGATAGCTTACCCAGATTAGAAGACGCTAAAAATCATTATGATATTAGCTTTGATAATTATGGAATTGTGATGTTTCACCCTGTAACCAGCGAAGAGCAATATATTGAGGAATATACTCAAAACCTGTTTAAAGTTCTTTGTAAATCTAAAAAGAATTATGTGGTTATCTATCCTAACAATGACCCTGGGAGCTTGAAAATACTTGACGTTATTAAAAACTACGAAGATCATGCAAATTTTAGAGTATTTCCATCCATTAACTTTGAATCTTTCTTAGTGCTCTTAAAAAACTCTAACCTAATTATAGGAAACTCAAGTGCGGGTGTAAGGGAAGCTCCTTTTTACGGTTTACCAAGTATAAATATAGGTACTCGACAAAACTCACGATTTAGAGGACCTTCAGTGTTAGATTGTGGGTATTTAGAGGAAGAAATTGAGCAAGCTCTTACTCAATTAAGTAAGCTTAATGTTGAGAAATCTACATGGTTTGGTAAAGGCAATAGTACAGAGTTATTTGAATCTCATATCAGTAGCGAAAGAATGTGGAACATTCCTGTTCAAAAAGTTTTTGTAGACCTTTAATAGGAATAGCTATATATGACATACATAGCAGTTATACCGGCACGTGGTGGGTCGAAAGGCGTTAAAGATAAGAATCTTCAACTTGTAGATGGGGTTTCTTTATTAGCTAGAGCTATAAAATCTGCCAAAAACATACCAGAGATTAGTAGAGTTGTTGTGTCTACCGACTCAGAAAAAATTGCAAAAGAGGCTTTGCATTATGATGCAGAGGTTCATGCTAGACGCGAAATAACATCTTCTGATAGTGCTAGAACGGTAGAAGTCTTAAAAGATATATACTCTGATATGAGTCTGTCTGATGAAATCTGTATTCTTTTGCAGCCAACTAGCCCGTTAAGACAAGTTAGTGATATCGAAGCATGCATCACTGAATATGAAAGTGATGTTTCTATAAACTCTGTGGTCTCAGTGACTTTATGCGAGCACCATCCCTATAAAGTTGTTGTTGAGGATGATAATGGAGAAATGGCCGCTATTCGCCATATATCAGACTTAGAAGCACCAAGACAGAAACTACCAAAAGCATTACGTATCAATGGTGCCATATACGTTACTTCTTTTGAAAATATTATTAAAAGTGATTCGTTTTTCTGCCAGCCGACTAGGTTTGTCGAAATGGGTGAAGATGAATCAATAGATATTGATACTTATGCAGACTTAGCTAAAGCAAACTTAATTATTAAAGGTGAGTTATTATGAAACCGAGCTTCAAAATTGGAAATCGTGATATTGGATATGATTATGAACCACTAGTTATTGCAGAAATAGGCATTAATCATGAAGGTTCTTTAGACGTGGCTAAAGAGATGGTAGATGCAGCACATCGCGCTGGTGCAGAAATGGTTAAACATCAAACGCATGTAGTGGAAGATGAAATGTCTGAGGAGGCTAAATCTGTCATTCCTGGCAATGCTGATGTCTCTATTTATGAAATCATGGAGCGCTGTGCATTAAATGAAGAGGATGAAACTGCCCTCAAAGAGTATATTGAATCTAAAGGAATGATGTTTATTAGTACTCCTTTCTCTCGAGAAGCAGCTTATCGACTTGAACGTATGGGCGTGGAGGCTTACAAGATTGGGTCGGGCGAATGTAATAACTATCCACTTATTAAGCTTGTGGCATCTTTTGGTAAGCCAATAATTCTATCCACTGGTATGAATAGTATCGAAAGTATTCGTAAGTCTGTGGATATCTTAGAAGCTGCAAAAGTTCCTTATTCACTTTTACATTGTACTAACGTATATCCAACCCCATACGAGTTAGTACGTTTAGGTGCCTTAACTGAATTAGAAGAAGCATTCCCTAATGCTGTAATTGGTTTGTCTGATCACTGTGTAGATAATTATGCATGTTTGGGGGCTGTGGCATTGGGAGCTAGTGTATTAGAGCGGCACTTTACTGATAGCTATGATAGAGCTGGACCAGATATCAATTGTTCTATGGACCCTGATGGCATGGCTGAGCTTATCAAGGGCAGTAAAGCTATTGCAAAAGCCCGTGGTGGGTCTAAAGGGGCGGTTGCCGAAGAAAAAGTCACAAGTGACTTTGCATTTGCTTCTGTTGTTGCTTATAAAGATATCGAGAAAGGTGAAACTCTTACCGAAGATAATTTATGGGTACGTCGCCCTGGTACAGGAGACTTCTTAGTCGATCAATATGAGTTATTGATTGGTAAAACTGCTCAAAGTAAAATTACTAAAGGTGAGCAGTTAAAGAAAGATCAAGTAGGCTAATGAATGTGAAGATTGCCTTTTTGTTTAAAAAAGACTCTCACTTTAAAGCTGTCCATGCGACAGCTTTAAGACTATGCGCCCAGTATGATTGTCAATCAGTTTTTATAGGTATTGATACAGATTACTGTCCTATTAACCATAAAGAAATAGTTTATCTTCAAAGAGATAATCTGGATTGCTTGGTTGATTATGATTATGATTATGTGGTGGCTTGTTTGGGCGGTTATCTTTTAAATTTCGTTATTAGAAGGCTGGCTAATACTCAGACTAAAGTTATTTCAATATTCCCAGGTATTGTCAGTCACTATCAGCTCGATGCGTTTATTAGCAGGCTAAATGCTGATCAAGTGTGGCTGAACTCTCGAGCAGATTATGAGCTTTATAGTAAAATCTGCAAGGTATTAAGGATCAAGAATAATGGTCTATTATACGGAATGAGTTGGATTGAAAATCTTAATGTTCCCAGAAATAAACCTTCATGTGAGAGAGGATATAAACATGCTATCTTTTTTGAGCAAACTAATATTCCTAATGTCATCAATAATACAGACAGCTTTAGAAGGAAGTTGAACCTAATTTTTGCTAAAAATCGAAAAGTTTTCTTTCAATATAAAGTTAGAGATAATACTGAGCTTGATTTCTTTGTTAAGCTGAGACAGGATGTAGATAAACATGAGAATGTTCGGATAGTAAAAGAGCTTGATTATAAAGATGTTCAAGAGGCTGATCTATATTTAAGCATATCTTCATCTGCACTTATTGAGGGGTTGATTTATAATAAATCAGTAGCATTAATTAGCAGGTATTTAGCTGATGCTGAGTCTCGAGAGTTTTTCAAAGGTAGTGGTCTTTATTTAAAAGATATTCATCTATATCGTGAGATTAATGCAAACGATAAATGGCTACAATATAGAGTCAAGGAACCTGAGAAATTTGTAGTACTTAAAAGTATTGAAAAAAGGTATTTAGATAGACCTTACAATAGAAACCTTATGTACCATACCTTAATAGGTGTTATTTTTTTTATAAGACCTAATATTTCCATCCAAGCTATAACTAATAAAGAAAGGATATTTAAGTCGATCGATTATTTTAATTATGGGGTCTAAATTAATGAGTTGGAAAAATCGCGCAGATTATTTAAAAGGTATTAGAAGCTACAAAAATTTCTTTGTAGATCATAAGTTATTAGAAGATAGCTGTACTGATAAGTATTTGTTAAAACAAGCACTAAATTATAATGAGGGTTTTGAGAAGCTTGTAAATATAAGAAAAATGTTTAAAGTACAAGAAAATGGTAAAGATTTACCTGTAATAGTTATTTTCCAAGGCTTTGTTGAAAAATATGTAAAAAATGCATTAAATGATGACTTTGATCTCAAGAAATTAAATAATAGTGAGCTTGGCTTTTGCTTTGGTAGTTTTGCAAGGCAACACGATGATTTTAATTATATCTTTGTAAAAGACAATTTTCAGCTTTGGTACTTAATGGGATTTCCGCTGATATTAAATGCATTGTATGTGCATTTGCAAAAACTGAATGCTGAGAAGGTATATACTATAGGGTTTTCTGCAGGAGGATTTGCCTCAATATTATTTGGGCATTATTTACGGGCAGATTTGGCTTTTAGTTATTATCCTCAAACTTTAGCATTCAGTGCATTTACAAATAATTATAGAAACCTTATGAACTTTAAATTTAACTTATCTATGTTGTCTATCTCAGATTTAGCTTTAGTACAAAAAGTTTCTGGAGGCTTTGCATGTAAAACAATAGTTAGCTATTGTGAAGGATCAGCTGTAGATATTAATCAAATAGAAAGACTGAATTTAGAGGATGGAAATTTGATTATAAGAAAATATCCTTGTAATACACATAATTTATTTGGCCATTTAAATAGTTCAGACGAGTTTGATAAGATAAAGAGTACTATAGTTCAAGACTTACAAGGTATTAAATAAATATTGCTTATGGGCAAGCCTTTAAAGCATATTATATAACGACTAATAAGTTATTTATATAGAATTCATAAATCACAGCGATGCGTCATGACTGGTAGGTAATGTCAAAGCTTATAACGTACTTATGATAATCTCAGAAACATCAAAGTTGAAGACTTTCAAGCTTTAGGGGGAGGACAGATTGTCGATATTATTGACCAAATCTGGGCTCTATATAATGATCTTGAAATTGAGCTGAATAAAATATTGTAAATTATTAGTCAGTTAAATATTGATACGAACATCATGGTTTAAAGTTAAATAGCTATTTAGGGATGCTGTTAATGGTTGAGTTGTATAGAGATAATGCATATTTTATAGATTTCGTGAACAGTACGTTTGAGTTTGAAAATTTATTTGTAGTTTCAAATTTAGGACAATTGAACCATACAAGTAAATTAATAGCTAAAAACGAATTAAAGTCGGATTCTAACTGCTTACTCGTTTTATGTACCTCAGCGAATGTTTATGTTCCTCAAAATATTCACGATAGATTTGATAGTGAATTGTTTGATCATGTTTTCTTTTTAGAGATACCTAGAAACCCTAACAGAATTAGCCTTGATCTAAGCGTACGGTTCACTAAGATCTATAGTGAACTACTGAATAAGCTGGTATTTAAAAATTTATATGTCGGTAGTTTTCAGTATCACTATTCAATTTTGATCAGTCTTGCTAAGGATAAAGGTATAGTAATGGCTTTGGTTGAAGAGGGCTTAGGAACATACAGGTTGGGAGTGGAAGAGAGTTGCAATGTATCTCGAGATATCAGAACCATTAATATCAAAGCAATTGCAAGGGAAACAATAGGTGAAACTGAAGCATTTAAAAGGATGTATAAGAGGTTTAAGCTAACTAAGCAACTTGTGAAGAGCGTAGAGAAGTTTGTTGTAAAAATAGTTAAAGAGCCTCAAGTACAAGCAAACTTATTAAAGTTGCATCCTAGCAAACATGTTCAAGCAGTGCTACTACCTCATAAAGATTACGATAAGGCCTATACTAGTTTTCCAGAATTAACTTCTAAAATATTTAATGTAAGAGACAGTAACTTCTATTTCTCTCATGCTGACGAGAATGTAGAAGATGTCGATAATGCTCATAAAATAATTAGTAAATATAACATACAGTCGAATGACTATTTATATTTGAGCCAGAAGTTTCATATTAATAGAAAGCAATATGTTAAGATTATAAGCGATTTACTATTGAAATTTGACGAAAATGATGCGTCTACTATATTCATAAAGTTACATCCTAAACAAGAGCATGAAGAGGTTATGCAAGGCTTTATAAATCTAGAAAGAGAAAGTTATGGAAGAGTGAAAGTTATTCGCGAGTCTGATTTTCTAATCGAGGAGTTAGTTAGGCAGGTACGTTTTAAAGGAATAATTGGTATTACTTCATCTGCATTAGTGTATAGTCAAGTTTTAAGTCCAGATTCAAAAATATATTCTGTTGTGAATCATCTAACTAATCATTTAACTCAAGATTATAGAAACGTAAAAGGTATTAAGATGATGCAGGAGCATAAAGAGATTATTATGCAGTTTGATGGAATTGAGTTTGTGTAGTAAGTGAGTAGTCTTTAATCACTTTCTTTAAGTTTGCAATAACTGTCATATTCGTTTAACAGTTTAGTTTTGTCTATAATGATAGCTCTGAATACGTATGAAATACTAAATAGTATAACTTAATCTTTATTATGCTTATAATTTGTTGATTGTTTTCTATAAGTAGTTTCTCATAAAAAGGTCGCCCTAACACGGTGACCTTTTTTCCTCTGAGTAACGCCTCAAATCCACCCAGTGACGTAATCGTATAGACGTGATCGATGGTTTCCAATGCATCCACCAAATGAATAGACTGGGTAAGGATTAAGCATTTCAGATCAGTAAGGGTGCTAACGACAGAAGGGTCATCCAGTGTCATCGGATGTGGCTTCACGATGATTTGCGCATCAGGATTGTCTTCGATGGCCTGATTGACTACATCTAACAATGTGATATCTTCACCGCCACCGTATTTTAATGAGTCATCATGGGGTACTTGTCCTAGCACCAATATCCGCTTCTTAGTTTTCACCCCATAGATGGGTACGACATCGACATAAGGCTGATGATTGTATTTACTCACCCGATGCGAGACATAATAATCTAGCATTTCTTGCGCCCATTCCTCGTCATAGCTGTCTTGCTCAAAGTCAAAGTTTGCGATGAGATCCGTCAAGTCATTAGGCCTAGTAGTATCGAAGTAGGGCGCTTGGCTGTCCATCACGATAGAGAGTGGTGGAGTATTGCTATCATCATCAGGCCCTGAACGGATAAAACCATCCTCTAGAAAGAAAACATCCAGCCCGTGCTCACGGACATAGTCAATCAAATAATCAGGCGCTTTATAGCCCCAGATATAGACGACAGGATTGACCCGACTGATAAAGGGTCTGAGCCACTGTTCAAAATAGCGCTGAGTAAAGTGCCGCTGAATCTGGATATGAAAGGACTCAAACACCCAGTCTCTCACCATATCTCGCCACGGCCACATACCGACGACCAAGGCTAACCGTTGTTCAGGCTGTCGATAGTGTTTGTAGTAGCCTGAGAGTAGTGGCTGGATATAGGCTTCAAATTTCATAATATAATGGATAGCTTGAGTAGGTAGAAAGCAAACACCAGTATAACGTGCTTCAACCATAATGTGCTAAAGTCAGTTTTGATCTTTATGGCATTCATAGCTGGCGATAGCTGTATATAAGCTATTGATGTTGGTAATATTGATTGGTTACCAGTATAGTTGCATTTATAATCAAAAAAATGAAATAACACACAATAAAATTGTTGGTACTGTCTATGACAAACAAAATATTAGTAACTGGCGGCGCAGGCTATATCGGCTCTCATACTTGTATAGCCTTGCATCAGGCAGGCTATGAGATAGTTGTTTATGACAATCTATCTAACAGTAGCCGTGAAGCGATCAATCGTGTCTCTCATCTTATCGGTGCACCTATTGAGTTTGTTAAGGGTGACATCCGTGATGCCAAGGCATTGAGACAAGTATTCGATGCCCATCAATTCTTTGGTGTCATACATTTTGCAGGGTTAAAAGCCGTCGGTGAGTCCGTGGCCAAGCCCTTACTATATTATAATAACAACGTCAGTGGCACCATCACCTTACTCGAAGTCATGGCAGAGTATGATGTTAAAAACCTCGTGTTTTCCTCCTCTGCCACGGTTTATGGCGATCCTGAGACCCTGCCTATCGATGAGACTGCCCCGCGCTCCTGTACAAACCCTTACGGCCAAAGCAAGCTGACCGTCGAGCATATCCTAGAAGATCTAGCCGTCTCCGATACTAGCTGGAGTCTAATCGCTCTGAGATACTTCAATCCAGTGGGCGCGCATCCATCAGGGCAGATAGGCGAAGACCCAAACGACATTCCAAACAATCTCATGCCCTATATCTCGCAAGTCGCTGTCGGTAAGCTGGAGAAACTTAGCATATTTGGCAATGACTATCCGACCGTCGATGGCACGGGCGTGCGTGACTTTATCCATGTCACTGATTTGGCAGCAGGTCATGTCGCGGCATTGAATTATTTACAGCAGCAAGTCAATGTACAGCAAAGCTCAGTAGGGTTTTTGCCTATTAATTTAGGGACTGGCACAGGTACATCTGTGTTAGAGCTGGTCAATGCCTTTACCGACACCACAGGGCAGCGTGTGCCGTATCAGTTTGTCGCGCGCCGTGCCGGAGATATCGCCAGCTGCTATGCCAGTGCCGATAAAGCAAAGTCACTACTTGGCTGGCAAGCTAAGCTGTCTGTCGCTGAGATGTGTGCAGACACGTGGCGCTGGCAAAGTCAAAATCCGAATGGCTATGATAGCCACTGAACGCAATGTACTCAGTACGAGTAAAACCCTATCGTGCTTCTACTTTATAATAAATCGATTTGAATAAACCACTATGAAAAACATTACCCACGCCGTTATCCCCGTCGCAGGCTTTGGCACCCGTATGCTGCCACTGTCCAAATCCGTGCCCAAGGAGCTACTGCCACTGGGCAATCGCCCCGCCATTCATTACGTGGTCGAGGAAGCCATCGCTGCTGGTATCAAGCACATCGTCCTCGTCGGCCATGCACAAAAGAGCGCGATCGAAAACTACTTCGATATCAATGCCGAGCTAGATACGCAGCTGCGTCATAAAGGCAAAGACGAGCTGGCCGATAGCCTCAACTGGCTACCAGAGGACGTGACGGTGTCGATGATCCGTCAAGGCAAGGCATTGGGGTTGGGTCATGCGGTATTGGCCGCCCGTCCCATCATCGGCGAGCATGACTTTGCCGTGTTATTGCCTGATGTGGTGCTCGATCCATACACCACCGATATGAGCGTGGACAACTTAGCCTTTATGATCGATGCCTTTGCCAATGATGGTCATTCGCAGATATTGGTCGAGAGCGTGGCAGATGAGGACGTGCATAAATACGGCATCGCGCAATTGAGTCAAGCGTTTAGTGATGCGAGCGATATCGATGACAACACAAATAGCAATAGCAGTGTTAAGGTGGCAGGGTTCGTCGAAAAGCCCAGCTTAGCAGACGCGCCGTCCAATCTCGCCGTGGTCGGCCGCTATGTGTTTAGCAATCAAATCTTTGACTATCTGGCGCAGACTACTGCCTCGGTCGGTGGTGAGATTCAGCTGACCGATGCCATCGATGCGCTGATTAGTGAGTCGGGGGTCAATGTGACGACGATGCGCGGTGATAGCTATGATGCTGGCGATATGCGCTCATATATGCAGGCGTTTATCTACTTTGCCGAGCGGCAACTCGCGGATGATAAGTAACCCATGGACGATAGACAGCAAGATAGTGCTTATCGCAGCGCCCGTCACTCGGTATATTGGTCGCAGCTACAGAGTGTAGCGGCGCAGCGCTGGTCGGTGGCGGATTTGTTTGCGCAAGATGCCACGCGCGCCACGCGTTTTAGTACGCGGGCGGGGGCGCTATACATGGATTATAGCAAGCAGTGTATCGATACGTCGGTGTTATCTGGACTGTTAGGGCTTGCTGATAGCTGCGATCTATCGGCTCGTATCGAGGCGCTGCTACAAGGTGCGATGGTCAATACCAGCGAGCAGCGCGCGGCATTGCATACAGCGCTACGTCTGCCAGCGACCGCCGCGCTACAGGTCGGCGAGCAAGACGTGGTGGCCGATGTGCATCACAGTCTGGCGCAGGTGGCTCGCCTATCGGCGCGGGTACGCAACGGCACGTGGCGCGGGTTTTCGGGCAAGGCCATTACTGATGTGGTCAATATCGGCGTCGGCGGCTCAGATCTTGGGCCTTTGATGGCGACGACGGCGCTTGATGAATGGGCCGATACCGATATCGACGTGCACTTTGTCTCCAACATGGACGGCACCCAGCTGGACAACCTACTCAAGCACCTCAATCCTGAGACCACTTTATTTATTATCTCGTCCAAATCCTTTGGTACGGTAGACACTTTATCCAATGCCAAGACGGCCTTATCATGGCTGCTCGCTACCGCCAAACGCCATGCGGGTACAGAGGACAGTGTGCTGCGTCGGCATTTCATCGGTATCTCTGCCAATAGCGCAAAGATGCGCGCGTGGGGGATCCATCCTGAGCATCAGCTACAGCTATGGGAGTGGGTCGGCGGACGGTTTTCGATGTGGTCGGCGATCGGCCTGGCGCTGGCCATTCGGATTGGTATGGCGGGGTTTAAGGCGCTACTGGCAGGCGCGCACAGTATGGATGAGCACTTTGCTCAGGCTGATTTTGCAGAGAATTTACCGGTCTTATTGGGTTTGATTGCTGTTTGGAACAGTACTTTTTTACGCGTCAATGCCCACACGGTGCTGCCTTATGATGGGCGTTTGAGCTATCTGCCAAGCTACTTAACCCAGCTTGAGATGGAGAGTAATGGCAAGTCAGTCACCCAGCACGGCGCGCGTCTCGACTATGATACCTGCCCGATACTGTGGGGTGAGATCGGCTCCAATGCGCAGCATGCGTTTTATCAGCTGCTGCATCAAGGCACGCAGCAGGTGTCATGTGATTTTATCGCCTGCGTGCGCCGTTATCATGATAAGCAAAAAAACGCGCCGTTGCAGCAGCAGCATGAGCTGTCGCTCGCCAACTGTCTGGCTCAGAGCCGAGTGCTGGCCTTTGGGAATGCCGCCGTGGCGACAACTGGCAGTGGTGGCACGGCCGATAGCGCTGCTGATAAATACAAATACTACCGCGGTAACCAGCCGTCAACCACTATCTTACTCGATGAGCTGACCCCGCATAGTCTAGGCGCGCTGATTGCGCTGTATGAGCACAAGGTCTATGTCATGGCTAGCATCTGGGATATCAACCCCTTTGACCAATGGGGGGTTGAGATGGGTAAGCAGATGGCGGAGTCCGTATATCATGCCATGCAAGATGAGCGTGAAGGGCAGTTTGATAGCTCCACCGATCAGCTGCTACGCCACATCAATCAGTTGTCTTAAAGCCTATAATCATCAGTTTACAAGGTAATATCATGAGCACGGATAATAGTGATAAGTGTTTGTCTGACCCGCGGGGCTGGCAAGCAAAGCCAGTAAAGGAGACTGATGTCTGTGTGCTGGTCGGTCATAGTATCGAGGCCATCACCAGTGCGGTGGTGCTGGCAAGCCTCGGTCAGTGCGTGCATCTGTATGCCGATAAAGTCCTACTGGCCCAGCAGTTAGAGCAGTATGGTTTTGAGCATCATCTGCAAGCACTGTGGCAGATGTATGAGCAGCAGCAGCTGATCAGTCACCACCCGTTACCCAATAGTGCAGACCAGCTGTTGCAGCGCTATGATAAAACGGGCGATGGCACTCATAACGACGCTGATAACCCGCCCAAACCAGCCAGCGTGGCGTTATATTGGCTATTTTTAGACAGTATTGACGCGATATGGCTAGAGGACGGCTGGATTACCGCCTTTAATCACAGTCATCAGCAGTCGCTACCGCTGATCATGAGCGGTATTCAGGCATTAGGGCAGGTGGCTGCACTGGCGCAGCGGCTGCAGCGGGCGTGGGTGTATTATGTGCCCTTTGTGTTTTTAAAAGACGGCGATGCTTATAGCTCGATGTTAAACCCTTCCTTGTGGCTGCTGGGCGAAAAAACACCAGAGAGTAGTCAGCATTTGGCCATATTAAAGCCATTGATGCAGCATGCAAGCGCGTCCCATCATGCCGATATTGCGACCATTGAGTTTGCTCGTAGTAGCATCATGGCGATGCTGGCGACGCGGGTGAGCTTTATGAATGAGATGTCGCGCTTGGCGGATAGTCAAAACGTCGATATTGGACAAGTCAGCCGTATCATGGGCTTAGATCAGCGGGTGGGCAGTAGTTACTTACAAGCAGGGTGGGGCTTTGGTGGCAACACCCTGCCAAGTGAGCTGCAGCAACTGCAGCGATCTAGTCAAATCCATCGTTTAAATATGCCGCTCTTAGAGTCAGTCATACATATCAATGAAGATCAAAAAGAGCTGATATTTCGTAAGTTTTGGCAGTATTTTGATGGGTTTATCGACAATAAAACTGTAATGATCTGGGGCGGTAGTTATAAGGCTGGCTCAGGACGCACCTCAGGCTCGGCCATCCATCCGTTATTGGCTTTGCTATGGTCGTACAATATCCGCACACTGGTCTATAGCGATAAGGCGCAACATGAGCTGACTGTGCTGTATGCGCAGCAGCCGCTGCTGGAGCTGGTTGCCCAGCCTTATCAGCATCTTGCAGAGGCGCAGGCTATTTTTATCATCAGTTGGTCACCGCGCGATCAGTTAGATATTGGCAAAATCAATCAGTACGCCATGCCGATATTTGATGCGCAAAATGCCATGAGCCGCTCACAAATTGCAGCCTTGGTAGGGAGCTATATGGGCATCGGTCGTGCGAAATAAAGGCGCGCTCATATTCACTAGCGAGCCTTTATTGTCTGACCATTAGCACTCTTTGTACCAAGGTAAAGGCTTTATGCTGGCATCGCCCCTTGTGCCGCCAGCCACTGCTCGATCTCTTGTATCTTATCCGCCAAAAGTGGCTGATCGCCGCGCGTTTCGATATTGAGCCGAATGAGTGGCTCGGTATTAGAAGCGCGCAAATTAAAGCGCCAGTCGCCAAAGTCGAGGCTTAGGCCATCAAGGGTGGTTTTGCTGGGGTTTTGGCTGCGATACTTGTCTTCAATGGCTTTAATAATAGCGGGCGCGTCATTTGTGGTTAGGCGAAAGTTCATCTCCCCCGAGCTGGGGTAGGCATTGATATAGCCGGTGACCAGCTCCGACAGCGTCTTACCGGTGATGGATAGCAGCTCAATGGTCAGTAGCCACGGAATCATGCCGCTGTCGCAATAGAAGAAGTCGCGGAAGTAGTGATGTGCCGACATCTCGCCGCCATAGACCGCGCCCGACTCGCGCATGACTTGCTTGATAAAGGAGTGCCCAGACTTACTGATGACCGCCTCACCCTGATGCGCGTCAATCACCGCTTCGGTGTTGTATATCACTCGTGGGTCATAGACGATTGACTCGTTTGGATACTTATTTAAAAAGGCTTGCGCCAGCATACCCACCACATAGCTACCATCGATAAACTCGCCTGTCTCGTCGAACAAAAAACACCGATCAAAATCGCCATCAAAGGCAATACCCAGATCAGCTTTGTGAGTCAACACCGCTTGCTGCGTCGCGGCTCGGTTGGCGGTAATCATCGGATTGGGGATGCCGTTGGGGAAGCTACCATCAGGGGTATGATGCAGTGTGATGATGTCGATCGGCGCGCCCGCTTGCGTCAATTTGTCAGTTAATAAATCAATGACAGGGCCGGCGCTACCATTACCAGAGTTGATGACCAGCTTTAGCGGTTTGAGCTTGTCGGTGTCGATAAAGGTCATCAAGTGATTGATATAGGCGCTTTTATCCGTCAGCAGCTGCAATGCCCCTGGTTTATCACTGCTGGTAAATTGCCCAGACTCCGCCAATGCCTGAATCTCTGCCAGACCATCATCAGCGCTGATGGGTTTTGACTGCTCTTTGACCAGCTTTAGGCCGTTGTAGTTGATCGGATTGTGACTGGCGGTGACTTCGATACCGCCTAATGCCGCATAGTGGCTGGTGGCAAAATACACCTCCTCAGTACCGGTCATACCAAGGTCGATGACATCGACGCCTGCATCGACTATCCCTTTGATGGCTGCTTGTTTTAGCTCCTCACTTGAGTGGCGAATGTCGCTGCCGATGACGATAGCGGGCTGTAGCGTCGCCAGCTCACTGTCTTGATTAGCGGACGCTTGCTGATACCGCTGAAACAATATCTGTGCAAAGGCGCGACCAATACGATAAGCGATGTCTTCATCGAGGCTAACGCCGAGCTCACCGCGAATATCATAGGCCTTAAATGAGCCAATCGTCATCGGTGGAAACTCAGACGCTGGTTGATAGCTGGGGACGGTAGAGGTGGGCATAATGATATGTTCCTTTAATAAACAATAAACAATAAACAGTGAATGGCGGTATTTATCATCCAGCGCCGTAAAACCACGTCCTTCTAGGGCGTGGATATCAGGCGTCAGTCATTGTCGTACAATATTGCGAGTGCCTTGATAACCAACTGCATTGAGATCATAATTATTCCATGAAAACGCTCAAACTACGCATCAAAGACAAACATGCCACTCAGCTCAATATCTTAGCTGGTGCGGTTAACTTTGTCTGGAATTACGTCAATGAGCTAAGTTTTAAACATTTACAGCGCACAGGCAAATTCTTTTCAGCCTATGACTTGGCCACTTACACCAAAGGGGCGGGTGAACACCTAAATCTGCACAGTCAAACCTTGCAAGCGATCAGTGAGGTTCACGCTAAATCCCGTAAACAGTTTAAAAAAGCCAAACTCAACTGGCGTACCAATAATCCAAGGGCCAAGAGAAGAAGTTTGGGCTGGATTCCCTTTAAAAAGACCGCGATTAAGCATATCAGTACGCGCCAAAGCGGTAAAAAGTCTTTAAAAAGCACCCTGCAATTTAGCTTAGCCAACCGTCAAAAGCTCAAAATAGACCTATGGGATAGCTATAACCTCTCGCTCTACAACATCAACACCTGTGAGTTGGTACAAGATGCACGAGGCAGATGGTATGCCTGTATCACCGTTAAAGAGTTTCCAAAGATTAAGTGTGGTACTGGCCAAGTCGGTATTGACCTAGGCTGTAAGGATTCAGCAGTCAGTAGTAATGGCGATGTTCTAACCACTAAGCTGACCCATCAGTACGCAGAAAAACTGGCCATCGCTCAACGTGCCAAAAACAAAAAGCGGGTTAAGGCCATTCATGCCAAGATTAAAAACACCCGACAAGGCTTAATACATAAATTCACATCAAAGCTTGTTAAGGCCAACAGCTTAATCGTTGTTGGAAAGATTAAATCAAAATCATTCACTTCATCCAAACTGGCCAAATCCGTCTATGATGCTGGTTGGTTTGAAATTAAGCGGCAACTGGATTACAAATGCGCGAACGCAGGTTGCCACTATATCGAAGTCAATGAAGCGTACACCACCCAAACCTGCTCGTGTTGCGGCTCTCGCCAAGACAGTCCGAAAGGTAGAGCAGC
This sequence comes from Psychrobacter sp. L7, assembly GCF_002810365.1. NCBI lineage: Bacteria > Pseudomonadati > Pseudomonadota > Gammaproteobacteria > Moraxellales > Moraxellaceae > Psychrobacter > Psychrobacter sp. L7. Next base: position 227,872 of record NZ_NEXR01000001.1, read on the forward strand.
GCTTGGTATAAGAGTATGGTTTTGTCGTTCTTGTAAAACGACCCATAACAGAGATGTTAATGGAGCAAAAAACATTCTCGCGGTCGGGCTTGGCCGTCTTTAGTAGGAATCCCCTCCATTTAGGGAGGGGAGGAAGTCAAACCATTATAAGCCAGTTGCTACTCAATGATACACTAGCTGACACAGGAACCAACCCGCAAAAACAAGAGCGTCTTTTATGAAACCGTTAGAGCAAACCACGTTGCTACCCACGCCCGTACAGGGCACCCCTGAGGCCACCGGCCAGATTGATGATTTACTTGCCTTGATGGCGCGGCTGCGTGCCGACTGTCCGTGGGACAAAAAACAGACCAATCATAGCCTGATTCCTTATGCGATTGAGGAAGCCTACGAGCTTGGCGAAGCAGTACAAGCGGATGATGACGAAGACATCAAGGGCGAGCTGGGTGATGTACTGCTGCAAGTGGTGTTTCATTGCCAGCTCTACGCTGAGCAAGGGCGTTTTGATATGAGCGATGTGATTGCTACCTTGCAAGAGAAACTTATCCGCCGTCACCCGCATGTCTTTGAGGCGGAGACACTGACAGACGACGCCGCGGTCAAAGCACGCTGGGATGAGATCAAGCTCGAGGAGCAGCAAGCCCGCGAGGCGCGCGGCAAACCCAAGCGCCGACTGGATAATACCAAAGCGGGTAGCGCGCTGATGCAAGCGCAGTCGGTACAAAGCCAAGCGTCAAAACTGGGTTTTGATTGGGAGGGGGTAGCTGGCGCGTTTGAGAAGTTAGAAGAAGAGATCGAGGAGTTAAAGACGGAGATTAGGGATAAATCCAAGGCGGAGATAAAAGCCAATATTAGCGATATCGAAAAAGAGCTGGGCGATTGTATGTTTGCGCTGGTCAATGTGGCACGCAAGCTCAGCCTCGATGCCGAAGCGGCAACGCTGACCTGTGTGCATAAATTCAAATCACGCTTTGGCTATATCGAAGCGCAGCTGGCGGCGGCAGGCAAGCGTCTGGAAGATAGCGGTATTGAGGAAATGGATGCCTTGTGGGAGGCGGCAAAAAGACATGAACGCTCATCATAAGCCTGGCTTGATCGGTGCTATGCTCAGCACAGCCGTCAGCGCAGTCGGTGCGGCTGCCGCTGGGGCATTACTTATCATGGCGCTCATGCTAAGTGAGGCTTTGGCAGCGACTTGTTTTGCCAGTCCGCAGCAAGCATACGCGTCTTTATTGGCGCAAGAGACCGCGCAGTTGCAAGCACGCACGCAAACGGTGGTCAATATCAATCGTGCCGGTGAGGGCGAGCTGGTCTCGCTGCATGGTATCGGCAGTAGTAAGGCGCAGGCGATTATTTTATACCGCGAGATGTTTGGCGGTTTTCAGACGGTCGATGACTTGGCAAAGGTCAAAGGCATCGGTCAGAAGACCGTTGAGAAAAACCGAGCGCGCATCAGCGTACAAGATGAATAAAGGCGTTTGGCAATAATCAAGGCGAATATTGACAAAATAGCACGTAAGTAACGGTCATAACACACCCAGCAGGCGCAAAATTTGTTAAACTAGTCGTTACATCCGCCTGATAAACACTGTGTCTGTTAGGGGTGATCAAAGAATACCGGCGAGGAGTAGATGCATGGCCGAGCGTGCCGCCAAGCAGTTAGAACTGAATAAATCTGAATTACCCAATTCCATTACTGAAGTCATTGCCACATTGACCCGAGCTGGGTTTGATGCCTATATCGTCGGGGGCGGGGTGCGTGACACATTATTGGGTCTGCGTCCAAAAGATTTTGACGCAGTGACGGATGCCAAGCCGCATGAGATCAAAGACGTCTTTGGAAAGCGCTGCCGTATCATCGGTCGCCGCTTTCAATTGGCGCATGTGTATTCTGGCCGTGAGCTGATTGAAGTGGCGACGTTTCGCGGGCCACCGACCAACAACGCCAATACCAACCAAGATGGTATGATTTTGCGCGACAATGTCTGGGGCGATATCAAACAAGACTTTGCCCGTCGTGATTTTTCTATCAATGCGCTCTATTATCAACCACTCAAAGGCGTGGTCCATGATTTTTGCGGGGCGCTTGACGATATCGACAATCGCATCATTCGTCTGCTTGGCCACGCGCCTACTCGTATCGAAGAAGACCCTGTACGTCTACTACGGGCGCTGCGTTTTAAGGCCAAGCTTGGCTTTGAGTTTGATGAAGCATTGGCTGAGCAGTTCCACGAGGACAACTGGGCGCTACTTGAGCAAATATCGCCGCATCGTCTCTATGATGAGACGCAAAAGATGTTTACCGGTGGCTATTTGGTACCGCTATTGCCGTTATTGTTTGAGTCAGGGGCAATGGATAGCTTGGTTATTTATCCACCTGCTGAGCCAAGCGCACTGGTCAAGCAAGTGGCGATCAATACCGATAAGCGCATCGCTGCTGGCAAAAGTATCAATCCGGCGTTCTTTTACGCAGCGCTATTGTGGGAAAACTACCTGCACCAGCTAGAAAAAGCCAAAAAACGCAACATGCCTTTTGCCGATGCGCAACTGCACGCCGCTGGCAAAGTCATCGACCGTCAGCGTATCAAAACCGCCATTCCAAAGTTTGCTGAGCAATTTATCCGTGATATCTGGATTTTGCAGCCCAAGCTGTCCGCACCGCGTAACAAGCAAATCGTCCAGCTCTCTGAGCATCCACGTTTTCGCGCAGGTTTTGATTTTTTATTGCTGCGTGAGCAGTGCGGCGATTCTGAGCACCCCTTGTCTGAGTCGACTAATGGTATGGGCGAATGGTGGCAGACGTATCAGACGCTCTCCACGTCCGAGCAGCAGCAAGCGATTGATGCATTTGATGAAAGCATACGCCGCGGCGCTTACAAAAAAAGCCAACGCAGCCGCGGGCGCAACCGCCAAAACCAAAAGTCAGATAGCAGTATCGATAGCGTGACAGATACCGCGTCGACCAAGCCATCAAAAGCGCCTCAAAAAGACAGCGCTGATACAGGCGGTATTCCTGCGCGTCGCCGCCGTGCCAAATCACAGCCAGCGACTAGCAAATCAAATAGTCAGCCAAACAGTAAGTCAAGCGCTGGCCGTCATGATGACAATCGACCATTGTCGCAGGACGAGGCGGAGCTGGCACAATTGCAGCAATTGTCACTGACCGCTATCAAGCAGTCGCACAAAAAGCCTGCCGCGCCAAAGCCATTGTTTGTCATCGAGCACGAAGCAGTCGTACCGCCGCTAAAAAAACAGCTGCCGCAAGATAAAGAGGCTCAAAGCACCGATCAAGACAAACAGCAAGCCGTGCCTAAACAGTCGCAAAAACAACCAAAGGCGCAAGCAGAAAGCTCACCCACAACACAGCAGACGCCATCGGCCCAAGCCGTTAGCCGCGATGATAAGCCGTCAGCCGTCGCATTGGTGCCAGATAAGCCTGCGCTTACGGTTGCCCAGTCGCCAGCATTGGTGAGTCTCAATAATGCGCCGATACCTTATAAGCGTCGCCGCCGTCAGCCCAGCAGTACTGCTACTACGACCAAAACGCAAGCGACCGATGCCAGCGAGCAGACGCCCGTAAAACCGGCTAAGGCTTATGCAAAACAAGCGCCAAAGCCAGCTGTTCAGTCTACTACCGAAGCTGAGCCGCCAGCTAAGCGCGGCACAGACCATAAAGAAGCCGCTACTACTAAAAAAACAAAAACGTCTGCGCCCAGCGCGACCAAAAAAACACAAACTGCAATGCCTCAGACGATCATCAGTCTGATAGAGACGGATAAAGGCCCGATACCCTCAAAGCGTCGCCGTCGTCAGCCCAGCACCAAAGACGTTTGATCGGTGACTGTGAGAGCCAATGGTATGAATAATCACCTTCATAACAGTCAAAGCACAGATGGTGCCGCAGACATCAATAGCACACATGATTACGGCAATAATCAGGACGCCGCAGAATGGGCATGCGCTTATGTGGGGTTAGGTAGTAATTTGGCCAATGAGCTGGGCTCGCCGACCGAACATCTACAGACCGCCCTCAACGCGATGCAAGCGCATGCGCAGATACGTCATCTGCGGGTGTCATCGTTTTATGCGTCAGCGCCGATGGGGCCACAAGACCAGCCTGACTTTATCAATGCGGTCGCGGGGTTTGAGACGACGTTATTGCCGTTTGAGCTATTGGCGTTTTGTCAGCAGCTAGAGGCACAAGCAAAACGGGCGCGTTTGCGCCGTTGGGGTGAGCGCAGTTTGGATGTCGATATTTTGCTATATGATCAGCTGCAAATGACGGATGCTAAGCTGACCATACCGCATGCTGGATTGTGTGAGCGTAACTTTGTCTTGCTGCCGCTACGTGAGTTAGCGCCAGAGCTACAGGTATTGGGCAAGCCGATTGCGGACTATCCGCCAAGCTGCGATTGGACAGGTCTCAAGTTATTAAAAAATAACTCATGAGCGGCGCGCTCGCCAGATATTCAGCTGATAATCAAAGGGATTGAGGGCTATATGACGACGTTATCTACGCTAAATAAATTTAAAAAAGAAGGCACCAAGTTTACGTGCTTGACTTGCTATGATGCGATGTTTGCGCGGATGATGGACAAGGCACAGATTGACACGATCTTAATCGGTGATAGCTTGGGGATGGTCGTTCAAGGCCATGACTCAACGCTGCCTGTCACGGTTGACGATATGGTTTATCATACCGCCAATATCGCTCGGAGTAATAGCAGCGCTTTGATTTTGGCAGATCTGCCGTTTATGAGCTACGTCACTTTGCCAGAAGCGGTGGCCAATAGCCGCAAGCTGATGCAGGCGGGCGCGCACGTGGTGAAGATAGAAGGCGGTCGTGAGCTGTGCGATCTGGTCACAACCTTAGCGCAGGCAGGCACCCCAACGTGTGTGCATCTGGGGCTGACGCCGCAGTCGGTCAATGTCTTTGGTGGCTATAAAATCCAAGGCCGCGGTGAGACAGCAGCAGACAAGCTACTGGCTGATGCCAAAGCTGTCGTCGACGCAGGCGCAGCGCTGCTAGTATTAGAGTGTGTGCCCGCTGAGCTGGCCAAAGCGGTGACCCAAGCAGTCGCGGTACCAGTGATCGGAATCGGCGCAGGCGCAGATACCGATGGTCAGGTGCTGGTCATGCATGACATGCTCGGTATGGCGCACGGCCGCGTGCCGCGTTTTGTCCATGATTTTTTGACCGATACGCGCAATCGTGCTGGCAGTATTGAAGGCGCGTTTGCCCTGTATCAGCAGTCGGTACGCGAGGGCAGCTTTCCTACCGCCCAGCATCAATTTAGCTAGTTTTAAGTTTTAAGTTGAATTGATGATAGTTTGACCTTTTAGTGAGTTTGACTTTGTCTTTCGGCAATTACGATTATTAAGAACAGAAGGCTTTATCATGCCAATCATTTATCAGCAGATATCAGACTTGCGTGCAGCGCTGCAGCCGCATCGCACTCAGCAATCTATCGCTCTGGTGCCGACGATGGGTAACTTGCATGATGGCCACCTTGAGCTGGTAAACATCGCCAAGCAACACGCTGATATTGTGGTGGTGAGTATTTTTGTCAATCCCACACAGTTTGGTGAAGGTGAGGATTTTGATAGCTACCCGCGTACGCTGGACGACGATGTGGCAAAGCTTGCCACAGTGGCGGCCGATTATGTTTTTGCCCCCAGTATTGAGGAGATGTATCCAGTCTTGCCGCCCGCGACAGCAGTGCTGGCAGGGACGATTAGCGCGCAGCTATGCGGGCAGTCACGTCCTGGACACTTTGATGGGGTGGGTATCGTGGTGGCAAAACTGTTCAATATCATCCAGCCTGATGCGGCGGTGTTTGGACAAAAAGATTACCAGCAGTTGGCGATTATCAAGCAATTGGTGCGAGACCTTAGTTATCCGCTAGAGATTATCGCTGCGCCCATTGTCCGTGCTGCCGATGGTTTGGCGCTATCGTCACGCAATCAGTACCTAACGGCCAGCGAGCGACAGGTGGCGCCTATGCTCCATCAAGCGTTGCAGAATTTGGCGCAGCAATTACAAGATATAAAGATAGCGCCGCAAGGCTCGATATTGCCGCACATAGCGGCGCTACTTGCACAGACGCGTGAGCAACTCACAAATGCAGGGTTTATTGTTGACTATTTAGAGATAAAAACCGCTGAGCTGGATGCTATGACAGAGGATTTTGATAAAGATGAACAAGACATGGTTATTTTGGTAGCGGCATGGCTGGGGCGCGCGCGTTTATTGGACAATCAGCTAGTGACGATCAAGTAGTCATTATGTAATTCGCCGTCATATCATTAGCCATGGTAATATCGCAATGTGCAGGAAGCAATAGCGTCAACTACCGACAACAATTTCCATAGCTGCTCTGTGGCAAAAGCAAGACCGCTTTTATGATGGCTGAGTAGCGTGGTTTGGTATGTATGGCTTGGATAACCTAGGACAGGTGGGTGATGGACATGGAGCAACACAATAGCAATCAGCCGTCTGAGCAGGCTTTGGAGCAAGTGCGACGGTCAGCCGCCGCAGATGCACTTAGCATCCTTGTCGTCTCAGGTCGCTCAGGCTCTGGCAAAACATCAGTGCTCAATATCTTAGAGGATCTTGGGTATTATTCTATCGATAATTTGCCTTTGTCTTTGGTGCCACAGGCAGCTCATAAGCTGGTGATGGAAAGTGGTATACGCCGTATCGCCCTTGGGGTCGATATTCGCACACCGCGCGCTGATTTGTCTAACTTTGCAGAGACTTATGAGGCGCTAAAAACAACGTATGGCAAGCAGGCGGTCAAAGTCGTTTATGTCACCGCGCAAGAGCATACTTTAATCGCGCGGTTCAATGCCACTCGCCGTGTCCATCCGCTGATGTCGCAAGATGTGGACAGTGATAATGCCCGTCATATCGCCTTTAACTTGCCAGCGGCTATCAAAAGAGAGATAGAGCTACTAGAGCCGATAGCAGGTCAAGCTGATATCAGAATCGATACCAGCAGCTTAAATATCCATCAGTTAAAAGACAGCTTACGTGCGCATATCGGCATGGACAATCAGATTGTTATCAATCTTTTGTCTTTTGGGTTTAAGTATGGCAGCCCTATCGATGCTGATTTTGTCTTTGATGTGAGGGTGTTACCCAATCCGCATTGGAACCCTGAGCTGCGAGCGGCGACTGGTCTAAATGCAGAGGTCGCCACATTTTTTGCCGATTATCCAGAAGTGGCAGAAATGACGGACGATATCGAGCAGTTTTTGACGCGCTGGCTGCCTGAGTTTTTGCACAACAACCGTCATACCGTGACGGTGGCGATTGGCTGTACTGGCGGTAAGCATCGCTCGGTATTTATCACAGATACCTTGCAGCGCCGTTTGGCACAGAGCATGCCAGCAGGGGTCAAGGTGTTGGCCAAGCACCGCGAAAAAAGCCGGTGGTAAACCCCTAGGGCGTGTCTTCAATTCACTCGATAGTTGTCTAAATGGGCTAAAAATGGCCAAATTTTGCCAAACATCGTCAAATAGCGGGTTTATATCTCGATATTAACGGCGCTATCTTCCTTGTTTGACCGCAATGTAGCTCATTTTTATCACCATTTTTGCAATAAAGACACGCTCTAGCAGACGTGCACTTTATTATTTTACTATTCATCACTTCGGAACGCTTTTATGATTGACTGGTCAGAACAGGATATGCGCGTCTCGCGCACAGAACTCAAAAAAGCCCATGAGCGCTTGCAGCAGTTATCCATACCGCTTGCAAGCTTGTCGAAAAAACAGCTAAAAAAACTGCCAGCCAGTGATTATTTTATGGCTGAGCTGATGGCATTGGCGGACATTACCAGTGCCAATGCGCGCAATCGTCAGACCAAGCGTGTGGGTAAGCTTATCGGCGAAGAAAACCGCCACGAGCTTGTCAAAGCGCTGTTTGATGCCTATTTTCCAAAAGAGCAAGTCTCCAAAATCGAGAGCTGGTATGATCGCCTCAATATCAATGACGAAGGCACGCTAAAGCAGTTTGTCAAACAATACAAAGCCTCTGAGCGCAACAGCATGTATCAGCTGTTGTTATGGATTGAGTACGCCAAACACATGCAAGATGATGAGCTACTAGCAGAATCAGAAGCCGATTTGGCCAGTTATATACGAGAAGTGGCCATCTTGTCGCAGCTCAAAAAATAACTGCTCAGCGTCGCTATCAATATTATAAACGCTATAAATGCTATAAATGCAAACAAATAAAAAAGCCAATCATCAAATGATTGGCTTTCGTTTATAGGCTTACTATCAGGATATGCCCGAGGCTGCGATAAGACCGAAGCGCTCGGTTAAAGGGCTGGGTTTATTTCTTTTCAGCGCGTGCTTTGTCAACCAAATAGTCAACGACCTTGGGTACTTTGGCGCTTTCACCGGTGACGACGTATTTGCCTTGTACCACGACTGCTGGTACCCCTGAGAGCTGATAACGCTTTGCGCCAGCTTGTGAGCGGCCGATTTTTGTACCGACGGCAAACGAGTTGTATAGGCTGTTAAACTTCTTTTCATCTACGCCTTTTGACGCATACCACTTGCTCAATGATGCTTGGTCAAAGAGTTTTTTGCCGTCTTTATGAATGGCATCAAACAAAGCGTCGTGGGTTTTGTTTTCAAACCCTAATAGCTGGGCGGCATAAAAACCGCGGGCGTTGGCTTCCCAAACAGGGTTGAGCGCCGCTGGGGTTTTAAAGAACGCGACATCTTTGTCTTTGGTTTTTGCCCACTTTTCCATATGCGGATTGAGGACGTTACAATGCGGGCAGCCATACCAAAAAAACTCACGAACAATGATGGCGTCACCGCTGATTTTTTCTGGATTGTCGAGCACGCGATAGTCTTTTCCGGCGACATAGTCGGCAGCTTGTGCGCCCATAGTGGCAAGACCAATAGCCATAGCCAGACCAGTCAGTGTGATGACACGTTTCATACTTTATCCTTGAGATGTATAAACTTAGGGTGATGATGGGTTTTACCGCTTAGACAGGCCAAAAGTGCTAAAAGCTGTATAAACGATATAGTGTCGAGTACGGTCGACCTACCATAGAGTAGCGCCTATGATAACGTAAAACATAGGCGCTTGTGAATCCGATTCTTAACGAATGGTTGTAAAGCTGTGAGCGAATCGATGGCCATGACTCACAATCCGTGACGATGTACCTCACGACAAAGCCGCTACTCTCATGCTAATATTGAGTGTATCGTCGTGCGCGTTGTAGACGTTGTACGACAATCCCTTCATATACGACACTTATAATGACAATAAAGGAAATATCATGAGCTCAGTCCATGCTTCTTCGTCAACTGCCAATGAGCATACCGATAGCCGCGTCAATGATGCCGAGATTAACAGCATCAATGTGGATGCCAGCGAGGTGGATAAATTTAATAAGCTGGCAGGGGAGTGGTGGAGCAGCACGGGCGCCTTTGCGACATTGCACGAAATCAACCCGCTACGCCTCAACTGGATAGAAGAAAATATCAAACGCGACTATCAAAGCGCGCAGCCCTCTGTTGATAAGCAGCACACTGATAAGACCGCTGAGCAGGGTCTGGCGGGCAAAAAAGTGCTGGATGTAGGCTGCGGCGGCGGGATATTGTCAGAGTCAATGGCACGCCGCGGCGCAGATGTCACAGGCATTGATTTGGGAACCGAAAACCTAAAAGCTGCTACTCTCCACGCCGAGCAAAGTGGCCTTGGGCACACGCTGCGCTATCAGCATATCCCTGTAGAGACGCTGGCAAAAACGCACGCCGGTCAGTTCGATGTGGTGACCTGCATGGAGATGCTGGAGCATGTGCCGGACCCTCAGTCGATTGTGCAGGCATGTTTTGAGCTGCTGGCACCAGGCGGGGTGTGCGTGCTATCGACGATCAACCGCAACCCCAAGTCTTATTTGTTTGCCATCATTGGTGCAGAGTATGTGCTGCGTCTGCTTGATCGCGGCACTCACGATTATGCCAAGTTCATCACCCCCGCTGAGCTTGACAAAATGGCTGTCCATGCTGGATTTAGACGCCAAGACATCATTGGCCTGCATTATAATCCGCTGACCAAACGCTACTGGCTGGCACAAAACGTCGATGTCAATTATATGATGGCGGTACAAAAGCCACTACGATAGCGCCGCCCTCAAGTGATTTTGCCTACATTTATCTTTTAGACTAAGAGCATTTATTATGAGCCAATTTGTAAAAGCGGTTTTATTTGACCTTGATGGGACGTTAATCGATACTGCTGCCGACTTTGTCCGCATCATCGCAAAGATGAGCGGTGAAAACGATTGGCAAGCGCCGCCGGAGGGGCAAATTCGAGAGCAAGTCTCTGCCGGAGCCTCGGCGATGGTGCAGCTGATGCTGCGTCATAATGACCAACTGCAGGCGAGTGATGAAGAGCTGCAGCGCTTTCGTCAGCAGTTTTTGGACGATTACGCAGCAGACATCTGCGTCGATAGCTGCGTGTTTCCTGCGCTCGACGAGGTACTGAGCACACTGGAAGCAAAAGGCGTGCCATGGGGTATCGTCACCAATAAGCCGCGTTATTTGGCCGAGCAGCTGCTCAGTGTGATGCAATTAGATGAGCGCTGCGCGGTGCTGGTGTGTCCCGACGATGTCTCGCGCTCAAAACCTGATCCTGAGCCAATGTATGTGGCCTTAGAGAAGCTCGGTATTCCGCGCGGTGCGGCAGGCTGCGTATTGTATGTCGGCGATCATATACGCGATATCGAAGCCGGTAACGCCGCTGGCATGCCGACGATTTTGGCCGCTTATGGCTATATCCCGCCTGAAGACCAAAAAAGCCTAAAAAAATGGGGCGCAGACTATATTACTGAGACACCTGAAGCATTAAATAAACTTTTATTGTCTTCGGGTCAGTTCGATTATTTATAGCTTCTACAAGATAAGCGCTACAAGCTAAGCCTATAAGCCATTTATCGAAATAACGATTAAGCATCCTAACTATTTAATAATAAGCAGTGAGTAATGCCATGAGTGACACTACGAATCAGCCAACCAAACCGCAGAGCAGTACAGACACAGCTGGTTTTACCCAGCCGTTGACACATGACGAGATCCGCAGCTTTGTGCCCCCTGACAACTGCTTGGATGGCAAGACTATTTTGGTGACAGGAGCAGGTGACGGTATCGGGCGGGTCGCCGCCTTGACTTATGCGCGCTATGGCGCGACTGTATTGTTGCTCGGACGTACCAGCAGCAAGCTTGAATATGTCTATGATGAGATTGAGAGCTTTGGCGGCAAGCAGCCTGCCATGCTACCGATGAACCTAGAGGGTGCCACTTATGCCGAGTTGCAGCAGCTAGAGGGGCTGATCGATAAAGAAATCGGCCAGCTAGATGGTATCTTGCATAATGCTGGTCTGCTTGGGCAGCTGACACCGCTTGAGATGTATGACGTCGATACCTTTGCACAAGTGATGAAGGTCAACTGTACGGCGACATTTATGCTGACGCAGGCGCTACTACCGCTGCTCAAAGACGCAGACAATGGCTCTATCGTCTTTACCTCTAGTAGTGTGGGCACGCATCCGCGCGCGTTTTGGGGTGCCTATGCGCTCTCCAAGCAGGCAGTGGAAGGTATGAGCGATATCTTTACCCAAGAGACAAAAAACACCACCAATTTACGTTTTAATTGTATCAACCCGGGTGGGACGCGTACCAACATGCGCGCTCATGCCTACCCAGGAGAAAACCCCATGAGCCTAAAAACCCCTGAGGATATCATGGCAGGTTATGTCTGCTTGATGAGTGATGCCAGTATCGGCGTGCGCGGGCAAGTGGTCGCGTTGCAACCAAAAGACTAGCGATCGCCAATAAGAAAAATGGCTTAGGCACGTCTCATCATGCTTAGCCTATATCTGATGATGGCGTCCTCATCTACCGCCCCTAACTGGCATTGTAATCCATAAATAAAGCCCCATCTATTTGTTATTAAAGGATTTTATTGTTTAAAAGCCAAATGGCATTAATAATAAATAGGATGACGTTATGGCAGGTGGATGGTCAAGAGATGGTGCTGAGCACGAGCAAATGGATGCAACGGTCAACGACGCACTAGAGCGGGCGCGACGGGCTATGCCTAAAGGTGAAAGCGCTGAGTTTTGTGATGAGTGTGGCAATGCGATTCCACAAGCACGGCGACTGGCCGTACCCGGTGTGCAGCATTGTGTCGGCTGTCAGAGCGAGCTTGAACAAGCCGCACGGGCAACGGAGCTGTTTAATCGGCGCGGTAGTAAGGACAGTCAGCTTCGATAGCAGGCACACATGATAAGAGTGAATTGAAAAAGCCAATACTTCTACAGTATTGGCTTTTTTTGTGTGTAGCCTGTATTGAAGCTATACAGAAGCGACCAATAAGTGAATAGAGGCTCGCTACCCTAATGCCACGACCATTGCCATAAGCTGACGATCATAGGTTTGCCAGTCGATAGCGACAGGCGTATAGTCAGCGCCATCATTGCTGCCATTGTCAGCACCTTGCAAAATGACCTCCAAGCGGCTATCGCTCTGCGTACCGACTGTACGGGTAGTTAGGCTATCAGGCGTGAAGTTCAGCTGCAACCAACCATCAGAGGTGTGTACCACGCCTTTGATGCGTTGCCAGTTTGGTAGCCTCAGCAGCCAACTTTGTAGGGTATCTGCGGGAAGCACATAATGCGCTGGCAGTCGCCAACCGGCCAAGAGCAGGTCTTGCTGTGTCTCGTGATAACGATAAGGCAGCTCGCTATCGGTACTATTTTGGGCGCTATTGCCAGCCAATGTAGGATCAGCCAACGCAAAGACGGCAGAAGTGTTACCCTGCAATGGTGTGCGAAGTACTGATTTGGCCAATGGCCCAAGCGCAACCTTATGCTGGCGGTTTAAGAACTGACTGGGCTTGGTCAACTGCTCGCGTAGCATGGCGATATAGGCTGGCAGCGTGTTATTTTTGTCACTGCTGCCATTGCTGCTGTTATCAGGATTATCGCTATGATCGCTGTCATGACTAACGGCCGCAGCAGGCTCATGTGCCGCCCAAATGATAGTAGCGTGCGGATTCAGTGTGGCTATCCATGCTTGTAGCGCTTGTATTTCGTCGGCGCTTAGATGATCGTAACGATTGATAATCAGTGCATCGGCCTCTTGCACATGCACTGCAAAGCCCTCATGCTCACGATATTTGGCTTGTTGCCATTGTTTGGCATTTAAGACGGTGAGTACCGCTTGCATCTGTAGGGCAGTTTGCCAATGTGGCTCGCTCAGCTGCTGGACGAGCTCGCGAGGGTGAGCCAGTCCGGTCGGCTCGATGAGCAAACGCTGCGGCTTGTGCTCACTGAGTAGGCGGCTGATGGCGATTTGTAAGGGTAGCTGACTGGTGCAGCAAATACAGCCGCCGCTGACCTCCCGTACGGCGATCGTCTCTTGCGCCGCCTGCCACCAATCAGCACCTTTTAGCAGCGTACCGTCAATACCGATACGACCAAACTCATTGATTAAGAGCGCCCAGCGCTGCTCGGTCGGTTTGGTAGTCAGTAAGTGATTGATGAGGGTCGTTTTGCCAGCACCCAAAAACCCTGTCACTAAGGTGCAGGGTATGTTTTGAAAAATAGTCGTTGATGTCAAAATAATCTCAACAAGCGTGCCCAAAGATATATTTTGCCTGTCGGCACGATGACCTAAAACGCTTATCGCAAAAGATTAAAGCCATAAGCGCTAAAAGATCACGATCGCCAACGGCAAAACAGCTTACATACCAACCGAAAAGACGGCAATGTGGTTATTCGCTCTTGGCGGTTTCGGCTTCTGCCTCATCTGGTACAAACACATAACCCACGCCCCATACTGTCTGGATATAGCGCGCTTGTGACGGATTGTCCTCAATCAAGCGGCGCAGGCGTGAGACCTGTACATCAATAGAGCGCTCCATCGCCCCCCATTCACGGCCCCGCGCCAGATTCATAAGCTTGTCACGAGTCAAAGGCTCGCGCGGGTGTTGCACCAAGGCTTTTAGGACGGAAAACTCGCCTGTCGTCAAAGTCACGACATTGCCGTCGCGTTTGAGCGTACGCGTTGATAAATCAAGCGTCCATGGTCCGAACTCTACCACTTCTAGTTGATGGCTTGGCGCACCCGGCAGTTCACGGTTTTGACGACGCAGTACCGCTTTGATACGTGCCAGCAGCTCTTTTGGGTTAAAGGGTTTTGGCAAGTAGTCATCAGCGCCTGCTTCGAGGCCAGCGATACGATCAGCGTCGCCGCCTTTGGCGGTGAGCATGATGATAGGGATGTCGGCATTGTCTTCACGCAAGCGCTTACAGATACTAATACCGTCCTCACCAGGAAGCATCAAATCAAGCACCACCAACGAAAACAACTCGCGCTGCATCAGCTTATCCATCTGACTACCATCGTGAGCGGTGCGCACGACAAAACCATCGTCCTCTAAAAAGCGCTGCAACAAAGAGCGCAAGCGGGCATCGTCATCGACGACCAAAATACGCTGAGTCAAAGTATCTGGGCTATTATTATCTGTCATACAGGCATCCTCTTATAAAAATTATTATGAACATTCATTATCGGTGTCACGCATAAATTGCGCTGAGCAACACCCTTATCATTATTTGCTCTGTGATTAAAAACTGTCTAAAAAATTATCTAACAACAAAGATCCCTCTTAATATGCCCTATAGTCAATCCAATATAAAAACACCGTTTCATTGAGTGACTTGATAGCCATGTATCTGATTTATTTGGGTTCGACTATAGACTTCTAAATATAGAAGTACACACGATTATGTAGCGGCGGTAAGCGATACAAAATAGTCAGACTTAGAGATTCGCTCTACAAGACATCACCAAACTGCGCCGCTGATACTTTAGTGTATAAGATTGCACCAGCAATTGCATCACCCATCAGGATAAATGCTGTATGCGTTTGTTTAACAAGGCCGAAACAGAAAGGATAAAAGGCGATATCGGTCATAAAATCTAGGCAAAAGCGCAAAAAGATAAAAAGGATTTTTATTCATGCAGCTTTTGCTATAATGCAAAACTACATTTCTCAACGATTGATACGTATATGAGTAGCACTGATACCTTAACGCCATCTCAAACCCAGACAAATACACAGGTTTTGGATGCAACCACACACGCGAATATTCACGACAAGCTTGCTCGCGCGCTTGGCATTAAGACTGCTCAAGTCAATGCGTTTGTCAAACTTTATGATGAGGGCGCGACAGTTCCGTTTATCGCCCGTTACCGTAAAGAAAAGACGCAAAATCTTGACGATGCACAACTGCGAGCGCTAGAAAAATCGCTCAACTATGAGCGTGACATGGCCAGCCGCCGCCTCAAAATCACTGAGCTGCTCAGCACGCAAGGCAACTTGACAAATGAGCTGCAGGCGCGCATTGACAATGCGACATCGAAACTTGAGCTAGAAGACATCTATCTCCCATACCGTCCGCGCCGCCGCTCTCCTGCGGCCAAAGCCCGCGCTGCCGGTTTGGATGTACCAGCACAAGCGCTGTTGACCCAAGAGATTACCCCCACTGATGCATTGGCAGATTATGAGGCACCAGCCAGTATCTCTGATGACAAGGGTAATGAGATAGAGGTCGACTTTGGTGATCTAGACAAACAACTGGCGGGCGTACAAGCCATCATCGTTGATGAATGGACGCAAGCGCTGGATTTGCTTGATAACTTGCGTAATGGCTTTGCAAAGACAGCGAGCATCGTCTCGACTGTCGCCAGTGACGAAAAACGCGAAGTGGGCGAAAAATTCAAAGACTACTTTGAGCACAGTGAGAGCCTAGCGCGTCTGCCCAATCATCGCTTGCTTGCGATGCTGCGTGGGCGCCAAGAAAACGTCTTGGGCCTAAAGATTGATGGCGAAGACGCTCCCTTTATCGAAAAAATCATCAGTTATTTTGATATCGATGCCAAAGCGCCTGCTGCCCGTCGTGAGTTTTTGCAGGAGGCGGCGACCAGTCTCTGGAAGGATAAATGGCGTCCGCATATCGAGCATCGTTTATTGACCGAAAAACGTCTGACCGCTGAGGCCGATGCGATTGAGGTGTTTGCCAATAATTTACAGCATCTACTCATGGCTGCACCTGCTGGCCGCAAGGTGATTTTGGGCGTCGATCCAGGTATCCGTCACGGCGTGAAGATGGCGATTGTCGATGCCCAAGGCCATGTCATGTTAGATAATGAAGACAAGCCTGTGGTGGCGACGGTGTATCCGTTTGCTCCTGATAATAAGATGGATGAAGCCAAAAAAGTTATCGATGAGTTATTAAGCACTTATAAGGTTGATTTGGTGGCTATCGGTAATGGTACGGCGAGCCGCGAAACCGATGCGATGATCAAAGAGATTTTGGCCGCCAACGCTGAATTAAAAGCCAAAGCCGTGATCGTTAATGAATCAGGCGCGTCTGTTTATTCTGCCAGTGAGCTTGCCAGTGATGAGCTTGCTAATTTAGATGTCTCGGTACGCGGTGCGGTTTCTATCGCCCGTCGCTTGCAAGATCCGCTATCTGAGCTGGTCAAAGTCGATCCAAAAGCCATTGGCGTGGGTCAATATCAGCACGATGTCAACCAAAACCAATTGGCCGACAGCCTAGACAAAGTCACGCAAGATAGTGTGAACGCGGTGGGTGTCGATGTGAATACTGCGAGCCCTGCTATTTTGGCGCATATCGCTGGTCTAAACAAAAACGTCGCTCAGCAAATCGTGACTTACCGCAAAGAACACGGCGCTTTTGATAGCCGTGAGGCCCTCAAAAACGTCCCACGCCTCGGGGTCAAGACCTTTGAGCAAGCGGCAGGGTTTTTGCGTATCCACGATGGCAGCAATCCACTGGATGCGACAGGCGTCCATCCAGAGAGCTATGCATTGGTTGACAGCTTGCTGGCGCAAACCGGTAAAGCATTGTCAGAGGTACTGGGTAATGATGGCGTATTAAATAGCATTGATACCACAGCACTGGCGGCCAATGACGACAATGTCAGTGTCAAAGCCATCATTGAAGAGCTGGCAAAACCTGCGCGTGATCCACGCCCTGAGTTTAAGACCGCCAACTTCCGTGAAGACGTCAATAGCATTAAAGACTTAAGCGAAGGCATGCAGCTAGAAGGCGTGGTCACCAACGTCACCGCCTTTGGGTGTTTTGTGGATGTCGGTGTGCATCAAGACGGGCTGGTACATATCTCGCAGATGGCCAATGATTTTGTCGCTGATCCGATGAACCGTGTCAAACCAGGCGATATCGTCTCGGTACGTGTCATCTCTATCGACGAAAAACGCGGCCGTATTGGCTTTAGCATGAAGCCTGAAGCAGAAAAATCAGCGCGGCCAGCTGCCAAGCCTGCGGCCCGCAATACTGGTGGTGATGAAAAAGCGAGCCGTCCGCGCAGCAATCGTCCAAACAATAAGCGGCCAGCGGATAAACGTGCAACAAAACCGCGTGACCATCGTCAAGCTAATGACAGTGCCTCGAACCGCAGCAAGGCGCCAAAAGCCGACGCACCAGCCAAAATGGGGACTTTGGGCGCACTGCTACAAGAAGCCGGCGTGACCAAAAGCAAAAAATAATCAGTATTATCAAAGATAAAAAAGGCAGCCATTGGGCTGCCTTTTTTGTGTCATACGCTTGTATCGATTGTGCCTTAATAGGCAAAATGCTATCTGTGTTTATGCTGTTTGTTAGCGGCGCTATAATTGCGGCGCTGCTATTATCGAGACGCTATTATTGCGCCCAGATCTTAGCGTGCGATAGCGATACGGCGATTTTCTTTAAACTCGACATCCGCAGGCTGCGTTGCGAGTAGCTCACCACGCTTGTCTTTTTTCTTTTCTTGTAATGTGATTTCTGTGTTGGCAGCTTCGTCGTCGGTTGCGCCTTCACCTGCCAATAGTGGCTGATAGTTTGCATCACTGTGCTGCATGTTGAGTGCTGGTGCAGGCTGCTCGGTTTGCGCAGGTTGCATGCCAGCCGCTGCCATTGCATCATTTTCTTCCTCAGTCGCTTCTTCAGCAGCTTCCTCAGTCGCCACCTCCATGGCTGCTGCATCTGTGATAGCGACTGCCTCTTCACTTTCTACAGCGCCAGGTTGAGTGGCCAGTAGCTCACCGTCTGGGCCTTCGATTTCGGCCTGTAAGGTATTGTCTACAGGTTCGGCCAGTTTATCCGCTGGGGTTACCTCTGCTGTGTTGACTGGGGCTGCCATCGCCATAGTTGGTAAGATAAGCGTCGCACCCATGAGTAGTGATAAGGCTGTGTTTTTCATGATAAAACTCCAAAATATAATAAGATGATTATGTACAAAACCACAAATCCGCGCATAAGATAGTGAACTTTGAGTCACTACCTTATGTGCTGATATGAGCTTGTTATTATTCCCAAACGCAAAATACCAGCTCTAGAGCCAGTATTTCAGTAGTAAAGTCATTAAGGTTCTAACAGCTTGGTGTTTTCTTGTAACATTATGAAACATTGGTAATACATTTGCGACAATCTCTTTCCAAGCTTGTCTTTGCTTATCTTCGTTTTTTGGCGCCGTGAGCACGTATTTAAGAGCGATTATATGCCAATCCCTTATTTATTTACCTCTTTCGTTACCTGAGGCATCTCGTCAGCATCAGGAACGCGAACCACAGGGAAGGTTTGGTTGATCTCTGTGTTGTCAAGGACGTCGGCATCGGCCTCTTCGCCCACAATCACAGCGCGATTGGCACTATCTTCGATGGCGATTGCCGTGCCTTGAGTGGTGTTGACGCGTTTGATCTGATCGTCTGGGGCGATGATGACTTCTTTGACGCTGTATTTGGCTGGACGTATCACGCGCGTTGTCTCGACGACGACAGGCTCTACGCTGCGCGCTTCATTGACCGCAATTTGTGCCTCTGGGGCAGGGGCTTCACTGACGATAGGTGTGGGAAATTTATCGCCAAAATGGTTGTCACATTGCTGCATACTCAAGCGAACTGGGTTGCCAGCTTTGTCCATATAGACGTTGACGGGCATATCAGCAGCGATAGGGACATACTTGCCGACCAACGCGCCCGATACCCCATAACGACCGTTTGATTGCCCAACGCCTAGGTCACAGGCCCCTGCAGAGTAATCCTTAGTACGTAAGTTACGGCGATCGACCACGCTTTGGGGAATCATCACTTCTGCTAGCGTCATTTGTTTGACGGCGGCTTCACCGGCTTGGCGCTTGGGGTTTTGATAAGTATAAGGGGTATAAAATTTGGCTGAGCCATCTTTGACTGCGCTGACGCACTCATCGTAGCTATCATAGCCAACGTTGCCATGGCCATCGGTGGTCATGGCTGCATTGGCAGAGCTTGCCAACATCATAAAGCCTGAAGTAAATACAGCGGCGGTTAATACGTGCAATTTCATCGTGGTTCCCTCTTGATTGTTATTGATTTTGCTCTGTCTTATATCACTCTCATGGCTACGTAACATGAACGATGTGCCACTCATTGTGCGTTACCAGAAGCTAAGTGGTCAGGAGCAGTATTTATAAGGTGTTTATTCTTCATAAGATGTTTAAAAGGTCAGGCACAAAAAGTTATGCGACCTTTGTTATGTGACCTTTTTATCCTACGCTAGTGACCAAAAGATGGCTGTGACATTAGGCTAGGAATGTGTAGCATAATGTATAAAAAAATCGTGAACAGGCAACATCTGTCACTAAAAAAGTACACTAGTTGTATTTATTAACAGCCGCCCAGATTTGTCATTTGAAGTTTCATTGAATTTTCTAAAATTTTTGCCATAAAAAACCGCACCTTATAAATAAGATACGGTCAGAGACTATAGTTGATCTGCTATAAAATAAGTACAGTGCGGCTGGGATGCATGTGATGCAGCCCCTCATCTATCCATGATAATAATGTTAGGCATCGACCACCTCAAAACGAAGACCAGCATGTTCCTCTAAACGCGACAGTAAGGTATCGCCCATCGCGGCCGCTGGCGTCCAAAATCCGCCAGCCACATCGTCTTTGCTGATATCTTGTGCCAAGCAAAGAGCGGCCTGTGACAACATACGCGAAGTGCTGCCATAACCTGGGTCTTTATCGCCGGTGACTTTGGTGTTGATGGTCTGGTTGCCAGTGGTTTGACCGAACAGACGAATATCGAAGTAGCCGTTTTCTTGCTCTTCTTTAGAAGGGCCAGAGCCTGACTTCGGCAGCACATGCTTGGATAGTAGCTCACGGCTGGGTTTGATCATCATCGCTGTGGCAAATCCAAATAAGCCTGCGCTCATCGCATAGCTCGATAGTTGACCTTTGACGCCGTCCTTCATCCACATCGCTTCATCGTATTTAAACTGACGCCCGTACTCATAGCCGAGCAGTTGGTTGGTGCGATGGACGATACGGGTGTTGATGCTGGCCATGACAAAGGGCGCAAGCCAGCGTTTGTGCTCACTGTCGTATTTTGGTTTGCTGATGTTGTCTTGGCGTACGTTTGGCGCGTCTTTATCATCGTTTAGCAAATAAGGGTTGGCCACTTGCTTGCGGCGCGATTTGTCTTCTCCGACTTCTTCAAATATCGTTGCCATTGAGGCAATAGTGCCGCCAGACAGCCCACCTTTTGCTGCCTTGACGCGCATATGAATGATATCGCATGTCTCACCAAATCTCTCTTCGGCTTGCTTTTGGGTAAAATAAACCCCCAAATCTGAAGGAATGGAATCAAACCCACAGGAGTTGACAATACGAGCGCCACTTTGCTTTGCCGCCTCCTGATATTTATCCATCATGTCTTTGATAAAGATGGCTTCACCAGTCAGATCGACGTAGTCGGTGCCATTTTCTGCACAAGACTTGATCAATGGTTCGCCGTACTTGAGGTAGGGGCCGACAGTTGAGATGATGACTTGGGTTTGTTTGGTCATCGCATCGAGGCTGGCGGCGTCGTTACTATTGGCGATGATGGTGTCGACTTTGCTGACAAGTTTGGACTGTAAGTCGTTTAGCTTTGCTTCATCACGGCCGGCGATGGCCCATGTGACATTAGAGCCGTCTTTGTTTTTGGCATTTGACAAAAAATGGGTCAAGTAATGGGCGGTAATCTGCCCGACAAAACTGGTCGCCCCATAGAGTACGACCGCATAAGGTCGTTTTTCAGTATTGTTTGCAGCGGTGTGATTGGTCGTATCCGTATTGGTATCCATAACTCTCTTCCTTATATGAATGGTTGTTTTTAGCGGCTCGTTCATTATCGTAGCTACCATCATCATAGCAACTTTTGCTCAATGATCATCTGGTCAAGTGCAGTACTGACAGTCATTTTATGGTTGGGTTGCGACAGTCTGTTCTCTATAAAAATGTGAGAGCAAGGCTGATGATTAGGGTGTGTCCTCCATACTGCGCCTAGCTGCTTTTTAGTGGGTCACTTTTTTAATGGGTCACTATGAGGGTTTATAACAGATTTAATGGACAAAAAAAGCGTGACTTATAAAACACCAACTGTCGCTACACACAATCTTTATAAACACAAACAAGGTTTGGCGAGTATTAAGATTTGCTACAAAGGTTACATAATCCACCGATATTATTACCAAAATGAACGTTGTCTGGCGACAAATGTTGCTAATCTATGGTCGTAAGCCGTTGTAATAGGTATAAAAAAAAACAATTAATGAGTATGAAAACAAGGGATAGCAGACAGATCTGCGATCTGGTTTCGATTATCATTCAAGGAGAAGATTATGTTTCGCTGGGCTATTATTTTTGCCGTTATCGCATTGTTAGCAAGTTTCTTGGGCTTCGGCGGTGTCGCAGGCTTATCAGCAAACTTTGCGTATATTTTATTGGCATTGGCGGTGATTTTATTTATCGTCGCATTTGTGAGCCGCCGTATGTAGTCGGCAGTTAAGCAGCTAAGAGGTTTAACTATTTTGAATATGCAGGCAAGTTTAAATATACAGGCAAGATGCCTAAGTATATTTGGTAAAAAAAGTCCTCGATTTGAATCGAGGACTTTTTTGTGGCTGCCGTTTTTGTCTACCAAGTAGCGCTCATAAGCGTTTGGGCTGAATGATGTGCTCCATGCGTTTGGCCAAACGGACATCCAAGCTTGAGACGCCACCGGTATCGTGGTTGGTCAAGCGTACTTCTACCACATTGTAGATATTGCGCCATTCAGGATGATGCTCGAGCGCCTCCGCATGAAAAGCGGCCTGATTCATAAAGCTCATGGCTTCGATAAAGTCGCTAAAGTGATAGGTTTTGACAATACTATTGCCGTCACGTTGCCATCCTGCCAGCTCTTCTAACTGTAGATTGATTTGTTTGTCAGATAAACTACTCATATTAATAACCTTTATTGTTCTGTGGTTTGGTTTATTAAAAATAACGATGACGTCTGCTGACTGGCGAACAGTCTTTTATATCAAGTCTTTTATACCAAATCCTTTATACTAAGTCTTGATACTCAGGTCGTCTATTGATGTAGGAGGCGACAAATGAGCATTGCGGCACCACCTTTTTATCATGAGCGCGCGCATAGTCGAGAGCATGCTTGACCAGCGCTGTACCAAGACCACGGCCGCCAAGCTCTTTTGGCACGATGGTATGGTCATACACCAGTTTGTCGTCGCGCTCCTGATAGCTGATATAGCCTGTATGACCGTCGATGGTGGTCTCAAAGCGGTTTGCGGACTCGTTGTGGGTGATGGTTGGGGCGTTATCTGCGGTAAAATCCTGTGTACTCATCATATGCTCCGTTATTGGTTTTATTAGATTGTTTTAGGTCGGGGGTATTTAAACAGTGTCTTTTATACGAAAACTCTCGATCAATGAATCTTATAAAAAGGCTCTCGATCGATGATAGGTGGCGTCATTGTCTATTTATTATCTGCCCAAATACGTTATGCCTTATTATGCGCTGTCTGCGAGGAGATTTATAGCCCTTTCGGGTAATCGTGGATAGGGTAAATGTTACGATAGCCTACCCTTATCAAAATCATTAAGGCTCGTTGCGGCCGACAAAAAACTCAATAAAGTTGGCATATTTCACCAATTAATCCAATACTTTAGCAGAAAAGGCACGAAAGCCGTCTACTCGCTTGCAGGGTATGCGCCACAATGCGATAATGGCAGACAATTTACAACCCTGATTTTTGAGGCGCAGCCCACTGAGCATCCGTGCAAAGTGCGACTGTCACGCCTTGTCTATGCAGTCTATCGGAGTGTTAATGGCTCAATATATTTACACGATGAACAACGTGTCAAAACTTGTTCCGCCTAAGCGTGAGATTCTAAAAAACATCAACCTATCATTTTTCCCTGGTGCCAAAATTGGTGTGCTAGGTATCAACGGTGCGGGTAAGTCTACCTTGCTACGTATCATGGCAGGTGTCGATACTGAGTTTAGTGGTGAGGCGCGCGCGCAAACAGGTACCAAAGTCGGTTACCTACCGCAGGAGCCACAGCTTGATGACAGCAAAGACGTCCGTGGTAACGTCGAAGACGGCATGCGTGAGGCGTTAGATGCGCTCGCGCGTCTGGATGAGATTTATGCCGAATACGCAGAGCCCGATGCCGACTTTGATAAGCTGGCCGAAGAGCAAGGCAAGATGGAAGACATCATCCAAGCGTGGGACGCTCATAACCTAAATACCCAGCTGGAAAAAGCCGCTGATGCGCTACGTCTGCCGCCATGGGATGCAGATGTCAGCAAATTATCTGGTGGTGAAAAACGCCGTGTGGCGCTATGCCGTCTGCTATTGTCACGTCCTGATATGCTACTACTTGACGAACCAACCAACCACTTGGATGCCGAATCTGTCGCGTGGCTTGAGCAGTTCTTGCAAAACTACAGTGGTACCATCGTCGCCATTACTCACGACCGTTATTTCTTAGACAACGTCGCGCAGTGGATTTTGGAGCTGGACCGTGGCCATGGCTATCCTTATGAGGGCAACTATACTGAGTGGCTCGAGCAAAAGAACAACCGTCTTGAGCAGCAGCAAAAGCAAGAAGAGTCTTTTGCCAAAGCACTGAAAAAAGAGCTTGAGTGGATTCGTAAAAATCAAAAAGGCCAACAAGCCAAGTCCAAATCTCGTGTGCAGCGTTTTGAGGAGCTAAACTCAACTGAGTTCCAAAAACGTAACGAAACTGCTGAGATTTATATTCCACCTGGTCCACGTCTAGGTAACAAGGTCATCGAAGTCAACAATATCTCCAAGTCTTTTGGCGATCGTTTGCTTTATGAAGACCTCAGCTTTAACGTGCCAGCAGGCGCCATCGTCGGTATCATCGGGCCAAACGGTGCGGGTAAAACCACGCTATTTAACATGATTACCGAGCGTGATACCCCAGATACTGGCTCAGTCGAGCTGGGCGAAAGTGTCAAGGTTGCCTATGTTGGTCAGGTACGTGATAACTTGGACGATAACAAAACCGTCTGGGAAGAAGTATCAGACGGCCTTGATATCATCAAGGTAGGCGACTATGAGACCCCAAGCCGTGCTTATATTGGCCGCTTTAACTTCAAAGGCTCAGACCAGCAAAAGCATGTCGGACAGCTATCAGGTGGTGAGCGTAACCGCTTGCAATTGGCTAAGACACTAAAGCAGGGCGCTAACGTCTTGTTACTCGATGAGCCATCAAACGACTTGGATATCGAAACTTTGCGTGCGCTAGAGGATGCGATTCAAGTATTCCCTGGTACCGTCATGGTAGTCTCGCATGATCGCTGGTTCCTTGACCGTATCGCTACCCACATCTTGGCGTTCGAAGAAGAAGGCCCTGTATGGTTCGATGGTAACTACTCTGAGTTTGAAACCTATCGCAAAAAGACTATGGGTGATGATGCTACTCCTAAGCGTATGAAGTATAAAAAGATTTCTACCTAAGAGCGTTGCTTATAGTGCCCAATAAGATATAGTGCTAAATAAAAAAAGACCTCTAATCAGTTAGAGGTCTTTTTTTATTTATGCTGCTCAGTATCGTGAGCGGCTTAATATAACGGTATCAATTAACGCTTACGACCAAATTTACGCTGCTTTTTATTGCTAATCTCAGTAATCGCGTGGGTAATTTCCTCTTCATCTAAGCTTGCAACTTGCTGCAAGATTTGCATCATATCAGGCGTCAGGACGTACTTGGCATGGTGAGCGATGTCATTGATACGATGATCAAAGGTCAGCACCCCAGTTTCTTCCTCTTTTTGTAAGTAATCAAGGCGCGTCAAGGCACTGATAAAGCTGGTAAACAACGCCCGATCAAAGAAATCCGGAATGTCGTCGGCATATAGCACCGACAAGCGCTGACCGAGCAAGTGACACAAATCCACCACCTCGTTTTCAGTCAGATTGCCCGAGCCTTGCTGCGCGAGTAGGGCAAGGGTCATAAAGTAACGCTCAAGACTCTGGCCGACGGGCGTGGCCAGTACTTGTAGCTGCTGATAGCCTTTGCTATTGGACTCAGGGACGCTCAAGATACCATCGCCAAGCTCGACGATAAGACCATGAGCGAGCAGGCTATCGACTTTTTTGTTGAGGGTATCGTTTAGGCTGTGCGCCGGATAGTACAAAAACAGCTCGCTTTGTAAAAATGGATACAGCTGCGTGGCAATATTGTCCAAACGGCTGCGCTCGATGCGGCCATTACGAGCGACCAAGGCCGATAAGAACGACAGCAAAATAAAGACGTGCAAGATATTGTTACGGAAGTAGCTAAGCAACGCTGCCTGCTTGCCAGCAATCTGAATGATGTCGCCTAAGATGTGCGGCGTGCGCTCAATGAGCTTGAGCTTGATACCATAATCAATGATTTGCTGCGGGCTCATATCGGTGATAAAAGTATCATCGGCATAAGGCAGCTGCTGGGCGAGCCCTTGATACAAGGCGATTTGCTCGCGGCAAATGTCTTCATCAAGCGCCGCTTTTGGGGCTGATAGCAATACCAGTGACAATAATGATACTGGCGTGATGACAGCGGCTTTATTGATATGCTGCATGATTTTGACGCCGATATTGTCCACCATGGCGCTGGTTTTTTCGTCAAGCGGGGTATCGGTGCGATCGGCAGGCAGGCTGTCTGCTGGCACATCAAACTTGGTCATAAAATCGCTTAGGTGCAACGGCGTACCAAAGCTCAAATGGACATTACCAAAGATACGCTCGATCTTGCGCCCGACTTTGAGTAAGCCAATAAGGGATTCGGACTCTTTTGGCTTGCCCTTTAGCTCGCCGACGTAGGTGCCGCCCTCCATGATGCGCTCATAACCGATATAGGTTGGAATAAACACCACAGGCTTGTTGGTACGGCGCAGCTGGCTATGAACCGTCATCGCCAGCATGCCCATCTTCGGTGGTAACAATCGCCCTGAGCGAGAGCGGCCTCCTTCGATAAAGTACTCAATCGGCGTGTTGCGGGTGATGAGAGTATGCATATACTCACGCAATACCGCGGTATAAAGCGCGTTACCACGGAAACTACGGCGAATATAAAACGCCACCGCGCCGCGTAGTAGCGGCCCTAATACTGGTACGTCTAAATTGTCACCAGCGGCGACATAAGGAATGCTCAGACCGCGCTTGTAGATGACATAAGACAATAGCAAATAATCGACATGGCTACGATGACACGGCACATAGACCAGCTCGTAGTCTGCTGCCAGCTCGCGTACACGCTCGAAATGATGGACCTCGACGCCATCATATAGCTGTGTCCATAGCCACGTCAAAAACTTGTAAAAACCACGAATGATCGAGTGCGAGTAGTCGTTGACCATCTCATTGGCATAGCCTTTGGCGACACTGCGCGCTTCACGTACGCTGGTGCCCGTAGCCTTGGCCTCGGCTTCTATCGCGTGCTTGATGGCAGGCGAGTACACGAGCTTGTCTACAAGGTTGCGGCGGTCTGATAGATCAGGGCCCAGCATACTGGCACGCTGCTTGTCAAGATAGGTGGTGAGCTGCTGCTGCAACATCCGCACCAGCTCGCGATTGCCATCCGCGCCAGTGGTCATGGTATAAGCGGGCATCTCATCGCTGATAGGTTGAGCATGATCGTCTTCTACGGGCGTGGTATGTAACTGCTCGTGGATCAGCGCGCGCAAGTCCTGCGGCGGATGAAACTGCACAAAGGTATCGCGCCCCATCACTCCGATATTAAATAATTGCTTGGTGATGCTTGGGTCCTCCCAGTTATCGGCGGTCAACAGCTTAAATAACGAGTCCTCTTTTTCTGGCGCGCGTCCCCACAAAATAGACACCGGTACCAACCGAACCTTAAGTTCCGGATACTGCAACACCGCAGAGACCAAACGCGATAGTCGCGGCGAGAGTTGGCTGTCTTTGGCACTTGGGTGCTTTAAAAAGATAATAGCGGCGTTTTCTTTGATGTTATGAGCGCTATCTTGGACGCCGACCAACGCAGGCGGCAGGTTGTGCTCTTGGGTTTGTAGGTCAATCAAAATACTATTGGAGCGCGAATAATCTTGCAGCACATAAAACCTGAGCGTCTGATCGTCGCTGTCAAATTCAGGCAGCTCTCCTAGTAGTGTGGGTTTGACCGCGACGTCCAGCATTTGACCCGATAGCTTGCGATAGAGCTGATTGATCGGGGCATTTGCATAAGGCTTAGGCGTGATTGGTTGGCCGTCAGTTGCGGTATTGTCCGTGGTGACGGGCGCTTTAAAAATCCGTTTTTTTAGGAACTTCGGTATCATAATCAGTATCAAAAGTCATCAAATATAGTGCGCTTATGATGCCATAAAA
Organism: Psychrobacter sp. L7; assembly: GCF_002810365.1. NCBI lineage: Bacteria > Pseudomonadati > Pseudomonadota > Gammaproteobacteria > Moraxellales > Moraxellaceae > Psychrobacter > Psychrobacter sp. L7. Next base: position 255,664 of record NZ_NEXR01000001.1, read on the forward strand.
GCCAGCAAAGCGATATATGCTGTCTGTATATACTACTAATATTCATATGCCAGCGGTCATCGCTTATCTATCAGTCATCAGGCAGTAAGCGAAAGCAGCGCTTAAAGACAGTGCTTAAGGGCAGCAGAGAGAGACAGTATTTAAAAACAAGGCTAGGCGCGCGCAGCTAGCGGTACAATCGTTTGAAAGTTGATCCGTTTAGCGCAATAATGGACGCATTGACTGATGAAAACCGCTCTGTCTTGTTATCTATTAAAATATATCTATTAAAAAAGGTAAGTGAACCCACTATGACGCCTGCTATCAATCTTGCCAAAAAACACCGTCTGGATTATCAATTACACGAATACACCCACGATGCACAAGCGGCCTCGTTTGGTCTGGAGGCGGTAGAAAAGCTGGGCGTGGATGCCGCTCAAGTCTTTAAGACCTTAGTGGTATCGAGCGATGCAGGCGCGCTTGCCGTGGCCATATTGCCCGTTGATAAGACCTTAAACTTCAAAAAGATAGCCAAAGCGTTATCTGCTACCAAAGTCTTGTCTTGCAAAAAAGTACAAATGGCGGATAGTAAGCTGGTTGAGCGCACAACCGGTTACGTACTGGGCGGCGTCAGCCCGCTTGGACAAAAAAAGCGCTTGCCGACGATGATAGATTGCTCGGCTCAAACGCAGTCTACTATCTACGTCAGCGGTGGTCGTCGCGGCTTAGAGATAGAGTTGCCGCCGCATCAATTGGCCACGACGCTAAATGCGCATTTTGCTGCGATCACCGATGACTAGCAGCATGGTATCGATAGGCTGATGGCTGTCGGTACTTGCGACTATCGTTTTTATACTGAACTCACCATATATAACTCGACCACATTTTTATCTTCTCGCAGATATTTTCCCCCGCTTTTTGGTATTCTATGACACATAAAAAAAGCGCCTAAATCATAGGCGCTTTTTCATCGTTATAAATGAGTGCGAGGGGCAGTCTTAGTCTAAGAAAGCAAAGCTGTCGATATCCATCGCTGTCATGCTCTCGCTTGGGGCAACCATACTTTCAGCATGACCTGACGTACGTGGCAGTAGCTTATCGAAATAGAACTCGGCGGTTTGGATTTTGGCTTGGTAGAACTCTGGCGCTTCTGTGCCGCCGTTTTCGAGCTTGTCATACGCGACTGCTGCCATACGCGCCCAGTGATAGCCCATCATCACATAGCCTGAGTACATTAAGAAGTCATCAGAGGCCGCAGAGATGATTTCGCGGTCTTTACGTGCCATCAGCATCAGACGAACGGTCAAGGTGTTCCACTCAGCACATAGCTTGGTCAATGCCCAAACGAACTTACGCATGTCTTTATCCAGCGCATACTCGCCGCACCATTTCATGATGCTTGAGGTATAGTCACGGATGATCTTGCCTTTAGATTGCAAGATGACCTTACGACCGAGCAAATCTAACGCCTGTACGCCCGTGGTTCCTTCGTACATGGTCGCGATACGAGCATCACGAGCGATCAGCTCCATGCCCCATTCTTTGATATAGCCATGGCCGCCATAGACTTGCTGACCGTGTTTGGCCGCTTCGATACCCAGCTCAGTTAAAAAGCCTTTTAGGATAGGGGTATAAAAACCAAGCTTGTCATCCCATTTTTCAAACTCTGCTTCATCGCCATTGGCCACGCCTTGTGACATTTTGTCCGCATAGCGCGCTGAGTGATAGATCATCGAACGACCACCTTCAGCAAAGGCTTTTTGGGTCAAGAGCATACGACGAACATCAGCATGATGAATGATGGCATCTGCCACTTTTTTAGGATCTTTGGTGCCTGATAAGGTGCGCATCGAGCGACGCTCTTTGGCATAAGGCAAGGCGTTTTGGAAAGACAGCTCAGTGTGCGCCAGACCTTGGATACCCGTACCGATACGCGCGGTGTTCATAAAGGTGAACATCGCTTTTAGGCCTTTGTTTGGCTCGCCGATTAGGTAGCCTGTCGCGCCATCGTAGTTAAGGACACAAGTTGATGATGAGCTGATGCCCATTTTGTGTTCGATAGAGCCACAAACCACCGCATTGCGCTCGCCCGACTCGCCATCGCTATTTGGCAAAAACTTCGGTACGATAAACAGCGAGATACCGCGCGTGCCTTCTGGGGCATCGGGTAGGCGTGCTAAAGTAATGTGAATGATGTTGTCGGTTAGGTCGTGCTCACCGCTTGAGATAAAGATTTTGGTGCCGCTGATTTTATACGTACCGTCTTCTTGCGGGATGGCTTTTGATTTTACTTGCCCCAAATCGGTACCACACTGCGGCTCAGTCAGACACATGGTACCTGACCATGAGCCTTCGACCAGCTTTGGTAGATAGATGGCTTTTTGCTCATCAGAGCCGTACTGTAATAAAGTATTGATACAGCCAGTAGATAGGCCTGGATACATCGCCCATGGCCAGTTGGCCGTGCCGATCATCTCAGCTTTGATGAGGTTGATGGACATCGGCAAGTTCATACCGCCGTACTCTTCAGGGTATGAGATGCCTTGCCAGCCGCCCTCGACGAACTGCTGATAGGCTTCTTTAAAGCCCTTTGGGGTAGTGACTTCACCGTTTTCAAAATGACAGCCTTCTTCGTCAGCAGGCTGGTAAAGTGGTGATAGGACGTTTTCGGCAAAATCCGCCATGCCTTGCAAAATCATATCGACGGTTTCGGGATCAGCGTTTTCGCCGTTGTCTAAGCTTTTGTAATGCGTCTGATAATCAAACACATCGTTGATCAAAAATTTGATATCACGTAAGGGTGCTTTGTAAGTTAACATAATCGCTCTCTTTGGTTGGTTCGCTCTCATAGGCTTGTGGCGCAGTCGTTGAGCCAGTGTTTATGTAAGCGATCTTTACTTATTTGGGATAGAGGTAGACACTGTATCTATTTGATAACCAATGGTCTGTTGGTCGTCTGTCAGTGGTCATGGAGTGTGATAAGAGCAGCCAGTCGATGTCTTCCATGAAAGCCCTACAAACGTCCTTAGTAAAAGTCAGCTGCTATGGCGTTTGTATGAGTATAAATCTTCTATGCATACAAATATACAATAGATAACTAATATTCATGATTTTAATAAAAGTTTATTACTTTTAGTTTTGTTGAAATACGAATGATGGGGCTTTTTTTAGTCTGTTACTTTTAGCAGTTTTATCTTAGCACTTTTATATCAACACCTTTATATCAGTGTTTTTATATCAGTGTTTTTATATCAGTGCTCTGCTTTTGTGGCCGCCGTTATCACAGCGGTCTAGGAGCAAGAGCAGCGTGACAATAATCAGCAGGCACTACCTAAGCAGGCATTACCTAAAGAGCAGGGTAGGCCACCGACTAAAGCAACCTATATCTAGGAGACAGTAGGCCAATTATGGGCAAAAAACTACGCAACCAGCATGTCGTTTGGCGCACCGCCTTGTGGACTCGTATCAAGTCGCTCATCGATGGCGAGCTGGATCATCTGCTTAAGGTCAATCGCAGCAAAAGACCATGGCACATGCCCATTATCGCCGCCCTTGCTATTAGTTTTCCGGTGTTTGTCGGGGCATATTTTGATGCGCTGCCTTCAGGTATTAAGGCGTCGCTGGGGGCGATGATTATCTTAAACCTACCGCTGGTGGGTACGTTGCCGTATCGGTTGGTGACGGTCATGGCATGGGGGTTTGCGATGGCGATGAGCTTTGCTTTAGGGCTGATCGCCCAGCAGTTGCCATGGCTTAGATTGCCGGTGTTTGTGCTGATGGCCTTTGGGGTCGTGGTGCTGGGGCGTTACTATCGTCAGCCGCCACCTGCAGGGTTGTTTGTGATGATGGCAGGCGCGATAGCACTGTTTATGCCGATACCACTGGCGCAGGTGCCAGCGGCGATGGGGCTGGTGGTATTGGGCAGCGGGGTGTCGATGTTATTGGCGGCGCTGTATACGCTGTTTTTGTTGATGACGCGTGCGGTCGCGCCTGCGCCTGTCTATCATTATGAAGCAGATACGGTCGGTGATAGTGCGATTGTGGCGGGCTTTGTCAGCTTAACCTTAGCGCTCGCCATGTTTTTTGAGATGCCCTATCCTTACTGGGCGGCGATGAGCTGTTTTATCATCATTCAGGGCATGCAGCTACGCACGATGTGGATCAAGCAGCTACACCGACTACTCGGCACCATCGCTGGCATGGCGGTCGCTGGCTGGATGCTGTCGTGGGGGCTGTCGCAGTGGGGCGTGGCCGCCTCGATACTCGCGATGATGCTGTTGATCGAGTCATTGGTCGATCGGCATTATGGTCTGGCCGTCATCTTTATCACGCCGCTGACCATCTTTATCGCAGAGTACGGCAGTGCCTCGATGGTGGCACCGATAGCCGAGGAAGTCATGCGCGCGCGGATGCTTGATACAGCGCTCGGCTGCGTGGTCGGCCTAGGTGGCGGGCTGGCTATGCATTCGATGCGCCTACGTCGCCCATTGAGACGTATAGAAAACTGGCTGCTGGCGCGTGTTGGTTAAGCGCTATTTATCATGTAACGCCGCAGTCGCTATGGCGACATCTACCTTTTGCGTCGTCCAGCGCTCAAAGCTCAGTGCCGCTTGGCCGATGAGCATGCCGTAACCGTCCGATGTCTGCGCGCCGCGAGTGGCAAAATGCTGCAAAAACGGCAGCGTGCGTCCGTACATCATGTCATAGGCATAATGAGCCGTTAGCGTATCTGCCAGTGGCAACGTCTCACCAGATAGCCCAATAGAGGTGGCATTGATAATAATGTCAAAGTCTCCTGTCAGCTCGCTTGTCGCGCAGGTCGAGATAGCATGTGCGTCAATCACGTCGCTTGCAGCGCTCAGCTCACAAGCCAACTCCTCCGCCTTGCTCACTGTGCGATTGGCAATGCTCAAATCACCGATACCTGCCTGAATCAGTGGCAAAATCACCCCGCGAGCTGCGCCGCCAGCGCCGATCAGTGCCACGCGCGCGCCTGCGAGTGGCCAGCCCAAGCTCAGTATATGATTGACCAAACCTTGACCGTCTGTGTTATCGCCATAAATGGCCTCAGAGATGGATGCACCGTTTTTTAACAATGCTGTATTTAACCATAAAGTATTGACTGCGCCTGCTACTTTGGCATGTTCAGACAAGCCGCCACGCGCCGCGCAGCATGCATAGGCGACTTGTTTAAACGGCACGGTGACATTGGCACCCACGCCGCCGCCATGAAAAAACGCTTCGAGCAGCGCAGTAAAGCTGGCGGCATCATCAGGACAGTATTGACGCTGATAGCTAATATTCATCCCCGTCTGAGCGGCAAACTGGGCATGAATCTCAGGGGATTTACTGTGGGCAATGGGATTGCCGATGACGATAAAGTGTTGGGTCATAGAGAGTCCGCGGATAAACAATAGGCAAAAGATAATCGATAAATCGCTGCTAGAGGCCAATCATCATAAGGGATAACGCGGGTGTTGACAAACCCTACGCTTGAGCAGATTGATATAGGTCATGGCTATGCGGAAGCGGAAGTACACTATGCGTTTTTTTGACAACGGTTTTGCTGAAAAAGGCTTTGCTGGGTTAGGTTTTTAACAAATCTGTACTTTCTGGGAGGGGGATGCGTAACGTAAAGGGTAGTCAAGTGTTATGCAGTTGGGTAAACTAACAAGCGTATGAGGCACGTATGAGCTATATAGTCGATGCACTCTAAAAAGCGCATAGCGCTACTGGGATGCTATTTTTAAACGTAGGTTGCGCAGCCTCTGGGAACGCAGCACGCAAGTAAAATTTATACCAGTAGCGCGTTTAAATTTATATAACAGTTTTATTCTCAACTGACTATATAGAGTAGAGCATCACTATTTTATAAAGTACCAGTGAATATAAAGTACAAGTGAATAAAGCATAAGCTGTTACCCAATCATTCATCGTTATCAGCGGCATCGCTGCCAGCTCGTTAATACTACGTTGAGACCCATCTAAAAGTGTGAGTAAATTGCCCATGTGGAATAATAACCTACAGACCCTTCTAGTCGGTACAATAATGGCGACGGCTCTGTCATTGAGCGGCTGTGATAGCAACAAAAACGATCCCGAAACCTCAGATGCGGCCACCGATAGCAGTGCGCAGACCGTCACTGAACCGCAAACCCAAGACAATGCGGCTTCAAAATCAGACCTCGACGGCGCGGTGGCTGAGCAGGGCACGCCTGTCAAATACGATGTCTCGGCATGGAGCAATGAAAAAGTAGAGCCCCTAAAGGTCACCGAGCTGGACGGCATCAAAACCACATTTGGCAAGGTGCTTAGTACAGACGAAAACAGTCTCGACTATGCCAGCAATCCAGCATCCAAATATCGTTTTATGAAGACCGACGCGCCGTATCTAGATATTATCGACTCCGAAAAATATCTCGAGCTTGGCTGGTACTATGCCAATCCCACCGACTCAGATAAAGAAAAAGAGCACAGTCAAAACCATGCCAAAAAAGCCTACAAGCTGGCACGGCAACTAATGGGCGACGATGGCGGTAAAGTCATCGCCGATATGCTGGCGGGCCAAGTCGTCAAAAATAAAGTCATCGGTGGTCAAAAAGTCGAGCTGGCCAAGTGTGAGTTTTATAGCTGTATGCTGATCATCAATAAATCAGCCACCCAAACAGATGACGGCTAAGCGATTCAATGCCGACATCTGATATAGCACTACCACTTGCTAACGCTGCCTCCCTACCGAGCAGTGCTTGGCACTGTCTACAATTGGCCGGCCAGCACCTAGAGGCGCTAGACTTAGATGCTGCAAAACAACAATCAGCGGCATCTGCAGTCGCCCTAGACAGTCGCGGACTGGCATACGCTGATGGTTTTTTTACCACCATGGGCGTCGTCGACGGGCAGATACTGTGGCAGCAGCAGCATCGACAGCGACTGCTTAGCCATGCAAAAGCACTGCAGCTGGATATAGACTGCCCAGCACTCATGAGCCAACTGTCCGTCTATGGCAAGCAGCTGCAACAAGGCATGCTAAAGCTGATCGTCACGCGTAGTACGCAGGCGGTACGCGGCTATGGCTATGCGTCTGATGCAGCTGGTCGCGCCTGTGATGTCTGGCTAAAAGTGGCCGCTATGCCTGTCAAGACAGCAGAGCAAATCACGCTACCTGATGGACGCAGGATGCCTAGGCAGCCTAATTGTGCCGCCGTTTGTCTATCGGCGAAGATCGCTTGCCTACCGCCGCCATTGGCAGGACTCAAAAGCCTCAATCGCTTGGACAATGTCCTCGCGAGCGGTGAGCTGCAACGGTATAAGACGCAGTGGCTAAATGCTCAGCCGGTGCCAAACCCTCCACAGCCAGAGATCGGCGAAGGTCTGCTACGCGATATGAGCGGACACTGGGTGGAGGGCACGATGAGCAATGTGTTTTATCAACTAGCAGAGTCGCCGCTACCTGTGTCAACCAGCAGCGATCACGACCAAACTCAAGCCAACTGTCTGACCACTGGCCAATGGTATACGCCGTCGATGGCGCAGTCGGGTGTCGCTGGGGTCATGCGACAAGTAATCATCGATGCGCTTGCGAATACAGAACGACCAGTAGTTGTGCGTTCATTACATGATAAGGATTTGCCACAGATAACGCGGCTTTTCTTTTGTAATGCGCTGCGCGGGGTGATGCCGATGAGCTCGCTTACTTTGCTATCAGGTGAGGTGGTTGAGTTTAACTAGTCGCTTATTTCACATCAAAGATATTAAATTTAGTCTCGATTAAATCATCATAATTCAACTCAATATCTTCGTTCCTATATCTCTCTTGTGCTTGCATAATCGCTGAAGAATCGTCTTCAGCTTTTATGTCTATAATAGCGCTCATCGTTTCAACTATTTCTATTTGATAAGTTTTTAAGCCTGTGTCATTTTTCATAATCATTCTCACTGTTGCTAGGATTGGTGCTGCTGATCCTAGCAAAAAGACTTTAGAGAAGTGATCGCCTATAGTAAGCTTAGCTTAATTTTCGATACTGACCACGGCCCACAAACTCAATAATGCCTTTATCTCGTAGCACTTGTAGTTGCTGGCGAATTTTGTCCTTAACATGATTATTATCAGGATATTTACGCTGTAGGTCATCTGCAAAAGCATAAACTTGTTGCAGGCTAAATTTATCACCCAATCTATCAATGCACTGCCAAACATCTAGCGTCCAACCTCGTGACGTGATGGATTGCTGACGTAAAAACAACGTCTTTTGAAACTGCTGCGAGACACTGTCGCGCGGTATCACTTGCTGGTCTTTGACCAAAAACACTTTTCCCGTTTCTGGTACTCGGCGCAGGTCAATATTGCAGCCGACCCAACCTGCACGTCTGGCAGAGGCTGCCAATGGTTTACGTTTGATAATAATATCGGGCTTAAAAAACTGCTTGGGAATAATCAGAAAATTATTAACGCGATACTCTTGGGAGTAGGTCAAAAAGAAGAAGCTTGGATTGTCGTCGCTATTGATACGCGCAAGCATAGTGGCATAAGCGCCATCATTGATAATATTGCTTAATTTTGATTGTTTGCTTTTTAGCTCGTATTGCTCGGCACAAGTTGCACAATAAAAATCAGCCACAGGTTTATTATTGCCAAACTCAGCTAATGGTTGAATGCCGCAGTTGGGGCAGTAACCGTTGTCTTTTACCCATGCCTCACTAAGCACACGAATAATCTGTGGTTTGGAGTTGTAGTTTTTGGCCAGACTTTGATTAAAATATAAGTTCATGATGCGTTTTTGTGCCCAGTAAGTAGGTGTAAGCGCTGCAGTAAAAGTAACAAGCTAAACAAATCCCATTGAAAATCACACGGTTCAGTGCTAAATTCTAGCAAACTTCTGCCCCGCGAGTTGTCATGAGCACACCAACCCCTGAGTCGCCGCCCGAACGCCCCAATGATACACCAGAAAACCAGCAAGACCATGCTGCATCGTCGAATGCTGAAAAGCCGCGTACGGATGACACGCCTGTAGAGCCGTCAGCCACCAACGTAGCAGACGCGCCTGCGACAGATGTATCGCTCATCAGCGGCGAGGGCAAACCGCGCACTTACAAAGTCGACAATCCGTCGTTTTTTATGCAGCGAGGCTATCAGGTGTTACTGGTGCTGGGGCTGATCGCCGCGTTTTTTTTGGTGATGGTTTATCAGACGCTGTTTGGCCGTATCGAGCAGCCAGCGCAGATGGTGACGATTGAGCAGGGTCAGACTTACTATGGGTTGTTGCCGCAGTGGCAACAGCAGATTCCGCTGTTTTCTGCCAGTGTGGCCAAGCTCTATATCAAGTCGCAAGTCGATGCGCCGCTGCACGCTGGTATCTATCAGCTGCCTGAAAATCCAACCATCGCCGAGGCACTACAGATACTAGAGCAAGGCGCAAAAGCTGCCATGGTCAAGATACAGATCATCGAAGGCAAGACTGCAAGCGACCTTTATCAGACTTTACGTGACAACCCAGGCATCAAAAAAGAAGTATTGCAAGATAGTGACGACAGCACCACTCCCGCGAGTAATGCCAGCATCGCTCAGGGGCTTGACTTGGTCGGTATCTTGCCAGAGGCGGTAATCAGTAGCAACGACCCCATCGTCAATCACAACCTTGAGGGCTGGTTTGCGCCAGACACTTACTATTATGGTGAAGGCTCAACCGATAAGCAGGTACTAACAGATCTGTATAAGCGTCAGCAGCAAGCGCTGTTTGATGCTTGGGAAAGCCGTGCGCCGAACCTGCCGTATCAGACGCCTTATCAGGCACTGGTCATGGCCTCTATTATCGAAAAAGAAACCAGCATCGCTGATGAGCGTCCATTGGTGTCGGCAGTGTTTAAAAACCGTTTGGATAAGGGCATGCGCCTGCAAACAGACCCAACCATCATCTATGGTATGGGCAGCCGTTATGATGGTAATATTCGCCGTAAAGACATCGATGAAAAAACGTCATATAACACCTATCAAATCGATGGGTTGCCGCCAACGCCCATCGCCCTGCCGTCGGCCGCTTCTATCGAGGCGACCTTGCATCCAGCAGATAGCGAGGCGCTATATTTTGTGGCAACAGGCAATGGCGGGCACAAATTTACCAATAGCTTGGCTGAGCACAATCAAGCGGTAAAAGATTACCTAAGCATCATGCGCGAAAAGAAAGCACAAACACCGCCGCAGTAATACCCGTTAGCGATAATTTCCGTTACGTGATGCTCTTTTTGAAACCATACACCTATTTATCAAGCGCTATGTCACCTCATAGCGCTTAATCATGACACAAGGTCATCTCATGTCTGTATCTATACCTGCCAATACCGATACCAATCTGGCGCAAGACACTACTGATAATCAGATAATACAAGGTCGCTTTATCAGTTTTGAAGGCACTGAGGGCGTGGGTAAAACCACAGCGATCGAGCAGCTATGCACACGTTTAGATAGCCGTGGTATCGACTATCTGCGTACCCGCGAGCCTGGTGGCAGCCCATTTGCTGAGCATCTGCGCCAGATACTCCTAGACCCTGCGACCGACATAAATGACGACACTGAGCTACTATTGATGTTTGCTGCGCGCTGCGATCATATGCAGCAAGTGATTTTGCCCGCGCTACAAGCTGGCAGGTGGGTGATATGTGATCGTTTTACCGACTCAACCGTGGCTTATCAAGGGTTTGGCCGCGCCCATGGTGATGAGGCAGTGCGCGCAAAGATTGATATGCTGATTGCCCAGTTTGTACCGCAGTTGCCTGAGCTGACGTTGTGGTTAGATTTACCAGTCGCTGAGGGGATGCGGCGTGCTGGCAAGCGCAGCGCCGCCGATCGCTTTGAGCAGCAAGCGGATGCGTTTTTTACGCGGGTGTATGAGGGGTTTGACACGCTTGCGCGCCAGTATCCTGAGCGCATACAGCGCATCGAGGCGTCGGGCAGCGCCGAGGAGGTTGGTGCGCGCATCTGGCAGGCGGTACAAGAGAGGCTGGAGCTAATATAAAAGCGGCGGCGTAGAAAAAACCCCCAACGTCGGTTGGGGGTTTCTCTATGGTTGCTTGTCTGGTGATGCGTTAGTTATGGTTCAGTTATGCGTCAGGGTCCTTGTGGCTGTCCGTGTCGGTTGCAGTATCTTGACCGGCATCAGGGAAGCGGTTGGGATCCAGCGAGCCTTTTTTGGTCTTAGGCGCATGGCCATTGCCATTGGTATTGCTGCTATTAGCTGCCTTGGTTTTGGCGGCTGTAGCGGAGCTGGCAGTATCAGCATTGTCGTTTTGTACTTGAGCCGCTGAGCGGTCTGGCGTCGCGGCATCCAACGTCGCGGCGGCGTTTGCGGCTGTATCCAAGCTGCTGCTTGCGTCTTTTGGCATGTGCGTTGGCGCATTTTGCTCAGGATTTTGCTCGGCAGGTGTATCGCCAGCGACTTTGTCTGCGCCCGTTACGCTCACAGGCTCGGTAGCGTCAGTACTTTCTTCGTTCAGCTCTTTTTCTTTGCGTTTTTCAGGCGCTTTGGAGCTGGATTCAAAGTTGGCATCCGCCGCCATACGCGCTTGCTCTTGCTTTGGCGTTACATCGACTGGCTTTGGTTGCACCTCATCGTCCACTACCAAGGAGATAAGCTTGCGATCGCGCGGCACCGTCCCATCAAACTTGTCGGTGATGACGTGGAGCTTGCCTTCTTTGTCGACGGTATAGAGCGGCACAAATTGTTTGTTATCGGCCTTATACTGCTCAAAACTATAGCTGTCAGTGATGTTGGTGATTTTGATACGTGCCTTTTTGGACAGCATACTGGCAAGCTTGGTATAGGTGACGTCTTTGCCAAACAGCCATTGTGAATGGAAGTTTGACTGCTTATCGTCGCGCTCGCTTTTGACTTTTTCGTCACTAAACTTAAGACGATACAGCTTACGCTCACCAAACTCGTGACGATAATGTATCTCAGATAAGGTGTTCATCTCCTTATCCATACTCATGGCAAACAGACGGCCGATACCGATCAAATCCAGATGATGGTCGGCGTGGTCTGAGATGGGGTTGCCAAAGTAAGTACGTAGGCCACTCATGCGGGCGCGAGCAATATTGGTGTAGTTGTTGTGAGCGACGATGACATCAAAGCCTTGGTCTTTGAGTGAGGTGGCGATAAGAAGCGCGACAGGGTTTGAGCCGACCACCAATATGCCATTGGTTTCAGGCTCACGCACGCCCAGCAAGTTGCCGACCATTTTGGCACCCAAACCTTGGATCAAGACCGTACCGATGATGACCATAAACACCAGTGGCACTAGCAGCTCGACGCCTTGGATATCATACTCTTGTAAGCGGATAGCAAACAAAGATGAGATAGCAGCAGCGACGATACCACGCGGCCCAATCCAGCTGATCATCAGCTTTTCATTGGTCTTAAGGTTTGAGCCGATGGCCGATGCCCAGACAGACAAAGGACGTGCCACAAACATGACGATAGCCAGCAGCACCAATCCTGCAAACCCAACACTTAGCAAGCTTGCCAGCTCAACACGTGCGGCAAGGATGATAAAGAGCACAGAGATGAGCAAGATGGTTAAGGATTCATTAAACTCCAAAATCGTCTCGCGCGGGAATTTTGGCCAGTTGGCCAGCGCCACGCCCAATACCGTCACCGTCAATAGACCCGACTCGTGCTCTAAATGGTTCGATACCGAAAACAGCACCAGCACAAAGGCTAGGGTAAAGACATTGCGCAAAAACTCAGGAATCATATGACGACGCATGAGGAATGCAAGCAGCCAAGCGCCTGCCATCCCAAGCGCTGTCGCTAGTACCACAATTTTGGCAAACAATAAGATACTGCTGGCTTCGCCGCCTGAGATGATGTACTCATAGACCAATACCACAGCGATGGCACCGATCGGGTCGATGATGATGCCTTCCCATTTGAGGATATTGGAGATGGTCTTATTGGGGCGTACACTACGCAGTAGCGGCATGATGACTGTCGGGCCTGTCACACAGACCAAGGCCCCGAATAACAGGGCAATCAGTGGATCGACATCAAATAATAAATACGTCGATAACGCCACGATAGCAATGGTGATCAGTACGCCGACCGAGACCAGCATTTGTACGACAGTGCCGTGTTGCTTGATTTCATCAAACTCTAGCGTCAGCGAGCCTTCAAATAGAATAATCGCCACCCCCAAAGAGATGAAAGGGAACATCAGCTCACCGAGCACCAAATCAGGGTCAAAAATACCCAAAACCGGCCCGACGATGATACCTATCAATAATAAAAATAAAATGGACGGTTGCTTTAAATACCAAGCCAGCCATTGGGCGGCGATGCCAATCCCAACCACGCCAGATAGTAATAGGGCGGTATCCATACATTAATCCTTTTGTAATCTTGTCATATGTTATATCTATCCATTGCTTGGGCGACCGCGCTGCCTACTATCTGCAGTGTGTATCGATGTCGCAAACGGTCGCAAGCTTTTTAGTAGCAAGGCCATCAGCAGATAGCCATCATGCATCCAAACATGAGCCAGATGTGATATATACTATAAAGTAATAAAGACAAAAGCATTCCCAGATAAAAATACCAAATCCAACAGTCAATCCGTGTCATCAAACCTACGCCAATCATGGACTCGGTTGGCGGGTTTATATGACCCGTATGGCCTACTCGGTAGCTGATAGGCGGTTTTGAGTTATTGACAAGGTTGAGATAAGGTATAAACGCCTCTAGTCATGCAAAAGATGGAAAATAAGGGCGATACGAGCCAAGTTGATAAACGCAAGGTCAATCCAATCGGTTTTTTGATTGACTTTTGTTTGTTTATAAAGTTATTTGGCTTGCTATCATAACATGATTTTATTTCATCGCTGCCAGTTGCCGTGTGACTGACTATTGCGTGATAACCGGCCATATTTGGCAGCGTTAGCGCCGCAGCAGATCATGATGTAGCGCTAAAAGATACTGGTCTTATGCAGATAATACAGGCCAGCGCTTTGATTTATCATACAGTAGCTGCCTTTTTGTCGCCATCTTTGTCGTACCGATGGCCTGTCGCTACTATAAAGATATTGATATAAAGATATTGATATAAAGATACTGATATAAAGATACTGATATAAAGATACTGATATAAAGATACTGATATAAAGATACTGATATAAAGATACTGATATAAAGATACTGATATAAAGATACTGATATAAAGATACTGATACAAAGATACTGATACAAAGATACTGATACAAAGATACTGATACAAAGATACTGACGGCCAATGGTATTGCAGCAAAAAAACCAGTAACCTATTGCATAACAAAAAGGGATTGAAATCAGGGACAACAGTACGGATAAAACGATAAGACATGGCCATGGCCACTTTTGCATCACGCGGCTGTGCTGCTACATTGTTTGTCTCGTCCTGTCCGAATAGGTTTTATTGCGTGCTATCAGGTGTCATACAGACTGTGCAAAACGTATTCCAGCAGCACTGTACCTAACTGTACATAGCATCGTCTTTGAGATGCAGCGATAATATTCGCCACAGCACGGCCACCGACAATAATAATGAACACTCATATGGAGGACACGATGCCTATCAATATGTCTACAGCGCCAGCCAAACCTCGTATGCGCCATTGGCTACAGCGCAGCACTTTAGCGCTTGCCATGAGCACAGCGATGCTGGCAGGGGTATATACCACGGCGATGCCAAGCGCGCATGCTGCCGTCACCACGGCGGATTTTTCGGATTTGGTACAGCAGGTCACCCCAGCGGTGGCGCGTGTCAATGTCACCAAAACCGTCAGTGAGGCGGAGCTTGCTAAGGCCCAAACGGCAGAGCTGCTCAGGCAGTTTTTTGGCGATCGTCTGCGTATTCCGGATCAAGCCGCGACCCCAGCGATTGAGCATGCCTACGGCACCGCGTTTTTTGTCACTACAAATGGCTATATGTTGACCAACCATCATGTGGTCGAAGGCGCGGACAAAGTCACCGTCACGCTTAACGATAGGACAGAGCTGGATGCCACCTTGGTCGGTAGCGATGAGCGCTCGGATGTGGCGGTACTAAAGGTCAGTGGTAAGCAGTTTCCCGCGTTACCGATCGGTGATTCAAATAGTTTAAAAGTTGGGGAGCCTGTACTGGCGATTGGCTCGCCCTTTGGTTTTGATTATTCGGCCTCGGCTGGTATCGTCAGCGCCAAATCGCGCAATTTTTCACGCGATACCAGTGTGCCGTTTATTCAAACCGACGTGGCACTCAACCCAGGAAACTCAGGTGGCCCACTGTTTAACCAGCGCGGCGAGGTCATCGGTATCAACTCGCGTATCTTTAGTGGTACAGGTGGCTATATGGGGCTGTCGTTTTCTATCCCGATTGATGCGGCGATGGATATCTACGAGCAGCTAAAAACCAATGGTGAAGTCGCCCGTGCTTATCTTGGTATCTATCCACAAGATATCGATCGCAACTTGGCAGAAGCGTATAACTTGGCGCGTCCGCAAGGGGCGTTGCTGACTCGCGTGTCACCAGATTCGCCCGCTCAAAAGGCAGGGCTAAAATCTGGCGATATTATTTTGCAGTATAATGATGTGCAAATCATGCGCGCCTCGGATTTGTTGAATTTACTCAACCGTGCCAAGCCCAACGACGCGTTTCATGTACAGATTCAGCGCGATGGTAAACGGATGCTCGCGCGTGGCACGCTGGCCTATGCGCCCAATGATGTCCGAGCACAAAGCGGCGATCAGCAAGACAATGATATACAGCTTGGGCTGCGCTTACGTGACTTGACCGCCGATGAGCAAGCAGAGCTGGCAGTTGACAACAAAACTGGCATCTTAGTCACCACAGTCGACCCCACAGGGCTGGCGGCGCGCTCAGGCATCATGGCAGGTGATGTGATTACCAATTTTCACCAAAAGCCGATTAAAAAAGTCACTGATTTTTCCAGTGCCATCTCAACGTTACCCAAAAAAGGCGTGGTGACCATTGAGGTCATTCGTCAAGGTATCCCAGGTATCATTGGTCTGCGTATCGAGTAGCTTTGTGTCATGCAGGAGCCGTCACGCAATACGAGCATCTGACTGGAGAAAACTGAATAAATAGGGTAATGATTGACATAGGCTGTCAGTATAATGAGGCAGCCAGCAGAATGCTGAGCGGGTCGATCAACCCTATGCTTCATTAGAGACGTCTCGGTAAGTACCATCAGTACGGCGCGCAAGATAGGCCAAGTGAATACATGGGTTTACAATTGTGCTTGTCTATCATAGAGCTCGGCCTCTATAATGGCTGATTTTTTATCCAACTCGCCACATATCGTTTGGGCGATGCTGGCTGGTCGCACGTTTGGCGGTGGCAGGTGTTGTCTAATCGTTAGGGTTTGCCAGCTATTATTTTATGATCTGCGTCTTTTCAGCCCTATTTTGTCAGCCCAGCTCAGTTTATAAGGCGTTGTAGCCCCTGCGAGATAAGCATTGACTGATAAGCAATGATGGCTAAGTGCTGCTCAAAAGCCACTGCTCGATTGTTCCACCTTTATCCATAACCGCTAGGTAATTATGACTGACCACGCATTTTATACGCTAAGTATCTCTATAGCAGCCGCATTGCTTGCGTATATTCTACTATGGTCAGGATTACAGACGTTCAATGCCAATCCGACCAGACGGTTTTTGCGTATCTGGGGCAAGCTCATACTGTATTATGCCGCATATACTATGCCCGTTTGGGCGCTGCTTCTGCTGACAGGCTGGATGGAAGGTCTATTTGACCTAGCGTGGCCGGTGCTGCTCATCGCGGTGGCGGCCATGCTGCTCTATTTTTATACCGTTATCATACAGCCCAATTGTTTGCGCCTTGAGCACCATACTGTCGATTTGGATTTGTCGGCACCACTGACGGTGGCTGTATTGGCAGACCTACGCATTGGGCTATATAGTGGTAAGCCGCGCCATATTCGTAAGCTGGTTGCGACCATCAATGACTTGGCAGTGGATGCGGTTTTGATTACCGGTGATTGGCTGTATTATCCTAGCGCCGATTTGGTCGGGCAGCTGATGCTGTTTAAAGGGGTCAACAAACCGGTCTATACAGTGATGAGTACCTCAGACTTGCGTTATCAGTCGCTCAACACCACCAAGCAAGGCCAGCCATTATTAGAAGACACTTTGGCCTGCGCGTTTGATGTGCTTGATATCAGCTACATTGGTCAGCAGTGTACCTCGTTGCCGCTCAGGTGCGCCGCCGTGCTGCCATCTGCCAGTCGTTTTGACAATACAAAGGATACCCAGCGCTTAGCGGCGCACGCATCAGATGCGCCTGTAGCCGTGCTGTGTGGTTGGCAAGATGTCCCTGTACAATGTGGCGAAATCAATGAGAAAAACAGCGCTGACAAAGCCAAGCTTGGGACAAAAATCACCCACGCGCGTCAGCCGGTGATTATTTTGGCCTCACGGTTTGATAGTATCAGCGATTTGCCAAAATCGCCACAACCACGGCCGTTATTGATCACAGGGGCAGCAAAAGCCACACAAAAAAACATATGGCAGGCGCAAAAGCAACAAGACATCCAGCGCAGTGGCCACAAAGGTATGCTTGGCAATAGTCGTATGGGTAAGCAGCGCGGTTTATACCAGCATGCCAGTGCCCAGATATTTGTCAGTAGCGGTATTGGCACGCGTGGTCTGCCGTTTCGCTTGTATCGGCCCACTATCGATGTGTTGACGATTCGTTAATATTTTGTAAAACACTTATCAGCGCTGCTGCATTGCGCTACACTAATCCATCATTAATAAGCCACCAAACGGTGACTCATTAATGACGGGTAGCACTTTTGATGCAGGTCATGGGTGAGCGGCGGTGAGCATTTTATTGATTGGCAACGTAGATGTAATCTCAATTGATTGATAGCGGTCAAATCAAAATATGCTACACTAACAGGCGTTTTTTATGATTATGTGTTAATGATTCTGTTTTAGAATCAGACAGACGCATTTATATCGCAAGTGCTTGGTGTACACCAGCATTTCCACAGTACGACAGTACGACAGTACGACAGTACGTAACGTAAGATAAAACATCGCACGTAATACCATGAGCGTCTATTTTTGCCTATATAACGATAGGTAGAGTAGAGGCGCACACTGGCATTTGCAAACGACCTATCATGTGACAGCTTTGATAAAAGCTAGGATAATACAGTAAGGCACGGTTATGAGCACAGCATACGACGAGATTAAAACCCGACTACAAGGCTCAATGGTAGCCTTGGTAACGCCCATGCACCCTGACGGCACGGTCGATTATAAACGTCTGGCAGACCTCATAGATTGGCAAATTGAGCAAGGCACGCATTGTCTGGTGGCCGTTGGTACCACCGGCGAGTCAGCAACGCTATCGATGCAAGAGCATAGCGATGTGATTCGTTATTTTGTGCAGCATGTCAAAGGTCGCGTACCGGTGATTGCGGGCACAGGCGCCAACAACACCATGGAAGCCATCAAGCTGACCCAAGATGCTGCCGACGCTGGTGCAGATTGTGCCTTGCTCGTTGCGCCTTATTATAATAAGCCGCCGCAAGAAGGGTTGTTTCAGCATTACAAGACCATCGCCGAGGCGGTCAACATTCCGCAGATGCTCTATAACGTGCCAGGACGCACCGTCGTCGATATCGCCCAAGAGACCGTCGAGCGCTTATGTGATATCGACAATATCGTCGCTATCAAAGACGCCACAGGCTCAGTGGGCCGCGGTGAGCAGCTGATCAAAGCTGTAGGTGATAAAATGGTGGTGCTATCTGGTGATGACGGCACCGCGCTTGATTTGATGAAAGTCGGCGGTAAGGGCAATATCTCCGTGACGGCCAACGTCGCACCAAAAGCCATGAGTGAGACCTTTACCGCTGGTCTGCGCGGCGACTTTGCCGCTGCTGACAAAGCTCATGATGTGGTCAAGCATCTGCATCGTGATCTGTTTATTGAGTCAAGCCCGATTCCTGCCAAATATGCCCTGCACAAAATGGGTATGATCGACAAAGGGATTCGCTTGCCGTTGGTATGGCTGGCACAAAAGCATCATGCCACTATCGATGAAGCTTTGGTGCGTGCCAACTTACTATAGTAATATTGAGCTATCGTATGATCGAGCACCATTAGTATCATTGAGCAATAATTGCTAAAATTGCTAACTCAGAGAGATAACATGATGAAAACATCATCGACGATCACAAAGATAATCCCTGCGCTGCTAACCGTCGTTTTAGGTAGCACCTTCGTATTGAGCGGTTGCCAAAGTATCAAAAACGTACTTGGCAAACGCGACAATGGTAGTTTGGAATACCAACAAAGCAAAAAACTGGCACCGATTGAGTTGCCAGCGAATAAAGAGCCTGCACCTTTTGTCCCTTTATATCCTACGCCTAACGCTGGTACAAACACCTTAACACTAAAAAATGACTCAGGCAGTCAGTATCAACTGCCAAAGCCTCAGCGTACGGTTAGCACGCCTTCAAACTAATTTTATTTCTTTACTTATACCGCTGAGTTTTTGCCTTGCCGATTGTATATGATCGACTGAGCCAAACCAAAGCGGTAGCTGCGCGTTTTTACCACATAAGCTTGAACGAACAGGAACTCCCATAATGCAAAAGCAACAACTGCTGTACAAAGGTAAGGCCAAATCTGTATATGAAACAGAAGACAACGATCTTCTGATTTTGCACTTCCGTGATGATACCTCAGCGCTGGATGGTAAGCGTATCGAGCAATTAGCACGCAAGGGCGTCGTCAATAACCGCTTTAATGCGTTTATCATGCAAAAGCTGGCAGACGCGGGTATCGAAACCCACTTTGAAAAGCAGCTGTCAGAAGATGAAGTGTTGGTCAAGCATCTGGATATGATTCCGGTAGAGTGCGTGGTGCGTAACTTTGCCGCTGGCAGTTTGGTACGCCGTTTGGGCTTAGAAGAAGGGCAAGCACTGACGCCGCCTACTTATGAGCTGTTTTATAAAGACGATGCGCTGGGTGATCCTATGGTAAATGAGTCACTGGCCATGTCTCTTGGTTGGGCGACCAAAGAGCAGTTGGCAAAAATGCAAGAGCTGACCTATCAGGTCAATGACGTACTAAAAGCGCTGTTTGCCGCTGGTGATTTGATCTTGGTCGATTTCAAACTTGAGTTTGGCGTATTCCATGACCGTATCGTCTTGGGTGATGAGTTTTCACCCGATGGCTGCCGTATTTGGGATAAAACCACCAAGAAAAAACTGGACAAAGACCGTTTCCGTCAGTCATTGGGTGATGTGATCGAAGCATACGAAGAAGTGGCCAACCGCATTGGCGTCCCATTAAGCTAAGCGATTTTTTTAGACCGTTATAAAAGACTGAGCCGTGTGCTCAGTTTTTTTATGCAAAAAATTACGGAACTGGTAAAAAAGACGCACGGTACAAGTACGGTATTCTACTTATAATACCTTTGAATGTGTCACGTAGGTCGATAGTCATGTCTCACACGCGGTTTCCCAAAACAAACAGCAAGGCACTAGAGCCGATTTGGTTTACGCGTCCCACCTGTGTGGTCGCCGCTGATTTGATAGGTAAGGTACTGTGCAGGCGGCTGATAGATAGCGACGGCACAGAAAAAATCCTACGTATGCGCATCTCGGAGACCGAAGGCTATATTGGGGCAGCAGACCCAGCCTGCCACGCTCATGCTGGCACGCGCACCTCACGTACCAAGATTATGTATGAGCCAGGTGGCGTATTTTATGTTTATCTGACTTATGGCGTCCATCATATGCTCAACTTAGTCAGCGGCGCTGCTCAGTCGCCCGAGTCTGTGCTGATACGAGCAGGGTTTTTGACTGGCGACAGTGACCGTCTCACAGACGAGCAGCAATGGCGTCCCAGTAAGCAGCGGACAGCTCCCAAACAGTTTGCAGGACCAGGTAAGCTCACCAAACGCTTGCACATTGATCGTGATTTATATGGCAAGCCTATTGCCCCTGTATCTGACGTTTGGGTCGAAGACGATGGCTGTCAGCCGCCAGTGTCATTGCGCCCGCGTATCGGCATCGACTATGCAGGCGACGCCAAGGACTGGCTACTACGCTATATATGGACTGATCATCCATCGTTATCTAAAAAATAGTAAGTTTATAGCTATAGTAATTTTTTTAAATAAGCTCGAAGGAAGTGTTTTATGTATAAATTAACCGTTTTTATCCCTGATGAGGCGCTCGAGGCGGTAAAATCAGCGCTGTTTGCCGCGGGCGGCGGTAAGATTGGCAATTATGAAACGTGCTGCTGGCAAGTGCAGGGTACAGGGCAGTTTAAGCCTTTGGCAGGTAGTCACCCGCATATCGGGGCGCAGGATAGACTAGAAAAAGTAACCGAATGGCGCGTTGAGATGGTGGTGGCAAAAGAAAATATCGAGCAGGTCATCAGTGCGTTAAAGCAGGCGCACCCTTATGAGACGCCTGCTTATGATGTCATTGAAGTACTTGACTGGTAAGAGATGAGGCAGGATAGCGAATAGTGGCTTAATTAGGTTCAATCTTCTTTTATTTTAATCACCTGATAGCTTGGGTAATCAAGCTCGATCTTGTAGTCTTCGCCGCCGCGTCTGGCTTTTACCTTTATTTTGTGATCGCCTTTTTTGTATTTTACATCTTTGACACGGTACCCCATGCTGCTGACTTTATTGGCAGCGCGCTGCTCGATGGCAGGCTGATACAGCTCTTTATCGATATTTTTCAGCGTTTTTTTGTGCTTCTTATACAGCTTGGTGTCTTTATAAATGTCTTCATATAGATCGCCATAGGCATTGTAGCCAGGCGCGGTGACGCAGCCAGTCGTCAGCGCCAAGGCAGCAACCATAGCAGTCACTGCGGTGGGCTTTACAAAAGTAGTGATGTGCATAAAAACCTCTTATGGGGTCAAAATGTGATGAGTCAGTTTATAAAAAATGGCCAAACAAACCAAGGGCTGGCTTATTTGACCAGAGGCATCAAGACCACAACGATGCCAAAATCTAATAAAAAGTCGCGCGAATAATGCACGGACAAACAAGAATAATCAATGAGACGTGCACTATCTCATCAAAATTAGTCTTTTTCTATTTTGATGACGTTTAGATTGGGATAGCCAAGCAATATTTCGTACTCTTGGGAGCCGCGTTTTGCCTCAATCTCAAACACTCCGCGATTGTTTTTCTCTTCCAGCTCAATGTCTTTGACGCGGTAACCCATGGCGCCAACCTTTCTGATCGCCCGTTGTTTGATGGCAGGGTAGCGTGACTCTTGTTTGATACGATCCTCGACATCATCACCTTTATAGTGCTTATTGTACTTACCATGATTCCTATGTTTATCGTTCTTATATTTATCGTTCTTATAATAGTCTTCGTCGTCCCAAATATTGGACCAAGATTTTTTGTTTGAGCTGATCAAGCGCAGATCAGGATAGCTATATTTTAGCTCATATGCTTGGTTGTTCTTTTTGGCATAAGCAATGAGCGCGCGGCGGCCTCGATGACTGTCCGCTCTAATATCCATTACTTGATAGCCTTTACGGCGCAAGTTATTGCGTAGCTGCTGACTGACGCGCTTGTAACTGACACGGTCATAATCACCATCTCCGCCGTAGATGGGGTAATCATAACCGTATCCAGGCGCGGCGACCGTGCAACCGACGGTAGAGACATTCAGTAATGCGATAGCAAGACCAGAGGTGACCACCGCTGATAAAGACGAAGGTCTTAATATTTTCACAATGTCTTCTCCTATAGGGGATATTTCTTCTTTTTGAAATATTTGCTTACATAACCATAGTAGGACGCTAATCTCATTGCTGCGTGTCTTGGCTGTTAATAAGTTGTAAACTTTGCAAATATTTGCGTAAGCATCGGCTACTTTGGGTGACTAATGTGCGGGATGCAGAGAGGTTCAGCGCCAATCTATTTTAATTGCCGTATGATTTTTTCAAGCAGGCGGTTACTTTTATAAAATAAAATTTATAATTATCAATAGTTTGGATGGATAAAAATGAGTGTATAAGTTTTGATGTAAGTATATGCTTACACGCAATGACGCTTACGCCACTTAACATCACATTATAGATTGGGCATTATAGTCACACGGCATTAGGGAATGTGACTCAAGGATTGAGTAGACCGCATTAAGGATAATGATTCAGTGATCAGCATCAGGATGATAATGGGAACTGAAGTAAGGACACATTTTCTGTGCTGACAACAGCAGTGATTGCTGGTAGTCGTAGAAAAAGGGCAGGATGCCCAGTATCACATTATGTTGAATAGCGTGCAAGGATGCGCATGACGCAACCGTGATAGGTAACATGGATGGTTAACAATAAAACCGCATAACAATTCATTGCTATGCGGTTTTATTGTATCTGCTCGTTCGATACAAAAAAAGACCGCACACTCTCATGCGGTCTTTTTTATTCTCTACTATTTATCATTTACTTAACAGCAAGTACTCAAAAGCAAGTAATTGAGCTGGTCACTGTGAGTGAGTAAAGAAGACTAGCTTAGTAAGTACAATTAGTAGTTACTGTTAGTAGTTATTGTGGCGACGCCATTCGTCTACTTCGCGCTCGGCATTTTCTTTACTATGACCATAACGCTCTTGTACACGGCCTACTAGCTTGTCGCGGCTGCCTTCGATATGAGTGAGGTCATCATCGGTGAGCTCTGCCCATTTTTGTTTAACCGCACCTTTCATTTGGTTCCATTCACCTTTTAGCGTATGTTCATTCATTATTATATTCCTTCTATTATGATCGAATTTATTGTTGAGACTGAGTCTAAAAGCTAAGTTTTGTCTAAAGACTAAGCATTTAGATATTAAGCCTTAGAATATTAAGTAATAAGACATGCGTTCCATCTGTCTTTTTATACCGTATCACTCAGTGGCTGCTGATTATTACCAACATTTAACTTGCATTGGCAATCAAGCGTGAGCCAACTGGTGATATCTAATATAGGCGCTCACAATAGCCTTGTCTGTATAGGCAGTGTTTAGAGTGTTGCACCATTATAGAGATCTACGTGCCTGTGTTAGGAGTGGCAGCTTTGTGTAATAAAAGGCAGGTTTTTCAACAAAGTACCGTAAAGACGATATCGCAAAAATGGAAATGGATAAAAATTTATTAGCAAGATTAGGGACTAAATATTAGGCACTAAACATAATCAATCCGAAATAAAGCTGGTATGCAAGATGCTATGTGCTACAGGGCGTCACGTGCTACGAGTATTTAGCGTCACGGGCTACGGGTATCTATTTTACGAGAATGCTCGGCAGCTTTTATGCAGTAGTCACACCGACAAAGTCAAAATCGACGGATGGAGTTTTGCCCTGTATTAACAGACTAATAGCTTTTGCCGAACCACAAGCGTGGGTCCAGCCAAGTGTGCCATGCCCCGTGTTTAGCCATAAATTATCAAAACTCGCTGTTGTATTATGACTACCGTGACGGACATGGCCTCTGTGCGCGCGGCCTATCAGCGGTACGTTTGATGGGGTCATCGGCCGCAGCCCTGTCCAGTATTGTACAGAGCTTGCAATGATGCCTTTTGGAAATAGCTGCTGCACACGGCGAGTGATGGCCGCGCAGCGAGTGGGGTTTAGATCCAGATTGTAGCCGTTGAATTCGGCGGTGCCCGCGACCCGTAGCTTGTCACCGAGGCGCGATGCCACCAGTTTAAACTCATCATCGATTAGGCTGACAAATGGCGCTAGATGCGGGGCGCGAGGATTGACTTGATAAGTGGCTGAGTAGCCTTTGGCGGGGAAGATAGGCAGCTGTACATCAAGCGGTTTCATCAGGGCGACGCTATGGCTACCAAGCGCCAGCACATAGCTATCGGCGCTAAAGCTCTGGGCGTTTTCGTCTTTGGGCCGAAGGGTGACGCTATGCACGTGCGGCTGCGACGTTTGGGTATCAAGATTGATGGCGAGGACATCAGTATCATACAAAAACTGTACGCCAGCTTTAAGGCAGAGCGCAGCCAAGCGCTGAGTAAATAGATGGGCGTTGCCCGACTCATCACGGCTGGTATAGGTTGCGCCTGTGAGCTTATGAGCGATGGGGTAGAGTGCAGGCTCTAAGCTGACTGCAGTACGAATATCGATGATATGGCGCTCACAGCCAAGCGCTTGCATACGCTCGGTCGGAGCAATGGCTGCCTCAAACTCTGCTTGGTCGGTATAAAAATGCATGATGCCGCGCGTTTGCTGCTCATACTCGATACCGATATCCGCGCGTAGCTGCTGCAAAGCCTCTCGTGAAAACAGCCCCAATCGGACCATCTGTACCAGATTGGCATCCGCTCTGTCCGCGCGGCACTCTTGCAAAAACTGCAGCGCCCATCTGAGCTGCGCCTTGTCCGCTCGCAGGCGATACAGCAGCGGTGCGTCTTCTTTACCTAGCCACTTTAGTGCTTTTTTTGGGGTTGCAGGATTGGCCCAAGGGGTGGCGTGCGAGACCGATATCTGCCCGCCATTGGCAAACGAGGTCTGCATTCCTGCTGCTGATTCACGCTCGATGACGGTCACATCATAGCCTGCTTGGCGAAGATACCATGCGGTGGTCACACCCACCACGCCTGCCCCGAGTACCGCGATATGTGTCATAGATTGCTCTGCTGCGTTTTTAAAAAAAGTGCTGTTACGGCTGCGAGATGTTTTGTGCTATGGCTGGCGGGCCACATCCGCTTGCAATGCTGGTGGCAATGCCAACACTGTCAGCTCGCTGTCGGCTAAATGTTCTGGACGGGCAACGACTAACGCCTCAAAGCCATTATTGCTAGCAATGGCGTTGACCACCTGAATCTTACCGAGTTTGTCGCCGGCTGCTGGCATCTCGCCTGTGCCACTGACGTAGTGCAAAAACGCCTTTGGCGCTGATTTAAAATAAATACGGGCGATGACTTCTTGACCCAAGTAGCAGCCTTTATCGTAGTCCATTCCGCCGCGCTGATGCAGGCGTAGCTCTTGCGGCTGAAACTGCCCTTGTGTCGCCGCGACGATCCAGTAGTTGCCAGTGGCGATACTTTGCTGCGCCCATGCATTGGCCTCTTCTATCGTATGGTGCTCGTCTTTGTGACTAAAAGTCGGCTCATCAGCGAGCACACAAGGATAGATGGCGGCTGGAGTGCTGGTCTCAAACTTCGAAAATGCGCCGTACTTTTTAAGATGGGCTTGTAAGCTGTCGGCACAGTCAGCGCTGATGACGATATCAAAGTGATTTTCGGCTTGTTTTTTGATCCAAATGCCAAACTCGATGCGGCCCTTTAGGTTGCTAATGGCAGCAGCTTGATAGCTGAGTCCGAGTTTGGTGACGTCAATGGTCAGCTGACTTTGCAAGAATTTTTCGGCATCCTCGCCTTGGAGCGTCAATTGAGAAAACTGCGGCAGAGTCGGTATATCGGTAGATTGAGTCATTGTTATTATCCTTTTTTGAGCGCTGATTAGCAGGGTTTGCGCATAGTAGGTAAGGGCTGGTATCAGACTCCTTTGACCAAATACGCGCCTATAAAAACCAGATGAGATTAAGAAGAGTACCACAAAAAGTACTGCCGTAAAAAACAACAGTGCCTCGCCAATGGTTACGGTATAAGTTGGGTAGAGTGACCATTTTTCAACCGTACAAATTGGTTAAAGATGGCGAGTTACGGTACAATGTTAGCTCTACAATACACCTAAATATTGCTGGCTGCCGAGGAAACGATGAGCTTACCAAATTGTCCAAAATGTGATGCTGAATATACGTACGAAGATGGTGCGTTGCTGGTATGTCCCATGTGTGCCCATGAGTGGACAGCCGCGGAAACTGACGCTGCAGAAGCCGAGGCTCAAGGCGCTGTCATTCGCGATGCCGTCGGCAACGAGCTACAAGATGGCGACGCGGTGACCGTCATCAAAGATTTAAAAGTTAAAGGCTCCTCACTCATCATCAAGGTAGGCACCAAGGCCAAAAGCATTCGTTTGCTACCAGATGCGAGCGATGGTCATGATATCGACTGTAAGCTCGATGGCTATGGGCCGATGAAGCTAAAATCCTCGGTGGTAAAAAAGGCATAAAACGCCTGCAAGCCAACAGACTAAAGATGGCTTACGTCACCATTACCTTTACTACAATAATAGAGAATATTTATGAGTACTAAAAACGAACAACTATTTGCGCAAGCTCGCAAACATATCCCAGGCGGTGTCAACTCACCTGTCCGTGCCTTTGCTGGAGTAGGTGGTACGCCGATTTTTATGCATCGTGCCAGCGGTAGCAAAATCTATGATACCGAAGACAATGGCTATATCGATTATGTTGGCTCGTGGGGGCCGATGATTTTGGGTCATGCTCATCCAAAGGTGATCGATGCGGTCAAAAAAGCGGCGGATGATGGCCTGAGCTTTGGTACACCAACCCCATTTGAAACCACCGTTGCCGATAAGATCTGCGAGATCGTGCCAAGCGTTGAGATGATTCGCATGACCAACTCAGGCACGGAGGCGACCATGAGCGCCATCCGTTTGGCGCGTGGCTATACGGGACGTGACAAAATCGTTAAGTTCGAAGGCTGCTACCATGGCCATTCAGACAGCTTATTGGTCAAAGCAGGCTCAGGAATGCTCGACATTGGCGAGCCAACCTCAAAAGGCGTGCCAGCGGATTTTGCCAAGCATACCATCACCATTCCTTATAACGATCCGCAAGCGATTAAGGATTGTTTTGAAAAGTGGGGTGATGAGATCGCTTGTGTCATCTTGGAGCCGATCGCTGGCAACATGAATATGGTCGTGCCCACGCAAGCGTTTCACGATACCTTGCGTGCTGAGTGCACTGCCAACGACGCCGTGCTGATCTTTGATGAAGTGATGACGGGTTTTCGTGTCGGTCTTGGCGGCGCGCAGGCACATTTCGGTATCGACCCTGATCTGACCTGTTTTGGCAAAATCATCGGCGCTGGCCTGCCAGTAGGCGCATTTGGCGGAAAAGAGAAAATCATGTCTTGTATTGCCCCACTAGGCGGCGTTTATCAAGCGGGTACGCTATCGGGCAACCCACTTGCCATGCGTGCAGGTATTGCGATGTTTGAGGACTTAACGGTCGCGGGTTTTTATGACGAGCTATCGGCCAAAGTAGATAAGCTAATCAGCGGCTTTCAGGCAGCTGCGGACAAACATGGTATCAATCTACGCACCAATAACGTCGGCGGCATGTTTGGCATGTTTTTTGTCAAAGACTGCGACACTACTGTACCGCAAAACTTCAATGACGTGACGCAGTGTGATATGGAAGCCTTTAACACCTTTTTCCATGGCATGTTAGATCGCGGTATTTATTTGGCACCGTCAGCATATGAAGCAGGCTTTATGTCTATCAAGCACAGCGATGCAGACATCGATGCCTCAATCAAAGCCGCTGACGAGATATTTGCTGAGATGGCAACAGCGTAGTTGCGGTTTTTAGCATGGGTTTGAACGCTCTGAAAATGAGCGCTCTAAAAAGGTCAGTATCATAAATGGTGCTGACCTTTTTTTATGGATATGAATGCGGTGTACAGCCTTTATTTGATTTTATCAAACTTAGCATCTTTTAGGCTCAGTCGGCCGCGCAGTACGTCACTGTACATACGAAAGTCGCTGACAAAGCTTTTTAGTGGAGACTTAAACGACGCGGGTTTGTTTTTTTCAAAGAAAAAATGACCGACCCAGGCACAGGCATAACCTGCGGCGATGCCTTTAAGCAGCGGGGCGGGCGAGCGCGACTTGACCGACTTTGCCAGGCCCAGTAAGCCAAAGCTACTACCTGCGAAGTGCAACCGGCGGCAAGCCATGTTTTGATGCTCATCTAAATAAAAATCATAAAAGCTTTGTTTGGTTGGGCTGACAGCTATCATCATGCTTTTTTTAGCATTGCTGGCCGCTTGAGCATCGGTGTTTTTGGTAGTGTTTTGTATGGTAGTTTGATTCATTTATTTAGCTTCCTTGCTAATCGTTTATTGAGTGTGGACATTAGGGGGCTTTTTGTTTTACTAAAACGGCTAGGCGGTCATTAAGTGACTGTTATTTATTATAATATTGGTCGTTTTTAATGTAGCAAAACGCTATCCTTAACACAAGCAATGGATGTTTATGGCGCATTTGTTATTTTGTCGATGATGCGCTTGCTGCTTAATTAGCATTTGGGTCGCTTGCCAGTGTTTGGCATAAATGCTTTAATGGCGAAAATTGTGTCACTGCTGTCTGTTGGCCTCTCACATTGATGTTGATGGCCCGTTTTTGTCATGTGGTTTTTATAGTTTGGTTATTATAAGGTGTTTGACAGCTTGGCTTTACTTGAGCCAGCCGTTTGACCCAGCGCCGCCCATGTATGTACCTTTTATCTCACTAATATGGTAACGATTTCGCTTATGCCCATTGATTATTTTACAAACCCGCCAATCGCCGACGATGAAATGATGGCCGCCATTGATATCGGCTCCAATAGTTTTCACTTAGCCATCGCTCGTTTAGATCATGGGGAGGTGCGTAAGGTCGTCTCTATGTCAGAAAAAGTGCAGCTGGCCGCGGGGCTGGATGAGCACAACATCCTAAGCGCGGCGGCTGAAAAGCGCGGCCTTGAATGTCTTAGCCGCTTTGTGGCGCGTTTGGATTCGGTGCCGCCTGAGCGTATTCGGGTGGTCGCCACCAACGCCTTGCGCCAAGCCAAAAATGCCAATGACTTTATCAGCCGTGCCAATAAGATTTTGCCCAAGCCTATCGAGATTATCGCAGGACGAGAAGAGGCGCGTTTGATTTATTTGGGCGTTTCACATACCAATGCCAGTAGTGATAAGCGTTTGGTCATCGATATTGGTGGCGGCTCGACGGAGTTTATCATCGGCCAAGAGTTCGACCCGCTACTGACCGAGAGCTTGCAGATGGGCTGCGTGGCCTTTACCCAAAAGTACTTTACTGATGGGCAGATTACCAAAGACGCGTTTACCAATGCCATCGCAGGCGCGCGTAAAGAAGTACTGGCGATCAATGGCCGTTATCAAAAAGTCGGCTGGAGTAGTGTGGTCGGCTCAAGCGGTACCATCAAAGCGGTGCGAAATGTGTTGGTGTCAAAAGGCTGGGCCGATGAGCAAGAGCGCATCACCTATAAAGGGGTGAAAAAACTCGAAAAACTGCTGCTAAAGATCGGCAACGTCGGCGATATCGATTTAGAAGGTGTCAAAGAGCATCGAAAGGCGGTGTTTCCAGCGGGGGTGGCGGTCCTGCGCGCGGTGATGAAAGTGCTGGGCATCGAAACCATCGTCTATTCTGACGGCGCGCTGCGCGAAGGCGTCATGTATGATATGTTGGGGCGTTTTGCGAGTGAAGACGTGCGTGACCGCAGTGTGCTGGCGCTGATCAAACGCTATTCAGGTGACAAAAAACAAGCCAAACAAGTGGTCAAAACCAGTCGGCATTTATTTGAACAAGTCAAAGACACGCTGGGTCTGAGTAGTGATGATGGCGATTTGCTCAGACGGGCGGCGTTTTTGCACGAGATAGGGCTGGCGATCAGTCACAGTAGCTACCATAAGCACAGTGCTTATTTGCTTGAGCACTCAGATATTCCAGGGTTTTCACAGGTCGACCAAAAGCGCATGGCGCAGCTGATGCTCAATCACCGCCGTAAGCTAAAAGCCGATATGTTGGAGCAGACCTGTACCATCGGCGGCAACCAGTTGGTCTATCTGTGCTTGCTCCTGCGCTTGGCAGTATTGGCGCATCACAGCCGCAGCGACCATGAGCTACCAGCATTACAGCTCGCTGTCGTCGATGATCACTGCTGGCAGATCACGGTTGCCGATAGTAGTGAGCACTATGCGTTTTTGTTGCCAGATTTGCATACCGAGATTGAGCAGTTTGCCAAATGGGGTATCAAGCTTAGCGTGATAGAGGTCTGATGGCTCTAGCATTTATGACTATAGTTAGTTCGAAATAAAATCGATACGCTCATATAAACGTGCAACTGGTACAAATTTTCCTTGCTTGCTGTGTCTACGCTGACAGAGGCTACGCAAAATTCATACCAGCTGCACTATATCGGTTTTAAAGTGAATTAACCATATTATTATGCCAGATGACGGACACCATCGACGTATCAATGTGCCTTACCGGTGGCATGTGCCCTATCGTTAGTAAGGTGGTTTACAGATCTAGGTAACAAAAGCCGCTTTGACAATAATGTCATGCCATTTAAGATGTGCTACTATAGCTTCTATTGAGTTTACAACTGTACTTTTATTATCAAAAACCGATAACATTATTGAGTATAATTATTAAAGGGAAGCATTTATGAGCACTGTCTGGGATAGTGTGCAGCTTGCACGGCACGCTAAGCGTCCATTGTTTATGGACTATGTCAATCAGCTGTTTACCGAGTTTGATGAATTACATGGCGACCGCGCGTTTGCTGATGACAAGGCCATCGTAGGTGGTCTGGCGCGTTTTGAGGGTCAGCCTGTGATGGTCATCGGTCAGCACCGTGGTCGCAGCACTCGTGAGCGTATCGCCCATAATTTTGGTATGGCCAATCCTGAGGGTTATCGTAAAGTTATTCGTTTGGTAAAAATGGCTGAGCGTTTTAATATTCCGGTGATGACCTTTGTCGATACCCAAGGCGCGTACCCAGGAGTGGGCGCAGAAGAGCGCGGCCAAGCACAAGCCATCGCGGAGAGTATCGCAGTCTTCTCTAGTTTACAAGTTCCTATCATCGTGACCATCATCGGTGAAGGCGGCTCAGGCGGTGCGCTGGCCATCGGCGTGGGTGACAGGGTCAATATGCTACAAAACAGTATCTACTCGGTCATCTCACCTGAAGGCTGCGCTTCTATCTTATGGAAGACTGCCGAAAAAGCCCAAGACGCCAGTGAAGCGTTGAAGCTAAACGCGGTAAACCTGCATCAAATGGGTCTGATTGATGCGGTCATTGAGGAAGGTGAGGGCGCGCACGTCCAGCCGCAGCCTGTCATGGATGCACTAAAGTCCTTGCTCACTGAGCAATTAAAAGCGCTCAATGAGATGGATGTTGAAACCCGCTGCGCGCTGCGTTATGAAAAGCTCAAATCCTTTAACTCTGAAGTGATGCTGCCTTGCTGATTTATTGATGAGTCATATCGCAAAATAAAAGTGCTAAAATAAAAACGTGTCATTATATGGCGCGTTTTTTTATGCATAGGTGATTTAGAAGAGGTGGTTTATAAGATTTTGAGCCAATAAATTATCCAATCATCTAAGCGCTCAGACATTCTCCGCTACTTTTTAACTACTACGATTTAAACACTTTAAAAAAATAACTTTGCATTGAGTGACTTAATCGCCATGTATCTGACGTATTTGGACTTTACTATAATTAGCAGCATAATTTCTATACGACGTATATATGTTAAGGCTCATAATATTTTGATTGGTACAGACAAGGCTGATTATGACCAGTAGCGCAATTATTCCCTCTCCTATTAAGCCCATAGCGACGCTACCAATTGACGAAGGTTTGGCGCAGGCATTGCTGAGTAGTCTGACAGAATACGGCGCGCAGCTGCATGGCCGGCGTGTCTGGCTGGCCTGTAGTGGTGGGCGAGACTCTTTAGCGCTGGCGGCGCTGTGTGTCCAGCTATATCATCACGGCCGCTTGCCGTTTTTGCCGCAGTTGCTGCACGTCGATCATGGCCTGCAAGCAGATAGCAGCGTCTGGGCGCAGCACGTCGCGCGTTGGGCCACCGCGCAAAATATGCCTTGTCAAATCTTGCGCGCACAGGTCAAAGGTCAAGACGAGCAGGCAGCACGGCTCGCCCGCTATGAGGTGATGCGCGCCGTACTCAACACCGACGATGTACTGATGCTTGCGCATCATGCTGATGATCAAGCCGAAACGATACTGATGCGGCTGATACAAGGCGCTGGGGTCAATGGGCTATCAGGGATGCAGCCGTGGCGCACGCAAACACAAAGTGGCCGGCGCAACGCACTGTGGCGGCCATGGTTGACTGCCAAACGCAGTATGATCAGCCGTTATGCGCAGCGTCTACAACTCCCCTATATTGATGACCCAACCAATGAGGCAGGAGACAACGTCCGTAGTGGTCTGCGCCGCGATATCATGCCAGTTTTGGCCACGTACAATCCAAACGTTATTGATAATATCGCTCGTAGCGCCCAGCTATTAAGTGACGCACAATCCATCATCAATGATCAGGCAATAGAGGATCTGCAGCGGGTAGCAGTCAGTGACTTGCAGCTCGCGTCCGCCCAGCGGGTACTAGATATAGCAGTGCTAAACACGCTGTCGCCATACCGTCAGCGCCAATTGCTGCATCATTGGCTTACTCAAGATGAGCCATTACCACCCACAAAGCAGCTGGTAGATGAAGTATTCGACCTTAGCCGGCGTCAGGACTCTAATCACCAAACTTCGCTTTTTTGGCAAGCGGGTCTACAGTCTTACGTCATTCGCCGTTATCGTCAGCGGCTGTATCGCATAAGTAGCGACTGGCTGGATTGGCTGACATTACCGCTGGGTAAGGTGGAGCATGTAATCTCTGATCTGACAGCTGAAATAGCTAGTACACCTGCTATCAGACAGCAGCCTATCTTGATGACATTACGCAGTGACACATATTTCGTTTGGCAAGCCAAGATTTGGCCTCATGCTTTGGCTGCTTTATTGGGTGGTGATAGAAGCGGCAGTGCTACGTTAAGCAAGGACACGTTAAGCAAAGGTACACTAAGAGATAAGCTTGCCAACCATCAGGGTACCATTCGTCTCTCGTTTGCACCGTTG
The DNA here is from genome assembly GCF_002810365.1 of Psychrobacter sp. L7. NCBI lineage: Bacteria > Pseudomonadati > Pseudomonadota > Gammaproteobacteria > Moraxellales > Moraxellaceae > Psychrobacter > Psychrobacter sp. L7. The sequence continues at coordinate 289,485 of NZ_NEXR01000001.1, forward strand.
GCGCGGCAGCAGCGTGTGCGCACGGTGTCCATGCCGCGACCACAAGCGGGCAAAAAACTATATCAAACGCTGGGCATACCAGTATGGCTGCGTGAAAGCTTGGTGATAGTAAGCGTCGACTGTAGGCATTTAAAAGACGGGCAAGACGATCTGATCGAAAACGCAGCTGCCGTGCCTATCTTATTGCTGTCGCCTTTTGATTGTTGGATATTGCACACAGATATCATGCGCGTAGAGAGTAATCATCCGGCGGCGTTTGATGAGATAGCTGAGGGTGTCGTCAGTCAGATTATGATACAAAAAGCGCGCTAGACAACAAAGCCAGCAACACCAAAGCAACACCAAAGTCCGTCCAAATAGAGGCGATAACTCTATCAGTCAATGAGGCAGCAAGCGGGCAAGTAAGCCGCTGAATTTATCAAACGATGCCAGTAGCAGTATGGTAAACTGAGTGTCATTTTCCCTAGCAGTATGTTAGTTTGAATACTTTTGGATTTTTGCGTAGGAGACAAGTATGTCAGTATTAGATAATAAAAAAATCAGCTTTATCGGTGGCGGCAACATGGCGCAGGCTCTGATTAGTGGGCTTGTCAGCTGCGGTGTGGAGCCAAGCTTGATTACAGTTGCTGACCCTAGTAGCGAGGTGCGCGAGCAGCTATCTGCTAAAGGGCTAAACGCTGTCGACCCAACCGCTGATGCTACCGCTGCTGTTATCGGTGCTGACATCGTGGTATTGGCTGTCAAGCCGCAAGTGATGAAAGCGGTGGTGCGCGGCTTTGCCGCTGCGCTAGATCAGCAGCTGGTGATTTCGGTCGCGGCAGGTCTGTCGACGGCTTTATTGACAGACATGCTCGGCGGCTATAGCAATATCGTGCGCGCGATGCCAAACACACCGGCGATGATTCAGATGGGTGCGACTGGCCTATATGGTACAGACGCTATCTCTGCAGAACAAAAGCAATTGGCAACGGCGGTGATGGAAGCATCAGGGTTAGTCATGTGGGTCGATGATGAAGCACATATGCATGCGGTCACGGCCGTTTCAGGCTCAGCGCCTGCTTATATGTTTTACTTTATCGAGTCGATGGTTGATGGTGCAGTCGCGCTGGGGTTGAATAAAGAGCAAGCGTCAGCACTGGCCATGCAGACTATGCTAGGCGCGGCAAAAATGGCGATGAATAGTGATGACGCACCAGCCGAGCTGCGCCGTAAGGTCACCTCGCCAAATGGTACGACGCAAGCGGCCGTCGAGTCTATGCAAGCCAACGAGATTGGTCGTCAAATCATTGAAGCCATGCAAGCCTGCTACGATCGCAGCCAAGCGCTGAGCGAAGAGATGAGTAAATAATCGCTGACTGCTGTTATCTATCTTGGGATATGTCAGACACGACGGCATATCTCACTTTTAATCAAAAAACGCCTGATAAAGACATTCGTCTTCTTAAAATCCGTTAATAACGTCACATTGAGTAGCGCTTCATGAACAACATGTTATTTCAAATCTTTGATTTGGTCACCACTTTCGCCATGATGTTGGTGTTTATTCGTTTTATGCTGCAGTTTGCTGGTATGGATGCTCGTAACCCCATGATTGCCCCTGCCTATAAAGCGACCCATATCGTCGATGTGTTTGGGCGTATTTTTCCGACCGTCGCGCAAGGCCGAATCAGCATCGCTGCCATTGTATTGATGTTTTTGATTCGTCTGATCGACATCTCTGGCAAAGCCGCTTTGATGCATAAAGGCATTGCGCCGGTGCCGTTGTTTTTTACGGGCACCACCAGCTTATTATTAGACTTTTTGCGTATGTGTCGCTACTTGGTCATCGGCTCTATTATCGTCAGCTGGATTGTGGTATTTACTCAGTCTCAGCATCCAATTATCGGTATTATCATCAGTCTGGCGGAGCCTATTTTGGCACCGTTTCGCCGCATCACGCCAAACTTAGGCATGTTTGATTTGTCACCGATGGTGGCTTTTTTGGCGTTTTATTTACTTGAGATATTCATCGGTGGTTTGGCCGCCAGCTTTATGCCAATGTTGGGTTAACACTAGGGCGCTGCGCTGTTAACTAGCCTGAGTAAAGGGCGCTCTATCGATATAGAGCGCCCTTTTTGTATATATTTATTGGATTTGTGAATAATTGACAAAACGATTGGGTATCAGTTGGGCGGCGGCGTCGTCAGGGTGCGGGACGTCAGCGGCGCGTAGCGTCTGAGTGATCCAGTTATCTGCCGCTTTGACGGCGTCAACCAGCGCATCGCCCACGGCTAAGCGTCCAGCGATAAAGCTGGCAAGCGAGCAGCCAGAGCCATGAAACTCACCTTTTAGGCGCGGCAAAATACTCTGATGTACCATCTCACCATTGATATACAGATACTGCTCGATATCGCCGCTGTCGAAGTCATGGGAGGTTTTTACCAAGACGGCACGGGTGCCTTGCGCACACAGTTTTCGTGCAGCGACATGTAGGTCTTGCTCGCCGCTTAGCGCACGCAGCTCATGCGTATTGGGGGTGATTAAGGTCGCGTAGGGGAGCAGCTTGCGAAAGGCGGTGACCAAGGTCTGCTCATTGCCCAAGCTGCCGCCGCTATTGGCGACCAGCACAGGGTCTAAGACAAACGGCGTGTCAGCGTCGATGGTTTGCTTGGCAAACAGCTCTGTAAGCATGGCGATATTGTCAGTGGTGCCAAGCATGCCGGATTTTATGGCACGGACCGGCAGATCTTCGAGCACGGCGATGGCTTGATCTTTGACCAAACTGGCCGCACACGCCTCAAACCCATACACCTGCTGCGAGCTTTGGATGGTGATGGCGGTACAAGCGATGGCGGCATGGGCGCCGGCTTGGCCGATGGCCTCGATATCCGCTTGTAGCCCAGCACCGCCTGAGGGGTCCAATCCTGAAAAACACAGTACCACGGGTCGCATAACATATCCTTTTATTTATAAGAGCTATCAGAAAACTGATAAATACTATAGCCAGCCAATAAGCAAAAAGCCAGTATCAGCATAGCGTTAACCTGTTTTAAAACAAGTAGCGTTCTACAGACATAAAAAGTGCCAGTTTTGTGTTGCATTGATTGTACTTATGGCAGGTGGTTCATTCAAACAAACCAGCCTATTGCAGCCTTGTGTATAGGAGGTCTCTGATGTACAGATTTGGGCAGTATTGTTGGGCACAATGAGCGATAAAAGCATTTAAATCAATAATTATCATAAAAGCGAGATTAAATCTGCCGACAAGGCTTGCAATTCGTTTTGGCTTTGTTATAATACTCGCCCACGACATAAGACGTATCGTTAGCATCGATACTGTATTTATAAGGCTGTTTTTGAACAGTATTATAAGTGTCTTACTTCGTTCGGTGAAGTGGGTGAGTGGCTGAAACCAGTTCCCTGCTAAGGAACCATACGTGTAAGCGTATCGAGGGTTCGAATCCCTCCTTCACCGCCATTTATTTTGTTGTTATAATAGTGCTAACGCAGTATATCGACGATAAATGATTTTTTAGCGATGACTTCAAAAAATAATTTGAAATTATCTTAAAAAATCAGTTGACATAAGCGATATTATCTATATAATGACCAACCTAATTTACTGCAATTGTTATTAAACACTGTAGTGAATGATATGCAAAATACGCGCCTGTAGCTCAGTTGGATAGAGCACTTGGCTACGAACTAAGGGGTCGGGAGTTCGAATCTCTCCAGGCGCACCATTTGCATACTAGCTTACCTTTTTAAGGTTTAAGCAAAACCTAAAATAATCGCCTGTCTTATGACACTTTGGCGATTTTTTTGTGTCTGTCTTTTTTATATCTATCATTTGCGCACAATACATACCAGTAGCACGTGGCGCATATGTCTTTAATCATCAAAGGTACGATAAGCGTTTGAATTACGGTACAATAGCGCTACTATTCACTGCTTGCTATGAGCTTGTACCATGTCAAAAAGTTTATCCAAACGCCCGCCAAAAACTGCGTCCAACCCCTCTGCGCCTAAACCCTCTGCACCCGGTGCGCCTGTGCAGCAAGACCCAAATGAAGCACCTAGCATTGCCAAACCCTTAACTCGGGTGGTGGCGATTTTGTATGATGGTATGCTGATTTTGGCGCTGTTGTTTTTGGTCGGTACGATGTTGACGGTGATTGGGACTTTGCTGACCATGGAGACTGGTACCGAATCGTCGCAAGCGCAGTCGCTACCGACTTGGTATCAAAACCTTGTCATGACGCCGGCCTTTGTTTTGACCTTGGTGGCGTTTTATGGGATATTTTGGCGACGCGGCGGCCAGACCCTTGGCATGCAGACATGGCGGCTAAAGACCGTCAACAATGCTGGGCATTTATTGACTTGGGGGCAGTCGTTTAAACGCATATTGGCGGCTTGTTTGATGCCGTTGCTGTTTGGTGTCATCGGTAGCCTGATCGGTGGTTCGCGCACGATTATGCTAACCAGTGCGTTCTTGGGTTTAATTTTTAATTACGTGTTTTGTTTGTTTAATCGCCGCGGTCTTGCCGTACAAGATATGCTCTCAAACTCCATTACTCTTAAGATGCCAAAAGTGGCGCATGAGGGACTATGGCGCGGTTTTAAAAACCGTAAGAAAAATCAATAACTGTGAGATTGTATAGTCGATTCTAAATAAAACAGATACATTATATGTCAACGTGGAACTGGGATAAATTTTCCTTGCGTGCTGTGCCTACGCCGACAGAGGCTGCGTAAAATTTATCCCAGTCCCACTGTATCGTTTTTATACTGAACTCACTATATGATAAGCGTCATTTGTGCCGCTTATCATACAGGGGTGATAAAGCGCTGGCAGTTAGCACACCTACCTCGATCTCATCTTCTCTCTACATGTTGACGGTTTGCATCAGCCACAGTGTGTAGCCGACAAAAAACAGCATCAACGCCGCACCTGAGCCCCGGCTAAAGGGGCGATGTCTGATAAAAGCGGCGCCGCACAGCACGACAAGTAGCAGCGTAATTGCACTCATCGCCAGCACATCACGCGACAAAATAATCGGACTGGCGCTAATCGGAGCGATCAAGGCTGCCAGACCCACCACGCCTAAAGTGTTGAAAATATTAGAGCCGATGATGTTGCCCAGTGCCATATCGTGTTCGCCTTTGCGCGCCGCTGATAGGCTGGCCACCAGCTCAGGCAAAGACGTGCCGACGGCGACGATGGTCAGACCGATAATCAGCTCGCTCAATCCCCATAGCGTCGCCAACTCTACTGCACCCCAGACGATGGCGCGCGAGCTGGCCACCAGCATGGTCAGTCCAAGGAACAATGCCCACAAACCACGCAGCAAGCTTGGCTCACTATTTGCTGCGCTCAGCGCGTCATCCACTGCGCGGTGCTCTACAATCTTATTATCATCGATATCATCAACCTTATGTGAGCTGCCTTCTCGCAAGCTCAGCACGATCTGGATGCCTAAGACCACGACCAATAGTGCTAAGAGTGCCAGTCCATCAACGATACTCAGCTGCCCGTCACGCAGCTGCCACGCGGCCAAAGCGGTAATGATGAGCAATATTGGCAGATCGCGTTTTATGATGCCTTTATGGATGATTATGGGGCTTATTAGGGCAGTTGCGCCCAGTACCAAGGCGATATTGATGATGTTTGAGCCATAGGCATTACCCAGTGCCAGCTCCGGACTGCCTTCTAAGGCGGCCAGTACCGACACCACCATTTCGGGTGCAGAAGTGCCAAGACCCAAAATAATGACCCCAATCAAAAAACTGGGTACATTGAGTTTTTTTGCCAGCGCCGTGGCACCATCAATAAAAACGTCTGCACTCCATACCAAAATTGCCAAGCCGATCAATACAGCAGTAACTGCCAACCACATCAGTATGTTTCCTTATCAATGAATCATGACACCAAACTCAAAAAACACGCCAACCCCTGTCAAGCCGTTAAAACTTGTCAAACCGTTAAAAATAGGTTTATCTACAAAGTAGCTGGCAGGTATTGTCCAGCGCCGCCCATCTTTAAGTTTGGAGAAAAATATAAATGTGCCAGATAAAAATGGCACAAAAAAAGCTGAATCCTCTGTAGAGTCAGCTTTTATGTACGATAGTCATATATATGCCCTGACGGCTGACAGCGGTGACGTCTGATATGGGTCAGCAGCGCTTGGAGCGTCAGGCGCTTAAGCCACTTGTACAGGGATAATATTGGCGGTGTCTTTTACCGTGTTGTCTTCGTTGCAGTAAACCAGTTTTGGCTGGTAGGTCGCAGCTTCTGCTTCATCAAAGTGCGCATAAGCACAGATAATGACGATATCACCTAAGTCTGCCATATGAGCAGCAGCACCATTTAATGAGATGATACCAGAGCCTGCCTCGGCGCGAATCGCATAAGTACGAAAACGCTTGCCATTGGTGACATTATAGATGTCGATTGATTCGTTTTCGCGCAGACCGGCGAGGTCCAATAAATCACCATCGATACCGCATGAGCCTTCGTAGTGCAGCTCGGCATGAGTGACGCGGGCACGATGTAATTTGCATTTAAGCATATTAAGTAGCATAAGTTGCTTCCTTAGCGTAACAAAGATTAATGAACGAAATCATCATGTTAGTGGGGACGATTTTGTCAAAATAAAAGACTACTATAAAGTATCACGTAACAAGCCCAGCGGTAAAAACCCAGCGGTAAAGGTCTGGCCGTTATGATTCGGGCAGTTTAAAGCCATTAATTTGGGAACGGGCTTTTTCGATATCGCCGCCTAACAGCAATGGCAACGCATCAAACGCGGCGCTCAGAGCACTGTCGATGGCAATCTGCTCATCAGGTGAGGCCTTTGAGAGGACATGTCCACTGACCTTTGATTTGTGACCTGGATGCCCGATACCGATACGCAGTCGATGAAAGTCGTTGCCGATATGCGGGGTGATATCGCGCAGACCGTTATGGCCGCCATGGCCGCCATTGGTTTTGAGCTTGATACTACCCGCTGGAATATCCAGCTCGTCGTGCGCGATCAACAGCTCATCGTTGTCGATGCCATAAAAGTTGACCATCGGTACCACCGATTGACCCGATTTGTTCATAAAGGTCGATGGCATCAGCAAGCGTACATCAGCGCCATGAATCTGTCCGCGTCCCGTTATCCCATGAAACTTTTTGTCAGGAGAAAGGGCGATATTGAACTGCTGCGCCAAATGATAGACAAACCAAAATCCTGCATTATGACGCGTAAACATATACTGCTGACCGGGATTACCAAGACCGACAATAAGCTTTATGGCCATAAAAACATCCTGCTTAAATGTGATAAATGAGCGTAAGGTTGATTGTGCTGTCGTTTATGTCTGACAGCACTGTGATGCTCAAACCCTACTTACAAAAACAGCAGGAGATATACATCACCTGCTGTTTTTTTTGACGAAACGAACCTATCAGCAGGTCGACGGCATAGTGCCACGACCTAGCGGTCGTTTATTATTCGCCGTCTTTGTTTTCAGCGCCTTGCTCGGTCGCAGGTACGTCAGCTGCATCGACTTCGTCAGCATCTTCGTCAACTTCTTCAACCGTTGGTGGCTGCATGTTAACGATAGTACGGTCGTGTGCATCTTCCATATCAAGTTCGAAGATGATAACACCTTCTGGTAGTTTGATGTCTGATAGACGGAATAGATCGCCGATTTCCATGCCTGATACGTCAACTTCTAGGTATTCAGGTAGTTGTGATGGTAGGCAAACGATTTCGATGTCAGAGACGAGGGTAGACAAGATACCGCCAGCTTTTGTACCTGGTGCTTCTTCACGGCCAGTGAAATGCACAGGAACATTCATGTTGATTTTCTGACCTTTTACAATGCGCTGGAAATCAGCATGCATTGGGAAGCCTTTAGCTGGATGGCGTTGTAGGTCTTTGATAACGACCTGATGCGCTTCGCCATCGACATTTAGCGTCAAGATGTGTGAGAAAAACGCTTCAAATTCAAGAGACTTAACCAGCTCATTGATTTTGATAGAAACCGCAGTTGGCTCTTCGTCACCACCATAGATGATAGCAGGTACTAGGTTCTGCTTACGTAGGCGGCGGCTCGCACCTTTACCTTGCTGTTCTGCAGAACGGGCAACTGCACTTAGTTCGAAATGATTAATACTCATGGATATAATCCTATAAAAAGATAAATGAAGTGTCTGGTCATAAAAAAGTGGATTTGCGACCAATCCACTAATACGTGATGAAAGCTCGATGACCGGTCATCAATGACGCTGACAACCAAGAAACAGAGCAATATATTTGCCGTCATCGTTTACTGACAAATATCAGCAAAAACCTATCTGGCAAACGTGATCAGCACTTTTAAAGATGCCAACCATCAAAGATCACACAAACGGTCGGCACAGGCGCGCATTATACGTGGTTTTGTAGCAATAATAAAGACCTACGCAAAATGCGAACACAAAAAACAGCGCCATATCATCAAATATGGCGCTGTTTTTTTATATCAGGTGTGTGTGTAGCTGTATGTGCAAACCGCCACTGACAGATAAGTCGTTAGGCGTCAAACATGGCGCTGATAGACTCTTCGTTATTGATGCGGCGTAAGCTCTCAGCGAGCATCGGTGCGATACTGACTTGGCGGATTTTGCTACAAGATTGAGCAGCAGGAGACAATGGAATGGTATCAGTCACGACCACTTCATCTAGGGCTGACTCAGAGATGTTTTTTAGCGCATTACCCGATAGTACAGGGTGGGTGATGTAAGCCAATACGCGGCGCGCGCCGTTTTCTTTTAATGCTTCAGCGGCTTTGCATAGGGTGCCTGCGGTATCGACCATATCATCAACGATGACGCAGTCACGATCACGCACATCACCGATGATGTGCATTACTTGCGACTCATTGGCACGGGCACGGCGCTTATCGATGATCGCCATGTCGGTGTCGCCCAATTGTTTGGCCATCGCACGAGCACGTACCACACCGCCAACGTCAGGCGATACCACCATGATGTTGTCGTAGTCTTGTTTTTGTAGGTCATTTAACAGGACAGGGGTGCCGTAGATGTTGTCGACAGGGATGTCAAAGAAACCCTGAATCTGATCTGAGTGCAAATCTACGGTCATGACGCGGTCGATACTGACGATATTTAGCATATCGGCGACGACTTTGGCTGAGATAGGGACGCGAGCTGAGCGTGGACGACGGTCCTGACGGGCATAACCAAAATACGGCATGACTGCTGTAATACGGCCCGCACTAGAGCGACGAAGCGCATCCGCCATCATCATGATTTCCATCAAATTGTCGTTGGTCGGTGCACAAGTCGGCTGCATGATAAACACGTCTTTACCGCGCACGTGCTCTTTGATTTCCACGGCAATTTCGCCATCAGAAAAACGCGTGATGTCAGCTTTACCAAGAGGAATGTGTAGGTGGTCGGCGACGGTTTTCGCAAGTTCTGGATGGGCGTTGCCCGTAAAAATTGCCAAATAAGGCATGACTGAAGTCCTATTTATTGACTCAAGCAGCGACCACTAAGCAGTGTCTAACTGCCCAAATAAAGAAAAGAGTGGTGAAAGTAATTATAGACTACTAAGATAGTAAAAAATGGCAGGGGTAGCTGGACTCGAACCAACGGATGTCAGGATCAAAACCTGATGCCTTACCAACTTGGCTATACCCCTGTAATGTCTAGGCAGGACGAGCGCTGAATGCTAACAAAGTATTAGCTAGGCGTCGCTACCTATCAACCGTCTAAGACGGCGTTCCCTAGCGGTGTTCATTGCGAACTATACCGAAATTGGGAAGGTGTTGTCAATTGCTATCACTAGCAATCCAAACTAAAAATGGCAGGGGTAGCTGGACTCGAACCAACGGATGTCAGGATCAAAACCTGATGCCTTACCAACTTGGCTATACCCCTATTGTGGCGACCTATTATAAGTAAATTTTTAGATTTTGCAAGTCATTTGCGCCTTTTTCTAGTATTTATTAAAAAATTTTGCACTCGATTTTTTATATAGTCGATTCTAAATAACACAGATACACTATATTTCAACGTGGAGCGGGTATAAATTTTTCTGACGTGCTGTTGTGATACTCTTTTTAAATACAGTTACGTAGTCTCCATCGGCGTAGCGCGCAAGGAGTATTTATATCAGCCGCCTTAGTGTGTATAGGAAAGCCGCCGCTTTTGGGACGCAGCCTGTACTCTGATAGCGCCATTATAAGTTATCTACCAAGTAAGCAGGACAAGGCGCATTTGCCAGCCATTTTTTTATTAACGCCTTATCGGTAGCAATACTGGCATCCAATGGCAAAAATACCGCACTACCAGAGCCGGTCATCCGTGCTGTGCTGCGTGCTACCGTCTCTAAGACTTGTAAATACTGTAATGCATCATCGACGGCAGGGGCGAGGCCGGTGACGACAGGTGTGAAGACATTGTGATACGGCGCATGTAGAGCTTGTGTATAGTGCGCTGCTTGGCGCTTGATGGTCGGTATGGAGAGGGGGATAATATCACGCTGCAGCGTAGGATGGGTAAACAGCTCAGCGGTGCTGACATGTGCCGTAGGCGTCAAGACCAAATACTGCTGATCTGGTAGCGCTATCGGCGTTAATTGCTCACCAATGCCCTGCGCAATCGCGTCCTGACCAAAGATAAAAATCGGCACATCTGCGCCCACTGTCGTACCGATGTTTATCATTTTATCTTGGGAGAAGTCAAACGCCCATATCTCATTAAGTGCCAGCAGTGTCGTCGCTGCATTAGAGGAGCCACCGCCCAGCCCTGCGCCCATGGGTAAGTGTTTGTCCAGCTCAATCGTCACTGGCGCAAGCTGCTTGGGTAGCTTGTTTGACGCTATGGCCGCGGCCAATAAAGCGCGAGCAGCCTGAAAGATCAGATTGTCCGTGACATGGCTGGTGATGGCTTCTGCGCCTGTCAGCCTTAATAGTCGCTCACATAGCTGATCGATCGCTAAAGTGCTATCGATGTCTACTAGGCCATCTACAAGTGAGAAGTGCAGATAATCGCCCCAATCAAGCAGGCGAAAAACCGTTTGCAGATCATGATAGCCATCAGCGCGCTTGCCAGTGATGTGCAAAAACAAATTGAGCTTGGCAGGTGAGAGACGAGTCATCGTAGAAGCAGATGATGCGGCTATATTTTCAATCATATGTTTTCAGTCATGTTTTTTCATCATAAGGTACAGTCATAAAAAGCTATCTTAATGAGCAACGATAGCTTTTGAAAGGCGATCCGTTATTGATACATGATAGATTAATGATTAATCGTCATGACAACCTTGTTGCCTTGTGGCTGCACTGCGCTGATTTTGGAAGGTCGTTTGTCTGAGCCTTTATAAGTAAAGTTGGCTGTCCATTCACCATTGACCGAGCTTATCAGTCGGTTTTGTGCATCGAGCTTGGGCGCGCTGTCTGAGGGCGCGGGGCGACCAGATATCCAGTAGGGCATTTGCGAGATGGGCGCTTGCCAGCCTGTGGCTTTTTTTAGTAGGGTCTCAGGATCATCAGCGGTCAAAGTACCGGTTTTTTCACTGACCAAGGTGGCCGTCTGACCATCGTATTCGATATTGGTTTTGCCAATACCGAGTGCGCCAATCAGCTCAATGGCAAATCGATCGTCTTGCTGGCCCCATGCATAAAACGCACTGCCACCTTGCGCGCCGCTGCTGTCACTGGCAGGCGTGGTCACACCAATCTTGCCGGTGATATTAAAACGCTCAAGCTTGTTTGGCTGCTCGCTGTTTTGACCTTGTATCATGGTGCCTGATTGATGACTAGCATTGGCAGTCTTTAGAGACTGACAGCCAGAGGTGATGGCAAGGGTAGCCGCCATCGCTGTCAGCAGGATCAGCTTTTGCGATTTAGCTTTAGACTGAAACTTAGATTTGCACTTGGATTTATATTTGGATTTAAACTCGGCAGGGAGCTGAAAAAAAAGGGTGGCAACTGGCATAAAACATCCTCAAAAACAAACAAATTTGCAAAAATAATAATTTTGATTAAAGGCTAGCTTAAGCGTTATTTGTTACTCGCTTATACGCGGCTGTTAGCTTCTTATAAGTGCCTTGTAACCGGTGCCCCGCACCCCGCTTTTGCACAGACTCTAATACAGTTGTATGCGGTCGCTGATATTATGCTGACCAAATGAAAAGCGCTGCTGCAAGTCGGCAAGCAAAGCCTCGACTTTGGCGTTATCGCCCAGGCCTTGATAGGCACGTAGCAACAGCGTGCCTGAGCGTAAGGTCGGAAAGACATCATAAGGCGTCTGTAGATAGTCGATGACTTGCTGATAGCGTTGGTTGGTCAAGGCGTTACTTGCCAATATGTTGAGCGCTTGCAAGTGCAGCTCGTTGTCGTAGCGTGGATCATCATAACGAATCTGGATGATGTCGGTCGCCAAGGCCAAGCCTTGCTCAGAGTTTGGCTCATTGGCCAAGAGCAGCTGGGCGTAACTTAGCTGATAGGCCAGACTGCTCGGATCGAGCGCGCGCAGATGATTGAGCAAGGTGCGTTTGACGATATAGTCGTTTTTATCATCGAGGAGCTGAGCGCGAGCAAACAATAGCATCTCATTGTCAGGGTATTTACGCGCTGCCCGAGTCAACAGCCGTAGCGCTTCATCCGGCTCGTTTTGTTGCCATAAAATATCGGCCTGCATGACATAAGTGTCAGGGGCAAAGACGCTAAATTGTTTGCGTAGTTTTTCTAAAGTGCTGATGGCGGCAGCGACATCGTCATCAAGTAGCTCAAACGCCACCACCTTTCGACGTGCCTCCAATACCAAGTCTTCTTGCATCACTGCATTGAGATAGTGTTTGGCTTGCTCAAAGCGCTGCTGACGCTCAGCACTGATGCCTAGATAGTAATAGGCCCGATCGAGATAGGCCGGAGATTTGGCGAGTATATTTAGCAGCTCATCAGCGCTGCGGTACTCTTCGATATCCAGACTGACCAAGGCGGCAAGCAAGGTAATCTCCGCATCCTCACGAAAATGCTCGTGCGCTTGTAGCAATAATTGCCACGCCTCTTGGCTTTGTTTTAAGTCCAGTAAATAGCGAATCTCGTATAGGTACAGACTCTTGCTATCAGGGTTGCGCAGGCGCGCTTGGCTAAGGTAATTGACCACGGTTTCGGCGGTGACGATTTTGCGTAAGATATCTGCCTTTAGGGTAATAAAAGGCACATAATCAGGCTGGCGTGCCAGCGCACGGTTGATATGTACAATAGCAATCTCAGGCTCATTAAATTGATAGAGCAGGCCTGCCTTTAGTACCGATAAGGATGCATTTTGCTTGCTATCGAGCGGCTGAAGCGCGGCGAGTAGATCGCGTTTGTCAGCATCGGTATTGGGATAGATACCGATTAATATCTCGCTTAAGTCGGCGCGTGGGTCGTAGCGTAAGATGCGGTTTAGCGTCTCGCCTGCCAAGACGTAATCGTGCGCGCGCAGTGCCAAATGCGCGACATAAAACCAAGCAGGCACGTGATCGGGGTTTTGCTCTTGCCATGTTTTGGCAAACTGTAACGAGTCGCTCACACTCTCGTTTTGTAAAGACAAGCTCAGCGCCCGCTCAAAGACAGCGGTGGCATCTTTTTTGAATGATTGCTGTTTATAGATGGCGACGGCGCGTTGTTTGTCATCGCGGTCAGCGGTAAACTCCGCCGCCAAAAGCGCGTACAAGCTTGGCTCGTTTAGCTCAGGCTGCCAGATGCTAGCAGGAGCCAAGCGCTGCACATCGACAGTCTCTGGCAGTCTTTCGCCGGCGCTGGGTGTCGCTGCGCTCGTAAGGGTGCTGGCGCTGTTTTGCTGGTTTTCTGCCTTCGCTGGAATATCGATAGCACTGGCGTGCACAGGGGCAGATAGGCACAGGCAAACAGCCAACGATAGCGTTAGCCGATAGCGTTGGCACAAGCGCTCTATAATGAGGTTTAATAAAGCGCGTAGGCTCAATCGCTCATCAAGTGCTGGCGGTGCCCGAAATAATGACCCAAAAAAAATCATAAATAGCTGTGTTCGCCCGATAGTGACTGCCTAATCCATAGGTAGCGTTTAATAAGGGGTGGTTCGTCAGGTTAAGGTGCGTTTTCAATGATGCAGACTGAGATGAAAACTTAGGGTAACACTCAGATGAAAGCGCCTGTCAAACATTATAAGAGTAGAATGACAAGATAAACAATAGCAGCCGTGTTACTCAACTAGCGCACAAGCACAGATGCAGGGCGTCATGTAATGATATCAGTTATAAAAGTCGCCTAGGTAGTTGATTTGTCGGGCAGGTGCCCAGATACAAGCAAATACTCATCCGAAGTGGGTGAGTGTTAATTAACGCTGGTAATAATGATATAATAGGCGATTTTAAGCTCTTCCTTTTAGCGCTGTCGTCGCAAACGGTATTTTTTGTTTATATATTATATATAGTGAGTTTAGGATAAAAACGATACAGTTCCGTGTTGAAATACAATGTATCTGTTTTATTTAGAGTCGACTATATAAGAATTGGTTTATATAAACAATCAAAACACCGTATGGCTGGCAGGTGAGCGTCATGTTTATGGTCTATCAATAATGAGATTAGTGGTCATTGGGGTCAATCACAAAACCGCACCAGTCGCTCTACGAGAGCGCTTGGCGCTTGTTGGTGACGATGTGAATGTCGCACTCGAGCAGTTAGAGGTCTTTACCGATGGCAGCGTGATCGTCTCGACCTGTAACCGTACCGAGATTTATGCACTGGTACCGCAGCCTGTAGAAAGCGAACCTGCCCAGTCTGCAACCAACGCCGCCACGACCACCAGCACCACTCTATCGGCCGCCGCCATCAGCGCTCATATTATTAAGATAAAAACATGGCTGGCTGAGTTTAAGCAGCTGCCACTGGCCGAGATTGAGCCTCATCTATATGTGCACCGTGATACCCATGCTCTGACGCATTGGCTGCGAGTGGCCGCAGGTTTGGACTCGATGATCTTGGGTGAGCCGCAAATCCTTGGTCAAATCAAGCGCGCCGTCCATTTGGCACAAGACCAAAAAGCCTTGAGTAATCAGCTCGGCTGGATTGTCGATCAAGTCTTTGCCGCGGCCAAACGCGTGCGAAATGAGACCAAGGTGGGCGCGCAAGCGGTGTCGTTGAGCTTTGCTGCGGCCAAACTGGTCACGCAGATATTTGATGATTTGCCCAGTCGGACGCTATTGGTCGTTGCCGCAGGGGAGATGAACCGCTTGGTGGCGACGCATATCGCAGGGCTGGGTGTGGGGCGAGTGATTATTTGTAATCGCAACCCTGAGCGCGCCGAAGCCTTGGCGGCCGAATTGCGCCATCCCAATCGCCGCGTCGAGGTCAGAGCACTCGCGGAGCTGCCGCAAGTGCTGGGCGAGGCCGATATTGTCAGTAGCTGTAGTGGCAGTATGGATGTACTCATTGATAAAACCATGACGCTACAGGCACTCAAGCGCCGTCGTTATCAGCCGATGCTGATGATCGACTTGGCAGTACCGCGCGACATCGACTCGACCATTAGCCGTATCGATGATGTATATCTGTACTCGGTCGATGATTTGCAGCATGTGATCGCAGGCAACATCGAGCAGCGCAGGCAGGCAGCGGTCGATGCCGAGTTGCTGGTCAGTCAGCTGGTCGTTGAGATGGATCGCCGTTTTCAGGTCCGTCAAGTTGGCAAAGACATCCAGCAGTATCGTGCCCGTACTCATGATCAGGTGGACAAGCTGCTACAAGCCTCTATCGCCAAGCTACAGCAAGACAATGCCGATCCCGAAGATATCCTCACCGAGCTGTCACGTCGCCTTACCCAGACGCTGACCCACGCACCATCCAAGCTTATGCGCAAAGCCGCCCGCCAAGGCGATAGTGAGCTGCTAGATTTTGTGGTCTCGGGACTCCAAGACGCCCACCGCCGCCGCTAAATCTCTTACTCGCCCGTTCACTAAACACGGGTTGGTTTTTTGGTAGATTACCCCCTATAATCAATGGGGCGAAAATACAGGTTATACCCATCCAAAAATCCGAAAACGAGCAAGGAGCATCCCATGACTGCCTTACGTCAAGATATTGATCCAAACGGCCTACTAGAATATTCCGTGGTCTATACTGACCGCGCCCTAAACCATATGTCAAAAGCCTTTCAGCAAGTCATGAACGACTTATCTGCTGACCTAAAATCTGTCTATAACGCCGATGCGGTCGCCATCGTTCCTGGCTCTGGTACTTATGGAATGGAGGCTGTGGCGCGCCAGCTGGCCAATGATGAAGACTGCTTGATCATCCGTAACGGCTGGTTTAGTTATCGTTGGACACAAATTTTAGACAAAGGCAAAATCGCCAAGTCATCAACGGTACTGACAGCACACCGCGAAGACGGCGATACGCCAAAGCCGTTTGCTCCTGTCGCGATCGAAGATGCAGTCGCTAAAATTAAAGAAACCAAGCCTGCCATGGTATTTGCCCCGCACGTCGAAACCTCATCAGGTATTATCTTATCAGCAGACTATATCAAGGCATTGGCCGAGGCGGTCCATAGCGTTGGTGGCTTGCTGGTCATTGACTGTATCGCCTCAGGGTGTGTCTGGCTTGATATGAAAGACTTGGGCATCGATGTGCTGATCAGCGCCCCACAAAAAGGCTGGAGCAGCACCCCAGGCGCAGGGCTGGTCATGCTAAGTGAAGCGGCTGTACAAAAAGTAGACAACACCGAGTCGGACAGCTTTAGTATTGATCTAAAACAGTGGCTAAATATCATGCGCGCCTATGAAAACGGCGGCCATGCTTATCATGCGACGATGCCCACTGATAGCTTGCGTCAGTTCCGCGACACCGTCAATGAAGCCAAAAAAATCGGCTTTGATCAGTTATGTGAGGCGCAGTGGGAGCTGGGTAAGCGCATTCGTCACGTGCTCGAAGCCAAAGGGATTGCGAGCGTGGCAGCAGAAGGCTATCAAGCACCAGGCGTGGTCGTCTCTTATACCGACCGTGATGATATGCATAAAGGCGCGGCGTTTGCGGCGGCTGGCGTACAGATCGCCTCTGGTGTACCGCTCAAAGTCGGCGAGCCTGATAGTTTTAAAACCTTCCGCTTAGGTCTGTTTGGTCTGGATAAATTGACTGATATCGACGGAGCTGTGCAGCGCTTTGAAACTGCGCTAGATGAAGTATTGGCCAGTTAATAGCTCGTATTAAACTGAGGGCATGCCCTAATCACCATTTATCTGATTGGGCATCATCCAGATCACATACTGAACCTATAATCATTGGGTTCAGTATTTTTTTACCCTTTTATTATATTTTATTATATAATGTATTTATGTAAAACGAATGTATTTTATTTTTGATAAAAATTGGCTTAGGTAAATATGATGAGTATACAGATAGATTGGCTGGCCTTTACGCCGATATCCTTGGTCGGGGGTCTGCTATTAGGGACATCGACCGTTGTTTTGCTATTGGGTATTGGGCGTATTGCCGGCATCAGCGGTATCGTGTCAAGCGTGCTAAAACCCAAACACATAGAGGTGTGGCAGATACTGTTTATCGCAGGGCTTATTGTCTCGCCTTTACTATATAGTCTGGTGCGACCACTGCCAGATATAGAGATCACCACGTCATTACCCTTGTTGCTCGTTGCTGGGCTATTAGTGGGTTTTGGCACGCGTTTGGGGTCAGGCTGTACCAGTGGCCACGGTATCTGCGGCAACGCGCGCCTGTCAAAACGCTCAATGGCAGCGACGGCGACTTTTATGTTGTTTGGTGTCGTGACTGTGTATGTGGGCAGGCATGTACTCGGTATGTTTTAAAAATGACTTAACGCAGTATAGACGGCTCGTTTTATCTATAACGGCTTGAATAAACAGATGAAGTATGAGGCACAATAATGCTAAAAAATATGATTGGATTACTGGCCGGTTTATTATTCGGCTTGGGACTGCTGATAGCAGGCATGACCGACCCTGCTAAGTTGCAAGGGTTTTTGGATGTCTTTGGCGCGTGGGATATCTCCTTGGCCTTGGTGATGGGTGGGGGGCTGCTAGTGGCGATCATCGGTGTACAGTTGGCCAAGCGGCAAAAAACCAGCTGGGCGGGCACCTTTATCTTATTGCCAAGTAAGACTGTGATTGACAAAAAGCTGCTAATGGGCGCGATGATGTTTGGTATCGGTTGGGGGCTTGTGGGTATCTGTCCAGGCCCAAGCATTGTGCTACTGGGGACAGGGCACTGGCAAGCGTATGTATTTGCCGCTGCTATGCTAGCAGGTATGCTCATCTATCAGTGGGTGGAGCCAAAGCTTGATTGAGCGCTGGTGACTTAAGTGACAATACCCATATATCAAAACTTATGCATCAAAAAGGTCAGCCTAACGATAGTCGTTAGGCTGACCTTTTTACAGTACTGATATAAAACGATTAATGGCTATGCTTTGGCACTGGCGGTGACTTTGGGTGTTTCGTGTGCCAGTGATTTGGCCGCTTGGCGCAGCTCGTATTTTTGTACTTTGCCCGTGCTGGTTTTAGGTATTTCAGCAAAGATAATGTACTTGGGCACTTTAAAGCCTGCCAAGTACTGCTTGCAGTGCTCCATCACATGGTCGCGCTGTAAGGTGCTACCAGCATGAATCTCGATAAAGGCCACGGGCACTTCGCCCCATTTGTCGTGCGGTGCGGCGACGACGGCGCAGCTTTGGATCTCAGGCATTTTGTATAAGACGTTTTCGACCTCGATACTTGAGATATTCTCGCCGCCTGAGATGATGATGTCTTTTAGCCTATCCATAATCTTGATATAGCCATCAGGGTATTTGACCCCCAAGTCACCGGTGCGGAACCAACCATCAGCAAAGGCTTCTTCGGTCGCTTTTCGGCTTTTTAGGTAACCTTTCATCACCATATTGCCGCGCAGGGCCAGCTCGCCCATCTCTTCCCCATCAGCGGCGACTGGCTCCGTGGTGCCTTGTTTAAACAGCTCAAAACCCGTCATCAGATGCGAGGTCACGCCTTGACGTGATTTTTTCTGGGCGCGGCCAGCGACATCCAGCGTCTCCCACTCGTCTTGCTCAGCGCAGATGGTGACTGGCCCATAGACTTCGGTGAGACCGTAGACGTGCGAGATATGAAAGCCCATCGCTTCCATCGCTGCCAGCATGGTCTCAGAGGGCGGCGCACCAGCGACCCAGCCTTTGACTTCATGAGTAATGGCTGCTTTATATTCAGCCTTGCCACCTGCGATCATGTTGTGCACCACAGGCGCTGAGCAGTAATGCGTCACTTGGTGCTTGGCAATCAGCTGCAAAATCAAATCTGCATCAATCTTGCGCAGGCAGACGTTGACACCGGCGCGCTCGGCGATGGTCCAAGGAAAGCACCAGCCGTTGCAGTGAAATAGGGGCAGTGTCCATAGATACATCGGGTGTTTGGGCATGTCCCAATCTAGAATATTGGAAACAGCGTTAAGCGTGGCACCGCGGTGGTGATAGACCACGCCTTTTGGTTTGCCCGTGGTGCCCGAGGTGTAGTTAAGGGCGATGGCATCCCACTCATCCGTTGGACGTTCCCAGTTGTCTAGGTTGTCTGAGCTGGCGATGAGCTCTTCGTAGCTCATTTGACCAAAACGCTCAATATCGATCGCGGCATCTGTCGCATGAATGACGATAAGATTGGGAAAGGCCTCATCAATAATCTCGGCATGCTCAGCAAACTCACTGTCCAAGATCAATACTTTGGCTTCTGAATGCTGCAAACAAAAGCTAAGCGCATTGATATCGAGACGGGTATTAAGGGTACAAAGCACACCGCCTGACATCGGCACCCCAAAGGCGCATTCGACCATCGCTGGGGTGTTTGGCATCATCACCGCGACGGTATCATTCTTATCGATACCCAGTTTGCGCAGACCATCAGCCAGCTGACGACAGCGATCATAAGTCTGTTGCCAGCTCTGGGTGAGGTTGTTGTGCGTCAGATCGTCGTAGATAATGGCGGTTTTGTCAGGGTAGACCTGCGCGCTACGGATGATGAAGTCGATAGGAGTGAGCGGTTGGTGATTGGCAGGCGTTTTGCCAAGACCGGTATGAAAGTCTGTCATTAGGATAGTCCTTTATCGTATTTCTATAATGCGATGGTGCAAGGGATGAGCGAAGCGGCTGCTACGTCAGCTCAACCTAAAGTCAGCTCAAAATAACACAGCGACGCCAATATCATCGAATTATTGGCAAAACGCGACTCACGTGCGGTGCATTGGTCATCAGAGTTATTGGCTCAAAGCCTGCGCAAAACTGATCGCAGTCGCATGGTGGCAGCTGTAACGTCACTCAACGACAACGCTTGTCACTGAACGGCGGCTGTCAGTAAACTGCCTAGCGTATCACTGAATGGCCCGCTAAGTAGAGTGAGTTTTGCGTCACAGGCGACAGGCTTTTTGTCTGGTTGCTTGACCGACTGTTTGGCTGAGTAAAAAGCAGCGCCCCGCTATTATAGCCAATCGTACGAAAAATGGGGCAGGTTTTATGGCAGATATTCAAACAAATGTCAAAAACCGTATTGTCCATCTATCGCGGCAATATATTGCCCACTCATCAGTCGCTTGTCCGCGTAGCTGATAATAATAGCGGTGTGTTAGGATATCAGCAATGCTCAATCCCGCAGCCCAGCTGATATAAAAGCGAAACTTTTGCACGCTCAGCCAGCTTAAAAGTAGTCTCACAAACCATTCATAAGGAAAATGATATGACAGCCAGCCGCACTGCCAAAACCATAGAAACTGCTCGCGCAAACGACCACTATCCACATCTATTCGAGCCATTAGATTTAGGCTTTACCACCTTAAAAAACCGTCTGGTCATGGGCTCGATGCACACCGGCCTTGAAGACCGTTTTTATAATTATGGCAAGCTGGCGGCTTATTTTGCAGAGCGCGCAAAGGGCGGCGTGGCGATGATGATCACAGGCGGTATCTCGCCCAATCGCGAAGGTTGGCTGCTACCCGCTGGCGGCACCATGAATAGCAAAATGGACGTCATCAACCATCAGCGCGTCACTCGTGCGGTACATAAGTTTGATAGCAAAATTATCATGCAAATCTTGCACAGTGGCCGCTACGGTTATCATCCATTTATCGTCTCATCAAGCCCCATCAAATCACCCATCACGCCGTTTAAACCGCGCAAGATGAGTGTCAAAAACATCGAACAAACCGTCGAGGACTATGCACGCTGCGCCAAGCTTGCCAAGCAAGCAGGCTATGATGGTGTTGAGATTATGGGCTCAGAGGGCTACTTGCTCAACCAGTTTTTATCTCGTCATGTTAATAAACGCAGCGATCAATACGGCGGTGATATCAATGGCCGTATGAAGTTTGCTGTCGATGTGGTCAAAGCCGTTCGTGCGGCGGTGGGTGAAGACTTTATCATTCTGTTCCGTTTGTCAGTGATTGACTTGGTCAAAGACGGCAACGTCATGGACGAGGTCATCACAGTCGCCAAGGCACTAGAAGAAGCGGGCGTCACCATTATGAATACCGGTATTGGCTGGCATGAAGCACGCGTCCCGACTATCGTCACCAGCGTGCCGCGCGCCGCTTTTGTCGATTTCACCGCTGAGATTAAAAAACATATTAGTATCCCAATGATGGCAGCCAACCGTATCAACATGCCAGAGACGGCAGAGGATATCGTCGCCAGTGGTCAGGCGGATATGATTCAGATGGCGCGTCCGTTCTTAGCCGATGCGCACTGGGTTAATAAAGCCAAAAACGGTCAGACCGACCGCATCAATACTTGTATCGCTTGTAACCAAGCCTGTCTCGACCATACGTTCGAGAATAAACGCTCGACTTGTCTGGTCAATCCGCAAGCCTGCTATGAGACGGAATTGGTTTATAAGAAAACCAAGAATCCGAAAAAAGTCGCAGTCATCGGTGGCGGTGTCGCTGGTATGTCAGCGGCTCATGTCGCGGCATTGCGTGGGCATGACGTGACATTGTTTGAAGCCAAAGACGTCTTGGGCGGTCAGTTTAACTATGCCAAAGTCATCCCTGGTAAAGAAGAGTTCTTTGAGACCATTCGCTACTATATCAATGAGCTTGAGCACTTAGGCGTTGAGATTAAACTCAATACCAAAGTTGATAAAGACATGCTTGAGAAAGCCAAGTTCCATCATGTTATTGTCGCGACAGGCGTAGTCCCAAGAAGCCTTGAAGGCAAGCTAGAAGGTGCTGAGCTGCCACAAGTCATCAGCTATGCTGAGCTGCTATCGGGCGAAAAATCAGTTGGCGAGACGGTCGCAGTCATAGGCGCAGGCGGTATTGGCTTTGATGTCAGTGAATATCTGACGGCCAACCACGGTCAATCACTTGATGAAATCGGCCCTGACGCGCTAAAAGATCCAAGCTACCGCACCACGCCGCAGTCTATCAGCGAGTGGCGCGCAGAGTGGGGCGTGACCTCTGATACGAGTTACCAAACGGAGGGTGGCTTGATTAAGCCTGAAGCCATTAAGCCGGTTCGCCAAGTGTACTTGATGCAGCGCACTAAAGGCCGTCTGGGTAGCGGACTCAATAAAACCTCTGGCTGGGTGCATCGCGCCCATATCAAGTCACACGGCGTCATCCAAGTCGCAGGCGTACAGTATGACAAAATCACCAACGAGGGCATTTGGGTGACCAATGCCCAAGGTCAAAGTCAGCTGCTGCGTGTCGATAGCGTGGTGGTCTGTGCCGGTCAAGAGTCGGTCGTAGAGTTGATGCCAAATGTCGGCGATGCGCCAGACGCGCAGTATCATTTGATTGGCGGTGCAAAGCTCGCCGCTGAACTAGATGCCAAACGTGCGATTCGTGATGGCGCTGAGGTTGCGGCGAGTATTTAAAAGTTTAATTTTTGAATTAAAGTTTTAAATTGAAAGGACGGTAGGGGAGGGATCTCCTGCCGTTTTTTACTTCGTAAACTGTGACCCTTTTTAATTCTATAGGGGTTCTTCGATATCACCTAATGTGAGTCCCGTTTCTTGTGTGCTATAAATAACGATACCTTCATCGTCGATTTTACCATTCATAACCAATCTACCGATTCGATTACTGGCTTGTTGATTGCCTTGATCGGCGGCCTTTTGATACCACTCAAAAGCTTTATCATAATCTTGCGGCACACCATAACCGTTCTCATAAAGACCACCGATGTTAAGTTGTGCTAAATCTAACCCTTGATCAGCGGCTTTGGTATAGCACTCTAAAGCCTTGTCATAGTCTTGCGGTACGCCGTAGCCGTTTTCATAAAGAGTGCCAAGATTATTTTGGGCATCAAAGTCTCCATTGTCAGCTGCCAATGCATACCATTCAAAAGCTTTATCATAATCTTGCGGTACACTATAACCGTTCTCATAGAGACCACCCATATTAAGTTGTGCTACACCTACCCCTTGATCAGCAGCTTTTTTGTACCATTCAAGGGCTTTATCATAGTTCTGATCTACGCCCTTGCCAAAATAGTACAGTGAGCCTATATTATTTTGAGCCTTAAAGTCTCCATTATCAGCTGCTAACAAATACCGTTGCATTGCTTTTTCATAGTTTTGAGCAACGCCTACTCCATTTTCGTACATAACACCAAGATTAAATTGAGCATCAGAGTACTTTTGGTTAGCCGCTTCTTGAAACAGTTCAAAAGCTTTGTCATAGCTCTGAGGGACTGAGTCACCCTCAAAATAGGCAAGGCCAAGCTCGTATATTTCAGCAGGGGTGCTTTGATTAGATAATATAGGTGTGTTTGAAGACTCTGCTAAACAAGCAGAAGTTATTAAGCTACTGGATAGCACTGTCGCTAGCAATATAGATTGGGCTAAGTTATAAATTTTCTGTTGATACATTATAATTCCTTCGGAGAAATTTTTTTATCTATTATTTATTATCTGGCATTAGTATGACTATACTGTGGCTCATTTAAGTCATAACAAGGTAAGCTGTAATCGTACTTAAGCTCCACCAAAGTACGTGCTTTAAATAAATCAATAAGATAATCATTTTGCATGTCGGTCATATACATAAAAATGGTAGCTTTATCCTTACATAGAATATGGACACGTTTGGCTGTTTGATCAGATCTACTTGAGGTATTAGCTATATAATCGTTTTTGTCAATTTTATCAGTCATATCTACCCAGCCTTCTTTGAGAAGAAAGCCATGTAAATGTAACAGTCTATTCTTGTCAAACTCGGGGCTTGCATATCTGGATGTGTACCATACATCCCTATTAGAATGACTATTATCGCTTACTTTGAAGCTCATAAAATTAGCAATTTTATTAAGTTCGGATATGAGCCAGCTTTCTTTCTCAACCAATTCTTGTTGGTATATTTCAAGCTCTTTATTTGGTTCTAAGTCTACAGTCCATATAAATAAAATAATAACGAAAGCAATAAGTAAAATGTCGGATAATTTATATTGTTTGCCTCTTATTTTCACTGATTATTTTCCTACATACTCAATAATATTTTTCAAAACTAGGTTGTTTAATCTGTTCTAAATATTTCAAGTAGTTCACTAATTGCTCTCTATATTTCTCATTCGATTTAAATTTTGGAGATTCAACCCACTTGTTACGATTATGAATAATGGATTCTAAGGTAAAGTCCTGATAACCAGACTCCGCTTCACAACAAGGACATATTCCAAAGCTTGGTCACAAATGTGTCATCATCATGGACATGAGCGAGGATAAAGCAAAGCACTGCTTTGCCCGAGTGCAAGGGGAGAGCTATGCTCGAGTACCAGACTTCATAAGAACAAACGTATCAAAAAGCTATTAAACCGACATGGTCATCGTATTCTTTGGCTACCGCCTTACAGCCCTGATCTAAACCCTATTGAGAAGAAGTGGGCTGAAGTAAAAACGCTCAGGCAAGGCTGGGGTAAGAATAATCTAAATCATTTATTCAGCAATGTCTGCTGTTACAACTTTAAGTTGGATTGACTATATAGTTAACTCACTTTAAGACCGATACAGTACAGCTGGTATGAATTTTGCGCAGCATCTGTCAGCGTAGACACAGCAAGCAAGGAAAATTTATACCAGTTGCCCGTTCATATGAGCGCATCGATTTTATTTCGAACTGACTATATATCGATTGTCTTAGAGTTAGATATTTTTAATATGATAAGTTAATCTCCAGTCATCCACTGCTTCATCTGTTAGTTCTCTACCTGTGTCAACGTACTGTAAGGGGTTGAATCTAGTTGACATATCTGTATGATTGATAGTTTTGATATGTGGACTTGTTTAAAAACTAAAGACTATTAAAAAAATATAAATTAGAAAAAATGACTATAATACTCTTTTTTAGTGCGATCACTTATTTCCAGATTTTTTAGGTTGCGTGATTTATAGTTTTGATAATTATACTCGGATTCAGAAAATATTTTAACAGGGGTGGTGTCTATTATGTTCGATTACTTATTGATTTTTTATCAGTGATTTTTAACGCAATATATACTGATTTTTTTTGTTAAGATATTAACATGGATGGGGTTATAAAATTTCGTGATAGGTGTTTTGTTAAATTATTGATAGTTATTACAGTCGATATTTGAGGAGTATTCAGCTCTTTTGATATCTATAGCATTATCGCCACTCATCCAGTTTCTTTTATTTTTCAGTATTTTCTTACCATTCAAATAATTTTCAAATTCTATAGAACTCTCTGTTTCGAAAATATTTCCGTCACACACATTGATAAAGAAATAAATTATTCCATCGCCTATCGACGTTTTAAAATTCGTGGTTGAGCCATAAACATAAGGGTTTTGTACATACCAGCTATCAACAGCTGTTACTTTGCCTGCTATTTTTTCACCCTTGTAAGTCAATTGGTAATTTTCGCTAGAGATATATTTCAGTTTTAACTTACCTAGGATTGGCGGTTGATATATCTTATGATTAAGAAGTGATAATACTGTTATAGTTAACAGAGTAATGAATAATAAAACTAAGAGGTTTTTATGTTTTTTAAACAACTTTTATCCTTACCTATTTTTTAATAGTTATGTTTATATAGTTCGACCAACTCCCTGTGATTTTATAGGGCGTACCGTTCGGATCCCAGCTTCCTGGTATCCAGTCAAATGTATCGTAAGGATCTTTAAATTTATCTTTGAAGAAGTAGTTGATTTTTCCAGAGATTCTAATATCACTTACAGAGTTTTTATTTATTATACCTTCGAATTTACCAGCTATTACGCCACTACCATAAGCCCATATCCCAATTTCTTTACCAACATTGTAAGAGTTTTCAAAAGTGTAGTCTTTATCATTTATTTTGAATTTTCTAACTAATTGATGAATAAATCGACTTTGTATTGATCCATCTTGTTTGAATGCTCCTTTTCTAACAACTGCTTTTTTCAATAACTCTAGGGAACCTAGATTTTCTAGTGTTAAGGGTTGACCTTGACCATGTAGATAGTGGTTAAACATCTCTTCATTACCAACATAGTTTTTAGGCTTATCGGTTGATAATAAGGGGTGTGCTTTGTTGGTATAGTGTTTGCCAGTGTTGTACTCATCTAACAATCTACGAGTTTCTAAAGGTGATTTTCCTTGCTCTTGGCTCCATAGTCCGAGAGAAAAGGCACCTTTAATCCAATCTTTTTTACCTCCTATACCAAATGCACCATTGTCTTGTACAAAGTTATTGCTTAACTCACTATCAGGCTCCGAATTTGCAAACACCAAAGGCTCTGCCTGCTCAACTCCCATCACATCAAAATCCGACTCCGCAAATGACTGCTGAATCGCAATCAGCTTAGCGCCGCAGCTTGTCACATCGCCGCCGCGAGCAATAGGTGCGCCATCGACAATAAACGACGGGTCACCACTAACAATAGTAGTGACCTTTTTACATTTTTTACAGATGACTTTATCGCCTTTACGCGCGACAGAGATACCGTTGTGAGTGGTGTGCGGTGAGCCGGAGATGACCATCCCACCGTGAGAGGTCTTTGCGCCGACGGTGATATAGGCTGCCATAGTGCTACCTTGCTTAAACGTTTAAAGTTTGGACTTTTATAGCGGATCTATTATGTGCATCACATTATAGAGGGCTATGACGCTAAATATCAAACTTAAGTTTATTTAAAGGTGTAGGCTATATATCAATCTCAGTCGGCGTAAAGTATAGATGCTTTTGAGTAATTGGCTGCAAAAGGAAGTTGAGTCTATGCATTCATTACAGATATCAAGCAAAAACCTAACCTTCCATCTCACTAGTCAGCCACTTAGACACGTCATCAATTTGCGCTGCCAAATCAGCATGAGCCTTACCTAATTCAGCAAGCTTGGCATTAATCTCATGTTTGTCATATTTGATATCAGTCAATGTCTCTTTTAATAGATCAATTAATTCAACGTTTAGCGCATCAGAGAAGATAACCACATCGCGTATCACTGCTTGCTTCACATCAAGGTGCAAATCAATAATGCCCCAATCAAATCGCGTCTCTATGTGATGAGTAAATTCAGGCGTCTTGCCAAAGCGCCAATCCCAATCCGCCATTTGCTGATAATATTTGTTTAATGTCGGCTGCTTAGCGAGACTGGCTTCATCCAATTCTTCTACTGGCGCGGTATCATTATAATATTCATAAAACGCTTCGATAATCGCATCAGATAAAATCTCATGATTGATATTCTCATTAAACTCAACCAAGTTTGCCACGCGCGCACGAACCGATTTAATGCCTTTAGCTTTGAGTTTAAGCGGATGGGGGTTGAGGTAGTCGCCGAGCTTTTGCATGTTGGCATTGACGAGTAACGTACCATGATGAAAGCTGCGATCGGCGGCATGTTTAAAGGCGCTGCCGGATATTTTCTTATCACCAACTTGCATGTCGTTGCGCCCAGATAAATCTGCCTCTATACCCAACTTTTTTAGCGCATTGATGATAATGGTAAAGTTCGCTTCTTGATCGTAGTCATCTTTGGGCGATAAAAAGGTAAAGTTGGTATTGCCCAAATCATGAAACACCGCGCCGCCGCCACTCTGTCGCCGCGCCAAAAACACCTCGTCGGCTTCCATCTTATCGATTTTGCATTCCACCCACGGATTTTGCGAGCGGCCAATGACCACGGTCTCGCTATTGCGCCATAGGAATAATGTGTGCGAGTCTGCGTCGAGGGTATTAAATATCCAATCTTCGGTGGCGAGGTTAAACCACGGGTTGGTCACGGCGGATTTTAGGATGCGTAGTTTCATTTTTTGTCCTTTTTCAATTATTTAAAAGCAGTATGAAAATTAATCACGATTAAAGTGAACTTATGTCTATAATTAGATTGTTTTGTTAATCTACATAGGTATAATGTTGCTACAATATTACACTTAATATTAAGCTTTATTTTGTCATTAGCTTTAACAATCCGCATTCCATTTAGGACATTAGACCATGAATTCGTTATTATCATTTGATTCTTTCATTACACCCAGAGTTATCACTATTATATATTGGCTATCGCTATTTGCCGTTTTTGTTGGCGGAATTAGTGTGATGTTCTCAGGTATGGGTGCGGCAGGATTTTTTGCAGGGTTAATGGTTATGGTGTTTGGTGCAATCTCTGTCAGAGTGTATTGCGAGCTTATTATGGTTATATTCCGCAATAATAAATACTTAAAGACAATCAGTGAGAAAAGTCAACTGTAAGTAAGCGCTTGAAAAAAAGTGTTCGGTCTTAACAAGCTGTGCCTAAGTAGGTTAGCGCATATGTAGCCCACCGTTTAAGACCAAACATGATTTTTGATATAGTCATAGCAGTTTTATCTTAATTCATAATAGGCATAAATATATTTATAAAGAAATGCTACCAAGAGGTTTTTCCACCTAAGAAAATTCTAAAACTCTAACACCCTACCCAAAATCTTCTTTTAAAACCCTCGCCATATTCCGCTCAGCAAGCCCAGTGATAAATACATACGGATTGACCCCCGCGCTACCGGGGATGAGCGCGCCGTCTTGCACGTAGATATTCTTATGCCCTTTGACGCGGCCTACGTCATCAGTCGCCAAGCCGAGCACACAGCCGCCTAGCGGGTGATAGCAAAAGTCATCACCGAAGCCTTTGGTAAACAGTAAGCTTGAAGTCGAGCCGCCATTTACTTTGGCGAGTTTGTCGATCAGCTCTTTAGCAGCGTTCACCGAATACTCGTTTTGCTCGCGTTTCCAGTTGAGTTTCACGGTTCTGCTGGCTTTGTCATAGTAGTAATTGCCGCGCTCTGGATTGTCCGTAATGGCAAGATACAGCGTCGTCCACGTCTCAAGTCCGAGTGGTAGGGGCGCAAGCTCAGCAAAGATTTTATACTTAGAGCCGTCTCTGTCGCCGTCCCACATATTGATGCCCTTGACCGGAATGGTCGATTGGGTAGTGCCCGCGGCATGGACGAAATTGCGCCCCGTCATGATGTTGCCATTAGGGCCCCAATGCTGGCCAATGTATTTGTTTAGGTTATTCAGCTTGCCTTCGGCTTGGCTTTTGAGCAGTAGCTCTGAGGTGCCGGTACTACCAGCGTTGAGGAATAGTTTGTCGCAAGTGTAATGCTCGATACTAGCGATGTTATCGATGCCGCCTGTGGTATTAAGGACGTGAACTTCTAATCTGAGTTGCTCATTATCGAGCGCTTGGATGCTATTGACTTTGCGTAGGGTTTTTACCGTGACATTGCCCGTGGCTTCGGCGTCTTTTAGGTAGGTTAAGTCAAGTGAAAACTTGCCAGCGTTATTGCCATAAATGACTTCACCGCCGAGTGCTGAGGCATAGACTTCGCCACGCGCTTCCTTTTGCATGTAATCAAAGTCATAGCTGTTGCCAAAAAACTCGGTTTTCAGTCCTGCCCTCGACGCTTGGCGTTCCGCGGCGCGGGTGAATTCGTAATGCTTGGACTCATTAAAAAACGATTCGGGGATGTTGCTGACTTTCAGGTTTTTCATAGCACGGGGAAAATAAGTATCGTACATCTCGTCACTATCTATCCACGGAAAGACGGTTTCAAAATGCGTGCGTCTGGGCTGGATAGCAATCGCGCCATTGACGATAGAGCCGCCGCCATAAGCGCGTCCGGCGAATACTTTCATCTCATCATATTCGATGAGATCGAGCACACCTGGATATTTCTTAATAGGAATGGGAATCGGAATAGGAGCGTTTGGCATATTGCTAAACCAGCTTGAGCGTTTATCGGCGCTGATCATTTTGCAAAAGGTATCGTGCTCAGGCGTTCTGTCCCAGCGCATGCCCATCTCAAGTATCAGTACTTTATGCCCTTGCTCGCTCAAGCGCAGTGCCGATACCGCGCCGCCGTAGCCACTACCGACGATGATGTTAGGAAAGTGACCCGCTTGGGTGACAGTCGTAGGCAGTTTTGGCTGCTTGGCGAGAGTTTGGCAACCGCTGATGGCTGCAGAGGTGCTGACGGCTCCCAGCCCTAAGCCCATGGCTTTGATAAGTTGACGACGCTGCATAAGCTTCCTGATGGTCTGATTTATCTAATGAACGAGAGTCTAGCAATATTATCTTACTTTATTATTTCTTGGCGACAGTTTGTGCGATGTCTGCCGTCTCAGTGACGTATCGTGCATAAAAAACGGTGCATGACGCGAGGAAGGGGCAGTCAAATATACGATGCGACTTGACCTAGATGAAAAGTTGGCTTAAAATTTGTTTCAATGTACTAGAACAAAGATACAACTAAATTTGTTAACCAAGTTTGTTACAGTCAAATCTGTTTTTAATGAGCAAAATCACGGCGTCATATTTAATAGATATAAGGGTTTACGATGACAACAGAAAACACCGCCAGCAGCCATACCACACAAAACCATAATACAAAAAACGTAACAGACAGCTACGGTCTGCACCAATCAATCTTGCCGAGTAATGACGGGCTGTATGGCGAGTTCGGCGGCAAAATCGCTCATCCTCAGCTGGCTCAAGCCATGAGTGAGATCGAAGCGGGGTTTCGCAACATCATCAAAGACGATGACTTTATCACTGAGATGCAGCGCTTGCGTGAGACGTATGTGGGCAGACCAAGTCCGATATTTCATGCTAGGCGACTAAGCGCACACTGCGGCGGCGCGCAGATTTATTTTAAGCGTGAAGACCTTAATCATACGGGCGCGCACAAGATCAACCACTGCCTAGGTGAAGTCTTACTCGCCAAAAAACTGGGCAAAACCAAAGTCATCGCCGAGACGGGCGCAGGCCAGCATGGGGTAGCACTTGCCACGGCCGCAGCGCTGATGGGCGTGGAGTGCGAGATACACATGGGTGTGGTCGATATCAAAAAGG
Source organism: Psychrobacter sp. L7 (assembly GCF_002810365.1). Taxonomy (NCBI): domain Bacteria; kingdom Pseudomonadati; phylum Pseudomonadota; class Gammaproteobacteria; order Moraxellales; family Moraxellaceae; genus Psychrobacter; species Psychrobacter sp. L7. The sequence continues at coordinate 320,833 of NZ_NEXR01000001.1, forward strand.
AACATCCAAACGTCAGCCGTATGCGAATCTTGGGTGCCAATATCGTGCCTGTCTCGCATGGGGCGGGGACGCTAAAAGAAGCGGTCGACAGTGCTTTTGAGACGTATCTCAATGAGCTGGACACCAGTATGTTTGCCATTGGTTCGGCGCTCGGGCCTGCGCCATATCCAGAGATCGTCAGCTACTTTCAGTCAGTGATTGGCCGTGAGGCACGCGTACAGTTTTTGGACGCTACTGGAAAACTGCCTGACAAAGTGATCGCTTGTGTCGGCGGCGGCTCCAATGCCATTGGTCTTTTTAGCGGGTTTTTGGGTGATGACAGCGTAGAAAAAATAGGGGTCGAGCCTGCTGGTGAGGGGTTGGAGACGGCCAATCATGCCGCCACCATGACACTTGGAGTCAAAGGCGAGATTCATGGGTTTAAATGCTACGTGCTACTCGATAAAGACGGCGAGCCTGCGTCTGTGCATTCGATCGCCTCTGGTCTGGACTACCCAGGTGTCGGCCCGCAGCACTCACTCTTGAAGGATAACAATCTGGCCACTTATGAGTCGGCGACAGATGCAGAGTGCCTAGAGGCATTTATGGCGCTATCGCGGCTTGAAGGCATCATACCTGCTCTAGAGACTGCACACGCCATCGCCTATGCGATGCGTGCGGCCAAAGACATGTCGCCTGATGAGACGATTTTGGTTAATTTATCAGGCCGCGGTGACAAAGATATTGATTTTGTCTTAGACAAAGTGGATTTGTCAAAATAGCAATCAGATGTCGATACTTAATCGCTACTTACGCTATGTTCAATGCGTCCTAAGCTGTTATCATTGCCATGTTTTATCACATGGCATTTTTTATGACTGCTAAGGCAGTCTCAGCGCTAACTAGGACGAACTCATGAGCAAACGCGATCTCATTATTTTTATCACGCTGTCGTTTATGTGGTCGCTGTCGTTTGTGTTTTATCGTATTGGCGTGCCTGAGTTTGGCTCATTAGCGTTTGCCAGTCTGCGGGTGATATTTGCTGGACTGGTGATGCTGGTGTTTGTCATGGTCAATAAGAAAAACCGTGACGGTCTGCGCGATCATTGGCAGCTGCTGGCACTCGTCGGTATCTTTTCTGCGGCACTGCCCTTTATGCTATTTTCTTTTTCAGCACAGTCGGTCAATGCAGGAGTGTTGGCGGTGCTCAATGCCTCTGTGCCAATGATGAGCGGCTTTATCGCCAGTACTTTTTTTAAAGACCGGCTGTCCAAAAGACAAGTGCTGGGCTTAGTAATCGGCGTAATCGGAGTCGCTATTTTGATGAGCGAAAGCTTGTTTGCTGGCGGTGTCTCAGAGGCCGGATTGGCTAACGGTTTGTTGCCGATGGGCTATGCGCTACTTGCCTGCGTCGGCTATGCAGTCGGAGCCAATATCACCCGTCATTATTTATATAATGTCTCACCCGTGGCCATCACTGCAGGCTCGCTGATCATCGCCAGTATTTTGATGCTGCCTGTGGCCTTTTATGCTTTTCCTTATGATCAGAGCATCAGCGCCAAGGCGTGGGTGTCGGTGGTTTGTATAGGTGTCTTTTCTACAGCGATTGCCCTCATCTTTATGAACCAATTGATCAAAAATATCGGACCGACGCGGGCGACGAGCATCACTTTGGTGATTCCGATTTTTGCCATTATCTTGGGCTATGTGCTGCTGAGCGAGGCGCTAGATACCCGCGCCATCATTGGCTCGGTGGTGATATTAATCGGTACCTATCTGTCGCTTGAGCTGTCGGTTAAAAAACTGCTGAAATCCTAAAGTCGCGCAGGCCATCTCATCGCTGAAAGGTAAGGATTTGCAGTCAAATACTAGCAGCCAAATACCATGTCAAGCCCGCGGCGGCGTGGTTAATTTGCGCCTCCGATCATGATCAGCTGAATAGGGAAGGTAATGATGTCAAAGGCTTTGGCAAGAGGCATCAACGCCTTTAGCCTTTTTTCTTCTGCCAACGTGGTGTCTGGCTGATAATGATAAAACGTCAGGGCGATTGGCTGAGCAAAACGGTAAGGCAGCGTCTCGCTATTTTTAATGGCCGGTGCTACCGTGACGGGCAGACGCCGCAAGGTTTTTGTACAGCGGGTCATGCCGCCAGCAAAGCCATCGTGACACGTAAAGCCAGCGTCCTCAAGCTGATCCGTTTCACCGGCGGCGAGCTGCTGCGTTGATTTTTCATACCCTAGTCTCAAAGCCATACAGCCCTGCACTGAGGGGCAGCCGCTTTCACCAACTCTTATCGCAAAGTGCGGCGTGTCTTTTGTTGGCATGGGTTTAAAGGAAAAATACGCCAGATCGACGTGATTGAGTATAGCTGTCAGCTCAGGGTCTTGGTTTGCGCTCTGTACCAAATAGCTGTGCTTTTCCCCTGCAAACACAATTGTATTATCCACGCCCTCCATAGGCGCGCTGGGCTTACCAACGGCGATGAGTCTATCGCTCAGTTGCTCGACCGCGACCCATTTTGCATCTTCTTGTCGCATTAGCTGATAGTCGAGCTTTTCTGTCGCAAGACAGCCGCTCAAGGCCAACATAAGCCCCACACTGCAAGCCGCTGGCAAGTGTTTTTTTGCAAGGTGTTTTCGATACTTTGTTTGGGGCGCTGCGGTTGGCGTCTGCATGTTTTTTCTCTGTTTGATCGATGTTTTTGATACGTTAAATACGCGATATTGCCACTATTTAATACGAATAAAACACCGCCTATTGGATGACGGCGTTGCTTTTATATTGACAAATGTTAGCTTTCGCTATTTAATCGAGAGACACACAAGCTAGGGATAGGACGGTGGTCTCGCGTTTTGTCCTATCTTAGCGTTTTTTACTGACAAAAGGATATTGTCATGACATCACTGCCATCTGTACGGTTGGCTCGCACGGTTGCGACTTCTCGTTTTTTTTATTTTAATCAAGCCTCACGATATCTGCTGGCGGCCAGTAGTGTCACCGCACTGAGTCTGAGTTTAAGTATCAGCGCGGCGCATGCCGCTGGCCTAGAGTATAGCAAGCAGTCTGTTGCGCCGTTTTTTGAGCCGGGCAACTACGCTGAGCTGTCCTACGCCTATATCGATCCAAAAATCGAAGGCACCGATATCGCCGGCAACAAAATCGACGACATGATGGATGATTTTGACTTGCCTGGAGCGGCGATAAAAATTGCACCGACCACCAACACCGCGTTGGCGCTGATTTACGAAAAGCCTTTTGGAGTCGATACCAAATATCCAGCAGGCAATATATTTAATAATGAAATGGGGCCGACAGAGGCGCGCATCGAGACGACAGGTATCACGTTATTGGGCGGCGGTAAGGTAACCAACAATATCTGGCTGTATGGCGGGCTTGAGCACCAGACACTAAAGGGTAAAGTCACAGGCGCGCAGCCTGTGGGCATGACTACGGCAGTGGCGGAAGTGCTGGATCTGGTCGGTGCCGCGTTTGGCGTGCCAACTCTGGCGGAGTATAACAATCTGGTCGATAAGCAAAACAACGGCACCATTAGCGCAGCGGAAGCAGCAGCGTTAGAGACGGTCAATGGACTTGCCACGCCAGTGGCAGAAGCGCCGACCTATTATACGCTGGACTTTGAAGACAAAAGTACCCTCGCACCAGTACTGGGCATGGCTTATGAGATACCCGAGATTGCCCTACGAGCGGCATTGACCTATCGCGCGCCTGCCAAGTATCAGGTGGCAGGGGTGGAGAATTTGCAAGTGATTTTGCCGCCTGCTGCTGGCGGTGATGGGGTCACGCCCAGCCCTGCTACCGATGAGGTTGCCTTACCATTATCTGGTAAGTCAGAGGTAAAAATGCCACAATCGCTCAACTTTGATTTTCAAACCGGTCTGAGTGAAAAATACCAGCTACTTGGGATGCTCAATGCGCGCTGGGTGGACTGGAGCGATTTTAGCGTGACGCCGCCGGTGGCTACCGTGGCCACACAAGAGCCGCTCGCCGCTTACAAAAAAGATGGCTACGCGGTCGAGGTGGCGCTGGGTAAGCAGTTTAACCCACAGCTCTCAGGAGAGATTCGCGCCGGTTATGACCATGGCACTGGCGCACCGCTTAGCTTATTGGGGCCTTATGACGCCATCACCACCTTGGGACTGGGCGCACAGTATAAGCTTAGCGAGCAATTGAGCGTCTCTGCCGGTGGCCAGTACATGTGGTTTGAGGGTGGCCCTGTCGATACCAAGATCGATGGCCGTGTGGCAAATATCGACGACGGCACTGGCTACGCGCTAGGCATGAAGCTTGGCTATCACTTCTAGTGCTTTTTATGCAGCGGCTTGCGCGTCTATGCACACAATACCTGTCAAGCAGTCCTTGCTATTTGCTGGCTGCGGCAGCGTGAGGTTTAGGGCGCGGCTTAATTGATAGCGGGCGATGTTGTCTTGATTGGTGTCATCACCGCCACGTTCACCGCTAGCAGGTATCGGATAGTGTTGCTGGCGCTCGGCCGCCGTCTGCTGCATAAATGCCAAAAAGGTCTGTGCGTCTTTTGCCAGCTGACTATTTGGACGGCTGGCCAGCTGCTGAAGCAGCCTATCATTTGTAGGCTGAGTTAAGGTTCGTATGTCATCATCTGTCCACCGCGTACGCTCTGAGCCAAAAAACAGTAGATATCGATACAGCGTAAATAACCGTTTGGCATCATCATAAAAATAGCTGTCAGGATAGCGCGTCATAAAATCCTCCCAAAACACCGCGCGCTCAGCCACAGTATCAAAGGGTATGGTAATCGCGGCATCAAACCACAGCTTATGCTGGTTGTCCTGCGCCATACGCTGGATAAAATCACGCTGATCGTCTGGCAAATAAGGGGTAAATATCTCTGCCATGGCGTTCAGATTATGATAAAACTCAAAGTTGCCTGCGCCGATATAGCGCACCTCGATATCAGAGCGGCCCATGACCAGACCAATGAGATAGCGAACCCGTGGCGGCACTTGTTTTAGTTGTGCCACGGTGATTTTTTCGCCGCGCTCGACGGCATTCATCACTGTAAAAAACGCGGCGCTGTCGGTCGGCGGGTTAAACTGCAAAAAACGCTGATACATCGCTTGATACTCAATCAGCAGTTGCAGCACTTCGGTATTATTGGCGCTTGGTAAGCACGTTTGTATCTGGCGCTGCACTGTGTGAATGCTTTCTGCCTGACTTTTATGATCGATGGCGTTTATGGTGCCGTGTAGTTTGGTACAGATTAGCTGCTGTTTTAAGGTTTCTTCAGATAGCGCCACCAGTGCTTTGGTCAGCGCTTTTGGCGTTTTGGCTTCTGTCAGCTTGGGCGTGTCAGTAGTGGTCGGCACAGGGGCGTTTGGTGATTCGGTGGTTGGCGCATCCGCAGCGGTATCCTCCAATGGGGTGCTATCCGCTGCCGGTGGCTGACAAGCACTGATGCCCACGCACAATAGTCCAAGCGCCATACTGTATGCCAATTTGCTTTTTTGTCTAAACTGCATCCCCTTTATACTCCATCGCATGACATATCTATAGTCGATTCTAAGTAAAACAGATACATTATATGTCAACGTGAAACTGGTATAAATTTTCCTTGCGTGCTGTGCCTGCGCTGCTCGATGCTGCATAAAACTCATCCCAGTCCCACTGTATCGTTTTTATACTGAACTCACTATAGTTTCCTTATCAGTTTTGCTGATCTATTTATTTACTGGTTTGTTCACCCATGGTTTTATTGGTATTGGCGACAGGCATTTTATCCTTTGCTTGATCGCTAATATAGGTCGCAGGGCAGTATGGTACACGTCATTGTGACATATTTAGCCGAGGTTTTATCGTCATATCATTAAGCATGATTGGCTGCGTTGATTTGCTGCATGGATGACAGGGCAAGGGGCAGGATAGATAAAGACCAAAGGTGTTTTTGTTTGTAACGCTTGCTTGAATAAACCCATCCGCTCCCTATAAAGATAACGGTCGTTCAATATGACTTTTTATGTCTTTATTCGGTCGCAGCTCATATCGATACGCAGCGCACCGATACCATAATAGGTATGCATGACAAAGCATTGCGCGACTTGATAGCGATGTATCTGATTTATTTAGCGTCGACTATAATCAGCAGCGTAATAACGAACATTCACCAATAACGACAAACACCATAGGGCACAATATGGCACACGATAATTTATTTGAACCCGTAAAAATGGGCACCCAAACCCTAAAAAACCGCATCATTATGGCACCTCTGACCCGTCTGCGCGCAGTCGAGCCAGGCGATGTGCCGACCGCATTGGCAGGCGAGTATTATTCGCAGCGCGCAGGAGCAGGGCTGGTCATCACCGAAGCGACGCAGGTATCTTTTCAGGCCAAAGGCTATGCTGGCGCGCCTGGTATTCATACGCCAGATCAAGTCACCGCATGGAAAGCTGTGGTCGATAATGTCCATGCCAAAGGCGGCAAAATCGTCGTGCAGCTGTGGCACACAGGACTGGTCGCGCACAAAAGCGTGCAGCCAAATGGGCAAGCGCCGATCTCCGCCTCCGATGTCAAGGTCGGCGCTCGAACCTCACTACGTGATAGCAACGAGCAAGCGATCCGTGTGGAGACCACGCCGCCGCGTCCAGCCACACTAGATGAGATACAGCAAGTGATCAAAGACTTTGCGCAAGCGACAAAAAATGCCAAAGAAGCGGGGTTTGATGGGGTAGAGATTCATGGCGCTCATGGTTATCTGCTGCATCAGTTTTGGGTTGAGCAAACCAATAAGCGCGAAGATGCGTATGGTGGTAGTCGCGAAAACCGCGCGCGTTTGACGCTCGATGTCATCGATGCTTGTATCGATGCATGGGACGCCGATCATGTCGGTATTCGTGTGTCACCGCAAGGCTCGTTTAATGGCGTAGATGCTGGCTACGATGAAGACGATAATATTTGGCTGATCGAGCAGATCAATGCGCGCGGCCTGATGTACCTACATATCTCAGAGCCTGACTGGGCGGGTGGCACGCCTTATACCGAAGGCTTCCGCCAGCGTATCCGCACAGCGTTTGACAGCATGATTATTGCAGCTGGCGGCTATACTGCCGAAAAAGCATCGCAAAATATCCAAGCTGGCTACATCGATGCGGTGGCATTTGGTCGCGACTATATTGCCAACCCCGACTTGGCCGAGCGTATCCGCCAAGCAGCGCCGCTCAATGAGCAGCATCCGCAGACTTTTTATGGTGGCGGCAGTGAGGGCTATACTGACTATGCGTTTTTGGCTAAAAAACAAGCCTAATGTCGCGATGACTAACTTTAAATTTTAAGCGTTAAAAAGCCGCTTTACATCTTTGTAAAGCGGCTTTTTTATGAGAAATTCGATGTTAGGGCTTCGATATTTGTTAATTTTGACAGACCCTTTAGTAGGGCGGTTCCTCATTTTTGTCCCATTTAGATGGCTATCGATTGAATTGAGATACGCCTTAGTATTAGTATCGACGATATAGCGGTTATTAATATAACGGCGATTGATACAGGGGGCATTGCCCAAAACGACCTGCTTGATAATCACGCAAGGTTTGATGCAGCTCTTCTTTGGTATTCATGACAAAGGGCCCGTGGGCTGCTACAGGCTCGCCGATAGGTTCACCGCTAAGTAACAGCAGTTTGGCAGAAGTTTCGACAGGCGTTTTTTTGACAGGCGCTTTGACAGGCGCTTTGACAGGAGTAGCGGCCAGCTCGTCAGTATGAGCGGCGAGAAGGTACAGCTCAATACGGTCATGAGTTGCCACTTGCTCCGCCGCTATCTCAGTACGGTGCTGGGTTGGCGCGGCAAATTGAATCAAATGACCCGCACTGATGGCGGTGCCATTCACCAGCACCTCGCCTTCTTGTACCAGCAGGAGCACATTGTGGGTATCAGGGAGCTGTAGCGTCGTTGTGCCTGCATGATGTAGCGCGATGTCCCAGAGGTTGATGGGCGTAAAGGTGCTGGCCGCCCCTTTGATACCTTGCCAATCACCAGCGATAATCGCCGCTGTGCCAATCACTGTTTGATGATTACTATCTGCTGTCAGCGTCACCATCGGCATGTCGGCGCGCTTGATGCTCTGATATCTTGGCGCTGTTAGTTTATGAGCGCTCGGCAGATTGACCCACAGCTGTACCATGCTAAAGAGCCCGCCGCGCGCACCAAACGCCTCAGAGTGAAACTCCTCATGCGTGATTCCGCGCCCTGTGGTCATCCACTGGGCATCACCTGCCAAAATATCGCCGCGACCGCCGGTCGAGTCAGCGTGGCTGATCTCACCTGCATACGCGACAGTCACTGCCTCAAAGCCTTTGTGCGGATGTTGTCCGATGCCGTGCGGCTTGGTCTGATAATGAGGGTTTGGGGCAAAGGTGGTCGGCTGGCCATAGTCAAATAACAAAAACGGGTCAGTATGGCGATAGTTAATGTCGGAGTCATCATCCAAATGGTTGATTAAGGTTTTTACATAAAAACCATCACCTATCCAGTGCGGCGCTTTGTCACCATGAATATGTTTGATCGGACGCATGTATCACCTCATAAAAATAGTATATGGCTTATGCAGCATAACGGGAGCCAAGCGTCAGATGCCTCAATGTAGTATTATCTTACTGTATATTCAAAATAACACATATTGTGCTTGTTTGAATCATTATCACACTGACGCAAGCTTGGTTGGGTTGGGTTTTTTGCACAGAGCAAGAGCAGTAGAGGCATGATAATGCGGCTTATACCACTTATACTACCTCGCCGCATACATGGCCACTGGCCCACGCCCACTGAAAATTATAGCCGCCCAGCCAGCCGGTGACGTCTAGAACCTCACCGATAAAATATAAGCCCTCTTGCAAATTGCTTTGCATGGTCTTTGATGATACCTCGTCGGTGGTCACCCCGCCGCGTGTGACCTCGGCGGTGCGGTAGCCCTCGGTGCCAGAGGGTTTGAGCTGCCAGCTGTTGAGCGCCGCGCCCAGCTCCAGTAGCCGCTCGTCCTTGATATTGGCAAGCTCGGTTTCTTTGATATCATCCCACAGATGCGCTTGTAGGGCGGAGAGCAGTTTTTTGGGTAGCGGGCTGGTGGTATGGTCAGCCAAAACGGTACGAACCAGCTGGCGCGGATGGGATTTTTTGTGAGCAAGCAGGAGCGCAGTCATATCAGTATCTGGCAGCAGGTTGATACGGATGGTTTCTCCAGTATGCCAATAGTTTGAAAGCTGAAGCATGGCAGGGCCTGAGAGCCCGCGATGGGTAAATAGTAGCGGCAGTCTAAAGGAGATGCGTTCATTGCTGGCAATTACCGGTAGGCTGATGCCTGCCAGTGAGCGGATAAGCTCGCCAGTCTGATCGGTAAAGGTAAAAGGCACGAGGCTGGCATCGGTTGCCACCAGAGTATGACCAAACTGCTGCGCCAGCTCATAGCCAAGACCGCTGGCACCCATCGTCGGAATCGACAAGCCGCCCGTTGCCACCACCAGCGACTCACAGCGGTAAGTGGTTTGTGGCAACGTGGGTGAGCTTGTGGCCTCTTTTCTTGCTTGCTTTTCTTTTTTACTCAGCGATCTGCTGGTGCGTAATTCAAAGCGTGCATGGTTGGCACTATCGATCGGTTTTACGCCATCAATCTGTGTACTAAGCTTGATATGCACACCGACTGCCGCGCACTCATCTAGCAGCATAGTCACGATGTCTTGGGCTGAGTCGTCACAAAATAGCTGACCGTGCTCGCGCTCATGATAGGGAATATGGTGCGCCGCTACCATACCGATAAACTCCCAATTGGAATAACGGCTCAAAGCCGACTTACAAAAGTGCGGATTGGCGCCGATAAAATGGCTCGGCTCGACGACATAGTTGGTAAAATTGCAGCGTCCGCCCCCCGACATGAGGATTTTCTTGCCTGCTTTATTGGCATGGTCGAGCACCAGCACGCGGCGACCACGGCGACCAGCGGTAAGCGCACAGTATAGACCGGATGCGCCCGCACCGATGATGATGACGTCGTAATGGGTAGAGTGGGAAGCGGGACGATGGTGACTCATGGGGATCTCATAAATAAAAAGGGGTGGAGGATGCGCGTGACGTCTAAATTAGCCCATATAAAGGGAAGCCTAGATACAGGGTAACGCAAATAAAAGGAAGCTAAACAGGTTAAGTGCGTAACAACAGCCAAAAACCCTCATCGGCGAAAAAAAGCCAATATAGGCGCGTGTCATCGCCGCTGGCGTGTAGCTATTGTCCATATTTCATATCAGGTTACAAGGATTAAATGTAATGGTGCAGTTGCGCGCCAGCAATCAGCAAGTATACGGCTGTACAGTGAAATTGTTATGAATGGGCGTTGATGCCTTGCAACCGTCCCGCTTATTTGTCAAACTAACACAGAGTGTCACACATTATGGAAGATGACTCTTATTGCTTGTACAGGCAGCCGTGCGCGGCGGTTTGTGCGAGTCATAATAATTAAAAAGGATGAATACTATGACGCAAAAATCATTTCCTGTTACAGACGATTTTCTTGCCGCCGCCAATACCAGCGCGGAGCAATACCAAACAGACTACCAGCAATCTATCGAATCTCCTGAGAGTAATGATGCCTTTTGGGCACAGCGTGCCGAGCTAGTCGATTGGATAAAAAAACCCACCAAAATCAGCGACGTCAACTATGATTTGGACGATTTTCGTATCAAATGGTTTGAAGACGGTCAGCTCAATGTCTCTGTCAACTGTCTCGATCGTCATCTAAAGACCCATCCTTACAAGCCTGCCATCATTTGGGAAGGCGATCACCCGTCGCAGCATAAAATTATCTCATTTAAAGAGCTGCACGAGGAAGTCTGCCGGCTGGGCAATGCCCTGCGCAAGCTGGGTGTCGAAAAAGGCGATCGAGTGACCCTATATATGCCGATGATACCAGAGGCGATGATCGGTATGCTGGCCTGTACCCGCATCGGTGCAGTACACTCTGTGGTATTTGGCGGTTTTTCTGCTGAAAGCTTGGGCAATCGCTTGGTCGATAGTCGCTCCAAAGTCATCATTACCGCAGATGAAGGCGTGCGCGGCAATAAACACACTCCGCTAAAAGCCAACGTCGATCGGGCGTTGGACATGGATGGCACCGACACGGTCACCAACGTCGTCGTCGTGCACCGTACTGGTAACTCAGTACCGATGAGTGGCCGCCGCGACATTTGGTACCATACCTTAATCGATGGCGAGTCTGAGCATTGCGAGCCTGAGGTGATGAATGCCGAAGACCCGTTGTTTTTATTATATACCTCAGGCTCTACGGGTAAGCCCAAAGGCGTGCTGCACACCACGGGTGGCTATCTGACGTATGCCGTCTCAACTTTCCGTGACGTGTTTGATATCAAAGACAATGACGTTTATTGGTGTACAGCGGATGTCGGCTGGGTGACGGGGCACACTTATACTACTTATGCACCCCTTGCCAATGGTACGACGACCGTGATGTTTGAAGGAGTGCCTGAGTATCCAACGTGGGCGCGCATTGGTCATATTATTGATAAACATGACGTGACGATTTTGTACACAGCGCCGACAGCGATTCGAGCGATGATGAAAGAGGGCGATGCCTTTGTCCGTGAGTCGGATCGCTCCAGCCTACGCCTGCTGGGTACGGTCGGTGAGCCAATCAACCCAGAGGCTTGGGACTGGTATTATCATATCGTTGGTAGTGGCAAATGCCCCATCGTCGATACATGGTGGCAGACTGAAACAGGCGGTATTCTCATGGCTCCCATACCAGGTACGGTCGCGCCCAAACCAGGGGCGGCGATGAACCCGCTATACGGTATCAAGCCAGAGATTGTCAATAGTGATGGCGAGGTTTTAGAAGGCGCTGCCGAAGGCAATCTGGCAATTAAAAGCAGCTGGCCGGGGCAGATGCGTACGATTTATAACGACCATGAGCGCTTTTTAAAGACATATTTTAGTGAGTACCCAGGTTATTACTTTACAGGGGACGGTGCTCAGCGCGACGAAGATGGGCACTACTGGATCACCGGCCGTGTCGATGATGTGCTCAATGTCTCAGGCCATCGCTTAGGCACAGCGGAGATCGAAAGCGCGGTGGTGGCGCATCCGGCGACCGCTGAGGCGGCCATCGTCGGTATGCCGCATGAGATACGCGGCATGGGGGTCTGTGCTTTTATTATCCTAAAATCTGGCGAGACGGCCACAGAGTCGCTAAAAGCCGAGCTAAATCGCCACGTGCGTACAGAGATCGGCCCGATTGCCAATCTTGATGCCATTTATATCGTCGATGCACTGCCCAAAACCCGCTCAGGCAAGATCATGCGCCGTATCTTGCGTAATTTGGCTGCAGGGCAGTATGTGGGGTTGGGCGACTTATCCACGCTTGCCGACAGTTCAGTGATCAATCAGCTGGTTGAGGTGGTCAAGGCGGAACGCGGTGAGTAAGCAGGCAGATAAGTAAGCAATAGTATCAACAATAAAAAAAGCCATGTTATCGACGGTAGCATGGCTTTTTTACGTAGATGATATTGATATCAGCAGGTTTTAAGGGTTCAATAGCTTTTATGAGCCTCGCTGTTTGTATATGGCCTGTCTTCACATGACTGCCTGCACATGCTGGCTTACACACATTATTTTGATCAAAATACCACAAGGCCGACTGTCGTTATGTCTGAGCACACACTCCACTCTTGTCATCCTGCTGATACCGCTGCACCGACCATCGCCATCATCGGTGGCGGGTTGACGGGACTGTTTACCGCCACTTTGTTGGAGCGTGCGTTTGGTCATACGCCTGCCGCCCAGCCGATGCCGCAGCTGACGATTTTTGAAAAATCTCGCAGCGTGGGGCGATTGGCCACCCGATATCGCCGCGACAGCCAAACGCATAAAAACTGGCAATGGGCGTTTGGGGCGCAGTTTTTTACTGCAAAGACCGCCAGCTTTCAGCAGTTTATAGCGCCATGGCTCAACATAGGTATGGTACAGCCGTGGTGTGCCAAGGTGATCGAGATGACCGCTGCCCATACGGCGGGCCAGCAGCCCTCTACCATAAAAAAAGAGCGCTGGAATACCGAGCAAGCCCGCTATATTAGTACCCCAAAGATGACCAGTTGGGGGCGCGCGCTGGCAGGCGAGCTACAGCACACCACCATGTGCTTTCAAACCCGTGTGGCACCACTGGCGCAGTACACTGAGCCAGTAGCTGATGAAAATAAGCAACAAACTAAGCAAAAAACTGAGCTGTTTGATGAAGCAGGCCATAGTCTTGGGCTATTTGACTGGGTGATCTGTACCGCGCCAAACGTGCAAGCGGGCGAGCTGATGGCTGGCAGTGGTTTTGACAAACAAGGGAGCATCAGCCCCATCAAGATGCAAGCTTGCTACACGCTGATGCTCGGCTGGAATGAAGGGCAGGCGCTTCCCGCGGCGCTGACGGATGCAGAAGACGGTGGCAGATGGGACGTCGCTTATGTCAATGATTCGATCATCGATAGGATATTTATAGAGCAGCGAAAACCTGCCCATGAAACGCTGCTACCGAGTATCACCATCCATGCCCGCAACGACTGGTCCGAGCAGCAGATCGATGAAGAGATAGAGCCTGTACAAGCTGCGTTATTGACAGCAGCGCAGCATGCTTTGGGCTGGGATGATGTCTGTGCTCCCACACAGATCGACTGTCATCGCTGGCGCTATGCCGCGACGCGCTCCGATGCGCAAACCCCCGCCCAAGGCATACTCACTGATGCGTCTCGTCAATGGATCGTCAGTGGCGACTGGTGCGGGCAAGGCAATATCGAGAGCTGCTATCACATGGCGCAGCAGACAGTTGATGTGATCTGCGCCGCGCTTGCAGGGTGGTGCGTTGCTACCCCTTGATAATGACAGAGGGCGTTTATAATAATCGGCGCTGGGCGGGAGGCCCGTTGGTAATATCCAAGGAGGAGATGCTATGTTTGGCTTCGATATAGACTTAGACCTCATGCAGTACCACTTTTTTCAATTGGGTATTGCCTTTATTTTATCATTGCCCATCGCGCTCAACCGCGAGATGAAAGACAACGGCGCGGGGCTGAGGACGTTTCCGCTAGTGACGATTGCCTCTTGTGCATTTATGCTGGTGGGTATGGATATCTATGAATCAGCAGGTGAGGCGAGGATTATGTATGCCATCATCACGGGTATGGGCTTTATCGGCGGCGGGGCGATATTTAAAAACGAGATGGGTTCAAAAGGCACTGCTACGGCGGCCAGCTTATGGAACACGGGCGCAATCGGTATTTCGGTGGCCTATGGTCGCTACGAGATTGCCATTATTCTGTCAGCGGTTGGTTTTTTGATTTTGCAGTTTTCTGAGCCCTTTAAGAGCAAAAAAGAAAAAGACACTCCATAATCTGCTGTAGAAAACCTACCAGCCAAAAAAAAGCCCACAGAGGAGGTGCTGTGGGCTGAGGAAAACTGGACAGGTAGCAAAATCGTGCTACAAGGCAGTGGTGGTGTCTTGTTGTTGTTATGCGGTTATTACGTGTTTTCATCGGCACTGCATGGCACTAAACACATCAGTAGTATGCTTAAAGGTACTGTACATGGCCGTTTTGGTTCTTATCTACAAAGAGCTCTAAAAAGATATCTTCAGTACTGACTATACTTACTAAGATTAGGGCAATTATAATCCGTTCAATAGGCAGATATATTTACTTACATATTTAAGTGTACAAGTGTTTTCGTTTGCATGGCTATCATAACGCAACTGATGGTGATTTGGCTACGATTCGGCGATTTTGGTTACATGACATTACGTTTTATCTTTGGGGGCAGTATAAGAGATGGCATGACGGCTTGCCCGAAAAGTGCTAAGCTATCTGCCATTATTATGTCTATATAAAACTGGGTTTGCCATGACTGAGAGTACGCATTTGCATACGCAGGAACCACCAAGTAAGCAAAATACCAAAAGTATTTTTAACTTGCCAAACAATCTGACCATTGCTCGTATCTTAATGATTCCGCTGTTTGTAGCCATTGCTTACTGGCCGCCAGCGATGGGAATTGGCATGCCTGCCATCTCAGATAATGTCATCGCGCGGGTAGGGATGAGTGAGTTTAGCGATAGCTTATTGCGCCATTTATTATTGACGGGTGTGTTTATCTTAGCGGCGATTACCGATTGGCTCGATGGCTATTTTGCTCGTAAGCTCAATGTCACCTCAGCCTTTGGCCGCTTTTTGGACCCTGTCGCTGACAAGCTGATGGTGGCGGCAGCTTTGATTATCCTCGTGCAGTGGCACCCAAATATCATCATGGCCATCGCAGCGATTGTGATTATCTCGCGTGAAATCGCGGTATCGGCGTTACGTGAGTGGATGGCTGAGCTGGGCAAAGGCACCAGTGTGGCGGTCTCTTATGTCGGTAAGCTCAAGACCACTTTTCAGATGGTGGCGATTACCGTACTGCTGCTAAACTGGGAGTCGCTTGAAACCATCGGCTACGCGCTTATGGTGGCCGCCGTGGTTTTGACGCTATGGTCGATGATGATTTATCTAAAAGCGGCGTGGCCGTATCTCAAACAAAACGGCTGATATTTAACTGTGTCTATATATTTAACTGTGTCTATAAAGTCATCTACCGGTCAAAGACCCTAGTTTTTAATAATTGATACCAGCACACAATCCTCAACACATCATACTTAACACCTAATTCCCAGCAAAAAAACGCCAGTCGCATCAGCCACTGGCGTTTTTTGCTATGGTTATCGCTTATATTTATACTTCTTATTATTTAATACCTCTTATAGCGCGATTGCCTCTATAGTTATAGCGTTACTGAATTGTTTTCCCCCAAATTGGTCGCTTTTTTGCCATCCATGACCGCAGCGGTGGTCATCTTAAACATATTGACCACTGAGCTACCACTGAGCCAATATTCAGCGCCATGTGGCACGACTTTGATGAGCTGGACATTTGGGTCTTCTTTGCCTTGCTCGTAGAACGCATTATAAATCGGCGACCATAGCTCATCGAGCTTTTCTTGGTCTTCGACCAGTTCGGCTTTACCATTGATCGAGACGTAATTTTTGGCATCTTGGCTGACATAAGCCAAGTTTACTTGTGGGTTTCTTTCGATGTCTTTGACGGTTTCGGTGGTTTTATCACCGATAAACCAAATCTCTTTGGCGCCGATACTGGTCTCGCTGGTGGTCATCGGGCAGGCATGCAGGTGGTCTTCATGCGTACGGGTGGTCATCATGGCAAATTTGACATCTTTTACCAATTCTTGCACTTTATCGATATGGTCTTGTCTACTCATAGGGATTTCCTTTTCTTTATAGTTTGTTAGGGTTATAGATTGTTGATATTTGATAGTGTGTTATTTGATGGTGATGTCGATTGACTTTGAGCAAAGACTTTGGATAAAAATATAAAAGACCTCCGCTATCCAGCAACTGCTATCTAGCATAACGACTACTGGCAAAGCATTTATATAGGCTGCCAGTAATGCGATGTGACGGTTTGTAAGGACTATAAGTATTAGGTAAAAATTGTGACGGCATCCATCAAAGCTTGCTGCTTTGCAACCTCTCAATGCTAAACAGATAAGTCAAATAAGACTATCTATGCATAAAGCACCAGTGAGCGGCAATGCGCCATGCGGCCATAACGGGCAAAAGGGCAGCCATTAGCGCAGCAGATTGCTGCTGCATCAAGTAAAGAAGCCGTCACTTTGGCAATTTATCGTGGTTTTGACCTGCTTATTATGGGGCTTCTTGTTATAATACGCAGACCATTTACTTTGCATGGCAGAGATGCCTTTCTTACGGATTATGCCTTTATGATGACCATCGCCGGACAACCGTTTCTTACCGATTTTCAGACGCAGCAACTCATCAGTCAGTTTCAGCAAAAGACCGAACTAAATGTCAGCCAGATCCATACTCAGCAAGTGTATGTGCTATCACGAAAGCTTGTTGATGAAGACGCGCAAAAAGCGCGGGACTTGCTGGGCGTCACAGCGGGCACTGAGCTTGTCGCCCCAGAAGCCAATCAGATACAAGTGATCGTCGGGCCGCGTTTTGGGACGATCTCGCCATGGGCAAGTAAAGCGACCGATATTTTTAATAACTGTGAAATTAAAATCAATCGCGTCGAACGTGTCATTGTTTATACCCTCACGGTCGATGGTGAAGCAGACGAAAAACTGCCAGTAAATGCTGAGCAGTTGTTATTTGACCGTATGACCCAGAGCTTGGTTTATGACTTAAACGACGTGAGCAAGTTGTTTGATGACGAACCACCAGCGGCGCTCAATCGTATCGATGTGATGGGTGAAGGACGCAGTGCCCTTGAGTCGGCCAATACTCAGTTTGGTTTTGCGCTATCGAGCGAAGACATTGATTATCTGATGAATGCCTATGTCAATGAGCTGCAGCGTAATCCGACCGACGTTGAACTGATGATGTTTGCGCAGGCCAATTCTGAGCATTGCCGTCACAAGATCTTTAATGCCGATTGGACGATCGATGGCGAAGTGCAGCCAAAGTCATTGTTTCAGATGATAAAAAACACCTATCAATCAAACCCGCAGGGCATCTTGTCTGCTTACAAAGACAACGCGGCGGTAATGGCAGGGGCAGAGGGGTTGCGTTATTATCCGGTGCCGACCGATGCGATGGACGCCAACTCAATCCATCCGTATGCCTTCCATCAAGAAGCCATCGACATCTTAATGAAAGTCGAAACCCACAACCACCCAACGGCGATTGCTCCTTATGCTGGCGCGGCAACGGGCGCAGGCGGTGAGATTCGTGATGAAGGTGCAACGGGCCGCGGCGGTAAGCCAAAAGCCGGTCTGACAGGCTTCCACGTATCGCACTTGCATATCCCTGAGATGCCTGAGAAGTGGGAGCAGTCTGGTCAATTAAGCACGCAAGACTACGGTACGCCAGATCGTATGGCGACTAGCCTTGAGATTATGACCGAAGCGCCACTTGGTAGCGCCAACTTCTCCAATGAGTTTGGTCGTCCCAACCTATGCGGCTATTTCCGCAGTTTTCAGCTTGATACTTCAGCGGCCAAAGACGGCAGCGAGATGCGCGGCTATCATAAGCCAATTATGCTGGCGGGCGGTTATGGCAATATCAAACGCAACCTCATTGAAAAAAACGCCATTCGTGAAGGCGACCTGCTTATCGTCCTTGGTGGCCCTGCGATGCAAATCGGTCTGGGCGGCGGCGCAGCGTCTTCGGTCGATAGCGGTGAGTTGGATGAAGGTCTAGACTTTGCTTCAGTGCAGCGTGATAACGCCGAGATGGAGCGCCGTTGTCAAGAAGTCATCGATCGCTGCTGGGCCTTAGCGGGTAACGATGCTGACGCTAGTAATGCCAGTAAAGACGGCAACCCAATCGTCTCTATCCATGATGTTGGTGCAGGCGGCCTGTCAAACGCCATGCCAGAGCTGGTCGATGACCATGACATGGGCGCGCATTTAAACCTACGTAAAATCCCGTCGCTAGAAGCAGGCATGTCGCCAATGGCCATCTGGTCAAATGAGGCGCAAGAGCGTTATGTCCTCGCGATTCGCCCAGAGAGTAAAGCGCAATTTGATGCGATCTGTGCTCGTGAGCGCTGCCCGTATGCTATCTTAGGTGAAGCGACTGAAGTGCGTCAGCTTATCGTTGATGATGAGCTATTGGATGAGCAGCCGGTTGATATGCCGATGCAAGTATTGCTCGGTGGTACGCCAAAGATGCAGCGCAGCTTTGAGCGTCAAGAGACTGAGTTGTCCGCGCTGAACTTGGCTGATATCAGTTTAACCGAATCCATCAAAGACGTGCTACGTCATCCAACTGTCGCTAGCAAATCATTTCTTATCAGCATCGGTGACCGCTCGATCACCGGTATGGTGGTGCGTGATCAGTATGTGGGCCGCTATCAAGTGCCCGTCGCTGACTGCGCGGTGACAGCATCAGGTCTGGTGGCGCTAGATGGTCAGCCGATGACTGGCGAAGCGATGAGTGTCGGCGAGCGTACGCCTGTCGCCCTTATCAATCCAAAAGCCTCGGCGCGTCTGGCGGTTGGTGAAGCCATCACCAACATCGCCGGTGCACGTATCGCTCAGCTATCTGATATCACCATGTCGGCGAACTGGATGGCGGCATGTGGCGACGACGCGGAAGACGCGGCATTGTTTGACGCTGTCTATACCGTTGGCGAAGAGCTGTGCCCAGCACTAGGTATTGCGATTCCAGTCGGTAAAGACTCGCTATCGATGCGTGCCAACTGGACGGATAACGATGAAGGTGAAAAACAAGAAAAATCAGTCGTCTCGCCTATGAGTTTGGTCGTGACGGCCTTTGCACCAGTCGCTGACGTGGCGAAAACCCTAACCCCTGAGCTGATCAACGGCGACAGTGCGTTTTACCGTATTGACTTATCTAAAGGCAAGCTGCGTCTGGGCGGTTCAATCCTCGCGCAAACGGCAAGCCAATTGGGCAACGAATGTCCTGACCTTGAAAAGCCAAGCGACTTGATCGATTTCTTTAACTTTATCCAAGCGGGTAACGCGCAAGGCATCATTAGCGCCTATCATGATATCGGTGATGGTGGTTTGCTGGCGACGATTGCAGAGATGCAGTTCACCAGCCGTCAAGGTATCAAGTTGTCATTGGCTGATGACAATCTACTCGGTCAACTGTTCAGTGAAGAGCTGGGTGCGGTGGTTCAAGTTTTACCAGAAAACGTCGCAGCTTTGATGGAGCTAGCAGAGCAATATAACGTCAGCGATATGCTTAGCCTTGTCGGTCAAAGCACTGAAGAAGATAGCCTTATCATTCAAACCCCAACGCTCATGGGTGACGATACCCTACGCTTTAGCCGTGCTGAGCTGCAACAAGAGTGGAGCCAAGTCAGCTACCAAATCGCCCGTCGCCGTGACAACCCAGCGTGCGTCCAGCAAGAGTATGACTTAATCTCTGATGCCAGCCATCAAGGCCTGATCGCTGCACTAAACTTTGATCTTAACCAAAAAGTGGAAGAACCGTACTTAAATAGCCGCGACACTAAGCCGAGAGTCGCTATCCTGCGCGAGCAAGGCGTCAATGGTCAGACCGAGATGGCAGCAGGCTTTACCCAAGCTGGCTTTGAAGCGGTCGACGTACACATGAGCGACTTGCTAGAAGGCCGTATCAATCTACGTGACTTCGACGGTTTGGTCGCTTGTGGCGGCTTTAGTTATGGTGACGTACTCGGCGCAGGCTCAGGCTGGGCGAACTCTATCTTGTTCCATGACGAATTGCGCATGCAGTTCGTGCGCTTCTTTGCCCGTCCGGACACCTTTAGCCTCGGCGTTTGTAACGGCTGTCAGATGATGGCGCAATTGAAAGACCTGATCCCAGGCGCAGAAAACTTCCCACGTTTTATCGCCAATAAATCAGCGCGATTTGAAGCGCGTACGGTCAATGTCAAAGTCGAGCGTACCAAGTCTATCTTGTTTAAAGGCATGCAAGACAGCATCTTACCAATCGCTGTGGCGCATGGTGAAGGCTATGCCACGCTGGACAACACCGAAATCGATGGTATGGCGCGGCACGGTCAGCTCGCCATGCGTTATGTCGATAGCCAAGGTCATCCAACCGAGACGTATCCGCTCAATCCAAACGGCTCGCTCGGCGGAGTCACCGGTCTATGTAGCACTGACGGCCGCGTCACCATCATGATGCCGCACCCTGAGCGTAATCTAAAAGCCTACAATCACAGCTGGAAACCAGAAGAATGGGATGAGGACGGCGCGTGGATGCGTATGTTCCGTAATGCTCGCGCTTGGTTGCGTTAAGATCGACTGAGTCGGTTTAGAATATTGTTTGAGGTAATAAAAAAAGGTGGGCGTAAAGCTCACCTTTTTTTGTTTGAGGTTTTGTAGTTTCAAGTAAATTGGTGTGGAGCTTGCGACACCCAATGATTTTAGGGGAGCTAATCCTGCTTTTCGCTACTATCTTGCTTGTTCACTAGGGCGGGGGCTAAGGCGAGAGACGTTCCAACATTCGAGCGATCACCTCTAGTCAAGTCCTCGCAGCCCAGTGATCAACCAAGTATATCCGCTACAATCAGGGCTAAAACGCGCCGCCAGACAACTATTAATAGTTAACGGAGATTTTCAGACATCAGTTTATCTTGATTATCCCAGTATTTAGCTTCACTTTCGTATGAGCGAGCTATATCTTCAAACATTTGAGATACATGAGAATGTGAGATAACCCAAGGCTTAGCATACTGTTTATACTTGTCCGCTAAAGCCCTTTCTTGCTTCCCTCCTTTATCCCTCATATGAGCACCTCTTTGGTTGACAGTACCTAAATAAAACCCTCGTCTTAGATCTTCAGCATCAAATAGATCTAAAACATCTGCAACTATCGTCAATATACTTTTGCCATCATCTTCACGCGGTGAGTGAGACAGTATTTGACCAAGTACTCTATCGCAAGCGTCTAAAATTCCAATTTTTTGACTTTGATTTCTAACCTCTTTAATAAAAGCTTTGAAAGTAGCTTCGTCAAGCTCCATTTCTTTATTAATGCTCGGTAAAACCTTACATTCATCAAGTATTTTGTAGTTATGAAAAGCTGTGGATTTATCTTGTTCAGACCGACTCTCATCCTTTAAATAAAATGATTGAAGTAGCTGCATAAAGAAACTTGAATCATTCATTATATTTCTATAAAGAGTTTTTAGCCTGATCGCTTCATCGTACCCAAACAATGAAAACAGATGATACTCTATATACACCAATCTTGACTCGTCTAAACCATTTTGCTCTTCAAGATATTCGATCATCTCTTTGATTGTGTGACTGTCAAAATTTTGATATTGATCCTCAGGGTTGTTAATAAAAAGCTCTAAAGTTTGTAGAAGCTGTTCGACTGGTAAGACTGTAAAATTCAAGTTAATAGCATTTAATAAAGCTACTGGACGTTGTCTTTCTATAAGCTTTCCGACACAGTATTCCTTATCTTGTATGTCGCCTATCCAAGCTAAATAACCACTAAACCTATCCCAGTATTCATCTTCAAGATTATATAATTTTGCTGTATCCCATACATCTTTATTAAGTGGTAAGTTTAAAAGCAAACTAACTTTATCTTCATCATTCAATATAGAAGATAAATTTGATTCATCCATAATTAATTTAAAGTTTGCGATAGCTTTTGAGCTTCCCTCAGACCATACGATACTATTTAGAATACTAAGATCATATAAATCGATATTTCGAATTAATAAATCTATAATGTCTTTAGGTAGTAAAATTTTGGAATGAATAATTGCAGCTGAGCAGAGTCTTTTACTCTCTGATTTAGCCAATAGTTCAAATATTGCTTCTTCCCCATGATTTTCATAAATTGCTGTGATTGCCTCAACCCTTTTTTGATCGCCTATTTTTTGGCGCTCTTTGTAATCATAATCATTAGAAGTCCCTTTAAAAAAGCTATCAGCTCGGTCAGTGAATAGCCATAAGCAATTATTAACTATAGACTTGGGTTTAAATAATTCAATATAGTGATCAAGCTGCTGATCTACTTCCTCATATTTCAAAAAGGTTCTAGGGTTGCGATTTTTGAACTGTCTCAATTTATTTTGGAAACGTATACGAACATCGTCTTCTATCTCTGACTTGGCCAACTCATCAAGCAGTTTAAGTACTTTTTGCCATAAGTCAAAACTATCAAGTAAGTACAACTCAAGAATTTTATAAATTCTATCCGGATTCAGGTTTGCTAAGTCTACTAATTTTTCGTTAGCGTATTCGATAGCTTTGTACCTATCAAATTCTAATACGATATGCCCAGCATTATCATCTCTATAAATGGGTTGGGCATTAGGGATTGCATGATCACCCCTCAAGTCTCTTTGTCTTAAAAGTATTTCAAAGCCAGTTTCTTCGTCAAGCGTGATTATCTGATTCAATAGTTCTATGCGTTGTTCTACCGTCGTATTAGTCTGTGGAAACCACGGTCTAAAGAAAGAATAAAGAGTGTTGAACGGACTATTAGTCCAGTTTGAAGGAACTATGAATTTATCTAATTCGATTAAAATTTTGCATACACGAGTGATATATCTAGGATTCCAAGCTAAAACTTCAAATGCCCACAATAGGTTGTTGAAGTAACGCTGACCAGTCATGACGTCACTACTACTTTCTGTAAATAAAGTTTGAATTAAAGGATTTTCTCTTCGAAGGTCTTTTTCGATTGAACCCAAAAACTCTTCTGGACTCGCTTCTGCAAAGCTTCTAAAGTAAGGCTCTAGTGTCAACCAGTTTTCTCTACTACCACTTGATAAAATTTCTTTTATTAAGCGATTGATTCTAAATTGAAAGCTAGTAGAACTTAGTTCAATAAAATCATCTCCTATTACAGCTAATTTAACTAATGAGTTAGCAATACCTTCAAGTAATACTTCCGAATAAGGGAACTGCTTACCAATGACATTAGCCATATAACGTTGACTGACATCTAGTTCAAGTTTTGGATGCTGTCTTGAAAATAATTCTAGTAAATTATCAAAGTAACGCTCGACTAACTCACTGCTAATAGCATTACTAACAAAAGGTAATACTTCTACAGGAGATTTTATCTTCCATACCTGATTAATTTTAATGACAGGCGTATCATCAACAGAAGCTAACTGTAAAAGCTCAGATTCGATATTTTTATATTCAGTTTTTGCAATAGAAGACACAAATGCCTTATCATTTGCATTGTTTCCATCCCATGAGCCAATTAAGGACAATAAACTAAGAGCTAGAGAGTTATCTTTTGACCAGTCAGGCTTGGATATAGCTGAATTGATAGCTTTAAGTCTTCTATAAACTGTCCACGACCTACCTGCTTGATGTGATAAGCGTTTTGCATCGCTTTCTTCTTCCCCTAAAGCTACTAAAGCTTTCTCAAACTCTGAATAACTGGCTCGTTCTAGAATAATATTTTTCTCATCAATAGGTTTGTTACCTAATGACTGAGGTGATATTAGTGTTAAGTCGTTTTTAAAACTAGGTTGTTTAGATATTTCAGGTGATGCACAAATTACGATTTTAACTTCTGGGTTATTTTGAACGTACTGCCAACCTTGTTCATCAGTAATTACTAAAGAGTTTAAGAGAAGCTTGTTATTATTCGTTACGGCAACGATAGCACTTATCACAGACTCTTCAATACTGTCAGAGTACACACTAATAACTGAATAATTATCCTTAGTAAAATTATCAGTAAACTCTTTATCCAGTGACTCGAAAGAGCTTTCCCTTCCCGATATCAGCGCTTCTTTAGTTATAGCTGGTTTACATTGATTTGCCCAATCATTAAAATAAGCTTCTGCGCTCTTAACGCCATAGCCGCCAATTCCTAGTATCTCTGCAATATACACAGCATTTGAAGGTTGACTATCAATCCATTCTTCCAAATCAGTGGCATCGTATGCTCTAACCTCTTTCCAGCCGCCTTTATTTTTATTATCAGTAATCCACTTTTCTTTATTCTTCCAACGTCGAGGAGTAATAAAAATATAGATGTTCTCAGCTTTGAAGTCTTCTGAACTATCTTCTGTTCTTTTTATAAAATCGCTATTTGCTTTGCTACCTACGGAGCTATCTGTACCTATTTCCCAAACTGATTCCCCAGCAGGAACCCAAGCACTGCCATTTATTGAAACAAGTGTACCATCCCACGATGGCATGAAAGTAGAGTCGCCAGCAGGGAACGATGTTGTCTTTGTATCTTGTGCATCAAAGCAGAGCCGCCTTATTATTTGAGGTAGCTCTTGTTGCGCCAATTTATTATTATTTTCTACCCAGCTAATTATATTTGATGCGGATACTTTCAATTGAAATCCTTAAGTTTTGAGAGTTAATAGTTCATTAAATCTATATTTCACAGACTTACTTTTTAACTTCTTGTTGAGCCTCAGCGATCAACTCATGAATTCTAGCGCTTTCTCTTAGCACACAAGCCTCATAAGCCGACAGCTGCTCAGGCTCTTGTTCTTTTTGCTTTTCTTGCTCCTGTTCTTGTTTGGCTTTTTCTTCTAGGTATCTCTGTAGCTCGTCTTGTTCGTCGTATTGTGAGTTAGTCATGGTTTATATCTCCTAATATTTTTATCGCTTAATAAAAGTCATCACGACCAGCATACTTTTTATTTAATGCCCTTAAGATAGCATAAGTCTCCAAATCCATCTCGCCCGTTGGTCGCTGCGGGCGAAAATGTAGCTGAAAGGCATAGACTACATCTCGGCTGGCTTTATCCCATTCGTCACTGTTATTAATGCGATAGCCATATTCGCGCAGTTCTTGCTTAATCTCAGGTATCGTCGCTGCGGCAAAGGTGTCTGGATGCATAAAGAACTGCTTATCAAACTCATCATACCAAGCGCCAACGCCGTACTCTTTATATAGTCGCTGCCAAGGGAACTTGGCACCGGGGTCGATTTTACGGGACGGTGCTATATCAGCATGGCCGACGATGTTTTTCGGCGGGATGTCATAACGCTTAGCAATATCTTGCACCAGCTCGGCGACTTTTTTAATCTGTAATTCATCAAATGCGACATAGTGCTCGTACGGATGATAGTCGAGCGCGCCATTGTTTAGAGTATTGCGATATTGAGGCTTGATGCCTGCATTGACAATCTCGATGCCGATGGAGGTATCGTTAAGTATCGTCCTACCGGCAAACCCGCTGTCGCCTGCATGCCAAGCGCGCTCGCTCTCATCTACCAAGCTATAAACCTTGTCGTCATCCCTATCCAAAATCAGATAGTGGGCGCTGACTTGACCGGTGGTCAGGGTTTTTATCGAGCGCTCATTGTCTGAGACGGTGTAGTGCAGGACGATGGTTTTGATGCGCTGGCTTTTTCCCGTGGCTTGATAGCTGGTGCTATCAATGACATAACGCGGCGTCGATGTTGCCACGCAGCCGCTGAATGGCAGGATCATGCACAGAGCCCATGCGAAAGGTTTTACCATGTTTGGCCTATTTGAAAGTTTTTGCTTTTACAATAAGGATGTACTCTTAAAAATGTAATCTAAGGCGTGGCCTCAATCCAATCGACTGTCATTTAACACAGTCAGCTAAACGGCTTAAAAACGATGAAAAATGGCTAAATCTGGCCAAGTGCTGTCAAACGGCAATTTGTCTCATTTTTATCCCTATTTTCAAATGAGGGCACGCCCTAGTATAAGGCTTTTGCGTATTTATTTTTTCAACCATTATGATTGGTATTGCTATCCGTTTTTTAGGTCGATGGGCGATCAGTGTTGTGGGTCTTGATGCTATCTTGTCGTATTTTTTTGGCCAAAACGGTCTTCCAGCTGTCCTCCAAGCACTCAATCGCCAACCACGGCTCGATCACCTTGGCATCATACTTTTCTTTTGAATTGGACAGCTGCCATAGCGTCTGGAGCGCCGCAAAGGGATAAGGGCGCTCGATCAGATAGACAGGCAAACCTGCATCGACCATCCCATCGCGCACCACCTGAAAGTACCAGCCAGCGATGCCTTGTTTGCTTACCCATGCCGCGATGTTGGGCACTTTAGTAAACTGGCCGATTTGGTCGTTTATTTTGTAGCAAGGACGGCGTGGCTGGACGATACGCAGCTGGAGGCTGGCAGCATTCTCTATTTCACCATATTGAAAAACATCACCGATACAGACGCTAGACTCTTCCATTTCAGGCAGGTCATTTACTGCTTCAGTGATTAGGTTTTCGCCGAGTGTGCCGACCCGCACGTTCAGATCAAACGCTGCATTGATCTTGGTATAAGTGGCGCGCGGTAGCTGGTGCACCGCTTTTAGCGGGCCGCCATGATGCTTACGATCGGCTTGTTCGTCTGTGGTCAAGCCCATAAAGTCAACGGCGACAGGGGCGCTAATCGGTGCTTTGTCAATCGCGCTCATGGCTTCGCGGGCGAATGGCATGGCTTTGCCTGCGCGTACCTCTATCAGGGTCGCGATATGCAGCGGTAACGGGTGATTAAAATCTGTATGAACGTTTGGGGTAGCGGTGTTGGCAATGGCAGTACTCATGGCGTGTCCTAGCAGATGATTATCTGGAGATAAAATGGTTTTATCATGACATCATAGTAGCGCAAACGCGGCGCAGTTGCAGTCTTGTTGATCAAAACCCAAAAAAAAAGACCAGACGGGTTCGCTGATCTTTTTTGTATCACTTGCATTAGCCTATATAAGGCAGTCGGCTAATATCAGTCGATATATAGGCGTCTGTAGAAAAGACAGCTGGTGGCCGTAGATTAATTGCGGCGACCGGCTTTCTTTTCGCGCGGGGTAGCGACCAGCTCAGCTAGGCTCTCAGGCGATGACCACAGACCCTCTAGGTCATAAAACTCGCGGGCTTGCGGGGTCATCATATGCACGACGACAGCCCCTAAGTCGATCAAGGTCCAATCCGAGTCGTTACCGCCTTCACGGCCAAGTGGCATAAAGCCCGCTTGCTTGACTTCGGCTCCGACGCTGTCAGCCATCGCGCGGACATGGCGCTTTGAGGTACCGTTTGCGATGACGATACGCTCCATGACATCGGTTAGGCTCTCTACATTCATCACGGTGATGTTTTTTGCTTTCATGTCATCGAGGGCGCTTTCTACAATGGCTAAGCATTCTTTTAAACGGTCGTCAGTCATGGTATTGGTCATAAATTTTCATCTCTTAAGTCGTAAATATATAAAATAAAATGTTAAAGCATCCGTCTGCCTAGGACGACATTGTCAAAGTGACCATTATGCCAAAGTGACATTATGTCAAAGTGACATTATGTCAAAGTGGCTATTAAGCCAGTAATCCAACCATTCGCCAAAACATCAGTCAGCGTATCAGCGGTCAAGTCCTAGAGAGGCGAGCGTGGCAAAATAACAAAGATAAGGCGATTTTAACGGAATTGCGCCGCAGAATATAGCTGATGGGCGATAATATAATGATAAACAGCAGGATTTAACCATTTAGCGAGTGGATCGGGCGGGTTCATAATAGCATTGATAGCGGATGCTGCAGTCATTTGCTCGTCTATAACTGGCTTGGTATGGTTGCCAGCCGCGCTATCAGGTGCCGCTTCGCTATCACCACGGGGCTGCTGCTGTAGCGTTTGCCGTATCTGCGTGCTGGAGATGGCTGCTACTTGCCGCATGTCTATATAAATGCGGCCAGACGCTGGGTTTTTCAAGACCGCCTGATCGATCGTAGGGTCTGTAGGCGTTTGAATAAAAGAAGGCTGAGAGATAGGCTGGGTCAATGCCGCTGGCGAGTCGGTGACTGCCGTCTGCAAAGGTGTGGGCAGCCAATATTGTAGCGCTAGTCTAGTGTTACCCATATCAGGGACTGACATACTATCGCGATAAAAGACCCACAGATGTACATAATCGGTCAGCTGTAGACCATCTTGCCATTTATTCAAACTGCGGGCGCTGTCCATACCCATGATAAATATCAAGCTGTCGGCAGGATAACGCTGGCGCAAAGTGCGCACGCTATCGATGGTATAGACAGGCGGCGGCTGCCAAATCTCAAGCTCATCTATGTATAGTGGCGTGCCTTGTATCGCCAGCTTTAGCATGGCCAAACGATGCTTAGGGTCGCTACTTTGGCGCTTGAAGGGCGAGCGGGCATTGGGCAACAACGACACATAAAGCGCGCGCTGCTGCGCTTGGGCAAGTGGTAGCAGGCTTTGATAGACTGCCATCGCCATCTGTACATGCCCGCGATGGACAGGGTCAAACGAGCCGCCAAGATAGGCGCGAATGGCAGGTGCAGGTTGCGCAGGTTGCAGGGCGGTGTTTGACATAGATAAACGAATAAAAAGCGGATAAAAATGTAGTGGCTCAAAGACGTGAGATGAACTATAGCATCATTGTGAGAGTGTGGCAGCAGATGTCATGAAAAGCGCACTATATTTGCTTAAATCTCACTAATAAAAAACCGACCATCAGTATGACAGTCGGTTAAATAACAGAAAAACAAAAGACAGTACTACGCGAGCCAAGCGGTGATTAAATCAAGTCGCTATAGGCTTGGATGGCGGTCAGGGCGATGGTATAGATGATATCATCGACCAGTGCGCCGCGAGATAAGTCATTTACCGGCTTGTTGAGGCCTTGTAGCATGGGGCCGACGCTGACCACATTGGCACTACGCTGTACGGCCTTATAAGTGGTGTTGCCCGTGTTGAGGTCTGGGAAGATAAAGACATTGGCTTGACCTGCGACAGGAGAGTCGGGCGCTTTTTGTTTACCGACACTCATCACAGAGGCGGCATCATACTGTAGCGGGCCATCGACTTTTAGCTCAGGTGCTCGCTCGCGGACGATTTGGGTGGCACGTGTGACTTTTTCCACATCCGCGCCGCTCCCTGATGAGCCAGTAGAGTAGCTGATCATGGCAACTTTTGGGTCGATACCGAAGGCGGCGGCCGACTGCGCTGACTGAATGGCAATCTCGGCGAGCTCTTCGGCATTTGGATCTGGGTTGATGGCGCAGTCACCATAGACTACTACTTGCTCAGGCAATAGCATAAAGAACACTGACGATACTAAGGAGTATTGCGGTGCGGTTTTGATGAGCTGAAAGGCAGGGCGCACGGTGTTTGCCGTGGTATGAATAGCACCAGATACCAAGCCGTCGACTTCGTCTAGCTGTAGCATGATCGTTCCTAAATAGACCGTGTCTTTTAGGTATTCGGCGGCCACTTCTGCACTGGTCTTGCCTTTGCGCCGCTCGACGACAGCAGCGATATATTTGCTCATATCAAGGCTATCGGGATCGATGATTTCAAGGCCATCAGGAATGGTCAGATCGCGGTTTTTGGCCACTTGCTCGACATCGGCGCGCTTGGCGAGCAGCACACAGTTGGCGATACCGCGGCTTTGACAGATGCAGGCTGCTTCGACCGTACGCGGCTCCGCGCCTTCTGGTAGGACGATGCGTTTTTTGGCATGTTGGGCTTTTTTGACTACTTGATGACGAAACGCAGAAGGCGACAGGCGCGGCTCATGGTTTTGGCTAAAGTACGTCTTAATCCAGCTCAAATCTAGGTGCGCGGCCACATAACGCGCCACTTCATCAGCGCGCTCGGTGTCGTCACTTGGAATCTCAGAGCTCATATGTACAAGACTTTGTACCGTCTCGTAGCTGTCGGACTCGACACTCATGACCGGGATGCCCGTTTTGAGCGCCGACTGCCATAGCTCAGCGACGGTGGCACTTGGCTCGACGCCGCCTGTCAATACCAGTCCTGCCAGCGGGATACCATTGATACAGGCCAAGCCTGCGGCCAATAGCAAATCATCGCGATCGCCTGGTACGACGATCAGGGTGCCGCGTTTAAACACCTCGTCGACACGTGACACCGAGCGTGCGGTGAGGCTAATGCGGGTGATGCGGCGCGATTTGGCTTCGCCGACATTGAGCCACTTGGCATCGAGCTCGGTGGCGATATCCCACGTGCGTGGCACAGACAGCGAGTCACTAAACGGCACCACCCCGATTAGGCGAAATGCATCGGTGTTAAAAGTAGGGGAGAGGCGCTGTACCTCTTGCATAAAGGTGTCATCTAAGCTGACGATGGCCTCGCCTGGTGCGACGGGCTGCGTCTCAAAGGTGTTTGGCACGTCGTGTACGCGCATCAAAATCACCCCAAGGGTACGGGCGTTGACGATACCGCCGAACTCGCGCGCGTGAACATCGATTTTATCTGCCAAATGCGCCGGATTTTTGGTGTCGGCCGTGCTGACAAAGATGATTTTGGCATCGAGTGCGTGTGCGATGGCGCGGTTGATTTGTGAGGCATAAGAGGTTTCTGTGGTCGGCACCAGACCTTCACAGATGACCACGTCATGATTGTCGCCAATCGTATGATAATTGACCACCACTTCTTCCATCAAATCGTCTAGGTTGTCATCACCCAGCATACGCTCAACGCGCTGACGGCTGATCGATTTTGGTGGATTGAGACCAAAAGCATGCATGGTCAAAGCGCTGGTACTGTCCAAGCTATGCTGCTTATCAAAGGTATCATCTTGCAAAAACGGCTTCATAAAGCCGGCTTTGATACCGTTATAATCAAAAGCGCGAATCAGGCCGAGCGCCGCTGATGTCACACCGATACCACGACTAATGGGAACAAGTAAAATGGTTTGCATAGTGTATCCTACGGTTTATTGTATTTTTAAAGCGTGTTCATCCTTGCCAGAATGAGTCAGATAGATGCCGCGCTTTTTGATAGCGATCATCAAAGGCACGGACAAAAACGCTGACAAACCCATCCTAACGATGGATCTGTCAGCAGACAGAACCTAGGTGAGGCTCAAGGCTTCACGGGTTTCTTGAGCGATGCGGCATTCTTCGTCCGTTGGGACGACCCAAAGCTCCAGATGGCTGTCCTCTGCGTGGAAACTGCCTTCGCTACCGCCAAACAGCCCTGCGTTTTTGTTGGCATCGACCTTGATACCAAAATGACGCATCACTTCTAAGATACGAGTACGCGTGGTGACCGAGTTTTCACCGATACCACCGGTAAAGACGATACCCGTCAGCTCAGGCAGCGCACAGCTTAAGCTGGCCAGATACTTACCCACGCGGTAGCAGAACATCTCGATAGCCAGTTTGGCATCTTGGTGGCCTTCGTTGGCCGCTTCTTCGACTGTACGCAGGTCGTTCGATAGCCCTGAGATACCCAGTAGGCCACTTTCGTTATTGAGCATCGCATCGATGTCTTCTAAGCTCATATCGAGCTGGCGCTTTAGGTGCATGTGCAAGCTTGGGTCGACATCGCCACTACGGGTGCCCATCATCAAGCCCTCAAGCGGGGTCAGCCCCATGCTGGTATCCAGACTCTTGCCATCATAGACGGCGGTCGCCGAGCAGCCGTTGCCCAGATGCGCGGTCAGCCAGCCATGCGGGCCTTTTGTTTGAGTGATTTCACTGGCGCGCTCTGAGACATAGGCATGAGAGGTGCCATGAAAGCCATAGCGGCGGATTTTATGATCTTCGTAGAGGGCTTTTGGTACTGGGTAGCGAAATGCCACCGGCGGCATGGTTTGGTGAAAGGCGGTATCAAAAACCACCACCTGCGGAATCTCCGGGTAGATGGCTTGTACCGCTTCGATGCCCAAAGCGTGAGCTGGGTTGTGTAGCGGGGCCAATATTTTTAGGCGTTTGACTTCGTCTAAGACATGCTTGTCGACACGTACCGCTTCTGAGTACTCGCGGCCACCATGGACCACGCGGTGTCCGACAGCGATAAAGTGATATTGCTCTAATAACTCAAGGATTTTTTGTAAGGCCAGTTTGTGCCGGCCGCCTGGGATAGAGATTTCTAGCTTATCGCCATTGATAGTGGTGTGTTTGATACGGGCGGTGTCAAGGCCTAAGTTTTCGGCCAGTCCAGTGATACGGATAGAGTTGTCTTCGCTGATGAGGGCGTACTTGATAGAAGAAGAACCGCAGTTGAGGACTAAGGTAGGGTTGGTTAGGGTGGATGTTTCTGCGTTTTGGTCGTAAAAATTGGGATTTAGGCTGTCGCTCATACTCTCTCTATCCTTAGATGATTTTTGTTAAATGGTGACTCAGTAAATGAGTCGCGGGGTAATACACAAAAACCAGCGATATCCAAGCTGACATAGGTCAAGCAAGCATATGGCTGATTTGAGGTATCCTTGGCTGTCACGGTCGATCAGTGTGTGTTGAGTTGCCCGCTAGCACCCAAACACAGTCGCAAGGTCCGTCTATAATGTAACACATTTTTGTGGCTATACCATGATAACTATCAGGGTTAAAGCCATAAATCGTTGCTTGGCAAATACAACTGTACACCGAGTGTAGTCAATGTCTATCGAGCGTTAACACAAAAAATAGCAGCCAATAAAAATTGTAAGAAAGTTTGTCTAAATCAGGATAATGCGCTTTTTTGTGCTCAAAAACTGTCCGTTTGTCCGCCAATAAAACGATGAGGAATTTATTACCCTATCATATTCAGTATAAGGGGCGCTTTATGTCATAATGCGATTACCCAATCCGCCCATGGACGCTTTTTTGGCGGACTCATTCGCTTATTTATAGTCGATTCTAAATAAAACAGATACACTATATTTCGACGCGGAACTGGTATAAATTTTTTTGGCGTGCTGTGCCTGCGCAGACAGATGCGGCGCAAAATTCATCCCAGTCGCACTGTATCAGTTTTTATACTGAGCTCACTATATGTTGTTATATACACCATACTGTTATATACACCGTTATCGGTCATTCACATAGGTCATCCACGCTATGCTTTTTACTCGCCGCTCGACCCATCTCCAGAACGCGACCAGCGCAGTCGCCCATCGCCGCGCCGGCCTTACTTCTATGAAGCCAGTATTTATCGTGAGTGCCGTATCACTGCTGGCTTTGTCAGGCTGCGGGCAAAAGGGCGGCCTGTATCTGGTAGATGATAGCAACCAAACGGTGCAGCAAAGCACAGAGACGCTCGGCAGTACCAGCCATCCGCAAGATGCCGCCTTTGCTGGTATTGATGATGATAAGTATCAGCCGCGTGATGACTGGCAGCTACCAGCGCCCAGTACCGATCCCAACGACTACTAAGGCAAATGACCAAACTAGTAAGTTATGAATTCACTAATTCACTAATTCACTAAGCAACTAGCAACTAGCAATTAAGCATCGCAGGGTAGCCGCTCTTAGGGTGAGCCAGCTTGTGAGCTTGATTGTCTCGGTGTCCACACTGTTATGGCCGTGTTTGGGAGTCGTTTATATGCTAGCCATACAATATTTGATAGGGCTGTTGCCGCGCTAGTCGTGCATTTTTGTCCTTGCCATCTTCTTAACACCTTGATCAATGTAGAGATATTTATATGAGTCATTCTGAGCAAAAAATCGGCGAATCCGTCACTACCCATACCGCACAAGGGCTGTATATTGACCCGCAGGCGCTAACCGCTCATCTGCCTGCGCTGGATTATCGCGATGGCGCACTGCATATGGAGCAGGTCAATATCGATGAGGTGGTCAATCATTACGGCACGCCATGCTATGTATACTCCAAACAAGCAATATTGGACGTTTATCACGCCTATAGCAAAAGCTTTGCCAGCGTAGAGCATCAGATATGCTACGCCGTAAAAGCCAACTCAAACCTTGCGGTGCTAGGGGTGCTGGCACAGGCGGGCGCTGGGTTTGATATCGTCTCACGCGGCGAGCTGATGCGCGTACTGGCAGCAGGTGGTAGGGCTGATCGCGTGGTATTCTCAGGCGTCGGCAAAACCTATGGCGATATTGAGTATGCCCTCACCCAAGGTATCGGCTGCTTTAACATCGAGTCTATCAGCGAGCTTGCGTTGATCAACGAGGTAGCAAAGACGCTGGATAAGACAGCGCCGATCTCGCTACGTGTCAATCCAGACGTCGATGCCAAGACCCATCCGTATATCTCAACGGGCCTAAAAGACAATAAGTTTGGTGTCGCGCACCAAGAAGCGCTAGCGCTCTATCAGCAAGCCGCGACTTTGTCGCATATCGAGATTGTCGGTATTGATTGTCATATTGGCTCGCAGCTGACAGAAGTGGCGCCTTTTGTGGCGGCATTAGATAAAGTCATTGAGCTGATACAGGGCTTACGTGATAACGGTATTGAGCTGCGCCATATCGATTTGGGCGGCGGCCTCGGCGTCCGCTATATCGACGAGATGCCAGTATCTATCGAGGACTTTGCGCAAGCGTTACTGCCTAAGCTGAGTCAGCTGGGATTGACAGTGTTTTTTGAGCCGGGCCGTAGCATCGTAGCCAATGCAGGCGTGCTGTTGACCCGCGTCGATGTCCTCAAGCCGACAGCGCACAAAAACTTTGCCATCGTCGATGCGGCAATGAATGATTTGATTCGTCCAGCGCTCTATCAGGCTGAAATGGCAGTGATACCAACTGTGCTGCCAAGCGCTGGTATCGAGACGCCTGATACCCAAGCGTGGGATATCGTCGGCGCTATCTGTGAGACGGGCGACTTTTTGGCAAAAGATCGTCTGCTATCCTTACAGACAGGCGATACGCTGGCCATCACAGGAGCGGGGGCTTATGGCTTTACCATGAGTAGTAACTACAACTCGCGCCCGCGCGCCAGTGAAGTCATGGTAGCGGACGGGCGTCATCAACTGATTCGCCCGCGCGAGACAGTCGAGGCGCTCTATGTAGATGAGCAGCTGTGGCAGGACGCGCCCTAGCCCGTATGGCCGAACTGATGACGATAATTGGGTATTTAACGGTGATAATTATCATTGTATCTGACAGCGTGCTAATATAACGCATACATAAAAATTAGGATAGGATATCAAGGGTATGCTAATAGAATTTACAAAAATGCATGGTCTGGGCAATGATTTTATGGTCATCGATTTGGTGACCCAGCGCTTAGATCTCACCAGAGAGTTGGTGCAATTGTTGGGCGATCGTCATCTCGGTATCGGCTTTGATCAGTTGTTGGTCGTCGAGCCGCCGATGCGTCCTGACGTGGATTTTAGCTATCGTATTTTTAATACCGATGGAACAGAAGTAGAGCAGTGCGGCAATGGCGCGCGCTGCTTTGCCCGTTTTGTGCAGGCACGAAAGCTATCATTTAAGCAGCGTCTGCGTGTCGAGACGGCCAGCGGCATCATCTCGTTGACCACCGACCGTTACGGCTGGGTCGAGGTCGATATGGGCAAGCCCAAGTTTGAGCCAGACGAGATTCCCTTTACCCCAAAAGCCACTACCAAAATTCAAAACGCCTATCATCTCGATGTCGATGGCACGCCTGTGCAGCTTTATGTGGCCAATATGGGCAATCCCCATGCGGTGATCAAGGTCGATGACGTCCTAAGCGCCGATGTCGAAATGTTAGGCAAAGCCATCGAGTCGCACCCTGCTTTTCCAGAGCGGGTCAATGTCGGCTTTATGCAAATCATGAATCAGCGGCACATTCGCTTGCGTGTCTATGAGCGCGGCGTGGGCGAGACCCAAGCGTGTGGTACAGGTGCCTGTGCGGCGGTTGCCGTCGGTATTCGTGAAGGCTGGCTCGACGAGGGCGAAGAGATACGCGCGCAGCTATATGGCGGTAGTATGATTATCAAGTGGCAGCCTGGTTATTCGGTGATGATGACCGGCCCGACGGCCTTTGTCTACGAAGGAGTGTTTAGTCCGGATGGGCTGATGGCGCAAGCGGGTATCAAACCAAGCTCTGAGGGTTAATAAAAACTGCCCAGCATGTACGTTTGGCGAGTAGGTAACAGCAATGGTCATGTCCAGCAAAAGGACGTCTCATAACAAGACGCAGCGACGCACCAGTCAAAAACAAGACTTAGATAAAGAGGTAGATACAGACTTAGGGCGAGCGGCGGCATTAGCAGCAGACGACGCCTCACAAGCGCGGCGCTCAGGCTCGCTGGCGACAAGCAGAGAGGCCGATGCGGCACTGCGTGAGCTGCTGTCCCCAGTGCATCGCTGGCTCAACACCTTGTCGGTACGCAATCATTCTGAGCACACCTTGACGGCTTATTTTGCTGGGTTAAATCAGTTGGCGCTGTTTTTGCGGGGCAAGCGTCTGACATGGACGCGCTGTGACAAACGTCAGTTGGCTCAGCATATCAGCCAGCGCCTCGATGAAGACAAGCTTGCCCTGGCCAGTGTCCAACAGGAGCTGTCCGCCATTCGCCATTTTTATGGTTGGCTGATAGAGGAGGGCCTAGCCCGTATCAACCCAACCACTGGCTATCAGCTCAAACGCAGTGCCAGACCTCTACCATCTATCGCAGATGTCGATTTACTCACCCAATTGCTTGAGCAAGAAGTGCCTGATACCCCAGAGCAGGCGCGCCTTTGGTTACGTGATAAGGCGATGTTTGAGCTGCTCTATAGCAGTGGTCTTCGTGTCGGCGAGCTGGTGGCACTTGATGTGAGCGATATCGACTTGTCTGACTTACGCGTGCGCGTCACAGGAAAAGGCAACAAAACGCGTTTGCTACCGCTAGGGCGCAAAGCCGCTGAAGCCATACGCCGCTATCTGCCGCACCGTGAGTTGTGGGTTGAGCAGATGGACACCGCACTGTTTATCAGCGAAAAGCTGGGCACCCGCCTATCGACCAGAGCGGTGCAGCAGCGTCTAAAAGTAGCCGCTGCCCGCGCTGGTATCGCCCAAAACATGTATCCACACTTGCTGCGTCACTGTTTTGCCTCACACATGCTCTCAGGCAGTGGTGACCTGCGTGCGGTACAAGAGATGCTCGGGCACAGTGATATCAGCACCACACAGATCTATACCCATGTTGATTTTGCCAAGCTCACGCAGGTTTATGACCGCGCTCATCCGCGTGCCACTCACACACAAGTTGATGGTGATACCGAGTAGACTTGGCATTGTTTATAAGATTCTATCGTCTTGTATCATGTGACGGCATTGCCCTATTAACAATTTAATCATCAAATTATTCGTCAGACGGCTTTATGCCAAACGATGACAGTCAAAAATCGGCAATTTCTGTCGTCCTTGCTGCTGTTGCGATTTGTCTAAAGACGCCATCACCATGGCATAGCGCTGGTTTTCTGTGGCGCTCACTTTTTGTAGCTCGCTGTCATCGTAGCTGCTGAGCACCGTGCCATCATAGGCGGTGATGGCAGCATGTCCCCATGTCTGCCGTGTGTGACCGTCCTGATAAGTGTGGTCTCCCCCTTGCGCCGCCCCAATCACCATGCATTGACTGTCTAGTGCCCGTGCCCGTAGCAGCAGTGACCAATGCGCTTGCCCAGTCAAATAGGTAAAGGCTGAAGGAGCACTTAGCATATCTGCCCCAGCTTGACGAAGGCGCTGAGCCAACGCTGGAAAACGCAAATCAAAGCAGACCATCATACCCAGCTGGTAGACCGTATCATCAGTCTCTAGCGGCGTCACGACGGTTTGGGTGCCAGGCTCAAAGGTCGCCGCTTCATTATAGCTGCCTGTTTTGTCAGCGACAGTCGCGGTAAACAGATGAATCTTGTCATAGCGGGCCACGCGCGTACCGTCAGGGGCAAACACTTGGCTGACTTGACGCAGCCTACCATCAGGGACGACAATACCATCAGGGCGATAAGGACAAGGCAATGAGCCTGCCAGCACATAGATACCATGAGTACTGGCATAGCCTGCTATCGTCGATGATAGCTCATCGAAGCGCTCGGCTGTGGCAGACTGTTGCCCCATGCTACAGCAGTTTTCTGGTAGCACCACCATGTGAGCGCCTTGTTGGGCGGCGGCGCTAATGGCCGTCTCAATGTCTGCTAGGTTTTGCTCGATGTCCTGCTGGCTATTCATTTGAATGGCAGCGACGGCAAATGATTGGTCGTTCGCTTGGTTGTGGTTCATAATATTCTCAATTGTGTTTTAGTTGTCGTTTGTTTTGGTGTTTATTTTAGCCCATTTAGATAACTATCGATTGAATTGAGGACGCGCCCTAATATTGAGATTTTGTAGGCTTTGCCAGTCGGCTGCGTCAGCATGCCAGCAATGATAGCGAAAACATTGATTTTAGAAGGTTTTATAGTAATAGTAAAATAAGCGTATCTGGGCTAGGCATAAATTATCGTAGCAAAATTGCAACAGAAAATGCTATCGTCGTGTCCTGTTAGGGCTAAATCACAATTTTAGCCAGTTGTTTATTGACTATCACCATCGTCGGAGTGTAATAAGCCACCCATGAGTATGTCGTTCGGATTGGCAACCACGCTGAGTACCTCACAAAAGCTGACCCCGCAGATGCAGCAAGCCATTAAGTTGCTGCAGCTCTCTAGTCTTGAGCTGGCGCAAGAGGTTCAGGCCAAGCTCGATAGCAATCCTTTGCTCGAACGCATCGAGGACGGTGAAGAATATGGCGACAGTGAGGGCTCTGACAGCGGCGCGAACGACAGTATGGAGACAGCTGAGCATAGCTTAACGCTTGATGACTGGAATCAGACGACGGCCACCGATGCGTTTAGTAGCACAGCAAAAGAGACGGGCGAGTATGGGGCAGATAGTGGCGTAGACATAGACATTGACCGTTTGGCGACAGCTGGTCTGGAGACAAACGGCGCTCCTGCAGGTGATGATAGTCTAAAGGACTTCGACGCAGCGGCCTACAATGATGATGACAATGTTACTGACTATCGTACAGATAACTATAGTGCCGATAATTATAATACCGATAACTATGCATCCGCCGCGAGCAGTCAGACGACCAGCAGCGCGCAGCACGCGAATGAGGACTTTGATAGCTATCAAGGGGGCACCTCTGCCACTATTCAAGACCATGTGCGCTGGCAATTAAACTTTAAGCGTTTATCAAACACCGATACTTTGATCGCTGAATATTTGATAGACTCGATGGATGAGATGGGGTTTGTTCGGCTCGATATCGATGAGCTGTTACAGAGCTTGGATACCATGGCCAGCTTTTATCAGTGGGAGGAGCGGGTCGAGCGCGATGAGATACTGGCCGTGCTTCGTATTGTCCAGTCTTGCGATCCACTGGGCGTTGGCGCTCGTGATTTAAGCGAATGCCTTGCCCTGCAGCTCGCAAAGCTCGATCCCAGTACCGCATATCTAAAAGAAGCTCACGCGCTTTTATCTGCTAGTGAGTATCTGGTCAGCAATAATATCAAGGCATTGACTGAGTACACAGGGCTGACTTCTGAGGACATCATGCCTGCCTTGACGTTACTGCGCACATTGACCCCGCTACCAGGCGTCGTCTTTCAAAAAAACCAGCCCGACCATGCTCAGTCGCCAGACAGCTACGACATACCCGATGTGCTGGTCACGCCCATTCGTCGCCCTACGGGTTTGCCTGACGCGCAGGAGGCCGGCTGGCAAGTACGCCTAAACCCTGAGACGCTACCCAAGCTACGGGTCAATCAAGAGTACGCCAGCTTGGTCAAGCGCGGTGATGATAGCCCTGATAATCAGTACCTGCGTGACAACCTCACCGATGCCAGATTGTTTATCAGGAGTATCGAAGAGCGCAATCAAAACCTACTAAAAGTCGCGACCAGCATCGTGCATCATCAACAAGCGTTTTTGCAGCAGGGTGCCACCGCCATGCAGCCATTGGTTCTCAAAGTCATTGCCGATGAGGTCGGGCTGCACGAATCGACGGTCTCACGTTTGACCACCAGCAAAACCATCTTGACACCGCAGGGCTTATTTTCGCTTAAGCACTTTTTTTCTTCGCATGTCAGTAGCGCAGATGGTGATATCTCATCGACCGCTATCAGCGCCATGATAAAACAGCTGATCGCCGACGAAGACCCCAAAAAGCCCTTATCAGACAGCCGTATCAAAGAGACGCTATTGGCGGATGGTATCGATATCGCTCGGCGTACGGTGGCCAAGTACCGTGAAGCGATGAATATCGGCTCGTCCACCCAGCGTAAACAAAAATATTAACGCATCTTTTTATCATCAAGCACTCATGTTCAGGCGCTTATTTTCGAATAGATATGTC
The DNA here is from genome assembly GCF_002810365.1 of Psychrobacter sp. L7. NCBI lineage: Bacteria > Pseudomonadati > Pseudomonadota > Gammaproteobacteria > Moraxellales > Moraxellaceae > Psychrobacter > Psychrobacter sp. L7. Next base: position 361,363 of record NZ_NEXR01000001.1, read on the forward strand.
TTCAGTCCATTTCATTTTATATGCTCAAAAACTAAAATAGCGCCGCTAGTATCACGATATGAGCGGCGTTATTTTTTTGCGTCAATATCAGCCATAGACCATGCTACTGTGTTGCTGCACTCTATATCTAGATATAAAAAATAAAATTTTTTGATTATATAGAAACTTGATAGAAACAACAGTTTTTATTACATTTAATTACAATTTAATGGCTTGCTACTACGCCGCTTTCATGACAAATTAGAGTCATACCAACAACGAAACCCAAGTACAAAATCTAAGAGTTTAACCTCAGTACGTATTTATAGAATGTATTTACCTTGACGGTATTTATCTTCATTAGCAACCAAAGAGACGATATAAGGATACGTTGATTTTTGCTAAAGATACTGGTGGCTAACGGTCTATCTATCAGAGGCATAGCTAACAAGGGTCTTAGATTTGATTAATGAGTTGTTGGTAAGGCAGGGTGATACAGGCAGGACGGCTATGTCATCTGTTGATTGTGAGTTATAAACAAAAGGACAATAATATGAATGTTTCTATCAGTGGTCATCATATCAGTGTTACCGAAGCCATGGACAAGGCAGTTCGCGAAAAGCTAGAAAAAGTAGAGCGACATTTTGATCAGATACAGAGTATTAAAGTGATACTATCGCTCGATAATAGCGGCGCCAGTGACGGCGGCATGAAGAGCCATAAGGCCGAAGCCATTATGCGAGTGGCGGGTCAAGAGATGTTTGTCCAAGCGTCTGAAGATGATATGTACAAAGCCATCAACGACATGGCAGACAAGCTCGATAGACAAGTCCGTAAGTACAAAACCCGTCAAGAGCGTAAGAAAACACAAGGGGCAGGGCGTGATGGACGTTATCAAGATGTGACGCCAGCCGAGATAGCGCCAGCGGTATGATCCTATTAAGGTCTAATAGGGCGTAGGACAACACAACTACTATTATAATGTCATTACCTTATTAGGCCTTAATTTCTTATAAACAAATAAACGGCATAAAAGAAAAGACCTTAGCACTTATGAGCTAAGGTCTTTTCTTTTGTGCCATTTACTATATCAGAGCCGGTTGCTATATCAGAACTATTTAATCAGAGCCGTTTATTATCAGCATAGCGATTTTATATCGAACTGACGATACGTAACGGCAGAGTAAATAGCTATACGGTCGCTAAGACCTAGCCACCGCCGACGGCTTGTACCACTTCGATGCTCATGCCTTCTTTGACACGCATGCCAGCAAGCTCGCTTTTTGGTATCAGCTCGCCGTCGACTTCTACCGCATAGCGACCTTTACTCAGGCCAAGCTCATTGATGACCAGCTGCACCGTCTGGTGTGTGGTTTGTAGATGTTTACCATTGACACTAATAGTACTCATAACAGATGCTCCCTAATGCAGTCTTGTTCCTTTTATCGGCGCTGACATATGGGTCATACTATCAGTCGCCTTACTCTTTATCATTTTTTTATCATGGCTATCAGCCCTGATAAGCTATTTTGCGGCTGCCGGCTTGATGGTAAACGCGGATATCGCTAACCATAGCCAGCCTGCTATCATCAGTACGCCGCCGATAGGCGTGATAGCGCCAAACCAGCGCGGCGCGCCCAGCGTCATCGCATATAGGCTACCAGCAAATATGATAATACCGACTTGTAGCAGCCATGCGGGGGCTTGCGTCGCGTACCTTAGACGTATCAATACGCCGACGATCAGCAGACCGAGCGCATGGACAAATAAATACAGCGTTGCGGTATGCCACCACTCTAACTGTTGCAGGCTGACGAGGTTTTTTAGACCATGCGCGCCAAATGCCCCTAGAGCCACGGCAATGGCCATATTAATCGCCGCAATTCCTATCCAATTTACCATAGAAAAACTCGTGTTATGTACTGCATCATGCTCTGCACTATTTATTGCCCTGAACTAGCGATTCTATTACCTTGTACTCTGTGCTGTCTATTGAATGTCATCAGGTAAGATAACGCTATCGATGGTCATGGCATCGCGAATCTTGTCCATGGCGTTTTTTTCGATCTGACGCACGCGCTCCGCTGAGATAGAGTAGACTGCTGCCAGCTCATGCAAGGTGGATTTTTGCTCAGAGAGCCAGCGCTGCTCGACGATGTCACGTGAGCGATCATCCAATGTGCCCATCGCAGCAAGCAGTGCTGAGGAGTTGTTTTCTTCCCAGTCTTCTTCTTCGAGCTGCTCGGCGGGATCGATGCCATCTTCTAAAAACAACTGCGGCGCATAGCGGCCATCGTCATCATCGCTAGATTGCGCTTCAAATGAGGCGTCGTAAGAGGTCAGGCGCGATTCCATCTCTAGCACTTGCTTACGCGTGACGTTTAAGTCCTTGGCAATGGCATCCGCTTCTTCTAGCGTTAGCTGGTTATTGGTTTTCTTTAAGCTGCGTAAATTAAAAAACAGCTTACGATGCGCTTTGGTGGTAGCGACTTTGACGATACGCCAGTTACGAATCACAAACTCATGAATCTCCGCCTTGATCCAATGAACGGCAAAGGATACCAAACGTACGCCTTTATTAGGATCAAAGCGTTTGACCGCCTTCATCAGTCCCAAGTTGCCTTCTTGAATCAAGTCCGCCTGCGGCAATCCGTAGCCTGAGTAGCTACGAGCAATATGAATGACAAAACGCAGATGTGACATGACCAATAAGCGCGCCGCTTCTACATCGCCTTCGTCATAGTAGCGATGCGCCAGCTCCTGCTCTTGGGTCGGTGTCAAGATGGGGATTTGATGAACAGTATTGATATAGGCACCCAAGTTGACGCCTGGCGCGGACAAGTGGGTCGGCATCGCAGGCACCAAGTCACGGGTGCTAGTGTCGCCAAGGGTGCGAGCGTCGTAGGGTGGCCGCTCGGCCGCGGCTTTTAGCGCCGCATCGCGTGCTTCATTTTTTATCGGCGCTGCCTCGTCTTTTTTACTCGTTTTTGCAGCATTATTAGAAGGATTAGCCATATTTTTGACCTTGGTTAAATAGTTAAGCAAATAGTCAGATAAAAATCTTTATAGTTGTAATTGTAAAGGATAGCCATCGTTAGTTGCTATCGGTTTTGGTAATGATGAAGTGATATATTGTATCGAAATGCGCGACAGATTTATCGTCATTGGCAGGTTGATGGGTCACTTCATGAACGCTTAAAGATAAGGGTGCTGCGCTGCCCATTTGCTGGCTTTGGCGACAAAACGCGGTGATATCTGCTTGTGAGTTGGGGTCGGTCGCTACTACATATAGCGACTCACCTGCTGCCACCTCACGCAGAGCCACTTTGGTCTTTAATAAAGGCATCGGGCAGGCCAGTCCGCGGCCGTCGACCAGTTTTTTTATCGTCAGGCGCGGCGGTGTTATGTCCAGCGGCGTATCGCTGATGAGTACTGCGTCACCCAGCAAGTGTAGCAGCTCGCAGCTTTGCTGTTGCTCAGTTGCAGGCAAATCCGCCGCAAAGTAAATAACGTCAGAGGCGGGGCGGGTAATTGGCTGACTATCGGCAGACATAAACAAACCTTATCATATGCGAGGGTTTTAACTTAAGAGATGGTTTGTCATTATAACAAATAGCGCAAGGGCGATTGCAGTTGAATATAGTCAACGTCATATTCGGTTCATTAGAATGATAATGAGATAACGATTGCACAGTCATGTTGCACAATCGTGACGGTCTGCGTGGTGATTGGTAGTCACAGGCGCGGGACAATTGATTTTGCCCAAACAAGCTCGTATAGTCAAAACGACGTTAGGATTTATTTGTATAGGATGCGCATTTGTTTCATTTTCATCAATCGCTTAAAGGCCGTACAGTCGCCTATGAAGTAGCATCGTTGCCGACTTTGCTGATGCCTGATACTGTCTCTATCCATAAGCGCAGGCGCAGCGTGGCTCACAGGCTGTCCTTATCTATCCTATCAGCGGCGATATTGACCATATCGGCGATGACCGCTGTGACCCCTAAGAGTAGTCACGCCGCCGGCAATGATCTGCGCCAAGCGTCGTCTGCGCCTTATGATTCGTGGCAGTCCACCGACACACAAGAGCTAAGCTTGCCAAGCTTACGCGGGCAAGGGCTGAGCTTTGCTGAGCAGTATCAAAATAAGCTGCTCGGTGAGTGGTCATTACGCAATATCAATAAAAGCATCAAGATGGAGCATGACCCGTGGATACACGAGACCGTCAAAGACATGACATGGCGACTCAATGCGCAAGCAAGGCAGCAGGCACCGATGGGCTTGGTCATTATTGATAATCCAAGTATCAACGCTTTTGCTGCGCCAGGGGGCGTCATCGGTATCAACACGGGGACGATACTCGCCGCCAGTAGTATGGATGAGCTGGCAAGCGTCGTTGCTCACGAAGTTGCTCATATTAGTCAGCGCCATTATGAGAGCGGGGCAGACGAGCGCAAAAAAGCGCTACTGATGCAGATAGGCGGTATGCTGGCAGCCATTGCGGCGTCGGCGGTCGATGGAGATGCTGCCGCAGCCGTGATGATGGGGAGCCAGACTGCGACGATGAACAGCAGCATGGCGTTTAGCCGCAATAACGAGCGCGAGGCCGACCGTGTGGGCATGCAAATTATGACCCAAGCGGGCTATGATCCAAGGGCGATGCCAAGATTTTTTGCCACCATGAATCAGCAAAGCCAGCTCAATCAAGTTGAAAATCGATTTTTACCAAGCTTTGTGCGCTCGCATCCACTAAGCAACGAGCGTTTGAGCGAATCGCAAAGCCGAGCCCAGCACTATCCACCTTTATCATTGGCTGAGCAGCAGCGCCACCAAGCACTGTTTGACCTGCTCTATTGGCGCGTACAGAGTACAGGTAAGCATGCGTCAGAAACGGTGCTAACGACAGCGGCCAAAAACAGCGCTGGGGCCAAGCTGGCATTGATGCAGTGGTATGGTGAACAGCAGCGCTTTGATGATGCCAATGAGGTGCTTGCAGCGCTAAACAAACTGCCCGCAGCTCAGCGTCAAGGGCTTGAGCCACTTTTATCGATTACTCATAGCCAGTTGTTAGCTGAGCAAGGCAATTGGGCAAAAGCGGCGGACATTTTGGCCAATCAGCAGCGTCTATATCCTGAGCGCCGTGATTTGCGACTCTATTTGGCAGAGGCGCTGACCAATAGCAATCAGCCGCTCCAAGCGCAAGCATTACTCAAGCCTTTAACCCAGCAGCAGCCAAGTGACCGCTATGCGTGGCAAAGCCTGCAATTGGCCAACGAAAAACTGGCCAAAACCACCATCACACCAAAGCTGGCCAATATCGCCACCATCAATGCGCTGCGCTATCGCAGTCATGACCAGCTGTGGAGTGGGCGTTATGATGCCGCGCTTACCTCGTTGACACAAGCCAAGCAGCTGGCAGACAATCTCCAAAACACTGCGCAAGCTGGTAGCGCGCGCCCACTATTGGCCAATATCAAAGCTGAAATAAAAAACGTAAAAACCGCCCAAGACTTTGAGCCTTAGGCGATTATTGATTGGGGCGGTTATTGATGTAAATGCTCACTGAGATACAGCTGCTCGCGCGAAATCGTTATACTGAGATTTGTAGTGCCTAGATTTACAGTGTTTAGCTTTTCAGCGCTTAGCCTTGTAGCGCGTTTTTGACCAGCTTTGAGATGGTGGCAGGGTCGGCGCGGCCTGCTGTTTTGCTCTTTAGCGCGCCCATGACACTACCCATATCGCGCATCGATGTTGCGCCTTGCGCTTGAATCTCTGCATTGACCAAAGCGGCAAGCTCGTCATCGTCCATCTGGGCGGGCATAAACTCATTAATGACATCGATCTCAAACTGCTCTTTGGCTGCCAAATCATCACGGCCATTTTCGGTAAAGATACCGAGTGACTCTTGGCGCTGTTTTAGCTGCTTTTGTAGTACCTCTAAGACGGCGGCATCGTCTAGCTCGGTCTGACGGTCGATCTCGATTTGTTTGACGACTGACTGCACATTGCGTAGCACCTTGACGCGCTCAAGCTCACGCGCTTTCATAGAAGTTTTGATGCTGTCTGACAGTGTTTGTTTGAGTTGGCTCATTGTTATTATCCTTATGGATTAGAGACTAGGGAGGCGTGCCATAAAAACAGCCTGCGTTGGTGTTTTTTATGGGTATGGTTTATGAGTATAGTTTTATGAATACCGTATGAGCTGATAACAATATATGTTTGAATCCAAATAAATCAGATACATGGCTATCAAGCAGCTCAATGAAAAACTGTTTTTCTTGCTTGCTGTGCCTACGCCGACAGATGCTGCGAAAAACAACTCTTCATCTCACTGTATCGTTTTTATATCGGATCGACTATATCAGTAATAATAACAAAAATTGTAGCACAAAAAACGCCACTGATATCAATCGATAGCAGTGGCGTTCCTGTAGCGCTGGTATTTAGCTAATCAAATAAGTGATTAGTACATACGAGTGGTACGAATGGTTTCGCGTTGCAATTTTTTCTTATAACGCTTTACAGCAGCGGCTTTTTTGCGCTTGCGTACTTGCGTTGGTTTTTCATAAAACTCACGCTTACGTACGTCTGATAGTACGCCGGCTTTTTCACAAGCACGTTTGAAACGACGGATAGCGATGTCAACTGGTTCGTTTTCTTTAACCTTAACTGCAGGCATGAAGACTCCTTGATTAGGATGAGATATAAGGGCATTAGTTTGGCTGTATAGTAGTATTTAGCCGTAATATCTCAAGATTACCGGCATCAGCTCAAACTAGGACAATTTTGTGCTAGAGCACAAGGGCGAGTATTTTAATAAAAAATAGTAGTAAAGTCAATGGTTTTTGCTGATTAATCCATAATTATCATTAAGTTGCGCCCTTTTTGTCTACTGGTACAGTATAGCGGCGTCATGAATACCAAACAAAAGCGAATGACGCCGTTAGAAGGCTTGATTGGTCACTGCAAGGTGAGATGGACTATATGCATCAGTAGAGCTGTTTTTGGCAAGTGTGGCCATCAAGAAAAAACCCTACTGTCTATAACGGTTTGGGTAGAGTTTATGCTATGATTATTTGCATCATATCAATCGTTTTATGTGCACTTTATTGAGGATGTTGCAATGAAAAAATCAGTACTAAATACGGCGCTAAGCACCGCATTTGTCGTCGCTTTAGGCTTTGGTATCAGCGCGTGTAGTGGCGACAAAGAAGGCGAGTCGCATCAAGTGTTGGCCAAAGACCGTGTCGATGAGGCCTCTGAGCTTGCACGTAGCAACGCTCCTGCCGCTGAACAGATGGATTTCCCCGAGACAGCGCCGATGGCGACAGAAAGCACTGATGCTGAAAGTACCGATGCCGAAAGCACAGACGCCCAAGATGAGGCGACAGATGCTGGCACTGCTGAGGCCGCTGCTACCGATAGCGCAGCTGACATGGCAGCTAGTGATGCGGAAGCAGACGCCGATGCTGAGCCTGCGACCGACGAATAACGCTCTTTTGGCGATCTATCAGTGTATGCGCTGTCGTCGGCAGCCATCGACATACAATAGCAAATAGAGGTGTGATCATGATGAACAAACCACAGCTTATAAATACATTGACCGTATCGGCCATCAGTATCAGTGCATTGTTGATGCTAAGCGCTTGTAGTGATAATAACACTACCGAGCCGCCCGCTGATGCGCCTGCCGAAACGAGCATGGCAGTAGAGGAGGCACCTGCCGCCGCGCCTGAAGCGCCTGAACCGCAGACGTCTGAGCCAGCCGTGCCGGCAGAAGCGCCAGCAACGACGACAGCTGAACCGGCCGAAGCAGTCGAGCCACCAACCCCAGATGAGCCTGAAGTGTTGGCAGCTGACGCAGGGGCGAAGCTATACGAGTCCAACTGTAAAGTCTGCCACGAAGCAGGTCTGCTCGATGCACCAAAATACGGTGATAAAGCAGCATGGACGCCTCGCCTTGCTAAGGGTATAGATACGCTACATATGCACTCAGCGCAGGGCTTTAACAAGATGCCCGCGCAGGCGACTGACAAAGTAAGCGAAGCGGAGGTCTATGCAGCGGTTGATTATATGGTAGCTGCCGTGAGCTGATTTAGGCGATATGAGCCATTGAAATTTGCTAAACTGGCCGTCATTGTGACAGACAATGGCGGTTTTTTTGTGCAAGTGCTTAGATAGAGAGTCGCAGATAAAAGCGTGGTCAAAACCAACACGCAGACCAAGGTATGATAAAGGCAAAAATATGAAGGTATTGGGTTTAGAGACGTCTTGTGATGAGACGGGGCTGGCGATCTTTGACAGTGAGCAAATGGATAGCGACAATCAAGGTTTGGTCGGGCAGGTGCTGTATTCACAAATAGAGCTGCACGCCCTTTATGGCGGCGTGGTACCCGAGCTTGCCAGCCGCGATCATATTCGCAAACTGGTGCCATTGCTCAATGAGCTGCTCGAGCAGTGCGATGTCAAAAAAAGCGAGCTCGATGCCGTCGCGTATACCAAAGGCCCAGGCCTAATCGGCGCGCTGATGACGGGCGCGCTATTTGGGCGCAGCTTGGCATATGGCTTGGATATCCCTGCGATAGGGGTCCATCATATGGAAGGGCATCTGCTGGCGCCGCTGATGGGTGCCAATCCGCCAGCGTTTCCATTTGTCTCGCTACTGGTATCTGGCGGGCACACGCAGCTGATCGCCGCACAGGGTATTGGGCAATATGAAATCCTAGGTGAGTCGATCGACGATGCCGCGGGTGAGTGCTTTGATAAAGCGGCCAAAATGCTCGGCCTGCCGTATCCTGGTGGCCCTAATATCGCTAAATTAGCCGAAAATGGCGACCCCAGTGCTTATGAGCTGCCGCGTCCGATGCTGCATCGTGGACTGGATTTTTCTTTTAGCGGTATGAAAACAGCGGTGCATAATCTTATCAAAGACACTGCTGGCTCTGACAGCGACCCACAAGTGCGCGCCGATATTGCCGCCAGCTTCCAACATGCCATGGTCGATACGCTAGTAAAAAAATGCGTGAAGGCGTTAAAACAAGTAGAGATGAGTCGCCTAGTGATCGCGGGCGGGGTCAGTGCCAATAAGCACTTGCGGGAGACCTTGGAGCGTGAGCTGGCCAAGATCAATGCTACCGTGCATTATGCGCCGCCGGCGTTATGTACCGATAATGGGGCGATGATCGCTTATGCAGGCTATGAGCGCCTGCAAGCAGGGCAGGCCGATGATCTAGCCGTCAGCTGCGTACCGCGTTGGCCGATGACGGAACTGCCTGCGGTGTAATGTTTAGCAGCCATATACAGTTTAAAAGCCATACAAAGGAAGGATAATCTATGCAGTGGCTTGCCATCGGTTTGGGAGCAGCACTTGGCGCTTGCCTGCGGGCGTGGCTGTCGCGTTTTAATCCCGTACATAGCTGGATACCGCTTGGTACGCTTGGCGCGAATGTGTTGGGCGGTCTGCTGATCGGTCTGGCGCTAGTATGGTTTGAGCGTATGGGAAGTAGTTTGCCTGATCATGTGCGGGTATTTGTGATAACTGGGTTTTTGGGCGGGCTGACGACCTTTAGCACCTTTAGCGCTGAGGTGTTTGGCTTTATCTATGATGGGCGGCTGCTGGCAGGACTGGCATTGATCGGTCTGCACGTTGGGCTGACACTGCTGGCGACCGCGCTTGGGTTTTATTTTTTTAAGCTGGTTTTATGATTTTTACTAGATATTGCTTACTTAGGGGGTTGATATAAGTGGTTCTATTATACCAGTCTGTTTTAAGTGGTCTGTTAATAGGTTCGAAGGGTGAAATGACTGGTTCCCTTGGGGTATGCTCTTTTGTTTTTCAAAATGACTGTCCTTTCTAAAATAAGCATAGTTTGATATCTAAATTAGATGCTAGAATACCAACAAAAGCTTACTCTGGTAGTCGTGTTTAATGAATAATATTGCTTTATACGTACTTATCGCTTCTGCCACTATTGCTAGCCCAGGTCCTGGTGTCATTCTAAGTATTACAAACTCCCTGACGCATGGTCGAAAAAAGACCGCTTATGGCATCTTAGGTCTGTCTCTAGGAATGCTAGGTGTAGCGATTGTCTCAGCTACTAGTATTGGACTAGTGATTGCAACATCAAAGAAAATATTCTTGGCCATTCAATTGTTGGGCGCAATGTATATATTTTACTTGGGTTTTAAAATGGCCTTTGGAAAAAGAAAGTCATTTGCCCTAGAGTCTGACAACACTTCAGATGTGAGTAGCACAAGTGCTGGTAGGTTATTCAAAGAAGGTTTGCTAACCTCTCTTTCTAACCCAAAACCTATCTTATTTTTTATGGCTGTATTTCCGCAATTTATCGATACTGAGCAAACTTATCTTTCTCAATTTTTGATTTTAGCTTCAGCTTTTTGCTTCTTGGTCTTACTGATCCATTTCTGCTATGCAGAAGTATTTGCTTTAGCCAGTCGATATCTATGGAAAGCTCAAGATAATCTATACTTAATTACAAAAATCGGCGGCGTAACATTGATGCTCATTGCCATTCTATTGTTTGTAAGTGTAGTACTCACTCTCTAAAAACATCCTATGGTTAATACAAGATATAACCAGCCATAATTTTCTAGGCCAACGATATGACTCCTATATACACCGCATTGGCTGTACTAGTCACCTTTATTTGGGGTGTGAACTTTACCTTTATTGCATGGGGACTTGAAAGCTTTCCACCGCTAATGCTCACCGCCCTGCGTTTTTTCTTTACCGCTGTACCACTGGTTTTCTTACTGAAGCCGCCAAAATTTAACCGTACATTATTTATCTATGCTATCGGTACGTTTGTCATGCAGTATGCTTTTGTCTTTACTGCCATGCACTTAGGGGCATCAGCAGGATTGACGGCACTATTGTTACAAGTTCAAATTTTTATCACCGTATTGTTGGCGTATTTTATACTAGGTGAGGCAGTGAGTCGCATGCAAATCATCGGTATGCTGGTTGGTGTTCTAGGGCTTAGCGTCATTGCGTTAAATCTTGGTGGTGATATGCCTTTGGCTGGGTTTGTCTGTATCTTAATTGCGGCCATAGGCTGGAGCTTTGGTAACATTGCTTCAAAACAGGTGTCAACACAAGCGACGCAGCAAGGATCAGACGGAGCTATTATTTCGTCTAATACTGGAAAGAATAAGGCATCCGCGTTGTCTGCTCTCACTCTCGTGGTTTGGGGTGGTCTGATCGCTTGCGTGATTTTAACGCTATCTTCTCTCATATTTGAGACCGAGGCATGGCAGCTGGCGACGTTTACTAAGGCATCGCTTAAGTCTTGGTTATCACTTGGGTTTATTGTGTATATCTCAACGCTGATAGGCTTTGGACTGTGGGCGCATCTGCTTAGTCAAAATACGGCTTCTAAGGTTATGCCGTTTGCTCTATTGGTGCCAGTATTCGGTATGACAACCTCCGTGCTGTTCACAGGAGAGGTTGTGCAATGGTGGAAGATGCTGGCAATGGTATTGATATTGTCGGGATTGATGCTAGCGAATATGAAAATGAAACAGGGAAGAAAGCGCCAGCCAATATGACGTTAGCTGTACTTATTCCTATAATAGCGTTTACGGTAAATAAAAATAACGTGATCTACTATTCAAAAGCTCACTGCATGTACACAACGAAGTACACTGCGACTATTTCAGTGAGAAAAATCACTGATACCATTATCATACAGCCAATGCTTCAAGTCCTAACTAGGGTACCGAACTTTTACCCATAAAGAGTGATTATGGTAAATAAAACTTTAAACCGGCTTTACAATACCCTCTAACAAACTCGCAAATCCCTGCATATAAGCCATATCTTGACTGGCCGTGCGCGTTGCGGCATATAGCTGACAATGCACGCCGTCCCCCAATGGACGAGATACCACCCAGCCTTTTTTCTCATACTCCGCCACCACCCAATCAGGGAGAGCCGCAACTCCGCGCTCACTGGCGACCAGCTGTATCAGCATTGCTGTCAGCTCTGTGGTACGGACATTTTTGAAACTCACATCGCTTGGCGTCATAAAGCCTGCGATGATATCGAGGCGTTTGGCTTCGACGGGATAAGCGATCAAGGTTTCATCGATTAAGTCATGAGGCGCGATAAAGTCTTGCGCCGCCAAGTCATGTGTGGGCGACAGTACCAAACGGCTCTCATACTCAAATAGCGGCTGATAGCTGATACCCTCTATCGGCAAATCACTGGTGGTGATTAGCAGATCAATATCGCCCTCCATCAATAGATGATGTGGCTCCGGCTCAAACCCTGTGGCAAAGTCCAGCTCTACATCCGACCACTCGCGGCGATACTGGTTGAGTATTGGCATCAGCCAATCAAAGCAGCTATGGCACTCAGAGGCCAGGCGCAGGCGACCAGCTTGCCCATGGGCGAGGCGTTTTAGATTGGATTTGGTGCGGGTGACTTGCGGTAGGATGCTGTCGGCCAATGCCAGCACTATCTTGCCTGCTGGGGTAAAGCTCAGCGGGCGCGTGCGGCGATTGACGAGGCTGACATCATAATAGTTTTCCAGCTCTTTTAGCTGATGCGAGACGGCAGAGGCGGTGACATGCAGCTCATCGGCGGCCGCAGCCAGCGAGCCATGCGCGCGCAGTGCCGTCAATGTATTGAGATGACGAAGCTCTAACATAAGATAACCTAAGCACTTGGGTGAGAAAAATTCATTATAAACAATATATCAGTGAATTCCACTCAAATATTTCTATCAAGTGCTTGCTATTAGCCAGCCTTCAACGTCTAGCGTCGCCGTAATAATAGCTGTGAGATGACGACCAGTACCAAAGAGGCTACCAGTAGTAACGTACCGATGGCGTTGACCTCAGGTTTGAGGCCGACGCGTACCATCGAATAAATCCGCAGCGGCAAAATCTCATAGCTAGGCCCTGTGACAAAGGTCGATACCACCACATCATCGAGTGATAAGGTAAAGGCGAGCAACCAACCTGCCATCACCGCCGGCAAGATGACAGGAATCAGGACGGTGCGTACCATGGTCGATTCACTAGCGCCCAAGTCGCGCGCCGCTTCCATCAAGCGCTCATCCAAGCTGCTTAGGCGCGCAAACACGGTGATGACCACAAAGGGCAAGCAAAAGGTAATATGGGCAAGCAGTAGCGAAACAAAGCCTAACTGCAGACCAATTAATAAAAATAAGGCCAACAGTGAAATCGCAAGGACAATCTCAGGCGACATCATCAGCACAAATAGCAGCCCGTTCAATAAGCCTTTGCCGCGAAAGTCGTAACGATGTAGGGCAAGGGCGGTGAGCGTGCCGATTAGGGTTGAGACGGTGGCAGCGACTAAACCCAAGACGATAGAATGCCAAAATGCATCGAGCATCGCTTGGTTGTTAAATAGCGACTCGTACCATTTGAGGCTAAAGCCGCCCCAGTTGTAGCCGATTTTTGATTTATTAAATGACATCACCACCAAGACGATAATGGGCAGATATAGCAAAGCATAAATCAAGCCAAGATAGCCTTTGGCTGCGATACTGCCGAGGCTCGGCGGTTTGATGTGGCGTTGGTTATTAGGCATTAGGCCACCTCATTAAAATCAGTCTTACCAATGCGGCGGCTACTGGCACGATAAGCCAGCAATAGCACGGCCATCGCCAGTGTCAACAGCACGCTTGCCGCTGCACCAAAGGGCCAATCACGCGCGTCCAAAAACTGGTTTTTGATGATGTTACCCACCAGCAGGTTACGCGAGCCGCCCAGCACGTCTGCCACATAAAACATCCCCATCGCAGGCAGCAGCACCAAGAGCACCCCTGAGATAATCCCAGGCGTGGTCAGTGGCAGCACCACGTGCCAAAAGGTCTGGGTTTTCGACGCACCCAAATCTTGCGAAGCCAGCAGCATGTCGTTACGCAGATCGGTAAAGACCGCATACAGCGGCAGCACCATAAACGGGAACAGTAAATACGTCAGGCCTGCTATCACCGCGCCTTGCGTGTACAAGATATCGATAGGCGCGTCGATGATACCCAGCGTCAGTAGGGACTTATTGATCAAACCATTATTGGCAAACAATAATTTGAGCGCATAAGTCCGCACCAAAGAGTTGGTCCAAAACGGCAAAATCAAAAGCATCATCAGCAGCGGCTGCCAGCGCGTCTGGGCTTTGGAGACCAGCCAAGCAAACGGATAGCCGAGTAATAAACAAATCACCGTGGTGATACCAGCCATCCAGAGGGAATGAACAAACACCTCAAAATACAGCGGATCCACCATACGTATATAGCTGTCGATATTGACAGGCAGACTAATAAAGGCGCTGCTATCACGGGTCAAAAAACTGACCGCGATGACCAAGATGTTTGGCAACAAAGCAAATATCAGCAGCCAACCCCAGATGAGCCATAGCGTTGCTGTACGAAACGGGCTTTTATTGCCCAAGTTAAAACGGCTAGTACGCGCCATTAGCTGACATCCTTTTGTATGGCTGTTTTTTGTATAGCCACGCTTTGCTCAGGTGCTTGTGGTTCTGTTAAATGGTCTTCGGGCAATACCCACTCCCAGCCATCGACCCACGCCACCTTGACCGCTTCATTGAGCTTATAATCAAAGCTAGGATCGTCTTCATCAAAAAACTCAGAGGCTTTGATGATATGACCATTGGCCAGCTCGATAATCGAGTCTAAGGTACTGCCTTTATAGTTACTCTCGATGACACGGCCCAGCAAGCCTGCATGGCTGTCGTCTTTGGGATCATAAATGCGCAAGTCTTCAGGACGCAGCAGTAGGTTGACGATGTCGCCTACTTGTACATCGTTAGCAAAAGCAGGACGGCGCAAGTTGCGCAATGTGGCTTTACCTTCTTGCACCTGCGCTTCACAGACTTCAACCTCGATGCGGCCATTGGTCACGCGGCCATCACGATCTGGCTGATCGGGGTACACGCCTTTGACCTCTGCCTTAAACAGATTGGTCTCACCGATAAATTTGGCCGTAAATAGATTGGCAGGGGTTTCATAAATCTCGATTGGCGTACCGATTTGCTGAAACTTGCCGTCTTTCATCACCGCGATACGGTCGGACATCGACAGTGCTTCTTCTTGATCATGAGTGACAAAGACAAAGGTGATGCCAAGCTCGCGCTGCAAGCGTTTGAGCTCTGACTGCATCTGCAGACGCAGCTTGTGATCGAGCGCCGATAATGGCTCATCGAGTAACAGTAGTTTGGGGCGATTGATGACCGCGCGCGCAATGGCCACGCGCTGCTGCTGACCGCCAGACAGATCTTGTGGTTTGCGATTGGCTAAGTGCTCTAGCTGCACCATCGCCAGCATCTCACGTACCCGCGACCGAATCTCGTCTTTGGGGACTTTTTTGAGTTTGAGGCCATAGGCGACGTTTTGCGCGACACTCATATGCGGAAACAACGCATACTGCTGAAACACGGTGTTAACCGGCCGCTTATCCGCGGATAGCCCTGCCATCTGTACGCCGTCTAGATAAATCGCCCCTGCCGTTGGCTGCTCAAACCCCGCGATTAAGCGTAGCAGCGTGGTCTTGCCGCAGCCTGACGGGCCAAGCAGGGTCAAAAACTCACCATGCTGGATATCAAGATTGATGTCTTTTAAGACCTCAGTTTGATCATAGGTTTTTTGTAGGCCAGTCAGTTGTAGCAGTACAGTGTCTGATGACGCAGGGTTGGTATGCGTGTTTGCTGAAGATTGGGTCATAAATCTGGTTCCTAAGCCTCTTGCCTGTCCGTACTTTTTTAGCGTAGGGCACGACAAGGGCTGGCATGAGCATGGTCTGGTTATTGCGTATTATAACAAACCCTTACTATAAATCAGTGCAACTTCGTTATCAGTTACGCGAGTCATACCCGCAAGCCAAAGCGAATGGCGCGGATGGCTCGGATGGCGATAGCGCTCGTTATATGGCTTTTACGGTAGTATAATAGTAAGGCGTTTATGTGCTTGGACATTTTTCTTTCGAGCAGATTGTATTATCCTAGGCGCGGTTTTTGTATGGTTAATCCAATTAAAATAGGTGCCGTCCTAGTAGCATAAAGTGTGTTGATATACAGTGTGCCAGTTTTATGTCGAGTTGGTTGCATTTCATCATGAGCATGAGGGTCTTGGGGATAGTGGCAGAGGCGTTTATAGCGATATTAACGACATTAAAACAAAAGTTTTTAGCATTTTTTTGTCGGTGTTCCTATACAATCATGTCATGGCTGATACCAAAGTGTGCGGCATGACCTCATCGTCATTGGCCGTCTTTTGGTCTATATATCCATCATATTATTTATCTGCGATATATGAGCAGCCATCTATCATTTAACATTCGAAAAAAAAGGATTTCTCATGCCTAACGACACACGCCCCAAAACCGGTCAAGAAGCGCTTGAGCTTTTAAAACAAGGTAACGCCCGTTACGTCGACAGCCTCACCAACCCAGATCCTGCGATGCAGAGGCGCCCAGAGCTTATTAGTGATCAAGACCCGTTGGCGATTATCTTGGGCTGCTCAGATGCACGCGTACCGGTTGAGATTGTCTTTGACCAAGGGTTAGGGGATTTGTTTGTGATTCGGGTGGCAGGAAATGTCGTCGCACCGTCACAGATTGGCTCGGTTGAGTTTGCTGCTGAAAAATTCGGCACCAAGCTGGTGGTGGTGCTCGGTCACTCACACTGCGGCGCGGTGACCGCTTGCGTAGAAGCGCTCATCAACCCTGAACAAAACTACACGCCAAACCTACAGTCTATCGTCGATCGTATTCGTCCAAGTGTTTACAATTTGCACGAGCTGGCGACTGCCAATGGTCAAGACGTCGATGCCGATGAGCTGCTAGATCGCTCTATCAGTGCCAACGTGCGTATGTCTGTCAGTCAGCTCAAACATGGCTCCCGAGCCCTAGAGGACTTGACGACGAGTGGTAAGCTGCTCATCGTTGGGGCAGAGTACGACTTAGAAACCGGTAAGGTACGGTTTTTAGAAGACTGATCTGTGCTTGGAGTTTTGTACTCACTTGACGAAAGCGGCCCTCACACCAGAGCGGTGCGCTTTTTGCTTACAAAACCCTATCATTGATTGGTGCATTTTTGATTATCATAAAAGTAGCAAGCGCATCGCCATGCTGTGATTCGCTTGCTGATTCATTTGTTTTTTATATTAATTTTATATTAATTTTATATTAATTTTATATTAGGTATATTAGGATTGTTATGTCTCATTCAGCGTCTAGCTCAACCTCTCTTGATGATGCAGCGACTATCGCGCAGCCTGCCAGCAGCGTCGCGCGTGCAGGTATTCAGCCGATCTCAGCGCAAACCTCAGGCTTTACCTTTAACCACACCATGCTACGCGTAAAAGACCCTGCTAAGTCGCTTGAGTTTTATACTGGGGTGCTGGGTATGACCCTATTGGCGGTCAAAAAATTCCCTGAGATGGAGTTTGATTTGTACTTTTTGGCCAAGCTGACCGATAGTGAGCGAGAGAATCTGCCGTCAGGTGCCGATCTAGAGATCTTTGCCTTTCGTCAGCGCGGTATCTTGGAGCTAACCCACAACTATGGCACAGAGAGTCAGGCCGACTTTAGCTATCATGATGGCAATAGTGAGCCGCAGGGCTTTGGTCATATTTGCTTTAGTGTGCCCAATTTAGCAGAAGCGGTGGCTTGGTTTGACAAAAACAATGTCGAATTTAAAAAACGTCCAGAAGATGGCAGCATGAAACACATCGCCTTTATCAAAGACGTCGATGGCTATTGGATTGAGATTGTGCAAGCAGACTTGATGGCGTAGAGTGTTGAGGTGCATGATGCGCCACAAAATACAATGAGCCGCTGCGTTACCCAATCAATCAAAGGAGTGAACCGCCCATGCCTACCCCTGAGGCAGGAACCACAGTAAACGCTGACCGTGCGCCTGAGTCGCCGACTGATACGCTGACGTATCACAGCATCTTTGATTCGGCCAATGACATCATGGTGGGGTTTTTGGAGCGTATTCCTTATTTTGTCGCATCGCTCATTGTTATCCTGATTTTTTGGTTTTTGTCGATACTGTTCAAAAAAATCGTTCATAAACTCTTAGGTAGCCGTAGTCGCCATCAAAACTTGGTCAAGGTGTTTCAGCGGGTAGGCGGGACACTGATTATCTTTATCGGCTTTATGATTGCGATGGTGATTGCGGTGCCAGGGTTTACGCCCGCCAAGCTGATTGGCGCACTCGGTATCGGCTCGGTGGCGATTGGTTTTGCGTTTAAAGATATTTTTCAAAACTTACTATCAGGTATTTTGCTGCTGCTCTCAGAGCCGTTTCGTATCGGTGATCAGATTGTCTCAGGCGACTATGAAGGGACGGTGGAGGACATCAAAATCCGCGCCACCACCATCAAGACTTATGACGGTCGGCAAGTGGTCATTCCCAACTCAGACCTTTACACCTCGGCGTTGACGGTCAATACGGCCTATAAGCAGCGCCGTTTGCAGGTGGCAGTCGGTATCGGCTACGAAGACGATATCGAAGCGGCAAAAGCGGAGATTTTACGTGCGTTAGATAAGGCCGATAGCGTCTCGACGAAAGCTCAGCCTAGCGTGATTGCGACTGGATTTGGCGGCTCGTCTATCGATCTGACGGTACGCTGGTTTATCGAAGATGGCACGCAGGCCAATAAAGTCGCTTCCATTCATCAAGTCATCGTCGAGATCAAGACAGCACTGGATGCGGCAGGGGTCAATATCCCGTTCCCAATACGTACCATAGATTTAAGCGATCCGTCTGTCAGTGCTATTGTGGATAAGATGCAGACGCAGCAATCTCCTGCTACCGATCCGCAAGCGGCAAAGTAAGCCGATAGAT
This sequence comes from Psychrobacter sp. L7, assembly GCF_002810365.1. NCBI lineage: Bacteria > Pseudomonadati > Pseudomonadota > Gammaproteobacteria > Moraxellales > Moraxellaceae > Psychrobacter > Psychrobacter sp. L7. The sequence goes on from NZ_NEXR01000001.1 coordinate 380,204, forward strand.
ACTTTTATAGCAACCAAAAAACCTATAGCAAAAAAAAACCGCCAAATCAGCAGATAAGGCGGTTTTTTGTGTCAGGTGGTTTTGACAGATGTTGCTCTGGACTTAGTCGTTTTTGACTTTAAAGTCAGTGTGGCATGATTTGCAGCTTTGGCCCACTTGACCAAACGCTGGCATGACATCATCCATGCTAGTGGCGGTTTGGGCGGCAGCATTTAGCTCAGCTGTCGCTTGTTGGAAGTTTTCTGCTTCCGCGCGAAAGCCGTCGGTATTTGACCATACCGCTTCAGTCGCGTTACCCGCGGCTTCTTGGTTTTCAAAATGGCTCCAAGGCGTGGCGGCATCTTCTGCCAAAAACGCAGCCTGCTCTTTAAAAATTTCTGCATCAAAGGTGTCAGGGGCTTCGGCCATATCGCCCATGACGCCCATCGCATCGCCCCAGCTTTTCATGTTGTCTTGACGCGCTTTGACATCAGGGTCCACAGAGGTGCTACAAGCGCTGAGGCCTAAAGCGGCCGCCATCAATGTGATACCAAAGACCGAGGTAAGTGAGGATTTGATAACTTGGGCCATATAAATTACTCCTTTAAATTTGGCTAATCGTCGGCGTGCTGAGAAAAACGCGCCGCAAATGACGTTTTATTATAAAAATGAACGCATAATGTTTAGAAACATCAGTGCTTCTAAATGACTTTTGCTAAAAATACATTCTATTGTAACGGTTAACTAAGTAAGGATAGTTAAAATAGTTGTTATCTCATCGTAATATCCATCGTAAGCGCGCTTGTCACGTGGCTTATCAGGCATCGTCGACGTGTCTTGGCGGATGGTTTTGCTGTTTGATATCTGCCTTATATAAATAAGGTCAGCCATGACAGCTGACCTTATATGCGCTTGGTAAGATAGATAAAAACGTAAGCAATAAAAACTTAAGCAATAGAAAAATACCTTGGTCTTTATTATAGGCAGACCTGCTATAGAGTCAACCAGTCGCGCGGTTTTAAGTAAAAATCTGTCAGCTCAAACTCAGGCGAGCCAGGCTCTGGCTCAAAGCGGTAATGCCAGCTGGCAAGCGGCGGCATACTGACTAAGATAGACTCGATGCGGCCATTACTTTGTAGCCCAAAGAGGGTACCGCGGTCATAGACGAGGTTGTACTCGACATAGCGGCCGCGCCGATACAGCTGAAACTGACGCTGCTCGTCGGTATAAGGGGCGGCTTTGCGCTGCTCAAAAATAGGCAAAATACCATCAAGATAGCCGTTGCCTACTGCTTTCATAAAGTCAAAACACCTCTCAAAGTCCCAGCCGCGGCTCTCGGTATTGACATCGTCATAAAACAACCCGCCAATGCCGCGCTGCTCATTGCGATGACGCAGATAAAAATACTCATCGCACCACTGTTTGAAATCAGGATAAACGCTGTCGCCAAACGGCGCGCACAAATCATGACAGACCTGATGCCAGTGGACGCAGTCCGCTAGCACAGGATAAAACGGTGTCAAATCAAATCCGCCGCCAAACCACCAAATCGGCGCTTCGCCTTCTGCTTCGGCGACGAATAAGCGCACGTTGGCATGGCTGGTCGGGACGTTTGGGTTTTTGGGATGGACGACGAGGGACACGCCCATGGCTTGAGCTTTGCGCCCTGCGATATTGGGGTGGCGCGCCGTCGCCGACGCGGGCAGGTTGTGCACGTGAATGTGGCTAAACATCACGCCGGCTTTTTCGATCACCTCACCGTCTGCTAAGACACAAGAGCGGCCGCCGCCGCCTTCTGGGCGCTGCCAATCATCAGGGACAAAGGAGGCATCACCGCCGCCGTCACGCTCTTGTGCTTCGAGCGCTTGGCAAATACGTGCTTGCAAATCGACCAAAAACGCGCGGACGCGAGCGATATCGTTATCGTTTGGTATGGCAGGGTTTGCCGCATCTGCTTGTGCCTGAGCGACGTTTTTGTCTATGACGTTTTGGTCTATATTGGTATTAGCTGTATCTGGAATACTCATAACATATCTATTTATTTAGGTGTATGGCAGTATTAAAGTCTTTGTCGAGCAAATGTCCCATGCGGTCGCGTTTGGTGGCGAGGTAATCCGCATTCATATCGTTGACACCCACCAGCAGAGGCACGCGCTCCACCACATTGATACCGTGTTCGGTCAAGTAGGCGACTTTATCTGGATTGTTGGTGATGAGCCGCACCGCATCGACGCCGACATGGGCGAGCATGGGGCCGCACATGTCATAAATGCGCGCATCAGCTGGTAAGCCTAACATTAAATTGGCATCTAGCGTATCATGGCCCTGATCTTGTAGCGCATAGGCGCGGATTTTGTTGGTCAAACCAATACCGCGGCCTTCTTGGCGCAAGTACAAAATAGCGCCGCAGCCTGCTTCTTGGATGGCTTGCATGGCGGTATTGAGCTGCGGGCCACAGTCACATTTTAGTGAGCTAAAGGCATCGCCAGTAAGGCATTCAGAATGAATACGTACCAAGGGCACCGGCGGCTCTGAGGCTGCATGCGCTGTGCTCGGCACGCGGGTGTTGTCTGCCGTCTCATCGGCCGCTACTTGCTCACACGCAGACAGCCCAGCGGTCAGCATCACATGCTCTTGGCCGTCGTCGTTTTCAAAAACATGAATATCAAACTCGCCATGACGAGTCGGTAGTTTGGCACTGGTAATAAATTGATATGACATTACTGTCCTGCATAAGCCGGTGGTGGCAGTAGAGTCTGTAAAAACGCGCTCACCTGCTCATGACGATAGCATGGTTTTGCGCTTTATGGTAAAAACACACAAAGTTCACAGACGGCGCACGATGATTAAAGCGACAATTAAAAAAAAATGCTATTATGCCATACTATTTTGACGGATACAGTGACAAGTCTTTACCCTTACATTACTATGTCGTCACGAACATTCGGTATTGATGTCTGATAATAAGGCATAATACTCATCCCAAGCCGCGCCGCGCTATATATTATGCTCGCGTGCTTGCTGTGAGACGCCGCATGATGGACTTTATGCCGGTGTTACATAAATAACTATATGGCTTGTTACATCAATAATGATGTAGATATTATTGACGTCGCTTGGCTATCTTTTTTTTATACCCTAAAGCACGTTTTGTCAGCAGATTGGTAGGTATCGTACGGTTTATGCAGCAGTCACCTTATTCCCCACAGTCTCAGTCCGTATCTGCGTCAGCCACTACGTCTGCGGTTCAGCTGCCCAGTTTGCAGCAGACTTATACGGCAATCCCACGTGTGCGCCCGCAGACGCCGCTGCTCGATAGTATCGATACGCCTGCTGATTTAAATGCCTTTAGTAGCGCCCAGCTGATTGCGTTAGCCGATGAGCTGCGCCTTTTTTTGTTGTATTCGGCCGGTCAAAGTGGCGGACACTTTGGTGCCAACCTAGGTGTGGTCGAGCTGACCATTGTCCTGCATTACTTGCTAGATGCGCCGCATGATCAGATCGTTTGGGATGTGGGGCACCAAGCCTACGCTCATAAAGTGCTGACGGGTCGCCGCGATCAGCTGGGCAGTATCCGTGCAAAAGACGGGTTGACGGCGTTTCCTGAGCGCGCCGAGTCTGTGTACGACACCTTTGGTGTTGGTCATTCATCGACCTCCATCTCAGCGGGTCTCGGTATGAGTCTGGCGCTGCGGTATCAGGGGCTGCCGCAGACGGTCGCTTGTATCATCGGTGATGGAGCGATGACAGGCGGTATGGCGTTTGAAGCCATGAACGACGCGGTGCAGCAAGATGCCGACTTGTTGGTGATTTTAAATGATAATGACATGTCGATATCTTGCTCGATTGGCGGGTTTTCGCGGCATTTGGCCATGCTATGGGAGTCGGGGTATCAAGTAGATATCTCTGATACCGGTCAGCCTATCGTCTGCCAGCGCCCTGATATGCAGGGGTTTGATCGGCGCAAACGCCACAAAGAGATGCGCGATGTGCCGCAGCTCGAGGACAATTTATTCAAAGCCATTGGCTTTACCTACTTTGGCCCCTTTGATGGCCACAATATACCTGAGCTACTGCGCGTCTTGTCATTAGCAAAACAAGTCAAAGGCCCCGTGCTGGTACATGTCTATACTACGAAAGGCAAAGGCTTTGCGCCTGCAGAGCTAGACCCAGTTGGCTATCATGCCATTAGTAAGCTACCAGATGAGCAGCCGCATGATACGCCGCCTGTTGCTAAAAAATCGCAGCCTGCGCTAAAGTATTCGCAAATATTTGGCCAGTTTTTGTGTGACAAAGCGCATGAAGATGACAAATTGCTCGCCATCACGCCAGCGATGGAAGAAGGCTCAGGCATGACCGACTTTGCCCGTCAGTTCCCAGAGCGGTTTTTTGATGTGGCGATTGCTGAGCAGCATGCCGTCACACTGGCTGCTGGTATGGCAACGCAAGGCGTCAAACCCATCGTGGCGATTTACTCGACGTTTTTGCAGCGCGGCTACGATCAGCTGATTCATGATGTGGCTTTGCAAGATCTTGATGTCACGTTTGCCATCGATCGCGCAGGATTGGTGGGCGAGGACGGCGCGACCCATGCGGGTGTGTTTGACTTTGCTTTTTTGCGCTGCGTACCCAACATGCTAATCGCTGCGCCAAAAGATGAAAACGAGTGTTATCATTTATTAAATACTTGCTATGAGTATCAAGGCTGTACGGCTGTTCGTTACCCGCGCGGCGTCGGTACAGGTGCTGCCATCGAGCGCCCCGCGCAGACCTATGACATCGGCAAGGCGATGATTGAGTCGGTAGTAGGACAAGATGACGCCTCCCTTAAGCTGGTGCTACTGGCGTTTGGCAGCATGGTCGCTGCCGCTGATTCGGCTGCTCAAGATATCGCTCAGCAGTTGCACTGTCAGGTACATGTGGTCAATATGCGCTGGGTGAAGCCACTAGATACCGTATTGTTAGAAGAGATACTGGCAGACGGCATCACCCATATCGCCACCCTAGAGGAGCACATGCTGATGGGCGGCGCGGGCAGTGCAGTCAATGAATACTTGCTCAATGAGTCGGCGGCCTTTAAGCATCATCGCCCAGCCATTTGCAATATCGGTATTCCGGATCGTTTTATCGCGCACGGCGCACCCGCAGAGCAAATGGCCGACTGTGGTCTGGATGTTGCAGGTGTGGTCAGTCAGCTCAAGCAACTGCTAAAATAAAACCCTATCATTCATAAAAAATTGCTAAAATAGCAGAGTAAAAAATAAAGCTTATAGGTTTTTTGCTTAAACCTCGCCTACTTGCCGTAGGTGTGAATTATTTGACAACTTGGGCGGTGCAACGACTAGCAATCATCTATTTGGTTTGCTTGGCGGCTAGGGTTTTTGTTAGGTTGATAGGATTTAGTTTTAAGTTGGCTTTATTTTTTGTACATTTTATCAGTGTTATCTCTTAAGTATATTCATTCATCAAGCAAATAGGTTATCTATGGAACCCATGGTCGTCATCGCAGCACGTGCTGCTGAAAAAGTCGGTAAAGAGATTTTATACGCGCATCAAAACCGTCACAAAATCGAGCTAGACATCGAGTCAAAAGGGCTTGATGGACTGGTCACCCGTATTGATCGTTTTAGCGAAGAGCTGACGATTGAGACACTAAAAGCCAGCTACCCAAACCATTCGTTTTTGGGTGAAGAGTTTGGTATGCAAGAAGGCCGCGGCGAAGATGCCGACTGGTGCTGGATTATCGATCCACTAGACGGCACCAAAAACTTCGTCCATGGCGTGCCGCAGTTTTGTGTCTCTATTGCCGTACAATATAAAGGCGTGACCGAGCACGGCGTGATTTATGATCCTGTGCGTGACGAGATGTTTTCTGCCAGCCGCGGCAAAGGCGCGCGTCTCAACCAACGCCGTATCAATGTCAGTGAGCGTAAAGTCATCGACGGTGGGCTATTTACCACCGGTCATCCGCTTGAGCGCAAACGCAATGGCGAAGTCATCTCTTATGCCAAGCAGCACTTTGAAAGCCTACAAAAAATCTCTGAAGCGGGCGGACAAGTTCGCCGTTTAGGCTCAGCCGCGCTGGATCTGTGCTATGTGGCGGCAGGTCGTTTTGATGGTTATTTTGAGATGTCTATCAAGCCGTGGGACATCGCAGCAGGTGAGCTGATTGTCACCGAAGCACGCGGCGTGGTCGTCGATCATACTGGCGCGCACAACTCGATGACATCAGGCTCTATCTTTGCTTGTAACGTCAAGCTGCTCAAGCCATTGATGCAAGTGGTGGTACCGACTTGGGGCGATGCGTTTTAAGCCGCCGTCAACGATCAAATCTTAAAAGCTGGTACCATTATGGTGCCAGCTTTTTTGTGTGCTGAGGGTTTTGGTCATCACACTTGTCCTTGACCGTGATGCCTTGAAACTCAAGCTCTTTGCTGGTCGCCTCTAGCAAATCCAGCTCTTCTTCGATCAGTATCAGCATGTCTTGTATATGCGGTAGCGCTTTACTACAGGCAGTGATGCCAAACTCAATCCTATCGAGGTAGCTGGCGAGCGTGATGTTCATCGCTTGACCATCAAAGACGATAGAGGCAGGGTATAGCGATTGTAGCTTTGCGCCATTCCAGTATAAGGGCTTGGTTGAGCCGGGTACATTGGAGATGATCAGGTTAAAGGCTTGTTTTTTGGGGAATAAGCCTGTCGCCAGATTGATGCCTTCCCACGCATACGCAATCACGCTGTAATTGATCACTTGGGCCTGATTCATACGGCGAAAACGGCGTTTGCCGTTATTCATGCTGCGGTGGATAAGCTCGATGCGGCGTAGTGGATCATCAAGGTGCGTGCCGAGGTTTGCTAGGACAAATGACAGCTGGTTACCTGAGACGCTATTATCAGTACGTAGCGACATCGGGACAAAAGCGATCAACGGCTTGCTGGGTAGGGCATCCATGGCGAGCAAATAACGACGAATGGCCCCTGCACAGACGGCAAGCACCACATCATTTTTGCTGATTTTTAGGCGGGCGGCGATATCGTTAAAGCGTTCGATATCATAAGACTGCGCAGCGATACGACGAGAGGCGGAGATACGTTTGTTTAAGATGCTCATCGGCGCATCAAAGGTGCCGACATAGCCTTCGTCGCCATGGTTTTTGAGGTTGTCCAGCAGCTCAGTAAACACCGGTTTGATAGTAGAGATTTGCTCTTTGATGATGCGCCGCACAGAGCGCTCTTTGGGCAGTATGGCGTTGACTTGGTTGCGGTGGCGCGCCATCAATGACCACACAGGCAGGGTGACAGGCTCGGTGGCGGACTGCGATAGGGATTTTTGTACCAAACGCATGGCTGCAATACCATCGACCAATGAGTGATGGATTTTAAAATACAGCGCAAATCGTTCAGCACCGCCCTCAGTCTCGGGCTGGATGCCTTCTATCACGTGGCATTCCCATAGCGGCATGGCGCGATCTAGCAGCCGTCCGTGCTCCCTTGACACATACATCAGCAGCTCGCGAATCCGCGCAGGGTTTGGCAGCGCGACATGATGCAGATGATGCTCCACATCGAAGTTTTTGTCTTTTTTCCAAAAGATCAGATGCTCTAGCACTTGGTTAAAAGGAAAGCTTGGCGGCACGTCGGACTCTTGCATTTGTTTTACCAGCTGATAGACAAAATCACTATCCGCCGCTTTTGGTAATTCAAATAAAAACAAGCCGCCAACGTGCATGGGCTGTTTACGCGACTCAAGAAGTAAAAATAATTGATCGACTGCTGTGAGAAGTCGCATAATAAATCCTTTTATGATGTTGGAAAAAAGACCTGTGATGGTGGCGTCATATCTGGCGCCACACGATCAGGTGTCCGCTGAGCTACTAGCAAACGTTTACTGAAAAAAGTAGCCTGTCTGCGGCGAGCTGGCGGCTGCCATTTTGCGCATCGGCATACGGCCCGCCAAAAACGCCTCACGCCCAGCCCAGATAGCGTGCTTCATGGCTTGTGCCATCAAGACTGGGTTTTGCGCATTGGCAATGGCAGAGTTCATCAAGACCCCATCGCAGCCAAGCTCCATGGCAATTGCTGCATCCGAGGCAGTGCCGACGCCTGCATCGACCAATACGGGTACGTTGGCGTTTTCGATGATTAGGCTGAGGGTATGGCGATTGAGCAGGCCAAGTCCAGAGCCAATCAAGCTACCGAGCGGCATAATCGCCACGCAGCCCATGCTCTCAAGCTCTTGGGCGACGATAGGATCGTCAGACGTATATACCATCACCTCAAACCCATCCTCTATCAAGACTTTGGCCGCTTTTAACGTTTCCATGACGTTAGGGTAGAGGGTTTTTTCATCGCCCAACACCTCAAGCTTGACTAGATTGTGCCCGCCCAGCAGCTCGCGAGCAAGCTTACAGGTACGAACCGCCGTTTCGGCATCAAAACAACCAGCAGTATTTGGCAAAATAGTGTATTTGTCTGGAGAGATGACGTCGAGCAAATTGGGCTCATCGTTATTTTGCCCAATATTGGTACGGCGAATGGCGACGGTGACAATCTCTGCCTCCGACGCGCTGATGGCCTCACCTGTCTGCGCCATGTCTTTATATTTCCCCGTCCCGACCAATAACCGAGAAGAAAAGGTACGACTACCGACGCTAAAAGTGTCTGATAGTAGCGGCGTGGGAGTGGGGTGGGCGTTTTCTGACATAACTCAAATCCTAATAACGGGCGGCAAGATGACCTAATAAATAGACAGTCAAATATAAAAGGGTGTGTCTTAGTGCAAACGTGCACCGCTTATCAGATAAGTCTTGAACTGATAATAGCGCACTATCGACAAAATAAAAATCCTCTGTGGACTTGGCGCGTTAGATGGCGCAATTGGCACCAAGCGATAGGGGCGCGCGTCTTGCAGATAAACTAATACGCATCTGACACAAAATGCTATTATACCAAACTCATGCAGGTTTACAGGCAGTCTTTTTTGGACTAAGGCGGTGCGCCGCTGAGCCGCGCTATGCTAAGCCGCGCTCTATAATTAAGAGCGCTATGCCATTTTAGAGAGAGTCGATTTTACACATACCTCTGCTGTCATCATATGCTGCTCATACCGCAGTTATTCTTAGTTATCAGGTCGTTCTTATGATGCAATTGCCTTATAGTTTTGCCAAACGCCATCAGGTTTTGGTCATCCTTGCGATAGACCCTGAGCTGCCCGCGACGCTGGTACTGACCAAGGCCACACCGCTATCGGCGATTAATGAAGCGGTGCGGTTTTTGCAGCAGCAGGGCGTGCGCGGCGTGCCAACCTATGACAGTGTCAGCGCCGATGAGTTTGAAAAACGCCTAAACGCCGCTTATGCAGGCAATACGGGCGAGTCACAGCACATTGCTGCAGGACTTGAAGACCATCCGGATCTCGATAGCTTGGCAGATAGCGTGCCTGAGACAGAAGACTTGATGGATCAGCAAGACGACGCCCCCATCATCCGCCTGATCAATGCGCTACTGTCTGAGGCCATCCGTCTCAATGCGTCTGATATTCATATCGAAACCTTTGAAAAACGCTTGGTCGTGCGTTTTCGCGTCGATGGCGAGCTAAAAGAAATCATCAGCCCAAAGCGTCAATTAGCGCCGCTCTTGGTCTCGCGTATCAAAGTGATGGCCAAACTCGATATCGCCGAAAAACGCGTACCACAGGATGGCCGTATCAGCTTGCGTCTAGCAGGGCGTGAAGTCGATGTGCGGGTGTCGACGCTACCCTCTAGTTTTGGCGAGCGGGTGGTGATGCGACTGCTCGATAAGCAAGCAGGCCGCTTAAACATGACCTATCTGGGTTTGTCTGACAGCGACTATAGTGAGCTAAAGCGCCTTATCCATCGCCCGCACGGTATCATCTTGGTGACTGGGCCGACGGGGTCTGGTAAGACCACTACTTTATACTCGGCATTGACTGACCTAAATGATCAGACTCGCAATATCTTGACCGCTGAGGACCCGATAGAGTTTCAGCTCGATGGCATCGGCCAGACGCAGGTGAATAATAAAGTCGATATGACCTTTGCCAAGAGTCTGCGCGCGATGTTACGACAAGATCCAGACGTGGTGATGGTCGGCGAGATTCGCGATTTAGAAACCGCAGAAATTGCTGTACAGGCATCGCTTACCGGACATTTGGTATTATCGACGCTACATACCAACACCGCTATAGGGGCCGTTACCCGCTTACAAGACATGGGGGTTGAGCCTTTCTTATTATCATCATCACTGATAGGGGTCGTCGCCCAGCGTTTGGTGCGCACCTTGTGCCCGCATTGTCATGGCTGGCAAGCTGCAGATAGTGAGCAGGCCAAGCTCTTTACCGAGATTGATCTGACATCGGGGCCATCAGGCGCACAAGCGACAGACACCTTTATCAAACTCCCCAAACCCGTCGGCTGCGACAAATGCAACCAGACAGGCTTTAAAGGTCGTACTGCCATATATGAGGTGGTGCCCATCGATGATACGCTGCGCCGTATGATTCATAGCAACACCGCTGAGTATGAGCTAGAAGCCTACGCCCGCCAAAAAACATCGTCGATTCGCGCTGATGGGCTGCACAAAGTGATAGCAGGTCGGACGACGTTAGAGGAAGTGCTGCGCGTGACCAAAGAAAGCGCGCTAAATGATGAACCGCTTTTAAATTGATAGGGGGTTTATGAGGATGCCTAGCATATAAACGGCACAAAAATAACTGACTATCAAAGCCAGTTATTTGGTCGTGCTCTATCGATAGTGACGGGTATGCAGTGGCACATTGATAGTGAGTACCGCAATAGTGAATACCGCGATTATTTGACAGCGATACATTCAACCTCGACGCTTGCGCCCGCTGCCAACTCTGAGACGCCAAAGGCTGAGCGCACCGGATAAGGCTTGGCCATCGTGGCTTTGTAGACGTCATTAAAGTCAGTAAAGTCATCCATGTCGGTCAGCATCGCCATGCATTTGACCACATCTGACTTTTGGTAGCCATACTTTAGGAGCGTGGCGTGAATGTTGTCTAGCGCTTGCTTGGTTTCGGCTTTGACGCCGCCTTTGACCAGCTTGCCGTCTTTAAAGCCGATCTGGCCTGACATATATAGTGTATCGCCGACCCGCACCGCTTCAGAAAAAGGATAGTTGCCACCTTCTCCCAAAAAGACAGGGCTGGATTTGCTAAGTGTGGCATGTTGGCTGGCATTTGCTGGAGCGGCCGTGGCTGTCATGCTAAGCCCCAACGCGCAGGCGCTGACCAGCAGTACCTTGGATAAAGGGGCTGTCAATGTATGGATAAGTTTGGACATCATTGTCTCCTTGTTGTTGGGTTTTTATTTGATCACGCAATCTATGTGCTTTTGGCCATATCTGTAGTGGCGGCAGACAAATCTTGCGCAGAGGGTGTATCGCTTAGTTGTGAAGCGGGTTGAGCGTCATCGGTCTGGTCGTCACGCGTATCTGCCAATGCTGCGTCAGCGCTTGCTGCTGTTTGCGCATTCGCTTTGCCTTGACGTCTGGCTTCTAGCTCTGATTTGGGTATCCAAGCCCATGTCATCTCGACCACGATAGGGTCGCGCTCGCTATCAGACTCGCGATCATGGATGACGCAAGGGATGACCATCTCACCTTTTGGAGTATTGAGGATGGTCAAGCGCTGCTCATCAGACAAGGTGGCGATAGCAGCGATCTGGCCTTTTTTGATGGGGCGATAAAAATCTACCGAGTAAGATTTAATCAGCAGGACACGGTCCGAGGGCAGGTTTAGACCCAAAATAAACCCCGTGGCTGTTTCGGCCAGCAGGGTGATGGCAACGGCGTGGATAGAGCCGATATGGTTTTGTACGGCTTTGGTGTTGTTTAAGCTGACCGCCACTTGGTTTGGCTCAACCGTCTCATAGTAGACGCCCGTGGTGCCGACATAGGGCACCACTTTACCAAAAGCCTTGGATAAAATACTAGAGCGGGCGCTGGCCGGTAAGTATTTGGTCACTGACAATAGCTTGGTAAATTGGTTACTGACGGGCTTGAGCGTGCTGTTTGGTGGTTCGACTGGCGATCTTGTGCTGTCAGCTACTTTGGCTGGCAATTTATTGGTCAGCTTGGTAGGGAGTTTTTTTAATAATCCTGACATACAAAATTCCTTTATATAGATAGGTTAAAGGTGACATTGCGTATGATGAAACCTCATCAATAACGACGAAGCGCCTATTGGCTGCCAAGTCGTCACCGCTACTATGGTACATTAACCGCGTTCTGCCTACTATTATTAGCATGAACTGCTGCGCTTACAAAATGATAGAAAGGTAACGAGCAGACCGCCCTAACATCGCCATTTTCCTTGTTATAATCAGCCCGCCTATTGCTTGTTTCATGTTTATACACTTTTGCTCTGCTGGATAATGTTATGTCTGATGTCTTGCTCACTCAACCAAACCGCTCTCACCAACCAGTCAATATCATCTACACGGGCGTCGCTGGTACCGGTAAGACTTATCGATTGCTACAAATCGCCCAGCAATATACCGACGATCTGCCCACCGCAGATGATGAGGCGCTATTGGCCCAGCTGTTACAGGACTTGAGCTGGCGCGAGGTGCTATGCTTGATATTTTTGCAGATGCGCAAGTCGCAGCAGGATTTACTAAAAGTACCAGAGATTGTCGCCCATCCTTTTTTTGTGGCAAAGGCGGCCAAAAATGCCCGCGACAAAAACTTAAGCAGCACCGCTTGGTTGGCGCTGCGTCGCCACAGTCCTGCTGACTCGCGGACGGTCAGCTGTGATAACCGCGCTAGTCAAGCGTATTTTGATAAGGATGAGAGCGGTGCGTGGTATTTGCTGCCTGATAGCATCGACTTGCTAGAGGGTTTATCACAGCAGCTAACCGAATTTGAGCACGCGCAGCTCGACAATAGCGCGCGCCAGCAAGCCCTTAGCCAGCAGCGCTTTAGTATGGTGAGCTTTCACCAAGCATACGGCTATGAAGAGTTTGTCGAAGGGATTCGCCCTGTCATGACGCCTGCCAATACCGCCACCAATGCCGCAGGCCTACAGATGCAGTATGGTATTCAGGATGGCGCGTTTTTGTTGTTGTGTCAGCGCGCCGCTCGCGACCCCAAACAGCGCTATGCTATGCTGATCGATGAGATCAACCGTGCCAACGTATCACGAGTCTTTGGTGAGCTGCTAAGCTTAATTGAGCCAGATAAACGCACTGACATGGCCAATGCGATGACGGTAAAGCTGGCGTATTCTGGCCGTACTTTTAGTATTCCGGCCAATGTCGATATTTATGCCACCATGAACACGCAAGACCATTCTTTAGCCCCGCTAGATATGGCGCTGCGCCGGCGCTTCCGATTTGTCGATTGTCCGCCACAGCCTGAGCTGCTACCAAGTATAAAGACAGGCCACAGCGCAGACAGTGCTGAGCCAGCTGCCACGATAGCGCTCGATAAACTACTCCGCGGCCTCAATCAGCGCATCACGCAAACGCTTGGCAGCGAGTCGCAGTTGGGCCATGCGTTTTTATGGGCGATAGAGAGTCTGGAGCACTTACAACGCGCACTGGCCGAGCAAATCATTCCACAATTAGCGCAAGCTGCAGGTGGGCAAGTGGCGGTGCTACAATATATCTTTCAAGATGATGAGCAGCCGCTAGCGATGCAGTTTATACAAGATAGCCAAGCGCTGCTGGCAGGTAGCCGGCCTACACAGACGGCGACGCAAAACGACAGCGCCGCTGGCTATTTGGGTCATGATTCATTTTTTGGTCAGCCGCACTCGGCTCTAGGGGCAGGGGGCTATAGGATAAATGCAGATCTTATAGCAGGCACAGGCGCATTTGCGCAGGCGGCTATCTATCAGCGGTTATACTGATGACTGTGCTCCATAACGATAGCGACCTTCATACCGCTGGTAATTCTGACCTGCTGCGGCCAGCTGTTTCTCAGACAGGCATTATGACAGTGTTTGAGCATCAGCGGCTGACCGCGCGCGACTTTGCGTACGTGACTGATTTTGAGTGGCTACTGGCGCAAGAGTTTGCGGTATTTGGCATCAAGCGCAAGCGGGGCCAGTGGCAGCTTCAGGTGGGTCACTATATCGGTATTGTGCATCTGCCAAGTGGCATGGTGCTCGAGATATTACCCAAACGGATGGCAGCGACAAATACACCGCCTCAGCGTCAGTCGCCATCAGAGCAGCAGCGCGCTATCAGCCGCACTCGGCTTTGGGTGCAGAGGATGCTGGCAGATTTGATCGCCAGCGACGACTCATCACCGCAAACACTGCCAAATAGCAAACACCTTGGGCAATTTAATCGCCACGCCGCACCCTTACCGATCAACGCTTTGCCATTGTCAGATTGGCTCATTCAGCAGTTTTTGCAAGGACTGACGCAGCACCCACCCACCCAGCACTATCAAACGCAGATCGATAACCAAACCTCATTGCAAGGTCGCCTCGTGATAAAAGCGCAACTGCAGCGCAACCTGCTGCAGCCGCATAAGTTCGTGTGTGAGCGTAGTGTGCTCAGCCAAGAGATGCTAGCCAATCGGCTGATCAAAAGTGCTTTAGAGCAACTTAGCCCATTACTACAGACCTCTGTGCGTTTTCGTCGCATTGGTGCTCAGTTGTCGACGACATGGCAGCGGATCTCTGCGCTACATGCTCATGAGCTGACGCAGTTGGCGATAGTCTATCAGCAAGCCAAACGCCAGCTTGCTATGCAACCACTGCATGCGAACGCCATGCAAGGTGCGCAGCAGCTATTAGAGATGGCGTATTGGCTACTGCGCCAGTCGAGTGTCGCTGGGGCAAATGGTATCGCGCCACCTGCAATAAAACAGCAGCCATCATCACTACGTTTGTGCCTACTGCTAGATATGAACCAAGCTTTTGAGCAGTGGGCCAGCTTACGTATTGCCGCACTGTTTCGGCGCGTCAGTACGGGGTATCAGCCGCTGTTTCAGGCGCAGCGGGTCTGGTTAAATGACGAGGAGGGGCGAGCTTGTTTGTCTATCCGCCCTGATTTGTTGATTTATCAAACGCCGCCTGACAATGACAATTCAACTCATACGCATCATACAAAGACGATTACTGACAGGGCAGGTTGCTATAGTCATGTGATCGATATCAAATGGAAAACGCTAGCACATGCTGCTGCTATCAGCCCCAGCGATGCTTATCAATTGGCCAGCTATGCGCAGGCTTATCAAGCGCCGCAGGCTTGGCTGGTGTATCCTGTACAAGATGATACGCAGCAACCAACGATGCTTCGCCAGCTGCCTGTCACAGAAGCGCTCGCCAACAAGGTGCCAGATCATGCCACGCTATGGCTAATACCCTTTAACGTCAACACAGGCACGATAAATAAGGGCGGTGACTTGCTTCCTTGAGAAAATGTAGTATAATGCCCCTGTCGATGAGTAGGTAACATCGATATTAAGGCGTTGATTGTGGCCTTTTTTATAAAAACATGCGTTTTTGCGGTAATTTAATAATTCTTTTAAATTTATCAAAAATAGGTGTTGACACAATCAGATTTACCCCTTAATATGTGCACCTCGATAGCGATGAACATTAACAAGTTAGCGGCTTTGCCAACGACAAGTTACTTAACAAAACTATCGTGAAAATAGAAATATCGGAGTGTGGCGCAGTTTGGTAGCGCATCTGGTTTGGGACCAGAGGGTCGTAGGTTCGAATCCTATCACTCCGACCATCTATTTATTTAAGAGCCTTACAGGCTTTTTTTTATGTATGATGATTGAGTTTATACTACAATAGTATTGTAATCTTAATTAGATATATAAAAAGCCCTTAAGAGCGCCTGTAGCTCAGTTGGATAGAGCACCTGCCTTCTAAGTAGGTGGTCGCAGGTTCGAATCCTGCCAGGCGCGCCATTTAGCCTGCATATCTTGCCTTCCTTGGCCATATTATGGCGGTTGTAGCTCAGTTGGTAGAGCCCCGGGTTGTGATCTCGGTTGTCGTGGGTTCGAGTCCCATCAGTCGCCCCAATTTTTATTTTCCTTTCTTTATATGTCAGCAGCCGCTTTGGCTCCATTGCTGCCCATTTTTCTGTTTCTTTATTAGACTTCTCTGTCGTTACTCTTTATATTTATCCTTTGATGCTCATAAATAATGACACTGGTTTTGGCCGGCGTTTTTTTGTGCCTGGGTGTTTATACCGCGATCTGATGCTTGGCGCTCATATTTGTCATTCTATCGTTTGATTTAAGTGCCATTTGCCAAACACATAAGTGCGGACAGTATTGGCGCGCCTCGAGTTTGGTCTATGTGTCTAACGTATGTATATTTTTAACCAGAGTCCACGAGCGGATATTTGACTTGTGTCATCTCTATGAGATAGTTTATTTTGCTAGGTTTGGACACTGCTCATAATCACTGAGGAACGACAGATGGACGCTCTAAGCGTATTGCTACAAAATGTGCATTTGTTTGAAACCAAATACTATCGGCTAAATTGCGTGGGTAATTGGTCTTATTCATTGACGAGAAAAGACACAATTTTATTTTACTTGGTGATGTCTGGCAGTTTTTGTATCGATGTTGGCAATGATCGACGAGAGGTACAGGCAGGCGATATTATCATGATTCCCAATACCCATCAGCACACAAGCTATGCGCTAGCGTATGATGGTGATGCCGCCCAGCCGCTAGATGAGATGCTCAATAGCTGCAAAGCGCAGACGCTAGATGTCAAAGGTGAGGGCGAGTCTAATTCGTCTCTGATTTTGATTGAGTGTCAGTATGACAAAGAGATGATACGGCCTTTATTGTCTGTCCTGCCATCGATTTTGCCCGAAATCAATGAAGAGTCTGATGGTAGGTTTGAGGTCATCGATGTGGAGATTAAGCTGCTAACCTTGGAGGCTGAGCGCGAGCGTATGGGTAAGACTGCGGTCATCAATCACTGGGCGAGTATCATGATGATTGAGTGTTTGCGCGTCTATATCGAAAGCCTGCCTGAAGCCACTGAGAATTGGCTAAAGGCTATGAAAGACCCATTTTTGACCAAAGCCTTGGCCGCCATGCATGAAGCCCCAAGCAAAAGCTGGACGATACATAAGCTGGCAGAGGTCGCGGGGATGTCGCGCTCAAGCTTTGCGCAGCGCTTTAAAGACACAGTCGGTATGCCGCCGCTCACGTATCTGATTGATTATCGCTTGCGCTTGGCAGCGCGCTATTTGCGGTTGCAACAAAACAGCATCAGCCGTATCAGTGAGCTGGTCGGCTATGCGTCGGACTCAACCTTTAGCCAAGCATTCAAGCGCGTTTACGGCGTCTCACCCAAAGCCTATCGCCAGCAGTATCACGGCTAGCGCATGACGTGATGCCGCGTTTATCTGGCTAGGTATTTTGTTTAGTCTAGGTGTTTTGAGCCGCGTGCGGCGGTGGGTATTTTGCTGATGGACGGCTGACAATACGTCGATGTTCAGGTACTATGGAATATTGAGTCATCTAGACGCCAGTGCTTGTGACAAGCGTGATATATTTCCTTATAAAGCAGGCATATAGTCAGATCTAGATGATGTTTCATTTTGCTGCAGATGGTATGTTATGACTGAACCAACCGCAAAGCCAAACGCCCAAGCCGGTAGCCAATCCGCTATCGAAGCCAATGGCAACAAACCAAGTAATGCGCCTCAAGGCACCGTTAGTGATGCGCAATATCCCATGACAGACGCTCAAACGGATGACAGCGCTGTGGCCTTTGATAAAGCGGCACTGTTGGCCTTGTTTACGGTTGATAGCGCTGCGGACACGACGACGGCGCATATAGCCACATCACAGGCGCAAGCTGATGCTTCTGCCGATAAGGACAGCGTTGCCGCCCAGCGTCTGGCCTTGTACCGTGCCCAGCATGAGCGTACGCGGCTCTTGTATATGGCTCCTGCCAATACCCGTCCGACTTATTTGGTACAAACGCTCAAATCACAGTTTGTAGAATACCAGCAATATTTGCTGGCGCAGCAGCTTGATAAACGCGGGCTGATGGATACCGATGGGCTTGAGCGCCTTTGGCAGCAGCTACATGTGGTCGACGACATCATTGCTGATATCGTCCGCCACATGCCCGCGCAGCAGCCAGCAGGGTGGCAGCTGACCACTCAAGATGGCCGTAACCCGCTGTGCTTTGCCACGATCGGTAGGCTCAAAAATACCAAACCTATCTTTGATCAAGGCAGCCTCAATAGCTATGTGCTTGGACACTTTGGGGTGAGTAGTTTTACTTACGATAGAGGCTATTATATCGGCCATGTAGTCGGCTATTTGTTTAGTTGTTATTTTTGTGCGCATCTGTCCATTAGCTATAGCGTCACGGCGCTTGCGCCCGAGGTGGTGGCGGATTATGACTACGCCAGTTTAGAGACACCGCATATGGTGCGGCTGCTACAAGGGCTAGACGGCTATTGCAAAAAACGCATTTATCAATTGGCTGTCATCTGTGCACGGCTGAGCGTGTTTGCCAGTGATAAACGCATCGAGAGAATGCTGATCGCTGAGGTCAATGACTTTGATAAAAAGCTCCAACAGCAGCATTTAGATGTCTTGCTCCTCCAAGGGCTGATGCCGGACAGCAACGACTCCACGCCACTGTTTTAGGCGACAAAGCCATGCCCTAAGGTTTTGAGCGCTGTTTTATCATTCACTCTCTTTGATCTTCTTAGGATATCTGCTGCTATGCCAGCCTATCATTTTAAAGCGCTTGATGAGCGCGGCAGTATGCAAAAAGGCCTGCTCGAGGGCGATTCGGCGCGGCAGATACGCCAGCAGCTGCGTGATAAGCAGTGGACGCCCGTGGAAGTCAGTGCGGTCAATGACAGACAAGCTAAGCATAAAAACCGCTATAAAAAGCCCTCCGCTTATGAGCTGGCGCTCTTAACCCGTCAGCTGTCTGTCTTGCTGGCAGCAGGTATTCCATTAGAAGAAACCCTAGCCGCCGTCGCCAAACAATCACCAAAGACGCATATCAAATCTTTGATGCTCGCTGTGCGCTCTCATGTGTTAGAAGGCTTGAGTCTTGCGCGCGCACTACAGCAAGCAGCCAGCTTTCCGCCGCTATATATCGCCACCATTGCCGCAGGAGAAAAGTCAGGTCATCTGGATTTGATCCTCAACCAATTGGCAGATTACACCGAAAACCGCTTTGCTTTACAAAAGAAAATCCAAGGGGCAATGGTCTACCCGATTGTGCTGATGGTGATGGCGGTCGGAGTAATCATGGGCTTGATGAGTTTTGTGGTGCCAAAAATCGTCAAGGTCTTTGAGCAATCAGAGCAAGCGCTACCGCTGATCACCCAGATCGTACTCACACTGTCCAATTTTATCACTCAGTGGTGGTGGCTGATGCTGTTGGTATTGGCCGCGCTGGCCTTTTTGTGTTATCGGTTTGCCCAAACGCAAGCGGGCAAGCTGGCCATTGACAGTCTGGTACTCAAGCTACCGATAATGGCGCGCTTGTCTAAGGGACTCAATGCCGCGCGCTTTGCCAGTACTTTGGCGATATTGGTGCGCTCAGGGGTGCCGCTGATTGAAGCCCTACATATCGGTGCGGCGGTGACGACCAACTTACATATCAAACAAACCATTGTGAGCGCAGCCGATCGAGTCACAGAAGGTGCTAGCCTCTCTACGCAGTTAGAAAAATCCTCCTATTTTCCGCCGATGATGGTGCAGATGATCAAAAGCGGCGAAAACTCAGGCGAGCTGGAAAACATGCTCAGTCGAGCGGCCGACATGCAAGAGGCCGAAGCCACCAACTTTATCAGTACATTATTGTCATTACTTGAGCCTTTGATGCTGGTGTTAATGGGCGTGGTGGTGATGATTATCGTCATGGCAGTGATGCTGCCGATTGTCAATATGAATGATTTGGCCGGTTAAACGCTATGTAACTTAGGGTGAATCGACGATATAGACTTTGTTTTGAGCGGACTGTATGGGCGATTAGATAACGGTGAGCCGTGGGTCTATCTTGCTTAAACTTGCGCCAGCTTACTTAAGCTTTACTTACTGTTGTACATTGTTGACTGCGAGCCGGATAAACTTCTGCCAACCCCCGTAGTAAGCTATAGTAACCAGCGTCAGTATCTCTAAAACCTGCCCGCTGGTTTATAAAACCAAAAAAGATACAAAGCCAAAAAACATAAATTCATAAGACAAGTCACCTGGCGGCGCTGGATAAAAATAAAATCATGGTCTATAGTGACCATGGTGCCTATATCGATAGATAATGGCGAATAAATCAAATCAGGTAACCATGCGCCAAGTAGCGCCAAGCATTAAACGCCATTTAAGCACCCTGATAACTGACACAACTGCGATGATAAAAGTGATGATAATGACTGATAAAACCCCAGCCGCCCCCCGAGCACAGATGACGATGGACAATACAGGTAGCAGCCCGATAAATACCACTCATGCGAAGCTGAGTGGTCAGTCCGGTTTTACCTTGATCGAGATTATGGTGGTGATTGTCATTTTGGCCATCCTAGCAGGCCTTGTGGTACCCAAAGTGGTGGGACAAAGCGACAGAGCCCGTATCAAAACCACTGAAACCGCACTGGCTACTGTCTCAAACGCGCTTGATATGTATAAAGTGGACAACTCGCGTTATCCTACCACCGCGCAGGGACTAGAGGCGCTGATCACGCCGCCAAGCGACGCGAAAAACTATCCCGAAGGCGGCTATATCAAAGGTGGCTATCCGACAGATGGCTGGGAAAATGAGATGCAGTATGTCGCTCCAGGCAGCGAAGGCCGTCCTTATGACTTGTTTTCATTAGGAGCCGACGGCCAGCAGGGCGGTGAAGGGCAAGATGCGGATATTTACGCGCAGCTATAGTCCACAATAGCAAGGCAAGTAATGTATTGCGGCGCAGGGTAAAGGCAGTCCAAAATGACATCGACATGCCGATATTATCCGTGCTACTGCTATCAATTTATTTGCGAGCTGTGCTCCTAGAGGTTACGAAAAACTCATTCCAGTAACACTGTACCAGTTTTAGAGAGAAGCAAGCTCAAGCTTTGCAGTTTTTTATAATGATTAGATATCAACCAATAACAGCTTATTGGTTGATATTTTTTATTAGTGACACAAGTTATGATTTTTGTTAACCACTCTTTATTGAGTGCGTTTTGCTATAGACTGTCTCGGTATATATATTAATATTATAATTATTTTTAATGTATGTTGCGCTGTATGAGCGGCCTCGCTGCTTTGAGCATGATTTAATCTGCGTTATCAAGTTTGACATCAGTTATTAAGAGGTATCATTTATGGGTATATCGACATCTACGACAAAACACCAGTCAGCCAGCGTGCGTGCGGCGGCCATCATTTTTGCTAGTAGCTCACTGATAGCAGCGGGAACCATAAGCACTCAGGCAGCCAGCCTTAGCGGTTTATTTAACAGCAGCAATAACGGGTCGTCAAAGTTTTTATCAGTTGAGCAAGCGTTTAGCGTGGATAGCAGCAGCAAGGGCACCAAAAAAGGCACGCAGCTGTCGATTACGTTTGATATCACCCCTGAACATTATGTTTATAAAAACCAGCTGAAACTGCGCTTTCCTAAAGGCATCAATGCCACGCCATTTACCTTTAACCAAAAGCCTGTGACCATTGATGATCCGACCTTTGGCAAGGTGCCTGTATTTACTCAAAAAAGTGTCACCGCTACCACCACCTTAACCACTGCCAATGGCAAGGGCGCAAAAAACGTCCCTGTGGTGATTCATTGGCAGGGCTGTGCTGAGGCAGGACTATGCTATCCACCAGAGAAGATCACCACCAAAGTTGATATCGCAGTGCCACGCTAAGCCGTTGCTGACATTTTGATTCGATTCTGAGTAATAAATAGGTAGCCTTTCATGCCCGCACATATAGCAACACAGCCGCCGACCACGACTACCCGCGAAACCATCGCTCCTAAACAAGCCAAGCATGCGCCCCATTACAGTGTAAAAAACCGCCCTTATCTATCGGCACTTGTGCTAAGTGCCAGCGCTCTGCTAGCAGGGCTAAGCGCGCCGATGCCCGCGCACGCAGCAGGATTGGGCGATTTGTTTGGTGGTAGCAGTGACAGTCGTGCACAAAAAAAGTTTTTATCCGTTGATGAGGCTTTTGATGTCAGCAGTAGCAGCAGCCCTGCCAAAGCTGGCACGCGCTTGTCGATCAATTTTGATATCACCCCTGAGCACTATATTTATAAAAATCAGCTCAAGCTGACACTGCCTGATGGGGTAAAGGCCGCGCCGTTTACCTTTAATCAGCAGCCCGTTTCTATCGACGATCCGACCTTTGGCCGTGTACCAGTGTTCGATCAGGCCAATGTAGTGGCGAGCACCACGCTGAGTACGACAGATGGCAAGCCTCTAGACAATGCTGCTATTACGATTGGCTGGCAAGGCTGCGCCAAAGCAGGACTGTGCTATCCACCAGAAAAGATAAAAACCACAGTCAGTATCGCCGCTGCACCCTCCCAGAGCCGCGCCAATAATGCATCAGCGACTGGCCAAGGCGCGACAGCTAAAAGCACTGCGGCCAATGCTGACGCTTATACCGTAGATACTGACGCTCGAGATGAGGCGACTATCAGTGAGCCGCTAACCACATCATCGGCTACTGCGTCGCCAGAGAGTGCTGGCGGCCTTGCTGGTGGGCAGATGGATGATGAAGTCGTCGATTATGATTTGATAGAAGATGTGTCATTGGAGGGTGAGATTGCCGGTGCAGCTGCGCCCATAGCAGACACCCAGCAGTCTTCTGATCGCGCCCCAAGTAGTAGTGAGACTGCCGCTATCGGAATGATGGATAGCGACCCTTTTGGTCTAGCGTCTCATCCATGGCTGGCATTGGCATTGCTGTTTTTAGCAGGTTTGGGCTTGGCCTTGACGCCTTGCGTCCTGCCTATGCTACCCATTGTGGCCAATATCGTCGCCCGTGAAGACAATCCCACGGTCAAACGCGGTGTGCTTTTGACAGGCAGCTACGCCATTGGGGTAGCCACTGCTTATGGGATTTTAGGTGCGGTGATTGCGGTGTTTGGTGAGTCTTTGGGCATCATCGGCTGGCTACAAAACCCGATTATCTTAATCAGCTTTGCCATTGTGTTTGTACTTTTGGCGTTATATATGCTGGGTGTTTTTAATATTCGTTTGCCCAATGCCATCAGTAGTAAGATGCAGCGCTTGAGTCAAGCAGGAGATAGCAAGCTTGGTAGTGCGGGCGGTAGCCTAATCGCTGGTTTTTTATCTGCGCTGGTGGTGTCGCCCTGTGTCTCAGCACCGTTATTTGGCGCGCTGCTGGCGGTGTCCACCATTGGCAGCCCGCTGCTTGGGTTTGTCGCTTTATTTATGCTGGGTTTTGGTCTGTCCGCGCCGCTGATCCTAATCGGTGCCACTCAAGGCAAAATCATGCCCAAAGCTGGCGCGTGGATGAACTGGGTCAAGCAAGGCTTTGCGTTGCTGCTTTTTGCTGTGGCGCTGCTGCTGATTGAGCGCGTCTTTATCTCGCCTGTCATGCTGGTCGTATGGGCGCTTTGGTTTATGGTACTGTCGACATGGGCATGGAGCTGGCTTGGTAAAGGTCGTATCTTAACCCAAGCGCTGGGCTTAATCGCTGGAATTTGGGCGGCTTGTCTGATGGTGGGTGCCGCTTTGGGTAACGACGACAGTCTGCATCCGCTGGCCTCTCTAAGCGCCGCGCCTATGATGATGACATCTGCAAACGGCGTATCAGGTGCGAGCAATAGCGCCAATGACGCGCACATCACTACCCTTGCCGAGCTAGATGCTATTTTGGCTGACAATCCGAAAGTCATTGTCGATCTGACAGCAGAGTGGTGTGTTGAGTGCCGTATTATGGACAAAAACCTATTTCACAATCGTCCCGCTCAGATGCAAGACTGGCTGCTGGTCAGACTCGATATCACAGAGACGACAGAGGACTCAAAAGCCATCTTAGCGCGTTATCAACTATTTGGGCCGCCAGCATTGCTCTATTATCAAGACGGGCAGTTGGTCAATCAGCAAGTAGGGGAAATCGGGCGTTCGGTATTTGAGCAGACTTTAGAGGCGCTCAATCGCTAATCATCTACATGGATGAATAATAGCTGAAAGGGTGAATGTCTCACCTTCAAACACCCGCCTGATGTAACAGCTAATGCTGTATATTTTGCCAATCAAAAGCCAAGCGCCTACTATGTTAGGCGCTTGGCTTTTTTGGTAAGGTGTCTTGGGATTGGCAGGGTGACCGACTAACTATTTGCTTTTATAGGTATTAAATATCTTTGTCTGTTTATCTTGTTTGTTTATACAGGCATGGTGCTTGATATCATGGTAACCTCTATTGTCTCTCGCTAGTCAAAGTAAGCTCATACGGAGCTTTGTCTTTTTGTGTTTGTTATTATCTGTATTTGCGGTAAGGATAACGCTAGTATAGTGTCTATCTTTTCATTACAATAAAGCAACAATGCTGAAGGGGCTAGGCGAATTGTCAGCACGGCCCTCGATGTTCATTAATGAATGGTTTTTATATTAGCGCTGATGCTAATGGTATATTCATTATCTAAAATACTCTACTGACCTTATTATTGGTCAGATAAAGGACACCTATGTTTGCCCATATCATTACTCAACGTCAATTACCGCAAGCCTGTGCCACAAGCCAGCCATCTGATGGCTTATCACTCAACTGTCGTCAAAGTAGCCATCGCCATCTGCGTGTTGCAATCGCGGCGGCTTTGAGCTTGACGGCCTTACAAGCTCACGCTGCGATGGACGAGCAAACTTATCGGGAGCTGCCAGTTCCAGACGCGGCGTTTGAGTATGAGGATTATGAGGTGCCGCACAGCGAGGCCGATACTGAGCAACCAGCGAGCGCAGAGGCAGGTAAGCAAAACCGTAAAGTGGTCAGTAAAGAATTTATCGCCAAACAAGCAGAACTGTTTGCTGAATGTACCGAGGTACAGCTGGCGACCGCGCGTTTGGCTTGTTTTGATAAAGTGGCAGAGCAAGGCAAAACGCCGAGCTATACCACCACCAAACAGCCTGTGGACTTAGCCAAAACCTTTCAAAGCACACTGTCAGGCAACCCGCAAGTGGTGTTTGTAGAAGAAAGCTCTACCATCACAACCGATAGCAGCAGCGCCGTCGCTGCCGAGCTGCCCCAACAAGCGGCATCTTTTCCTGAGACGCAGAGTCTAGACACGGTGGGGTTGACCCAGCGAGAAGCCAAAGTACTCGAAAGTGTCGGTGTCAAGCAAACAGACATCGAAAAGTACACCCCGCTGAGCCTATCTTATGACTTGGATAAAAACAGTGAGCGCGGTACTTGGACCGTCAGACCTTATCGTCCAACCTACGTACTGCCGCTATTTTATACCTTTGACCCTAACTTGGGGCCAAGCACCCCTTCACAAGACACCGAGCCTTTTACGTCCAATGACGTCCGTGAGACGGAGCTGAAGTTTCAGCTGTCGTTAAAGACCAAAGTGGCAGAGGACTTGTTTGATAGTAGTGCTGATTTATGGTTTGGCTATACCCAAGAGTCGCACTGGCAGGTATATAACGAAGATAACTCTCGACCGTTTCGCGCCACCGACTATCAGCCTGAAATATTTTTGACCCAGCCTGTGACCGCTGACTTACCCTTTGGCGGCCGTCTACGTATGCTAGGTGCAGGTGCCATTCATCACTCTAATGGCCAAGATGATCCGTTATCGCGTTCGTGGAACCGCGCGTATCTGATGGCAGGGGCTGAATGGGGTAAGTTGTCGGTCGTGCCGCGGCTCTGGGCGCGCGTCAATAACGAAAGCAGCAGCAGCGAAGACAACCCTGATATCGAAGACTACATGGGCTATGGTGATATCAAATTCTTATACGACTTGCCAGATCAGCAAAGCCTAAGCGGCACGTTGCGCTATAACCCCAGCACCAACAAAGGCGCGGCGCAGATCGACTACATTTATCCACTGACCGAAAACGTCAATGGCTATGTACAGCTGTTCCAAGGCTATGGCGAGTCTATCATCGACTATAACCACGAAAACACCTCCATCGGTTTTGGTATCGTCTTAAATGATTGGAAGGGGTTTTAAGGCCTTATCGGCGTCGACGGTCTTTGACTGCTAAGGAGTACAAGCAATGCGCCGACTGGCTCCTTATCAAACTGGACTATGGCTGGCAGAGTATGTAGATATACGCTGCCAGCTATGCCGCGTATATCGCAGCACCGCACCATCCCAGCTGCTGTCTTCTCATCTATCCCCAGCCACTCCTCCGATTGCTGATTCAATGCTTACCGATATTTACCGTGGTAAGGTTGCTCGGTATATCCATCGTCACTTGAGTCGCGGTCTGCTCTGTGCTCATTGCCATCATGGTATTACGTGGCTACCCAAACCATTTAGAGTCGATATCGCAGCTGGCAGCGCCTTGAGCATTCATGCGTCTACTTTTTATGACTATCCTATTCGGCAAGCCATTCGCGCTTTCAAGCATGACGAAGACATGAGCAAACTGCCACTGCTGCTCCATGCGATTCGTCAACTACCACGGCCACATGGCTGCCATCACGATAATGCTGTCATCGTCGCGATGCCAACCACCCCTCAACGTCTGGTAAAACGTGGCTTTGATCCGGTCAGTATCTTAGCCGCGCAGCTGTCTAAGCATTGGCAGATACCGCTATGGCAAGGTGTCCGGCGTATCGATCACACCGTCAGCCAGCAAGGCCTGACACGCGCTGAGCGCCTCAGTAATCTCAATAATGCTTTTGTGCTGACCGAAACCCCGCCAGTTAAACGTTTACTGCTGTTCGATGATGTCGCAACCACAGGCGCGAGCCTACAAGCGCTGGGTCGCGCTTTGTATAAGCCAGCTACCAATACCGCCTCTGCGTCCTCATTGCCGACCAACCGCTACCACCTATCTGCCTATGCACTCGCTCATGGGAGTCAGCAGTAAGCTTGCTGGCTTGCGACTTCGATTTGATATACACTAAATAATTCTGGAATGTTTCTGTAACGATGATATGAGTAACTGATAAGATAAGAGACCGTATCGCTAGACTTGGTAAATCTATTAGATCAGCAATGAGCATAGACTTGAGTAATAGTAAATGGTACAAAAATTGCAGGTATATAGTTCAAGCATATTAAACAACTTTTTAAGATGCCTTTATAAAGATTAAATTTCCTTAAGCGGTTAAATACGCTATTTTTTGATAAAAATCACGTCAGTTTTTGACAGTAACCAAGAATAGGATAGCGACATGCATAATTCTACGGTAAAGATATCACAAGCCAGATTTATAGCTTGCTTAGGGTTCACATTAGTTGAGCTAATGGTGACGATCGTGGTCTTAGGTATTGTTGCAAGCATTGCTGCTCCTAGTATAAGTAAACAGTTAGCAAATCAGCGAGTAAAATCAACAACCACTACTTTAGTAAATGTTTTAAAAGGGGCTAGAGCTGAAAGTAGTATTAATAAAATACCCGTAACCGTTAGCTATATTAATGGAAATAAGTCAAACAATATGATCAATGTTGAGGTTCCTTATTCAGGCCCGTTAGTATCTTTAACAGTAACAAGACCTAAAGACTGGACAAGCTTTTTTATTAATTCAGCATGGGCGTTAGGTCCGCCACCGACAGATCCAGATAGTGGCGGGAACGGAACTGGGAGCGGAAACGGGAACGGAACTGGAAACGGGAACGGAACTGGAAACGGGAACGGGAACGGGAACGGRAACGGGAACGGAAACGGAAACGGAAACGGGAACGGGAACGGGAACGGGAACGGGAACGGGAACGGGAACGGGAACGGGAACGGAACTGGAGACGGGAGCGGAACTGGAGACGGGAACGGAACTGGAGACGGGAGCGGAACTGGAGACGGGAGCGGAACTGGAGACGGGAGCGGAACTGGAGACGGGAGCGGAACTGGAGACGGGAGCGGAACTGGAGATGGGAGCGGAACTGGAGACGGGAGCGGAACTGGAAACCCTACAGAATCAAACTTAGTAATTATTGCGACTTATCCATATGATGCGAAGAGTATTGTAAAGTCTTCAGCGAATAAGATAACTTTTAGGCCTAATAAAACAGTAAGTACCGGGGTCACATATACTATTTGTGATAGTAACAAATCTGCCACCTCTAGACAGGTAGTTGTTAGTAGCGTAGGACTAATCAGTAGCAAGCTAGGAGGGGTTTGTGAATGAGAGTTAATAATAGGCAGTCAGGTATCGGGCTAGTAGAGGTATTGGTTGCTGTATTACTGTTGTCTGTTGCAGTATTGGGTTTTAGTGCTTTACAAATGCGTGCAGTCAGTGCCACAGATGAGAGTCTTATACGCACAAAGTCTTTGACTATAATACGTAACTTAGCTGAGGTTATGCGTGCCTATCCTGAAGCATATGTGACAGGTAGTGGCAGCAGCTTTGCCAAAGCAGTAGCTAGTGATAACAACGCAGTACCAACTGTACAAGCGGTGGTTAGTAGTAATGCAACGGATAGCGTTACGATCGATAGTCAAGTCGTGAGTATTGTAGGAACAGATAGCTGTCTATCTACCACCACTAAAACCCTAGAAGGTAAAGAGATCGCCCAGCAGTCCTGTGATATCAATCAGTTGGCAGCACGTGATGCTTTAATAGTTAAAAAAATGGCAAAAGATCAAGATCTTAGTGTTAGTATCGTTATGTGCCCAGGTACATCTGCACAAGCCATTCAACAGCAAATGTGTGTTATCACGGCATGGAGTGATACCAAGGCTATCCTTGATGATAATGATAGTAAAGCTTGTGCCTCTGCTAATGGTGTATATAAGACAGGTAGTCACTGTCTTATCTCGGAGGCTTACTAGATGACAAAATACCGTACTGCCCGTTTGTTGTCCAATGCATCTTTAACGAACATGCGTGGTTTCACTCTTATTGAGTTGATGATTGCTTTAGTGCTTGGACTTTTGGTTTCTGCAGCTGTAATGCAGGTCTATTTGATTAATACTCGTACCATCACCATCCAACAAAGCGCTTCTGAGGTACAAGATAGCAGTATTTTCGCTATGCAAGCTATTGAAGAACACGTTCGTCTAGCAAATCTAGGGAACCCTATCAGTTATATCACGGATGCTACTGATCATGGTGGTATTGTATTAACTCAAACTAACTTAGGTACAAATAATACAACCGCCACCAAGTACCTTACATTAAATAGCGCTACTGGTTTATCCAACATCAAAGATAAGCCAAGTGACCAATTAACTATTCAGTATAAGAACATCACTCCATATGATCTATATGATTGTGAAGGTGGAAAAATTGAAGTAGCAGAACAAGATTGGGTCGTTGAGCGTTACTTTGTGCGTCTAGCAACAGGTGCAAGTAATTCAGCTACCACTAAAGACTTGGTATTAGCTTGTACAGCAGGGCGCGTAGATACAGATGGTAATGTGACAGAGGCATTTACTGGCAATGGTGAAGTAGTAGTTGCAGCTATTGATCAATTCAAAATCCTTTTGGGTGTGCAGGCAGCTGTCGATCAGCTGACTTATTTGCCGCCTAGCGTTTATTTAGATATTGATAAGCCAACTAAGGGCGAAAAACCTGCTATTACAAGCGTCAAGCTTGGCATGATCGTACGTAGTAACACACCGCTCATCACTGATACTGATGCAGATGAGTTTACTTTGTTAGGCACAAAGCACGAACTTAAAGCAGATAGCTCGCGTAAAAAATACTATCGACGTAGCTATGAATCGACTATATTGCTACGAAGTGCTCGGATAATGAGCATTGTGGCTACTGTCAATAACACACCATAAAGGAGAGTCAAGTGTCTGATATGCCGAGCTCATATCCTAGCGAGTTGCCAGTTGCCCAACAGGGTGCTGTATTAATCGTGGTATTGTTATTTTTGATGTTAATCATCTTGGTAGGTGTTATTGCGGTCAGACAGAGTACGACAGACTTACGACTGGCCACCAGTGACCAAATAAATACCTTATTATTACAGTCAGCTGATAATGCTCATCAAAATATAGAACAGAGCATCAATGGCAGTAGTAACACAAATATTTATAACGACATGATCTCACGTAGTGGTCCTTTTGGGCACTTCATGTTAAATAGCGATAGTATAGATCATGAGTATATCTTTTGCTTTCGTCCACGGGGGCAATTTTTTGACATCAATAAAGCCTCAATCATTACTCCATCTGGTAGTTTGAATAATAAAGGTTATTGTAATCCAGCTGTGTCTGATGACTACATCAGCGCTCGTAATGCCAGCATGACTCAGGTCAGTGTTGCCCTAACGCCGCCTAGCTCTGAAAACGAGCCTTTTAGAAGTTATACAATCGGTCAAGACAGTAGCGAGATATCTAGTCAAGCTTTTACTTTTGATATCAATAGTACGGCAGTATTACCAGCATATGGTGACACATCGGTAGGTAGCAAAAATTGTTTTGAACAAACAAGCCGCTTACACTCAGTAAATGATACGGCTGATACTATCGGAGGCTGTATGACAAAAGCGGGTGTGCCAAGTACGGTCATCTATGAGATGGCCAATGTCGAAAACCAATCTAAGCGCACTAAATGTGTCAATTTTGGTAAAGGTAGCGGTAAGCTCTGCACATTACCTACTAGTTAGTCCAACCACCATAGTTATGTCTGAGTCAAATATTAAAAAATTGCTATTAGGAGTAGGTCATGATCTACAGAAATAACAAATCGTACTCACGCAAGTGGCCTATCAAAGCATTGACAGCGTCAATAATTATGGGTCTGATAACGACATCTGCGCATACCAATACTGCCACTATTAAGCGTAAACCGATTGGCGACTTAGAGATTTATGCACCTGCTAAGCCTGGAACGGCTGCTATTTTTATGATGTTAGATACATCAGGAAGTATGAGCTATTATGACGGCTATTGTAGGGGTAAAAAGAGTGATAGAGCAGATAAAGCCATTCAGCTGGTTGTGTATGAGCGTGAAAAGGATGCAAATCAGCCTGATGGTCTGCTACGAGATGAAAACGGTAATACAGTTTTAAATTTTAATCAAGTGCATGCACAAGGAATCTATACTCCTTATGGTTGTACTGATAAATATGATCGAAGTAATATAACAACTGATCGCATGACACAGCTCAAATTAGCCCTTTTAGAGCTACTTGCTGATAGGGTTTATAACGTACAAGATGGAAGTCTCAAACCGACAGGTTCGCTACCTGATGATTATAGTATTGGCATGGGGAATTATAGCCTCAATGGTGATGGTAGTCGGGCAGTTATTCTAACACCTACCCGCGAGTTGAGCGCAGAGCAGCGTGTTGAATTGCTCAATAAGGTCATAGGTCTAAACCCTGATGGAGGAACGCCTACAGCCCACGCTTTAGCAGAATCTGGTGCTTATATGATGGGCACCTCTACAAAAGATAGTGGTTCTAGTAATAGTACTTGGTGGAGCGGTTTTGACTACTCTGATAACAGTACCAAAAATAACGGCAGTTATATATCGCCCCTCAATGATGAAGAATGTAGTGGTAATGGTATTTATCTATTAACTGATGGTTATCCTAATGGTAGTAGCACTAGCGGAGCAAAAGCTATTATGAATAACTCACTGTCTTACTCATCATCTTTATCTATAAATACTTGCAGTGGTTTGCCAAATGTAAATGGTAATCGAGGCTGGGCATGTATGGCAAGCTATGCTGCGCTACTACGTAACCCTGCTAACAACCCAAAAGGGCTACCGATCAAAACGGCGACCGTTGGATTTGGTAAAGATTTTGATGGCTTAACAGGTACTCGTAATATTATTGTCAATGGTAAGTCAAAAGAAGTCACCGATTGCAACAGCGGAAATAATGTCAATGACGATATTCGTAACCTTTGTAAACTTGGTGAACGCAAAGGTGATGATGAAGTAAAAACCTTTGGCGATGGCGGTTTTTACTATACAGAAAAGTCTGAAGATATTGCTGCCAGTATCGTTGACTTTGCTTCAGGTTTGGTTCAAATAATCAACACAGCACCCTCTGGCACGATCACAATTCCTGATGATCCATATCGTGCTGCTAATCAGCTACCTTATGCCTATCTACCTATGCTAGATCCAGATATTGCCTCAGCAAGCAGTATCTGGCGCGGCAACCTAAAAAAATATGACCTAAATAAAGGCACATTATATGGTAAAAACGATAAGCTGCTATATGAAGATGTCGCAGGTAACCTAAGTGCTGCCACTCAAGACTTGTGGCAAACCGTTGGAGTTAGTGTAGATGGTAAGCCGGCTAACAATAATATTGCCGCTGGCGGTGTCTATGCACAGCTGAAGTCTCCAAACTCTGGACTATCTAGTCTACGTACTGTCTATGTAGAAGATACTCTACAGGACAAAAAGACGCCTGTTTTACGCAAAATAACTGTGGATAGTAATGGTAAGCCACAAAACTTCGGCAACCTTGTTGATAGTGTTTATACCGACGCAAATGAAATAAACAAACGTCGTTTACTGAGCTTTTTAGGTTTTAGTGAAGTATTGACTAAAGATGGTCAGTCGACTAGCTCTGATGAAGTAGATAAGCTAAAACTCGACCAGCCTACCAATGAAGTCAAGGTACTCGGTGGAGTAGTGCATTCTACACCCACAGCAGTCTCTTATGGCGCGACCCTAGATAACAATGGCCGTATCACTGATACGCGCGACGATTACGTATTATTTGGCTCAATGGATGGGGCACTGCATTTAGTCGACGCTGATACAGGTGTAGAAGAGTTCGCTATCATCCCTAAGCTTATGGTGGAGACGCAACCAAAAGCATTGGTAGAAGGCTCTATAAAAGATGAAGTTGGAACACCATATTTCGGTGTGGATGCGCCGTGGCTGGTCACCACTGATTATAAATACGATTTAGAGAATAAAAGAGTCACGGTGGATACTACAGATGATAAGGGTATGTTTGCTTATGGTGGCTTGCGAATGGGTGGACAAGCTTTCTACGGTATAGACATTAGTGATAAATCCAGTCCTAAAATTAAATTTATTATCACGCCAAACACCTTAAACGGTGAGCCCTCGACGAAGTTTTCTCGACTTGGACAAATTTGGAGTAAACCAACAGCGGCCAAAATTCGCTTAAATAAAGGATCAGACGCTAACAAAAACACTGAACCTACTGATGTCCTGATATTTGGTGGTGGCTATGATATGAGCTACGAAGACGCTGAGTATGCTCCTACTGATAGCAAGCCTGCTAAAGGCAATGCTATCTACATGGTTAATGCTAAGACTGGTGATTTAATTTGGTCAGCGACCAAAAGTGATAATAGCAACATGATTCATAGTTTTACGGGCGAAATTACCGTACTTGACCGTGACAATGACGGGCTGATGGATCATCTTTATGCTGCTGACCTTGGTGGACAGGTGTTTCGAGCAGACTTTGAAAATGCGCGAATCGAGCAGTTTGGTTTTGACGCAGTTGATAAGTTTAGCAATAAAAGTATGACTCGTATCCTAAATGCCAGTGCTGATGTCGACAAAAAATATGCATACCGTTTTTATACCCGTCCAGTAGTAAGCTTCTACCGTAGCGAAGGCGGTTCTAACAACGGTAGTATCTTTGCCCTTATTAATGTCATCTCTGGTAATCGTAGCTCGCCACTGTCGACATTGCGTGACAACAATGAGTATGCCAATCGAGTCTACGGTATCATTGACACTGATATCTCGAGTATTGATTTATACAAAGATGGATTCACTAAAACTGTCACTGATTTGAAAAATGAAAACTTGGTGAATTTGGCCGATAAGCTTGCGGGTACTGTGACTGCCGATAAGAAGTCTGAGGTCAAGAAGTTGATGATTACGGGTGGCAAAAAAGGCTGGTATTATCCACTGACTCGTTTTGACGGCTATAGTAAAGTCAGATACAACAAGGGTGTAGGTGACATGGCTGCTATCAACAATATCTTATATACCACTGTCTATAACCCCGATAAAATCTATGGCGTCGTCTCAAGTTGTGCAGCACGAATCGTAGGTGGTTCAGAGCGTCAGCTATATTGTCTACCTTACGGTATCTGTATGGATGATGATTCAGTGACAGGCACTGGTGGCTACGTTCCAGCAGGACAAGGTATTCAAGAGCTGACGCTTGGTGCATACAACGCTGATAACAAAGACATAAAGGTCTTGATAGGTACTACTACTATTGCTGATCGTATCGAAGCTGCAAACCGTGCTGGATACGGTCAAGATGGTTTTAAGAACGACAGTAATATCAAAGATCTTTATCCTGGTACTGGTAAGCCAAGTCAAGCTGGCGGTGATGGTAGCGCAACGGAATACTTATTTAATGAGCGCTATACGCTACAGCCAAAAGCATGGTATGAGCAAAACAGCAGTCAATAAAAAACTGGTGTTTTATAGTGAGACTTCGTTAAGATAAAAGATAAGGGTGACAAAAGATGGCGGCAAACATAATGGCATATCGCTCATCAATCGCGCGCCGCGTGGCTCAGGGCTTTACGCTTATCGAGCTGATGATTATCATTTTTATCATCGGTATATTAGCTGCCATCGCTATTCCTAGCTATCGGCGCTATGCAGTACTAAATGCGGAGCGTGATGTCCAAGCTAAGATGCAACAACTTCAAATAGAGCTGGAGCGATGGCGCAGCAGACAGCTTAGCTATCAAGGGTTTGCTCCACAAAAAATAACTACTAGCAACGGTACTGCTACTCCAACTTATGTTTATGACGACACACCAACCAATAAAACGATTTATGTCCCAAGTGGGAGTAACGCTAGTAATTATCGTTACCAGATTACGTTGGTTGATGGTAGAGACACCAGCAGCTCTTTGATAACTAGCGGCACTGATGTTGATACAGTCACAGGTCGCTCATGGAAAATGCTAGCCTCACCTAACAACACAGGTATCACTAAAAATGCTCACTATATGATGCTCGGCAGTAACGGTGTGCGTTGTCAAAGTAAGAATGAAGTAAAAATAGGCGATAAGAACTGCGGCACAGGCCAGAAGGAGTGGTGATGATCAACAGTAGCAAGCATACACAGAGTGGTTTTACCCTCATCGAGATGATGATCGTGGTCGCTATCATCGGTGTGCTCGCGGCTATCGTTTATCCCAGCTATCAGCGTTATGTCATCAAGACCAAGCGGGTCGATATGATGACAGAGATGCAAAATATCGCCTCAGAGATTGAGAGTCGTAAGCTGGCGCAGGGCAGTTATGGTGCCATCAGTGCTAAGGTGAAGACGGATTTTGCAAAAGCGTATCCTACGCAAGGGCAGGCGTTGTACGATGTCAGTATTGGCAATATCGCAGGGGTTACGGGTACTGATTTGACTTCACAGTGGCTGATCACTGCCAAGCCTAAGAAGAACACGCAAATGGCAAGCGATGGCGTCTTGAGCCTTAATTATCAAAACATTAAATGCCGTACTATCGGTGCTGAAAAAAAATGTGGCACTGGCAGCGAGTGGAATGACTAAAAAATAGTCTGGAAACTGACAATTATTGTCAGTTATCGTGAGCCAGAGTAGCCATTATTGACATAAACTGACACTTTTAGGTATGCTTAGCGTAACAATTAGTGTCAGTAGATAACAGTATAGTAAGTGACTGAACGAAAATATCCACAAATAGCGATAACAATCGAGCACTTAGCACCTATACCTACTGCGGTTAATGATATTGGCACGCTATATGCATCTACTAGGGCACGAAAGACCAATACACTATATCCAATACCTAACATAACGAGAGATAACGCGAGCGCATATCCGTTATCTTTATCCCCTCTAAAGGAGTTCTTATGAACGCTCAAAAAGGTTTTACCTTAATCGAACTAATGATCGTGGTTGCTATCATCGGTATCTTGGCGGCGATTGCGCTTCCTGCTTATCAGGACTATACTAATCGCGCAAAAATGTCAGAAGTGATAACATTTGCTTCGTCTGGAAAAAATGCAGTAGCGGAGTATTATCAGAATACAGGTAAACTACCTGCAGATAATGAAGCTGCAGGAATGGATGCTGCAACTAACATCAAATCTACGTATGTAGAATCAGTCACAGTTGAAGATGGGGTTATCACTACTAAAGTTAAAGGGACGAATGTAACCGATCTAGACGGATCAACAGTGGTACTAACACCTATGCAAAATGACGGCACCACTGCTGTACCAAAAGCTGGAGGTTATTCAGGCTCTATTCTTTGGAAGTGTGCTCCAAGTGATGCTAAATTCAATAAGTATTATCCTGCAAGTTGTAGAACTACTACTCCTTCTACTTCTTCTTCTTCTTCTTCTTCTTCTTCTTCTTCTGGCGGTTAATATACCGTATAGTATAATATGAATAATAGAAAAGAGACATTTTAGTGATGTCTCTTTTTTTTATATAGACAACGAGATTCTATTGATATGATTATATCTGTTCATCAAAACCCGAAGATTGCATCTTTAGTACTAATATGCAGTTTTTTTGTGGGTTATGCCCTTATAAAGTTTTACTTAATGCAATATCTATCATTAGAATACCTCGTAAAATTATGGTTACTCATTTGTGTTTTACCATTATATATAATTGCTTATCATCAAAATCCATATAAAAGAAATAAATACAATTTAAATGCAGTCAATAACGATCGTATAAAAAGCAAGACGATTATATTATTACTACAAGTTGTCTTGATTTATATTTACGCATTTGCAGTGACCCAAATAGGGTTGGCAAACTATTCTGTGTTAGTTGATGATTTATTATTTAGTTTTCCCATTATCATTTTATTGACAGTTGGATATGTGTATTTTGTAGATAGAAGGTTGCTAAAGCCAGAAGATGAATACGCAAAAATAGGTAAAATGCTAAATGGTAAGATAGCACTAAACAAAGTGATAATCAGAAGATTCACCTTAAAAACAGCGGTAAAAATAGTCTTTATCCCATTTATGTACTCTATATTTTTGACTAATTTAACACTATTATTAGATACGCAATGGCGCTTTAATGCAGATGCTATT
Source organism: Psychrobacter sp. L7 (assembly GCF_002810365.1). Taxonomy (NCBI): domain Bacteria; kingdom Pseudomonadati; phylum Pseudomonadota; class Gammaproteobacteria; order Moraxellales; family Moraxellaceae; genus Psychrobacter; species Psychrobacter sp. L7. The sequence goes on from NZ_NEXR01000001.1 coordinate 417,295, forward strand.
AGTTTATTACTATTTAATTTTGGTATTAGTATTGACATGCTGATCGGGATATTTGGTTACTTGTTTAGTTCTTCTATCATTAATAATCAGATTATAGATACTGATAGTAACTTTTTGGGTTGGTTATTTGCGCTGCTTTGTTATCCGCCTTTAGTATGGATTATGCGACGAGTCAACGAACAGCAAGATAGCCTGATTTGGAGCCAAGTTATTCCACAAGATACGGTATTATATTGGGCTTTCTTTATTATTATTAATATTACATGGATTATATACTGGTTAGCGACATTTGAATTTGGAATGACGTTTTCAAATTTAAGCTATCGACGTCTTATTTACAGGGGGATTTATCGGTATACTAAGCATCCTGCCTATATCTCGAAAAATTTGTATTGGTGGTTATATACATTGCCCTTTATAGGTGTAACGTTCTTAAGTACTGAGTGGTGGAAAAATATACTAGGCTTAACCTTTATAAGTCTCATATATTATGGACGTGCTAAAAGCGAAGAACGTCATCTGATGAAATTTCCTGAATATAGGCAATACTGCAAAGACATAGATAAAAGAGGAATTTTTCGTTGGCTAAAAATTCATCCTACCTACTGACCGCTTTATTGATTATTTTGTCTGGTACCTTATATCTTAAATTTTCTGATTATATAATATCAGCATTTGAGAAACGGTTTGTTTTAAATAGCTTAGAGTGTGAAGGTGAGAGTCAAAGTAGTTTGTCGCAAGTTGCTTACTATGCTATTGATGAGCTTAACTATAAAAACTTACAATTATCTTATGTAGATGATGCGGATAATATTTCATCTTGTACTGCTGGATGGGCTGACATGCCCTATCTTAGTCCAAAAGTAGATATAAAAACTCGATTCAATTATGCAAGCGTTACAAAGGTATTTACCTCAGAATTAATTTTAGACTTGGTTAGGAGGCAACAAATTAAGTTAGACGATAAACTGGTAGACCTTCTAGATCTGACTGATAAGTATCAACTACAAGATGAGAGGGTAGCAAAGATAACTGTTGCTGACTTGCTCTCGCATAGAGCAGGATTCGACAGGAATATAACGCCTGACTCTATGATAACTGCTAATCCTTGGTGTCCTTATCATATGGCGCACCTACAAGCTATTAAGCTAGACTTCGACCCTAATAGCAAAAATGTATATTCAAATATAGGCTATTGCCTGTTATCACAAGTTATAGAATCACATTATCAAGACAGTTATATAAGCACTAGTGAAGAATATTTCGGTTTTAAAAATAACGATATAGGTTTTCTACAAAGACAACCAGAAGCTCAGCCCAACGTTCCATTCATGAATCAAACTAAACAGATAAGAGGTTTAGACTTTTACGCTCTATCTGCTGTAGGCGGACTGTCGGGAACAAGCGTAGCACTTGCTGAATACATTCATACAATAAGTAAGCGAAAATATCCGAATATTACAGACAGACCAAAAAATATAAACTGTGATAAAAAACAAGTTCGAGGATGTCATGGTTTTGCAGGATATGAATATGCACCTAAAACGTCAACTCTATATTGGAGAAATGGACGTTTGCCAAACACTAACGCTCTAATGACTGTTGACAATAGAGGCAATGTAATAACATTTCTATCGAATACTGATGATCCAAATAGTTGGCTTAGTAAACACGAAATGTTAGTTAAGTTCATTTATAAAAAAACTACTGGTAAGGGATAATATAAAGAACTTATAGATATTATAAGATATAGTAATTGGTACACTCTTTGCACTACGGTTTGTACAACACTAACTTAGTGCAACGTCATGCAAGCTATTCCAAATTATAAAAAAAATTTAGTACGATCTACTCAGTCAGGTTATACCTTGATAGAGCTAATGATCGCCGTCGCTATCATCGGTATCTTGGCAGCGACAGCGACCATCAGCTATCAGACGCAGGTCAGAAAGACCCAGATCATGACTGTTTATAAAGAAATAAATCAGTATCAAATGCCATATCGTACCTTGATTGACAATGGCGCAGGGGTGACAGATTTTAGTCCTCGTGGGCTAAATATGCCAGCCCAGACCAAATATTGTCAGTTTAGTGTCACAGCACCGCTGGCTGGCAGTACGACAGCAAATGCTATTATCTGTCGTATTCAAAACCTGCCTTATTTGCAAGCGCAGACGCTCAGCCTTGATTATTTAGCGGATGGGACGTGGCAGTGTCAGGCAAGTACGGGTATCAAAGACGCGTATTTACCACAAGCTTGTCAGTAGTTATGATAAAAAACCACCGAACAGCAGTTGCCACTCGGTGGTTTTTTATTGACGGGGTTTTATCCCCGCATCAAAGTGCGATCAGGCTGCCTACTTCTCTAAATACTGAATCTTACCTTCCACACCATCCCACTTTTCAGCTTCTGGCAATTGACCTTTCATCTCAGTAATGTTTGGCCATTTTTGTGCCAGCTCTTCATTGAGCTGAATAAACACTTCTTGCCCTTTTGGTACTTCGTCTTCCGAAAATATCGCATTAGCGGGGCATTCAGGCTCGCATAGCGCGCAGTCGATGCACTCATCAGGGTCGATAGCGAGGAAGTTTGGGCCTTCATAAAAGCAGTCCACAGGACAGACTTCCACACAGTCGGTGTATTTGCAAAGAATGCAGTTATCTGTAACGACAAAGGTCATAGTGATGTCTACCTGTTATTGATTTGGCTGATATGGTGCCTGTATCGTCAGCGCCTACCGCGGCGAGTATGACGGCGATCGCGATACTCAATCGTCGCGGCAGTCTGCTTAATGATGCACCATAAGGGCTAGAGTAACTAAAAAACTAGATTGACTAAAAACAAGCCATATTTTAGCGCCTTTATGCTGATTTGACAATTCCCTTTAGTGACTAATGATATCCTTTAGATGATACAGTAAATCATGAGCTTGTTTGGGCGTTAGGTTGTCAGGGTTGATGGCGGTCAGCTCGTCTTGTAAGCTAAATAGCTGATTTTGCTGTGGAATATCTGCCGCTGCTTGCTCATGGCTTAGAGGGTTGGCCTCTATGGTGGTCAGCGGTCTTTGTTCGTCAAGCTGGCAATTATCCATTCGCGACTTAGCTAAGTCGCTTTTGTCATCAACGGCTTGAGCGTCATCAACGCTTTGAGTATTCGCCACCATCGTTGGATGATCGCGCAAGTAGCGTTTGGCGTCACCAATCACCGATGGCGGAATGCCGGCCATCTTGGCGACATGGAGGCCAAAGCTAGAGCTGGCCGCGCCATCACGGATTTGGTGCAGCAGTAGTAGTTGCCCATCGATTTCACTGGCGGCGACATGGACGTTACGAATACCTTTATTTTGCGCAGCCAATTGTGTCAGCTCAAAGTAGTGGGTGGCAAACAGGGTCAAGCAGCCGATCTCAAGCAGCCGGTTGACACAAGCGTGGGCGATGGCCAGCCCGTCGGTGGTGGCGGTACCGCGGCCGACTTCATCCATGAGCACCAGTGATTTATCGGTCGCTTGGTTTAAGATATTGGCCGTCTCGATCATCTCGACCATAAAGGTCGACTTGCCGCCTGCCAGATCATCGGCCGAGCCAATACGGGTAAAGATGCGGTCGATATCACCGATGCGCGCGCTGGCCGCTGGCACAAAGCTGCCGCAATGAGCAAGCAGGACAATTAGTGCAGTTTGACGCATATAGGTCGATTTACCGCCCATATTAGGGCCAGTGATCATGAGGAGGCGTTCAGGATTTGCCTCGCTGCCGAGCGCACAGTCATTGGCAACAAAATGGCTGCTAGGTTTCGTACTGCTTTGTTGAATAGTATTGTTAATGTTGGCAGGATTGAGCGCAGCTTCGACGACGACATGACGACCTTGTTTAATATCGATACTGGTTTGGCTGCCGTTTTTTGACAAGTTGCCATCTTTCAGTAAGTCGTCATCTTGTGAGCCATTACTCATGACTGGACGTTGCCAGTTATAAGCCTTTGCAAGTTGTGCCCAATTACTAAGCACATCTAATTGCGCGATGGCAGCGCTCAGTTGTTGCAATTCAGCCAAGTGGCTACCTAATATGGTTAACAGCTCATTATACAGTTGCTTTTCACGAGTTAGAGCTAATGACTGCGCGCTTAGATATTCGGTTTCCACTTCTTTTAGCTCATCAGTGATAAAGCGCTCGCTGCTTTTGAGCGTTTGCCGCCGGATAAAATGCGCCGGGGCATTTTGTGCCTGCATTTTAGGTAATTCAAAATAAAAGCCGCTGACTTTATTAAACCCGACTTTTAGACTGGGTAGCTGGTTGTCCTGACGGGCACGCGCGACCATTTCATCTAGTGTCACTTGGATGTTGTCATGCAGGTGTGTGAGGCGATCAAACTCGGCGTCATAGCCTGCTGCCAGCATACCGCCATCGCGGATATGAGCAGGCGGCTCTGGGATAATGGCACGCTCGATCAGCTCGGCGACGGATTGTACCGCAGGCAGCTGCGCGGGCAGTTGCTGCATGAGCATGGCCAGCAGTCCTGCCTGCTCGTGATGGATGCCTGCTTGCTCTAATAAGGTGCTCAGCTGCGCGCTGCTGTTGATACCGTCCACCAGTTTGCGCAAGTCTCGCGGTTTGGCGCTCATCAGGCCGATACGGCTGGTGATGCGCTCGATATCACCGATGGCGCTTAGCGTGTCGCGTATATGGCTGACCAATGAGGGACGCTGTAGCTGCGGACTATGCGGACTACCTTGCTTGCTGCTGTCAGCTGGGCTGTCTGCTTGCAAAATTTTGTCTATGGCGTCTAGGCGCATATTGATACGCGCATGCTGGCGCAAGGGGCGTTTCATTTGCTGCACCAGCAGGCGACGTCCCATCGGCGTTTGGCAGTGATTGACGACTGAGATCAGCGATGTGCCGCTGCTACTGACTGGAGCAAACAGCTCAAGGTTTTGCTGACTACCGGCATCGATGATCAAGTAATCATCGCTAAACTCGACGATAAGCTGATTGACCTGCGGCACGTGACGCTGCTGGGTTTGCTGCGCATAATGAATCAAGGCGGCACAGCTAGACTGGCTAAGCGGCGCGTCATGGATACCAAGCCCATCGAGACGCTGCACTCCAAACTGCTGACAAAGGGTATCTGCGGCATGGTCGCGGTGAAAGTCATTGGCAGCGACTTCGATGATCGGACAGTTCAGGTGCTGTCGCAGCCATAGCGGCCAGTCGGTATCAGTACTGCCAGTAGCATCGCTCAGTGCTTCGCTGATGATACATTCGCTAGGGGCGAAGCGGGCAAGCACCGTCAGCATCTGCGTTTGTAGGTCATCGTAGTCATCATGATTGGCGCTCAGGCTCTGAGTGGTCAAAGTGCCAGCGGCTAAGTCGAGCTGACTGACGGCGGCCTGTAGTGGCTGCTTGCTGTTTGCTCGCGGCTGGGCGATATCGATTGCCACCACGGTCGGCGTGTGGTTAGGCGCGATCAGTGCATCATCCGTGATGGTGCCTGCGGTCAGCGTTTTGACCACCTCACGGCGCATGATACCAGTGGCCTTGCTACTCTTTTTTTGTTTATCGCCCATCGCCGATGGAGCGGATGAGGGACTGGCTGCATCGGTTGATGCGTCGTCCACTTGCTCACAGACGACCACTGTCTGACCTGCCGCGATGAGCCGCGCCATGTAGCTGTCGGCGGCATGAAATGGCACACCCGCCATGGCAATGGTATTGCCTGCTTTGTCGGTGCCGCGGCGCGTGAGCGTGATGTCTAGTATCTGTGCGGCACGCTTGGCATCATCAAAAAACAGCTCATAAAAATCACCCATCCGGTATAGCAGCAGCGCTTGTGGATAGTTGGCTTTCATGGTTAGATATTGCACCATCATCGGCGTGTGATCGGCCAAATGATAAACAGTATCGCCGATAAGTAGCTGATCGGCGTCTGCAGATTTGGTAGCGCTTGCCTTGGATAAAGGCTGCTTGGCCGCGGTATCTGTTGTGGGCGCAGGATGGCTAATACGAGCGTGCGGGGCAGAGGTGTTGACGGTCATGCAGAGTCTCTTATGGTACTTAAATGGGTTTGCTTAGAAAGAATGCGTATTTTTTAGAAAAAATCAGGGATGCAGGTTGGCAGTTATTTGCGTTTATTGATATCACCAAACAGCTGTTAAATTAAGGGTATAGGCGCTATTTTAACACGTTCAGCGCTGTTTTTACGTCGGCAAATATCTGCTCACAGCCCTTGTATCCATCAGCGTCATAACCATATATAATGACGGCACACTTAATTGGGCGATACTTAGTTAGGCGCAGTATCATAAAATAGCGCGCAGTATTAGATGTTACTGCGCCGAGTGACGACAAGCACCCAGCAGGGTGCGACGCTAGGCATTGGCTAATGCGCACTAATTATCGAATATTTCCATAGGTCAAAAAATTATGTTATCAAAGATTATAGGCAGTGTGGTTGGCACCAAAAATGACCGCGAACTAAAACGCATGCGCCGCGTGGTCAGTAAGATCAACGCACAAGAGGCTGAGATACAAGCCCTGTCTGATGAGCAATTACAACAAAAAACTGCCGAGTTTAAAGCGCGGCACCAAAACGGCGAGAGCTTGGATGCGCTATTGCCAGAAGCGTTTGCTGTCTGCCGTGAGGCGTCATGGCGCGTCAATGGCATGCGCCACTATGATGTGCAGCTGATCGGTGGTATCACCTTGCACGAAGGCAAAATCGCCGAGATGAAAACAGGTGAAGGTAAAACCCTCATGGGTACCTTGGCCATGTATCTAAACGCCATCAGCGGCAAAGGCGTGCATCTGGTCACGGTCAACGACTATCTTGCGGCGCGTGATGCGGAGCTCAACCGTCCACTATTTAACTTTTTGGGCATGACCGTCGGCGTGATTTACTCACAGCAGCCGCCACAAGAAAAAATCGACGCCTATCAAGCCGATATCACGTACGGTACCAACAACGAGTACGGTTTTGATTATTTGCGTGACAACATGGTGTTTAGCCTCGCTGAGAAAAAACAGCGCCCGCTGAATTTTTGTATCATCGATGAGATTGACTCAATCTTAATTGATGAAGCACGTACGCCGCTGATTATCTCAGGGCAAGCCGAAGACTCTTCACGCATGTATGCGCTGATTAATACCATCATTCCGCGGCTTAAGCGCTCAAAAGACGAAGAAGCCAATAAAAATAACGAAGATGAAGATTTTTGGATTGATGAAAAAAACCGTCAGATTGAGATTAGCGAAAAAGGCTATGAAAAAATCGAGCGTTTTTTAACAGAAGTCGGTGAGCTGGGCGAAAACGAGAGCTTGTATAGCCCAAGTCGCTTGCCGCTGCTCGCGCACGTCCAAGCCGCCATTCGCGCTCACCATGTGTTTGTCAAAAACGTCCACTATATCGTTGACGACGGTGAAATCATCATCGTTGATGAAAACACGGGCCGTACCATGCCCGGTCGCCGCTGGTCAGAGGGCCTGCACCAAGCGGTAGAAGCCAAAGAAAACGTCGAGATTCAGGCAGAAAACCAAACGCTTGCGACCACAACTTTCCAGAACTATTTCCGTCTTTATGACAAACTCTCTGGCATGACGGGCACGGCCGATACCGAAGCGGCGGAGTTTAAATCCACGTATGATTTAGACGTCGTCGTGATTCCGACGCACGAGCCGATCGCCCGTATCGACATGGACGATCAGATTTTCTTGACCAAGCTTGGTAAATACAAAGGCATCATCCGCGAGATCAAAGAGATTCAGGCCAAAGGTGCGCCGGTACTGGTCGGTACAGCGACGATTGAGGCCAGCGAAGAGTTGTCTTATCTGCTCGATCAAGAAGGCATCAAGCATAACGTCCTAAACGCCAAGCAGCACGAGCGTGAGGCAGAGATTATCGCGCAGGCAGGTAGCCCAAAAGCGGTGACCATCGCCACCAACATGGCAGGCCGTGGTACCGATATCATCTTGGGCGGTAACTGGCAGTCGTTTATCGAAGACATCGATGCGGTCAGCCCAGAAGAAATGGCACGCCTAAAAGCAGAATGGCAAGTCAAACATGACCAAGTCGTGGCCGCTGGTGGTCTGCATATCATCGGCTCTGAGCGTCATGAGTCACGCCGTATCGATAATCAGCTACGTGGCCGTGCCGGTCGTCAAGGTGACCCTGGCATGTCGCGCTTCTTTTTATCATTAGAAGACGACTTGATGCGTATCTTCGCAGGCGACCGCGTGGTCAATATGATGCGCGCCATGGGACTAAAAGAAGACGAAGCCATCGAGCATAAGATGGTCTCAAAATCGATCGAAAACGCGCAAAGTAAAGTCGAAAGCCGCGACTTTGATGCCCGTAAAAACCTACTCAAATACGATGACGTCGCTAATGAGCAGCGTAAAGTCATCTATAGTCAGCGCGATGATTTGCTCGCAGAGATGGACTTAAAAGAGGCCATCGATGTCATGCATCATGAAGTCTATAATGCCATGATTGATCAGTTTATTCCGCCAGGCTCTATCGATGATCAGTGGAATATCGACGGCCTAGAAGACGAGCTAGAGGATGAGTTTAAAATCTCGATGCCGATTAATGACTGGCTGGATGAAGACCGCCGCCTAGATGAAGAAGGCTTACGTGCCAAAATCATCCAAACGGCATTGGATCGTTATCATACTCGCCGCGAGCAGATGGGCGAAAAAGACGCCGCCCAGCTTGAGCGCCACTTTATGCTGCAAAGTCTGGACAAGCACTGGAAAGAGCACTTAACTCAGATGGATCAGCTACGTAAAGGTATCCATCTGCGTGGTTATGCGCAAAAAAACCCAGAGCAAGAGTACAAGCGCGAGTCCTTTGAGCTGTTTCAGATGATGCTTGGTGCTATCAAGTCTGAGACCGTACAAGACTTATCACGCGTGCACATTCCAACCAAAGAAGAGTTAGAAGCGCTAGAGGCGCAGCAGCGTGAAAACGCCGCGCAAATGCAGATGCAGTTTGAGCACAATGATGTCGATAACTTAGACAGCAACGCCGGTGCCGCGCAGCCACCAGCGCAAAACCGTAACCAAGCAGCAGGCGCGGCTGCCGCTGGTATGACAGCCGGTGCTGCAGGTACGAATGCCAGTGCGAGCGCTGCTGGGGAAAACCCATACGCGGGTATGAATATCAGCCGTAACGCGCCTTGTCCTTGCGGCTCAGGCCTGAAGTACAAGCAGTGCCACGGCAAGATCTAAGCATATCAAGCAATTTAAATGAGATGTTTACAGGCCCTTATCTTGCACAGATAGGGGCTTTTTTATGAGAAGGGTTAGGACACCAAGAAAGACGTTAAGTGTCTTTTTTGGCTTGCAGACAGCCTCTAGAAACAGGTAAATGCTCACTGTTTTTGTATGGATTGTTTACAAATTGTACATAGGCGTGCATTTAGGGACACGCTATAGTATTTAACATATTTGTTTTGGAGAGTGTGATGAACGTAGAATTATTAAAACAATTTCGAACCTCTGTCGTTTTAACGGGCTTATTGGCTGGTGTCATGACTGTCAGCGCTTGCCAAAAACAGCAAGAAACTGAGCCCAGCCTAGAAGAAAGCATCAGCGAAGAGCAATCTGTACCGATGTCTGCTGAGCCTGCCGAGCCAAATGATGTGGTAATGGACGTGCCAGCTGATGAGGTGGCAGATGATACGGTCGCGATGGTCAATAGTGGTGTCACTCAGATGACCTACTCATGCTCGCCAGCACTAGAGGTAAAGGCAACTTATAAAGACGCTGATAATCAAGTGGTCATCGAAACTGCCAATGGCACTGCGACTTTGACCAAAACCAATGATGCGAGCAACCCAGAAGTTTTCAATCTCGATACCGCCATCGATGGTGGTGTAGGGTTTGTACAGTGGCGTGTGGCGCATACAGAGCGTGAGACAGGTATAATGCGTACCGCTGGTGCCGATGCCGATAATGTCAGCACTTACGAATGTAAAAAAACAGCCGAGCCTAGCGCCGATGAGTCAGCTGCCTAACCACGCCGTCGTGGTTTTATCATTAGACAGCTAACCAACTAAACAGCTAACCAGCAGTGAGAGCGAGTCTGCAGTCGATAATGACTAATACACTCATATGGTTATATTTATATTTTACGAATCCGCATTGATGACCGATACTTTACGCAAAAAGCAACGCTAACGCAGCGTTGCTTTTTTTGTCGTATTGCCTTGTATTGCCTTTATGTCATCAGCTTACTTATCGTGGGCTTCTGATAAAGATGTTATAGTTAATACACATTAAGATGCACCTATCGGTTTTATTTTGAATTGGCTATATCATCAGCGGCGTCATGCTCATGAGCCAAAAACCCTTCTTCGGTGACATCAAGCTCCTCATGCTTTAGGGTCACCTGAATACTATCGGTATGGGTATGTGTGGTTTTGTTGACATCAACTTCTTGAATGGCAAATGTCTCCTTGGTAATGGTGGCAACTTGACGAGACAAAACGATCTCAAGCGGTGCTTCATCGATTTCAATCTGTTGGCCATTGACCGTCACCACCGCTTTGCTATCTAGCGCAGGCTCGACATGACGCAAAATATCTTTATCATCATACTGACCTGATAGTAAGTCTTGGCTTTCGGCATCGTGGTATTCAGTACGAATGGTAAGATACTCTTCTACCAGCTCTATCGGCACATCGATGGTCTTGGTGCGACGGTGCTTGGTCACTGTGACTTTGCCGACATCAAGACGTTCTTTGTTGACCACAGGGCGCTCTTCTAGCAGCTCTAAATGACCAACCGCTTGTGATGAGGGATGCCGGTCAACTGCTGGATCTGTATCTTCGGCCATCTGCGTGGTGTCTTTGTGAAGAGGAGTGGCTGATGTAGAGATGCCATTGTCTTTTGATGGGTCGCGGTTGGAGTCGGTGACGGCATTAGGGTCAGTGGTCATTTTGATATCCTTATATTATGAAATACTATCAATGTCATGGCGCAAGAGCGATGTGCTATTTGGTAAAATGTCTCGTCCTAAAATAGATTGATAGTTTTTTTGCTAAGTCAGATACCTTATGTATCTGGCTTTTTTACATTAAGCAGGACATAAATAGCTATCATGTACCTCAGCAGGTGTTCTCATATTTAAGCTTAAATGCGGTCTAACATGATTATAGACATAAACAGACTCATCAATCAGCTGTTTAAGCTCACTTATCGTATTGCATTCATACAACAAGAACTCATTCTTTAAAATACCATTGACTCGCTCAGCCAACGCATTTTGATAACAATCATAACCATCGGTCATCGACGGTGTGATGTTGTTTAATCTAAGTACCTCTTGATACTCTGATGCACAGTACTGAAGACCTCTATCAGAGTGATGAATGGCTTTATGAGTATAAGAACGTCTTTTAGCTGCCATCTTGAGCGCTTTTACCACTTCAGCTGCTGGCATACTCTCACTTAAATGATACCCCATGATCTGTCTTGAATAAGCGTCTGTCACTAAAGATAGGTAGTGGATTCCTTGTTTGGACGTGACATAAGTAATATCAGCGACCAGTGTTTGTTCAGGCCTGATAGGTGCAGGGGCATCTTTGATTAAATTAGCATGCTTTTTCATCCAGTGCTTACTAAAGGTCGTTTTTGTATAGCTACGTTTAGGTAGCACTAACAAGCGGTGTGCTCTTAAGTAATCAAAGAAGCCATCACGGCCCATCTTTATGCCATGAGCCATCAGTTTCGGTTTAATCAGCCAGTATAACTTACGCCCACCTATGCGAGGCATGAGCATTCGATATGCGTGTACCCAGTCTTTGATGACTGTGAACCTGCTCACTTTTTCCTGTGACCGAGTACGGTGTTGATATACCGCTTGCGGGCTCACACCAAGTAGACGGCATCCTTGAGCTAGACTTATTTGTTTGTCTTCTTTGAGTTGCCAGAGGATGCCGTAGAAGACTTTTTTCTAGTAGGTGCTCCATAGTCACTTTCAAAGACGTCAACAACCTTACTTAAAATAAGGTTATGTGCTTTGGCATCCGCCAACTCACGCTCTAGACGTTTGATGGTTTGCACTGGGGTTTCTTTATGCGGCATAGTCTGACTCTTAGGGGGATGGGTCCAGTCTAATTTACCATGCTTACGCAGCCATACCAATACGGTACTGCGTCCTTGTATGCCATAAATTGATTGTGCTTGTTTGTAGGTCATGTCGCCTTTTTCTACACTGTCAACGACGGCGAGTTTAAAGCCTAGTGTGTAATCTTTTTGAGTGCGCTTAACCTTTGCTATTGCTAACTTGTCCATAAATAAGTCCCTTTTTCGTAAACTTATTTTAGGACGGGACAAAAGCCAGAAAAAAGGCCAGAGACATGCTCTGGCCTTTATTTGCTAAGTGACGCTGCCTCCTATCTTGTAGTGCAGCCGTACTTAGCTGTAAATGGCGACTATGACTGGTGTGTTTATCATATTATTATAACCAATCAGGGAGTAGGCCAGTATAAGGCTGTTGTGGATTACATACCGCGAGCACGGCGTACGTCTTCGGCAGTGATGTCGTCACGATTGACGATGTTGCCCTCACGGTCTACCACATTACCATCACGGTCGATGTCTAGCTCTTCGCGCTGAATGGTTTCGACGATCGTCTCCGTATGGCGCTCAGTTGTCTTACCGACGTTGACTTCTTCTGCCACATAAGTGTCTTTGCCCACGCGTGCACGCTCTGCTTCTAGCTCAACTTCGATGGTTTCATTACCATCGACATCTCCGATGCGGCGATCTGTTGGGCGATCGACATTGGTACGCTGAATATTGGCGTGCTCTTCTTCTAGCTCGACATCGACGTTGCGCTCTTCTGTGACCACATGTTTACCGACTTTGACCAGACCTGCTACGATACGATCTTTATTGACGGTTAGACGCTCTTCTAATAGCTCTAGGGTGTTTGGCGCTTCATAAGCATGATCAGCAATCTCCATACGCTCAGCTGCTGGTACGCTGTCTGCAACAAAGGCTTGGCGGTCTTTTTCGTACTGCTCTTTGTAGCTGTACTGATAATCATGGTCGTATACTTCCATCGCTTCGACTTGCGCTTCTGTTAAGCTATCGAAGAATACATCATCACCGACGATACGTGCCAGACCTGCTGGGACAAGGACTTCTTTTGAGCTAAACCAGCCGCCTACATCTACGATCAGATAACGGATACGGCCCGTGGTATCTTCTACCAGTGCGCCTTCGATTTTACCGATTTTTTCTTCATTGACGCCATAGGCAGTCTTGCCCGTTGGGTCATAGTAGTCATCACCGATTAGGTCGCGGTGTGTGGCTTGGATGTCTTTTAAACGGATTAGTTGGCTCATTATTGTCTTCCTTTTTTATGAGTTCATTATTGATTATTAAAATGACAACGTTTGGTTAAGTCATTGAATGTTACCTTGGCAGTTGCTGCCTCAACTTGTAATTATCGTAACACCCTGATTTTAGATGAGATATATAAGCAAGGTAGCAAAGTGTGCGCTTGAGGTAATGACGTGTAATAGGCTGTAAGCGGCATAACAGAGTAAGGGGTACAAGTTAACGCGTTTTTACACGGTGCAATAATTTGGCTATTTTAGGAAATGACAAACACAAAAAAACCGCAGAGCATATCGCCGTGCGGTTTTGATACATTCAAGAGATTGATATATTAAAGAATAAGCAGCCTGACAGTTATTAGGGCTTATATTAATCTAGATATTGCCCCTATCATCAGGCAGCTGCTGATTAGGCAAGCTCGATGGCCACTGCCACGGCTTCGCCGCCACCGATACATAAGGTCGCCACGCCTTTTTTGCTGCCTGTACGCTTGAGTGAATTGATCAAAGTGACCAAGATACGCGCGCCAGAGCATCCAACTGGATGACCAAGAGCACAAGCGCCGCCTTCGACGTTGACTTTGGCATGGTCGATATTTAGCTCATCCATCGCCGCCATCGTGACCATAGCAAAGGCTTCATTGATCTCCCAAAGATCGACATCAGCAATGGACCAGCCAGCATTAGCAAGGACTTTTTCGATAGCGCCAATCGGTGCAATGGTAAACTCGCTTGGATGACGAGAGTTAGACGCGGTGGCGATGATACGTGCTTGATAGTCACGACCTTCTTCTTTGGCTTGTGATTCTTTCATCAACACGACTGCTGCTGCACCGTCTGAGATTGAGCTGGCGTTTGCGGCGGTGATGGTACCGTCTTTGGCAAATGCTGGACGCAGGGTAGGGATGCGCTCGGCGTTGGCAAGACCTGGCTGCTCATCGGTATCGACCGTTTGCTCGCCCTTGCGGGTTTTAAAAGTAACGGGTTCGATCTCATCTTTAAAGTGATCGTCTTTGATTGCTGTCAGCGCACGATTGAGCGATTCGATGGCAAACTCGTCCATTTGCTCACGTGTATAGCCTTTTTCGTCAGCCATTTCTTGGGCGAACATACCCATTAGCTTGCCAGTTTCTGCATCTTCTAAACCATCTAAAAACATATGGTCTTTGACTTCTTTGTGCCCCATACGGTAGCCTGCGCGCGAGCCTGGCATGATATAAGGAGCGTTGGTCATCGACTCCATACCACCTGCGACTGCGACCTTAAAGCTGCCCGCTTTGATGCCATCGTGAGCCTGCATGACTGCTTTTAGGCCTGAGCCGCACAGTTTGTTGATAGTGACCGCGCCCGTCGCATCAGACAAGCCGGCGTTGCGCATCGCTTGGCGGGCAGGACCCTGACCTAAGCCTGCTGTCAAAATACAGCCCATAATGACTTCATCAATACTATCGACATCGACACCTGAGCGCTCGACAGCAGCTTTGATCGCCGCCCCGCCAAGCTCGGTTGCGCTCACATCTTTTAGCGAGCCTTGAAAACCGCCCATAGGAGTACGGGCACCATTTAAAATCACAATTGCATCATTTGACATCGTTATTATTCCTTTTTACGTATTTAAATGAACGTGTGGCACTTTTTGGCCAAACGCTGACAGGCTAGCAGCTATCCATCTTGCTGTTGTTTACGCTAGCTCATCTAGGCGAATGCGTACTACTTTATCAGTAATTGTGTCTAGTTTTTCGATTTTTTCGATGGCCAGATTCATGCGGCTCTCAACCACAGGCAGCGTCAAGATAATGACGGGCACCTGACCAACCTTGTGCGCCGGCTTTTGCAAAATCGCATCGATATTGATACCTGCATCACTGAGGATGCGTGTGATATCGGCCAGCACTCCTGGGCTATCATAAGCATGGACGCGCAAGTAGTAACCCGTGGTCATCTGCTCGGCGCGTAGGATCGGTGTGTCAGATAATTGCTCAGGGATAAACGCGAGGTGCGGCACATGGTGACCGTTGTTGCTTGTATCGTCGGCATCCTTGCTACCTAACACACGTACCAGATCCATGACATCAGCCATCACCGCCGACGCGGTCGCGCCTGCACCGGCGCCATCACCGCAGTACAAGGTCTGCCCGAGTGGGTGTGAATTGACCAAGACTGCGTTTTTTACGCCATTGACATTGGCCAAAAGAGCGTCTTGCGGGATGAGGGTCGGATGGACACGCAGCTCGATACCAGTCGCAGCATCGTCGCCTGTGCCATCACGGCGCACCGCAAAACCTAAATGCTTGATGCGATAGCCCAGCTCTTCGGCATAGTTGACGTCTTGTAAGGTGATACCTGTGATGCCTTCGCAATATACCTTATCAAACTGTAGCGGGATACCAAAGGCGATAGAGGCCAGTAAGGCCAGTTTATGCGCCGCATCGATGCCCTCGACATCAAAGGTTGGGTCGGCTTCGGCATATCCTAACGCTTGAGCTTCGCTCAGTACATCAGCAAACGGACGACCCTTATCACGCATCTCTGTCATGATAAAGTTGCCCGTGCCGTTGATGATGCCGGCCAGCCACTCTACTTTATTGGCCGCCAAGGCTTCACGCATCACTTTGATGATTGGAATACCGCCTGCGACTGCTGCCTCGTATGCCACATGGACATGATGCTCTTCTGCAAAAGCAAAGATCTCATTGCCGTGTTCGGCGAGTAAGGCTTTGTTTGCGGTGACCACATGCTTACCGTTTTTGATGGCATGCATAATGACTTCGCGGGCGAGTGTGGTGCCGCCGATCACCTCGATCACGATGTCGACATTGTCGCTTGCCGCAATTGCCATCAAGTCACTGCTTTGCATAATATTGGGATCAATATCATCACGATGACGGCGCGTACCCACTTCGGTAATGGTAATGTCTTGGCCGCTGCGGCGTTTTAGCTCATCTAAATTGTCATTGATTAGGTTGATCACGCCCGTTCCGACGGTGCCTAGACCAAGTATCGCTAGTTTGATGGAATGACTCACAGTATCCTCAAGAGGTTAAATATAAGACGCCCAGCATAACACTGCTATCAGATAAATGCGCTGGTCGTATCGAGCATACGGTGGGCGCAAATGTCGTTTGTGATAGGGTTATCAAGGCGTCATTATCGTTGAATAAAAAAGACTCACATTGATGTTTACACTACGGTTGTGTTACTGATGTTTTATGACGCTTCATCGTATCATACCGACATGCAGTTGTGACGTCTACCCAAACTGACTGTCGCCAAAGTCAACGGTATGACAGCAGCGTGTTAGCTGGCGTCAATCGCTGTTTGTGCCAACTGCTCAGCCGGCAGATAGCCACCGATTTGCTGTCCAGACTCCGTAAAGATAGCTGGCGTACCGCGCACGCCCAATCTTGCGCCTAGTGCCATATGCGCTGCGACTGGGTTCTCGCAGCTAGGTGCTTGCACATTGGCACCCATTTTTGCTTGATTCATAGCGGCATGGCGATCTTGGCTGCACCATATTGCCTCCATTTTGGGTACCGATGCTTGGCTACGAGGCCACGCCAAATAACGAACTTCGATGCCGCGCGCATTGATATCCGCCATCTCTTCATGCAGCTTGGTGCAATAAGGGCAGTCGGCATCGGTAAACGAGTAGACCACCGCTTTGGTCTCACCCTTGGCTGGGTAAATAATCAGCTCGTCTTTATCGACCGCTTGCAATGCTTTTTGGGCGGTATTGGCCACCAATGCGGCGCTGATATCGACCGGCGCGCCATCACCGACCACGATGATCTGACCTTGAATGATGTGCTTGCCCGACTTATCCGTAAAAAAAGACGGTAGCCCTTCAGCAGTCGCCCAATAGATACCGTCCATATCTGTCGGTACGGCTGAGAGGATAGTCTCCTCAATCCCCGAGGTTTTTAGGTTTTCTTGCAACGCGCTGACCACCGCTGCATCACTCTCTGCCGATACCGTCTTGGTATTTGCCTGAGTGCTATTGACCACGCCGGTGTTGCTGGTAGCATCGGCGGCATTGTTTGAGCAGCCAGCAGCAATGGCGACCAATAACGCCCCCATCATAAAGCGTGATAGGCGGGTTTTGCGAAATCCAATGACAGTGTGGGCTTTTTGGGTGATGGAGGATGACATATAGGTTTCCTGTAGGCATTGCGCCTAATCATAAATGCGTCGGCATAAAACAAATAAACGCTATCGCGTGCAGTATGGGGCAACGTGAGAAAACCGCCGCCATCATGCCAGACTGTGATCGTGGATATAGCGCTTATCAATGAGAGTTAAAAGGTTCAATATAAAGGGGTTTTTCTCTCAAACGAGAAACGTCCCCACTTGATAATGCCGCTTATCTTAACATATTTATCATCCAACGCCGTAAAACCACATCCTTCTAGGGCGTGGATATCAGGCGTCAGTCATTGTCGTACAATATTGCGAATACCTTGATAACCACACCCATTGAGATCATAATTATTCCATGAAAACGCTCAAGCTACGCATCAAAGACAAACACGCCACTCAGCTCAATATCTTAGCTGGGTCGGTCAACTTTGTCTGGAATTACGTCAATGAGCTTAGTTTTAAACATCTTAAGCGTACAGGTCAATTCTTTTCAGCTTATGATTTGGCCGCTTATACCAAAGGTAGTGGCGAGTATTTAAACTTGCACAGCCAAACCTTGCAAGCGATCAGTGAGGTTCACGCTAAATCCCGTAAACAATTCAAAAAAGCCAAACTCAACTGGCGTACCAACAACCCAAAGGCCAAGAGAAGAAGCTTGGGCTGGATTCCTTTTAAAAAGACCGCTATTAAACATATCAGTACGCGCCAAAGCGGTAAAAAGTCTCTAAAAAGCACCCTGCAATTTAGCTTAGCTGACCGTCAAAAGCTCACAATAGACCTATGGGATAGCTATAATCTCTCGCTCTACAACATCAATACTTGCGAATTGGTACAGGACAATAGCGGTCATTGGTACGCCTGTGTCACTGTTAAAGATTTTCCAAAGATTAAGTGTGGTACTGGCCAAGTCGGTATTGATCTAGGTTGTAAAGATGCCGCAGTCAGTAGTGATGGTGACAAACTACAAACCAAAGTCACGCATCAATACGCTGAAAAACTGGCCATTGCCCAAAGAGCCAAGAATAAAAAGCGGGTCAAAGCCATTCACACCAAGATTAAAAACACCCGCCAGGATTTGATCCATAAATTCACATCAAAGCTTATCAAAGCCAATAACTTAATCGTTGTTGGAAAGATTAAATCAAACTCATTCACTTCATCCAAACTGGCCAAATCCGTCTATGACGCTGGTTGGTTTGAGATTAAGCGGCAACTGGATTATAAATGCGCGAACGCAGGTTGCCACTATATCGAAGTCAATGAAGCGTACAGCACCCAAACCTGCTCGTGTTGCGGCTCCCGCCAAGACAGTCCGAAAGGTAGAGAAAGTCTTGGTATAAGAGTATGGTTTTGTCGTTCTTGTAAAACGACCCATAACAGAGATGTTAATGGAGCAAAAAACATTCTCGCGGTCGGGCTTGGCCGTCTTTAGTAGGAATCCCCTCCATTTAGGGAGGGGAGGAAGTCAAGATAAATAATAGCCATCGCTGAGCAGGCCTAGCGATGGCCAGGTACGGCGATATTATATACTTCTATGACGGCGCTTTCCTGGCGTGCTGTACCGCCGCCGACAGATACGGCGCTAAATAAACACCAGCAGCACGTGGCACATAGTAGTTGTTGTGTCCGTTTTATTTGGGGCTGATGATATCTAAAATGACGTCATCGCGATGTTGAAAAACATAACGTTTGTACACCTAAATTCAAAAAACAAGATACATTTGTACTATGTAATATCAAAGCTTGGCTAGTTACTATCAATGTTTAGCTACCGTGCTGAGCCACAACATCTGGTTATGATGTCTGATCGTGATGTTCGAGCAGATAGTCTACTGCTAATGGCATTGTTTTTGCTAAAAATTTATATAAATTCTTTGTATATATCCCTTTAATATTATTTATTTCAATCACTCACTTCAATGATTGCGCTAAGGAGCCCACATGGCAGGTGCCAGTTTATTAACCCTACTCGATGATATCAGTGTGATATTGGATGACGTCTCCGTCATGACCAAAGTCGCGGCCAAAAAAACCGCGGGGGTGCTGGGCGATGATTTGGCGCTAAACGCAGAGCAAGTCACGGGGGTCAAAGCCAACCGCGAGCTACCAGTGGTGTGGGCGGTCGCCAAAGGTTCTTTTGTCAATAAGCTAATATTAGTCCCAGCGGCACTTATTATTAGTGCTATTTACCCGCCTTTAGTGACATTTTTATTGATGTGTGGCGGGTTGTTTTTGGTTTATGAAGGTGCAGAAAAAGTCATTCATCGATTTTGGCCGCATGCTTTGCCGCATGATGAAGAGCAAAACGCTCGCCGGCAGGCTAATGCCGATGAAACCGTCGACTTAGTCGACTTTGAAAAAGACAAAATCAAAGGGGCGATACGAACTGATTTTATCTTATCCGCTGAGATCATCGTGATTGCACTAGGGGCAACGGCAAGCGCTACCTTGTTAGAACGCAGTTTGGTATTGTCCATTTTGGCAATTGGTATTACCATCGGTATTTATGGTTTGGTCGCTGGTATTGTCAAAATAGATGATGCAGGCCTACATCTGATGGAGCAAGAAAGTACGTTTAAACAAAAATTGGGTAAGGTGATGTTTGCCGCCGCGCCGAAGCTGATGAAGTTTTTATCCATCGCTGGGACATTGGCCATGTTCTTAGTGGGTGGTGGTATCTTGGTGCATGGTATTGGCTTTTTGCATCACGGTGTCGAGGATATCGCCCATTTGACGGGTATCTTTGAGAGCGTGACCACCGCTATCTTAAATGGGGTCATTGGCTTTATAATCGGTGCTATTATCGTTGGGATCTTCACTATCGTTGGCAAAATGCGTGACGACGATACAAAGTCAGCGACGCACTAAGCTTGCATGACGTTAAACAGATAACGCATTACTCAGCAAAGTGAAGAAAAATAAAAGCCCCGATAGTTCACTATCGGGGCTTTTGAGTATCTATGCTTGTACTGTTTTTAATAATACAAGCGGTAATACAAGCGGTTTAATAGTACAAGCGACGGTGATTAACTGTCTGCTTGCTTATCGGCATCCTCAGCGTCTGTCTTTTCAGCTTGTGTCGGCTTTTTGTGCTCAGTCTTTGGCTTACGACTGCGCGCCTTAGGAACCTTTGGCGTGGTCAAGTTAAACATGCCGGTCTGTGGCAATAACTGCTCGGCCACATTTTCAATCATGTTTTTATAACTGGCGATCGTGGTTTTGGACTTGGCCGCTTGGCTGTCTTCCTTTTCTGCGCCTTTGTCTGCGTCTTTAGACGGTGCCTCTGACTCAGATGTATCGCTTTGCTGGGCGACTTCGCTGTCAGACTCAGCCGTCTTTGTGCGATTATCGGCATTGTCAACATGGTCAGCTGATGGACCAGTAGCAGGCACCACGTTTTTATCGGCTTTTAGCAGCTGCTCACTTTCAGCGCTGACATCGTCTGCCTGTGCTTGATTGGCTAGAGCAGTCGCATCGACATCATGAGCGTCCACCTCGTCTGCCTGATAATCAGGATGTTGACCACGGGGGTCATTGCTAGCGCGTTTGCCGATCGCTCGAGGCGCGACTGCTGTTTTGCCTTGGGTGGTAGCAAATTGACTAACGGCCTGAGTCATCGCCTCAAAGCGCGCCAGATAGTCTGCCGCCAATGGCTGGTAGCCATAATTGCTAAAGTCAAAGCCTCGAGCTTGAACGTCAGCAACTGGTTGCTGTGCTTGCGCGCTGTCAGCAGATTTTGCTTGCTCTGAGTGCGCTTCGATAGCCGCGATAAAGCAGCGGATCACACCGTCATTTTTTAGACGGCTTTCGGCATCGGTGAGTGCTTGACGCACAAAGTCACCAACGCTACCGCGCACCGTTGGTACAAGTGTTGCCGATTCTACCGCTGGCTGCTCAGTGGACTGGGACTGTGCCTGCTGACGACGCACGACACGTGGGTCGTTACTGGCCTGTCCAAACTTCTGAGCGGTGACGTAACGGTTGGCAAACAAGGCATCATGCGTGAGCAAGGGTGCTGCGCGTTCAACGTCCGCATCGGCTTTATCCGCAGTAGGGCTGCTTTGGGCACTTATGCTCTGTGTGCCTTTGGCAGTGGCGTGCGTCTGTTTTGCAGCGTTGCCATTTGCATTGCCGGTATCACGGTCACCTGTGTTTGCCGCGGTGTCTTGCGACTTGGTGGCAGTAGCGCGATCAGCCGGCGCTGGGGCTGAGCGCGTAGCAGGGGTCTTCGCAGCTGATGACTCGTCGGCGGTCGGCTGTTTAGTAGTTGCCTGCTCGTTAGCGGTTGCCGCTTTGCTGTGCGCCGCTTTATCACCGCTGGTATCTGCCTGTGCCGTAGTGCCGTTTTTACTAGATTTCTCGACGCTTTGGCTATTTGCTGACTGCTTATCGGCAGGCGTTTTTTGCGCATTACCTTTGGCCGTAGTGGCTTGACCAGCGTCTTTTTTGCTCGCAGTGTCGTTTGCTGTACTGTCATTTGCTGAATGGGGCTTGTCAGCAGATGAGTGTTTGGCAGAGGCTGGCTTGCTATCATCTAAGGATAGGTGCACCACTTCTGGCGATTTTAGCATCGCTGGGGCTTCGTTGACCTGCAGTATGACTTCGTTTGGGTCTTGGTTACGGCGCGTGTTCGCGGCTTGTTTGCTGGTGTGTGCTTCGCCGTTTTTGCCAGAGGACTGCTTGACGCTATCAGAGGTAAGCGTCTCACCGCGTTCTAGCTTGCCGCGTGAACCGCGTTGGCTGTGCGATTTGCGTTTATTGAGCGGCTGCTCGTCTGCTGCCTTACGCTCACCAGTATCGCGGCCGTTGTCTTGGCGGTTGTTGCGACTGCGCTCACTGCTACGTCTATTGTCTTGCTGACGTTTATTTGGCTGCTCGTTTGCGCTTTCGGCGGCCTCTGAGCTGCTTTGGGTCTCAGCGCTTACGTTTTGGTTACTCTCGCTATTTTGCTCTTTGCGTTGACGCGGCTTAGCAGAGCGAGACTTACGTGATTTGCGTCTTCTTCTGTCGTCGTTGCTCTCTTCGTTTTTATTGTCTGAGCTGCGACGCGCTTGCTGGCGGTTGGCGCTGTCTGATTTGCCATCGGTGTGCTGCTCAGGGGCTTGCGAGTTTTGCTCGGTGCTCGCGGTACGGCTTTCGACACTAAGCGCGCTGTTATCGATTTGACCAAAAGCGCCTAAGCTTTGTGCGCCAGTGTTGACCAAGGCTTCGATTGCCTCGGCAGCATCACGGCTGCTCACGGCAGGCGTGGTTGATGCTTGCGGTGCCTGAGCAAACAGGTTGGATAGCCAAGCAACGGCTTGCGGCTGGGCGGCGGTCACACTCGCTGATGGCGTGGCTGCTGGTTGAGGCTTATCCGCTTGCGGCGCGCGTGTCGCGGCCGCGGTGTTGGTGCTGTTGTTTTGACGACGATCGTTTTGATGACGGTCTTTTTGATGGCGTTCGGTTTGTTGTGCGCTGTTGTTTTGTGTTTGCGCAGGAGCGTTTGACGGTGTCTGGGCGCGGCCGTTGTTTTTCTGTGCTGAACTTTTGTCGCTGCTTTGGCGCGGCTGACGCGTTGGCTGCTGTTCTGGGCGCTCATTTTCGGCCGTTTGCCAATCGACATCGTAGCCCAAATCGCTATGCTCTTGCTGCTGAGTATCAGTGATACGCTCGTAGCTTGATGGGGCAAAACCGTCGCGGTTAAAATGTAGCTTAAAGTTTGGTGACTCAAGATGCGCGTGCGGCAAAATAGTAATGCGCGTACCACTGTCTTGTTCAAGATAGACTAAACTGTCACGTTTTTCATTTAATAAAAAGGCGGCGATATCAGTTGGCACTTCGGCCTGTACTTCACCTTGACGCTCTTTTAGGGCGATCTGCTCGATTTGACGCATAATCGATAGCGATAATGAGCGCAAATCACGAATCATACCGTTGCCATGACAGCGCGGGCAGATATAGCCGGTTGATTCTTCAAGTGAGGGACGCAAGCGCTGACGGCTCATCTCCATCAAACCAAATTTAGAGATATCACCGAACTGCACGCGGGCGCGGTCGTATTTGGTCGCATCAATCAGACGTTTTTCGACTTCTTTTTGATGCTTATTGTCATTCATGTCAATAAAATCAATGACAATCAAGCCGCCCATATCACGTAGACGTAGCTGACGGGCAATCTCGTCAGCGGCTTCTAAATTGGTGTGATAGGCGGTTTCGGCGACGTCTGAGCCTTTGGTTGACTTGGCGGAGTTGATATCAATAGAGACCAGTGCTTCGGTTTGATCAATGACGATAGAGCCGCCTGAGGGCAAGCGCACTTCGCGCTGATAGGCCGTCTCGATTTGCTTTTCGATATTAAAGCGCGAAAACATCGGCTCATAATCGGTGTATTTGCGCAGTTTTTCGGCTTGTTTTGGCATGACAGCATCGATGAAGCTGGCCGCCTCAACGTACGCGTTTTCGTTATCGATCCAAATCTCAGCGATATCGTCACGCAGATAGTCACGCACGGCACGGGTTACGACGCCAGCTTCTTGATGCACTAAGCGCGGTGATGGGTATTTTTTATTCTGTTCTTGGATGGCTTGCCAGATGTTGAGCAAGTGATTGAGATCGTGCTGCAAGTCTTCTTGAGTTTTACCGATACCAGCGGTGCGGATGATGACACTCATGCCTTTTGGCAAGTCAAGATTGCCTAGCATGCGCTTCATGTCTTCACGCAGTTTGCCTGATATTTGGCGTGAGATACCGCCGCCACGAGGGTTGTTGGGCATCAATACCAAATAACGGCCAGCGAGTGATACATAAGTCGATAGGGCGGCGCCTTTGTTACCGCGCTCTTCTTTTTCGACCTGAACGATTAGCTCGTCGCCTTCTTTGATGAGCTTTTTGATGTTTTCATCACGTGGGTTGCCGCTTAGATACTCAGCAGAGATTTCACGAATCGGCAAAAAGCCCTGACGCTGTGAGCCGTATTCGACAAACACCGCTTCAAGCGATGGCTCGACACGGGTCACGTGGCCTTTATAAATATTGGATTTTTTTTGTTCGCGGGTGCGGTTTTCTAGATCAAAATCGTATAGATGGTTGCCTTTACAAAGGGCGACGCGAATTTCTTCGTTTTGAGTGGCGTTGATCAAAATGCGTTTCATATTTTATCCTATGAGTACGCATAACGACGACTAAGCTTGGACTTTAGGAGGTGCCGGCAAGTGCTGCAAATGGCGACATCGGCGGCAGATATGGTGACCGGAGAACATAAGCAATTAGCCTCAAGGGCTGCTTTACTGTGATCTAAAGAGGCCAGCAGTGTCAGACAAGCCATATCAAACAAGCTATGTCAAACCATGCAAACGCAGATTGTTCTAAACATCTATGCATCAGCGTCTTAGGTAAGTTTTTGGTCAGTGGTTTTTAGGGTCATTATGACCGCGCACTGTGTCAGAGTGGGCAAGCCTTAGCGACGACTCTAAAAATACTGCTCCTAAAAAAGGCGCTGTGTTGTTGCTATGCATCCTCAAAGTCTAGCAATAATCGCTGTCATCAAGACTATTATAAAAAATAGCGCGATGCAGCATCTGTTAGATCAGGTAAAACAATGGGTCTTGCTTTATTTTTCGTTCTTTTGCGATTGCGTCAATCATATCTTGGGCGTTTTGTTAGCTATGGTCGCATCAGTCATCGGCGGGGCGTACTTGGCAAACAGAGTAAATGACCGGCTTATCGGCACGGTTTATGTCTATGTCTTTATTGTCATCTGTTTGACCACCGATACTAAGGCGGCTATCGATATCTGTCTCGATGCTAAGGTAAAACGTCCCATACTTGCTCGGCTGCCTCACATAAAAGACGTTGATAATGTGTTATCAAAAACAGTCGTGATTATGCGGGTAGTAAATCAGTGTTATGGAGTAAATGGTCAATAAACAGGCGTTTTGCCAGCATTATTCACGCAATGGTATTTTGTGTCACTATCAGTTTTATCATACAAATAGCCATGCGGTAAAGAAACTTGCTTTTATCAAAAAAGAAGCATTCATGCCGCGTTTACAATTTATGGGGCGGTCTGAGAAGCGATGTCTATAAAAACAGCTTTACTCAGTTTATGCACCCTAAAATCAGATGAGACGGCCCATTCTGGCAGAGGCATCGCTAACCGCGCTTGGGCAATCACTCATAAAGCCGTGATTGGTACAATAGCGTTAGGCAATCTTTTGCAATAATGATTATTGCGCAGCTTCTGCTTAATTGGCGCTCAACATGCTAAACTATAGCAAATCTTTGTGTAAATACCTAACGAAAAATGACAAACTCAAAAACGACCGATGACGCGCCGATCCACGAAGCGCCTGCTATTTTCAATAGCAAAACACGCCCGCAAAGCGCTGACGATGAAATCAGCAACTTTGCCAGAGTCAATTATCTAGAGGTAACGCGCCATCAGCATGACCAGCGTTTGGATAATTTTTTGCTCAACCGCCTAAAAGGTCTGCCAAAATCGCACATCTACAAGATGATTCGCTCGGATGAAGTGCGTGTCAATAATAAACGCTGTAAAGCGCATGATAGAGTCCAGCGTGAAGACGTCGTGCGTATCGCGCCCATTCAGCTGGCGACGCGCGAAAAGCCCATCATCAGCACCGAGTTTGCCAATAGCTTGCTGGCACGAGTGGTGTATGAAGATGAGGGGATGTTGGTGCTAAACAAGCCTTCGGGCATTGCGGTGCATGGTGGTAGCGGGTTGGATTTTGGTGTCATCGAGGCCATGCGTGAAGTCACTGGCAAAAAATATCTGGAGCTGGTGCACCGTATCGACAAGGATACCTCAGGCTTGCTGATGATCTCTAAAAAACGCTCAACGCTAAAAGCCTTGCAGCAGCATCTGGTGGATAAAACCATCCAAAAACACTATTTGTGTATCGCCAAAGGCCAGCCTGTGATGGGTGAGCAACGTATCGATGCGCCATTGTTACGCTATACGCTTGCTAATGGTGAGCGCCGTGTCAAGGTAGATAGCCAAGACCCGCAAGCCAAAGACAGCCAGACGGACATTATCATTCATGAACGTTTTATGCTGGCCGATCAGCCTGTGAGCTTGATTGAAGCCAAGCCGCTCACTGGGCGCACCCATCAGATTCGTGTACACTTAGCGCATATCGGTCACGCTATCTTGGGCGATGATAAATATAACGTGCACGACAAATCAGGCGTCCATCGTCTGTGCTTGCACGCGTGGCGTTTGGATATCCCAGGCTATAAGAGTATCACCGCGCCGCTGCCAGAAGACATGGCCGACTGGCTCCCTGAGCAGAGCACACTACCTGATTAGGGCGTGTCCCTAATTCAGTTTGCAATGAATCATAGTACAAGCTAGATACAGCATAGACTTATAATTACGAGCCAATTTCTCGTATCGAGTCGCAATACTACGGAACTGCTTTAGCCTTGCAAACGTGTTTTCAACTAAGTGTCGTAGCTTATATAAATAATGATCAAACGCTACATCTGGTTGTTTAGCATTTCTTCTTTTAGGGATGACAGGGCTTATGTTGTCTTGCTTTAGCCTGTTTCTAATGGTTTCAGAATCATAAGCTTTATCAGCAATGAAGTAGGTCGCATCCGTTAACATCTCTATGATGTCATCTACCGCTTGGCTGTCGTGGACGTCACCCCCAGTGATTTTAAAATCAATCGGGTTTCCATGCGAGTCGACGGCGAGATGTATCTTGGTGGTTGTTCCACCTCGAGATTTTCCAGTGGCTCGAAGTTCTCCTCGTCTGGCGCCGCTTGAATGCTGATGACAGCGGATGTAGCTTCCGTCTGCGAATACCCATTCTTCATCAATACTTGCTCGTAGGTCAAAAAAAATTGCTCCCATAAGCCTTTTTTTGACAACCTGTTAAATCGATTATAGGCGGTTTTCCATGGACATAGCTCACTCGGTATATCACGCCATGGGGCTCCTGTACGAAGTTTCCACAATATGGCTTCCATGACTTGTCTGTCGTTTTTCCAAGTATGACAGCCATGAGCTTTCATGGTACTTTGGAGTTGTTCCCATGTATTATCATTGAGCACTGTTCTTGCCATAATTTAGAGAGCCATGTGGTAAATAGTCTCTTTATTTTAAAGGCTTTATACTTGCTTTTCCAGATTAGGGACACGCCCTAGTATTGTCCCATTAGTTTTGTCCCACTCTCGCGTATGATGACAGTGTGTCTATCTTCTTGTGACTGTTCAACACGCGCTAAGGACGGACGATAAAGTCGAATACGTGCGCTAAACGTCACGCCCGCTTATTTTTGATAAGTCGCCGTGACGTTTTTGTATTGACACTCGCCATGTATCGTCGTTATTCATAGTCTTTATTCATAAAAGTCATCAAGTCACACGTCAGTTATCAAGTTTTAAAGGTCGTCAAGTCTTAACAGTTATCAAGGTTTATTTATGAATCCACAATCTGCTGCCAGTATTGCTATTGCCGAAGCCAGCTCTCACGTATCCAACCCGCATAATCTGGCCGATAAGACGCTGATTATCTTTGATTGGGACGGCACCTTGATGGATTCGGTGGGTTTAATCGTGGAGGCCATGCATGTGGCAGGGGAGGCGCACGGGTTTCAAACGACAGATAAGGCTGTGCAAGATATCATCGGTCTTAGCCTGCTGAATGGCATTGATATTTTATATCCGCAGGCCAGCGATTTACAAAAGCAGGCCATTCAGCAAAGCTATGCTGAGTACTATATTGCCAATAGCCATCGCACGCCGCTGTTTGCCCCGATAGAAAGCATGCTACAAACGCTACAGCGTCAAGGCAAACAGCTGGCCGTGGCCACAGGCAAAAAACGAAAAGGTCTAGATCGGGTGCTTGCAGCCTCGAGCAGTCATCAGTATTTTGTGATGACCCGCTGTGCTGATGAAGCAGGCTCAAAACCTGATCCGCAGATGCTCATTGATATATTACAGGCTACTCAGCAGGGTATTGCCGACGCGGTTTTTGTCGGTGATAGCGTCTATGATATCGAGATGGCGACGCAGCTGGGCATGACCAGTATTGCGGTCAATTATGGCACAGCATCAGCGGCAGAGCTTGCCGCGCAGCAGCCTAACTATCAGGTTGAGACGCCGCAAGCATTGATGGCGCTATTATGTGGCGAGGGCGTGTCTTCAAGTCACTCGCTATAGCCAGTTGAAAATAAAACTGTTATATAAATTTAAACGCGCTACTGGTATAAATTTTACTTGCGTGCTGCGTTCCCAGAGGCTGCGCAAAATTCATCCCAGTAGCGCTATGCGCTTTTTAGAGTGCATCGACTATAGTTATCTAAATGGGCTAAAAGTGGCCAAATCTTGTCAACCATCGTCAAATAGCTGGTCTATATCCCGATATTAACGGCGCTATTTTCCTTGTTTGACCGCCATTTATCTCATTTTCATCACTATTTTCAAAATAAAGACACGCCCTAGCACGCCGCTTTTCCGCGTGGCGCAGCTTATTTAGCGCCGTCTTTTGCATCACTCCCTTCTACAGCTGTCGTCGTCTCGCCATCTTGAGTGTCGGCAGACTCACTGAGGCTGGTTTCAATGATTTTATCGCCATCGAGCTGATATTCATACCATTTGCCCATCACGCCAGCCAGCTCCTCTAACCCTTCTTTGCGCAAGGCAGAAAACAGCTGAATGCTACAGTTTAACCCCAGTTTTTTTAGTCTTTTACGGGTATTGAGCAGGGCGTTTTTGGCGGCGCCGTATTTTAGCTTGTCTGCTTTGGTAAGCAAGATATGTACGGGCAAATCTCCATCTTTGGCCCAATGCAGCATTTGCTCATCAAAAAACTTAAGCGGATGACGGATGTCTGTCATCAACACTAGCCCTGCAAGGCTTGAGCGCGATACCAGATATTCTTCTAGCTCAACCTGCCATTCTTTTTTCATCTCTAAAGGGACAGCGGCGTAGCCATAACCTGGTAAGTCGACCAGTCGTCTGTCGCTATCACCGACGCTAAAAAAGTTGATCATTTGCGTACGACCAGGGGTTTTGGACGAGCGTGCCAGTTGGCGCTGGTTGGTCAGCGCATTGATGGCAGAGGATTTGCCCGCGTTTGAACGGCCTGCAAAGGCGACCTCTAAGCCCATATCGGCAGGACAAAGGCGAAAAGTCGGCGCTGACATCATAAAAGCGGTTTGTTGAATTTTTTGACGAGACTTGGTGTTAAATAAGGCTTGGTCGGTGGCGGCATCGGTAAACGGGGTGCTCATAAGTGACTCATTAATCTTAAAAAAATTGGATACAGTGGTAAGGCGTTGCGTCGTTTAGACCAGCGAGAGGCGACAGTAGGGCATAAGCGTCACATAACGTTTATAGCAGTCGGCATGGCAGACGACTTGATAATTGCTTATTCTATACTATTCGTCCGCTTACTTATTGAAATAACGGCAATTAATATCATATAAATATCACAGGCACTCACATATCGCAGGCTATCATAGTAGTAACACCAGTCATCATTAGGTTACCAAAGCCAAACTATATTTATCTGTATTTGTATGACATACATTGTTACAATATTTGCTAAGAGATAGTTAGCGACACACGTTTAATCAAAAAATAGACTAAACGAATGTCATATCCAAAGGAGGTGTTCAATGTTTTCAATCACCACACTTTTTGACCGTACTCAGCGTGTACTCATAAGCGGCGCGGCGGCGCTCATCTTAGGCAGCACGATGATAACGGGCGCTGCTGCTGATATCGCAGCGACCTATAATAACTCATGTGCAGCCTGTCACGATAGTGGCGCACTCAATGCCATCAAAAAAGGCGACAGCGCCAAATGGCAGCAGCTCATCAAACAAAAGAGCATGCCAACCTTGATAAACTCAGTAAAAAGTGGCATGACGCAGATGCCAGCGGGCGGACTCTGTGACAGCTGCAGTGATGATGATTACCGTCAGCTGATCGAGTATATGAGCAAATAATCAGTAGAAAATCAATAAGTCATGCCATCTAAAGCGCTGGGCTTTATTGCCCGAAAGCGCTTTTATTTTTTTGCAAGCGGCATAATAAGCCGACTAGAAAAACTGGTAGATGTGACGATTAAGTAGGCAAATGCTACAAAGTCTTGCTATAATAATCGAAAATAAACCCTGATGTTAGTAAGTACTTTCAGATTGCTTGTGGCCAAGACCTTAAATTATATACTTGCCTCGCTGATTATAGGGCGGTCGGTATCAGGTATCTTATCAGTACAATCACTCTAAATAATGCTTACACCGAGTTAGTAGGATTTGTATCAATGAAAAAGTTAATCGCTGCTGCCAGCTTATGCGTTGCAAGTTTCAGCGTACAAGCTGCTATTATTGTTCCTGAGCATGACGTCGATGCAGGCAAGAAAATTGCAGAGACCGTCTGCGCTGCTTGTCACGGTGTTGATGGTGTTAGCGTTGTCCCTGCGCAGCCTAACTTGGGTGGCCAAAACGTAAAATACCTCTATAAGCAGTTGGTCGAGTTTAAAACAGGCTATCGTAAGAATGGCATCATGCAGTCGCAAGTCGCCAACTTATCTCAGCAAGACCTAGCCAATGTGGCAGGTTATTATGCCAGCCAAGCTCCTTGGGGTGTCGGTTTTGGTAATCCTGCGACCAACCAAGAAGCCACCAAACTCTATTTGGGTGGTGATAAGTCGCGCGGCGTGATCGGCTGTGCAGGCTGTCATGGTCCAGATGCCGCTGGTAACGAGTGGGCAGCATTTCCGCGCTTAGGCGGCCAGCATGCCGAGTATATCTCAACTCAGCTAAAACTATTCCGCGCCGCAGGCCGAGCCGATGATATCGATAGCGATGAGCAAAAACGTATCAACGACGCTGCCAAAGAAGGTGAGATGGGTATGATGCAGACGGTAGCATCGAAGCTATCAGATCGTGATATTCGTATCCTATCAGACTACATCAGTGCCGTTCACTAATCTGCAGCAATCACGGCACAGGCCACAGAGCGCGGTTGTCCGTTGATTTGATAATGAGTGCCTGATAGCCAGTCGTTATTATGTGATAATGAAGCATTGTTTAATGATTAAACCCCGATTTCGGGGTTTTTTTATAACTGCTGCTCCCTTATATTATCACTATCATGACCTTATAAAGATAAAACCCCTCATAGGGGCTTACCTTTATGTCATGATGTTGTATCGTGATAAATTACTGTTCCTCACTTAAGCGCGTGTCGTCAATTAGCCTGTTGCGATCGATTGTGGGCTTACTATCATGAAAGTTTGCCTGTTAACAGCTTCTTTGTTTTAAGGTTTGTTGTTGCAAGCTCAGTGTTTTGCACCTTAGCTATATAGTCAATGACATAAACGATGACACGCCCTAGCTCATTTGGATTTAGATTATGATGATCCGTTATGCTTCTTACTTCATTGCTGCCTTGCTGCCGTTACTGTTGTTTCGCTGGTTTGCCCCTGCCTCAGTCGGTGAGATAGATTTTTGGCTATTGTGGCTGCTGGCGATGGTATTGGTATCGCTACCTGTGGTGTATGCAGAGATAGCGCTGGCGTATCGGAGCGTCGATGCGCCACTGGCTGGTATGCAAAAGCTGACCCGCGAGGCGGATGCCAGTCCGATATGGCGCAGTTTTGGTTGGCTTGCGGCGCTGGTGTCGATTGTCATCGCTGCGTTGGTCATCTCGGGCGCTAGTACAGGTATCTTGGCGGCTTTGACGGCGCTTGATAGCGCGCCTGCGCTACCGAGTTTTGCAATGGCGGCAGGTCTGATGGTCATCGCTGTATTGCTGAGCCTAGTGGGTGTCGCGCCGTTACCGATTGGTCTGGGGTTGATGGTTGCGGGGCTACTGCTGGGTGCGGTCAATGGACTGCCAAATATTGACTTTGCCATGACAGAGGTGAGCTTAGGCGAGTGGGCGCGTGCGGTTGCCTTGGCGCTGGTCAGTGTGGGGGCGGGTACGGGGCTGTATTGGTTCGGTCAAAGCTTGGCCAGCAAGCAGTCAGTGACCGCCGTCGGTGTGGACAATCACAACGCCCAAAAACCTGCTCGTAGCCGTCTGGCCGCCGAGCCACGTGCGACCAAGCTGGTGCTACCGATTTGGATACTGCAACTGCTAGTCGGGATGATGGCTTTGTTTGTCAGTGGCATGGCATTGCCGCCTATCGCTCAGCTATTGTATTGGGTAGGGGTGCTATTCGTTGCCAGTTATTTGCTGCACTATAGTACCCAGCAGCTGGCGCATAAGTTTGGGCTGGTAGTGAGCTTGGTGATCACTTTGGTGGTGGCATTGGCGCTGGTCGTTGTGATTCCTGCCACTTGGTTGGTCGGTATCTTGGTTATTATCAGTAGTATCGCGGTGCTGCTCCTATCGATATTTGCTGGCTGGCAAATGAAAATCAGTCATTTGCGCAAGTCGCTTAATTTCGGTAGTGAAGGGTTTTATAACTTGTGGCGCGTGGCGATACGGTTGGTGGTACCACTGGCTCTGATATTGGCATTACTAGGTTGGGTGCTACAGTGGCTGAGCTAAATAACGACGCTATCACCGTATATTTGGCCTATGCCGAGGATGCCACGCGTCAGCACTACCAGTCACTACAGGTGCGCCCTGATACCACGCTGTATGAAGCGCTATCGCAAGCAGGGTGGCTGACGCAGTTTGCCGCTTTGGCCGCGTGGTGCGAGGAGATGGCGGAGGTGGCAACCCCAATGGCAAAGCGCTGGCATGTGGGTGTCTATGCGAAAAAACAGCCGCTTAGCTATCGCTTGCAGCCTTTTGATCGTATCGAAGTCTATCGTAGTTTGAGCGCTGATCCGATGTCTCAGCGCAAAAACAAATCACGAAGCTAGCGGCTTGTCAGCCCTCATGTTACGACGCAGGCAAGCTCTCTATACCCTCGATGCGGCTGACCAAACCATTATCATCAAAGTAGACAATCAGGTGCTGGCTGGCATTTTTGACATCAGCAATGCCTTGGCGTTGGCCTTCAGTGCCCGCTTGATAGTCGTAGATATAGTCCCAGCGCTTTGGCTCTAGGGTATCTTTAATCGCAGGACTGCCGAGGATGTATAGCACTTGGTTTTGGTTCATACCCACTTGCAGCTTTTGTGCTTGGGCTTGGGTGATGGCAGTGCCTTGTGGTAAATCAATCTTATAAACACTCAGTAAAGAGCAGCCGGACATCGCGACGGTAGCGCTGAGCATACTGGTTAGAATAATGTTACGTAATGTGCGTGCAGGGCTGAACGGACGAAAAGTTAATGTCTTTATCATGGTAAGATGACTCATAAGAAATGGGTTAGGTGCGGCCACCATCAATGCTAAGGTGTCTGGCCGACTATCTTGAACAAATGATACGTCATTTACTTGCAATTGCCTACCACTTACGACATTATTTACCAAACGCTATCGAGGCGATTTGGTTATTTGTTTTTTAAATTCATGGACTTGCATTGATATTTTCGGCGAAATGATAGACCATATAGGCGTTAAAGATAAGCAAGGGTCATACGCGAGATATCAATGAATTGCAAAAGGCATGTTTGGCATGTCTTAGATAAAACACGCTTTATAAAGTAGTTTATTAGCTTATCTACCTCCTATTTTTTGGTTCTTTATTTGCTAAGACTGTCACAGTCACAAGGGATATTATGGCTTCTTTTACCAATCAAGATTTACGCAAAGCAGGGTTGAAGGTCACCTTACCACGTATCAAAATTTTAGAGCTGCTAGAAAATGCAGAGCTGCATCATATGAGTGCCGAAGAGGTGTACAAGGCGCTGATCGACCAAGGCGAAGATGTGGGGCTGGCCACGGTGTATCGAGTATTGACCCAGTTTGAACAAGCGGGCATCGTCGAGCGTCATAACTTTGAAAACAATCTATCGGTGTTTGAGATCACCCAAGAAGAGCATCATGACCACTTGGTCTGTGACCACTGCGGCAAAATCGTCGAGTTTCATAATGAAGCTATCGAAGAGGAGCAGCTCAAAGTTGCAGAGTCGCATGGTTTTAAACTATCGGGTCACTCACTGGTGCTATACGGTATTTGTGATGATCAAGAATGCAAAGACAGCGTCAAATAACAGCGGTTAAGTTATCAAAGTCTGATAAGGCTTTATCACCTTTAACCGTTTTGTTATTTGTTTAAGTGCTTACATACTCAAATACTAGCACGCAGCAAAAAGCCCTCACGATTTTTTTTATGAGGGCTTTTTTTATGGTCTTGATTCAACCGCTAAGCTTATGTGATATCTAGCGACAAACCGTCTGCGCCTTCGTCTAAAAGATGGGCGCTGTTTTTGCTACTGAGCTTGATTTTTAGGCGCAAATCGTTTGGTGAATCAGCATGCAAGATCGCTTCTTTATAGGTGATCTCGCCGTTTTCATATAAATCAAACAGTGCCTGATCGAAGGTCTGCATGCCGCTCTCTCGTGAGCGCTTCATCACATCTTTAATCTCATGAATCTCGCCTTTACGGATATAGTCGCTGATGAGCTGGGAGTTTAATAAAATCTCAATCGCTGCGCGTCGCCCTTTGCCATCCGGTGTTGGGATGAGCTGCTGGGCGATGATCGCTTGCAGGTTGAGCGACAAATCCATAAACAGCTGGTTGTGACGGCTGGTCTCAAAAAAGTGAATGATACGATCAATGGCTTGGTTGGCGTTGTTGGCGTGCAGCGTGGCAAATACCAAATGTCCCGTCTCAGCATACTGAATCGCGTAGCTCATGACCTCGCGGTTACGAATCTCACCAATCAAGATGACATCAGGGGCTTGGCGCAGGGTGTTTTTTAAACCTGCTTCAAAAGAGTGGGTGTCGATACCGACCTCGCGCTGGGTGATGATACAGCCGCGATGCTTGTGGACAAACTCGATCGGGTCTTCGATAGTAATGATATGGCCTTGCGAGTTCTGGTTGCGATGGCCGATCATGGCAGCAAGCGTCGTCGATTTACCCGTACCTGTCGCACCGACCAGTAGGATGATGCCGCGCTTTTTCATCGCCAGCTCTTTGAGAACAGGTGGCAGGCGCAGCTCTTCGACGGTTGGGATTTTGTTTTCGATTTTACGCAAAATCATCCCAGCCATGTCGCGCTGTACAAACGCGCTGACCCGAAACCGTGCCTGCTTGGCTTCATCAGTGATGGCAAACTGACACTCGTTGGTCTCTTTAAACTCTTGCTGCTGACTGGCCGTCATGACGCTTTGGACCAGTTTTAGGGTTTGGGCAGGAGTCAGCGGGGTCTTACCCACAGGCAATATCTTGCCATTCACCTTCATCGAAGGCGCCACTTCAGCAGTAATAAAAAGGTCAGAGCCGTTTTTATTGATCATTAACTGCAATAGTTTATCAATGTCCATGTTGTACCTGCTTTCGATGTCAATCGCCTAAAAAAATATCTAAAATTATGTGATCCGTGATGTCCGCAGTGATGCTGATACTGCAGAGCACTGCGTCAGTGCTGTCTTAATGGCAAATTACCGCCTATAAAAAAGTCTCAGGCTGCTTGGCATAAGGGCGCGCCACGTCTTTGCTGATGGTGCCTTTGGCCACGAGGTTTTTTAAAGTCTGGTCAAGGGTGATCATACCGTCGCCTGCGCCTGTTTGAATCGCCGAATACATCTGGGCGATTTTGTTTTCGCGAATGAGGTTACGGATGGCCGGCGTACCTAGCATGATCTCGTGGGCGGCGATACGGCCACCTGCTTGACGGCGCAGCAAGGTCTGTGAGATGACTGCCTGTAGCGACTCTGAGAGCATGGCGCGAATCATGTCTTTTTCGGCGGCAGGGAACACATCAATCACACGGTCAATGGTTTTGGCCGCTGAGCTGGTGTGCAGGGTGCCAAAGACTAAGTGGCCAGTCTCAGCTGCCGTTAGTGCCAAGCGAATGGTCTCAAGGTCACGTAGCTCACCCACCAAGATAACGTCGGGATCCTCACGCAGTGCCGAGCGTAGGGCTGGCTCAAACCCCAAGGTATCACGGTGTACTTCGCGCTGGTTGATGAGGCTTTTTTTCGATTCGTGGACAAATTCGATCGGGTCTTCGATGGTTAAAATATGCTCTTTGCGGCTCTCATTGATATAATCAATCATGGCTGCCAGTGTCGTGGATTTACCAGAGCCGGTCGGGCCAGTCACCAGCACCACGCCGCGTTTGAAGTCTGACACGCGTTTGAACACATCGCCCATGCCCAAATCTTCCATCGTTAGGACCTTAGAGGGAATGGTACGAAACACAGCACCTGCGCCGCGGTTTTGATTAAAGGCGTTTACCCGAAAGCGGGCAAGATTGGGAATCTCAAAAGAAAAGTCCGTCTCAAAAAACTCCTCAAAATCGGCGCGCTGCTTGTCATTCATGATGTCATAAATCAGCTGATGCACCGCTTGATGCGTCATCGCTGGCATATTGATGCGCGTCATCTCGCCATCGACACGAATCATCGCGGGCATACCGGCTGAAATATGTAAATCAGATGCTTTATGTTTAACCGTAAAACGCAACAAGTCTTCGATGCTTAAGGTGTTTTTTTCAGCCATAATCGGATAGTCCTATCAGTCAAAAAAGGTCAAACAAAAGATGGTAAAAGCCAATGATGGTGTGATGCTAATATCTGGCGCAGCAGGACGCAGCCTTGGGTAAAGCGATCTGCCAACCTACCTTGTCTTTACCATGACGCTTATATTCAGTAGCATATGTTAGACCATGTAACAATATCATAACAAGACTGCCGGCATTTAACCATCTACTGCCCAAAGAAAATGTAAAATTTGTCTAGCATTGTAGGTCGCAGATGGGGAGCGAGACAGTTAATGTTAGACGCAATTGCTAGACCCAACCGCAACGGGCGAAGCTTATAAACAAACCTATATAACAACAGCGAAAATACTATGGATAAGCAATACTTAATCGACAATTGGCAACGCGTTCATGCACAGGTGGTGGCAGCTTGTGAGCAAGCGGACTCTCAAGCCGAGCAGGTAACACTACTGGCCGTCTCCAAAACCAAACCTGCACAGATGATCGCGACTCTGGCGCAGCAAGGTCAGCGCCACTTTGGCGAAAACTACTTACAAGAGGCGCTCGAAAAAATCAATGAGCTACAAAGTCAACCTGACGCTGAGCATATCGTTTGGCATTACATCGGCAGTATCCAGCGCAACAAAACCCGTGACATCGCTGAGCATTTTGATTGGGTACAAACCGTCGAGCGCGGCATTATCGCCAAGCGCTTAAATGATCAGCGGCCAGAGGATTTACCGCCATTGAATGTATTGGTGCAGGTCAATATTGATGATGAAGACAGTAAGTCAGGCTGTCTGCCAGCCGAGTTGCCTGAGCTGATAAGTGCCATGAAGCGCTATGAGCGTCTGATACTGCGCGGACTGATGATTATCCCTGCCAAGACAGATACCAATGCCTTTGCCCGTACCCAGCAGTTGTTTGAAGATATTAAAGATAAGCATCCAGACTTGGCGCATTGGGATACGCTGAGCATGGGCATGAGTGGGGACATGGCGGACGCCATCGCTCATGGCTCGACGATGGTGCGCGTGGGTACCGCCATATTTGGGTCGCGAGAGTAGATGCCATCCTATCTTTTCTCTAACTATTCTCCAGTTACCCTGTCTCATCAAGTCTGGTAACCAGCATTTGGGTGATTTTGAGGTTGTCGGTGGCGATGATCTCAAAACGATAGTTGGCATATTCGATAGAGTCGGTCTTTTTGGGGATTTTGCGCAGCATATACATCATAAAGCCGCTGATGGTTTCATAGTTTTGATTGCGCGGCAGATTGACGATATCGAGCGCGCGCACCACATCTTCGATAGGCGTCATACCATCGATCAGCCATGAGTTGTCAGTGCGCTGAACGATAGGCTGCTCCTCTAATGTCACAAGCTCGCCCATGACGATGCTCATGACATCCCTTAAGGTAATGACGCCCACCACCAAGCCATATTCATTGACGATGACAGCAAAGTCAGCACCTGTGGATTTAAACATCTCCAGCACTTCAAACAATGACAAGGTATCTGGCACAAACAGCGCTGGTTTTATCAGGGACTTGTCCGTGAGGCTGACTTCTTGCTTATTGAGCACCAACGCCAAAAAACTACGAGATTCGACATAGCCGATGATATGCTCTAAATCATCGTCATGACAGACCAAAAACTTATTGTGCGGCTGTTCAATCATCGTCTCGACGATTTGTTCGGTACTCATTTTTGTATCGAAGTACACGATATGCTCGCGAGGGTTCATCACTGAGGTGACGGTACGCTCCTGCATCTCAAAGATGTTTTCTATCAAGTGATGCTCTTGTTTTTTGAGCACGCCTGCCTCGGCACCAGCATCCATCACCGCATAGATGTCTTCTGGCGTGATGTCATCTTGACGAATGGTGGAGATACCAAAAAACTTAAACAACATATTGGCCGCGCCGTCAAACACCCAAATAACAGGCTTAAAGATAAACGTCAGCGCCATCATTGGCCGCACCAAACGCACGGCAAAAGCCTCGGCATTGGACATCGCCAAGCGTCTGGGCATCAAGTCCGCGAGCAAAGAAAACAGGCTGGTGATGAGGACAAAGGAGGTGACTGACGAGACGGCTTCGTTTTTGACCACCAATTGAAAATAAGGGCTGATAGCAGACTCACCGATAGCACCTGCGGAGATGGCCACGGCGTTCAACACCACCTGCACCACAGTGATAAAGCCACCAGGATTTTCTTGCATATGTAGCACATCAAGGGCGCGTACCTCTCCTTCTTTTGCTATGATTTGTAGCTTGATCTTGCGAGCAGCAGCAATGGCAATCTCAGCGCCAGAGACAAAGGCACTCAAGGCAAGTAATAAAAGCAAAAACACACTAGCGGTTAGCAAACTCATGACAGACTCGGTAAAAGATAAGATTCATTAAAAATAATGCAGGATTAGCATAAAAAGAAAAACAGCATGGGTATAGAATCCTTATGTATAAAAACCAAAAAAGCTGGGCAAGCACCCAGCTAATCATAAGGAAGTAAAATAGTATTAAGCGCTGCTTTAGCTTCTAAGTTAGTAAAGACTTAGACACTAAAGACGAAAGCGCTGAGCGTTTAGCCTTTGATTGACCACTTATTGACCAGTGGATAGCGACGCTCGCGACCAAAGGCTTTGTGGCTGATTTTGGTGCCGATAGGAGCCTGACAGCGTTTGTACTCGCTGTTGTCCACCATCTTGATGACCTTGGCCACCATAGCTGCCTCAAACCCTTTATCGACGATTTCTTGATAGCCCATGTCTTCATCGATATACGACATCAAGATGCTGTCCAATACATCATAATCAGGCAGGCTGTCTTGGTCTTTTTGGTCAGGACGCAGCTCAGCGGACGGCGGCCGTGTGATGACGCGCTCTGGAATCACAGGCGTGTCTTCTAGGCGGTTACGGTAGCTTGCCAGCTTATATACTTGTGATTTATAGACGTCTTTTAGTACATCAAAACCGCCTGCCATGTCGCCATATAATGTTGAGTAACCAACTGCCAGCTCTGACTTGTTGCCAGTGGTGATGACCAGATGACCAAACTTGTTGGACAGTGCCATCAGCACCACACCGCGCGCGCGTGCTTGGATGTTTTCTTCGGTGGTATCAGCAGGCGATTTGTTAAACAGTGGCGCTAGGGTATGACGGATACCTTCCACCGCATCAAAGATTGGGCAGACAGTATAAGAAACGTTTAAGCGGCGCGCTTGTGCTTGCGCGTCCTCTAAGCTGATCTGTGAGGTGTATTCGTACGGCATCATCACTGCATAGACTTTATCTGCGCCCAGCGCGTCGACCGCGATACAAAGCGTCAAGGCAGAATCGATACCGCCTGACAGGCCGACGATGACACCTGAAAATCCAGAAAGATTGACATAATCACGTAGCCCCACTACCAATGCTTGATACATCTCCGACTCGCGGCTCAAGCTCAGTGGCGCTTTGGTTTGGCTGTCGAACTTGGCTGTTTTGACATCTAAAGTGGCCAGCAGTAATTGGCTCATAAAACGCGGCGCTTCGTGGGCGACGCTGCCATCTGCTTGTATCACCATCGAGCCGCCATCAAACACCAAGTCATCTTGTCCGCCCACGGCATTGATATAGATAATAGGTAAGTCGTTTTCGCGGCTGCGCTTGGCCAGCATGGTCTTGCGGTTTTCTTGTTTTTCGATCTCAAACGGTGAGGCGTTTAGGCTGACGATCATATCAGCACCTTGTTTTTTTAGCTCAGCGACTGGGCCTTTTTCCCACAGGTCTTCGCAGATCAGCAGACCGATGGTGATACC
The DNA here is from genome assembly GCF_002810365.1 of Psychrobacter sp. L7. Classification (NCBI taxonomy): domain Bacteria; kingdom Pseudomonadati; phylum Pseudomonadota; class Gammaproteobacteria; order Moraxellales; family Moraxellaceae; genus Psychrobacter; species Psychrobacter sp. L7. Next base: position 458,087 of record NZ_NEXR01000001.1, read on the forward strand.
TTTATAGTCAAACAGCACTTGATTGCGGCCTTTATCAAAGTAGCGGCGCTCGTCAAACACGCCATAGTTTGGCAAGATTTGCTTATGATAAAAGCCTTTTTGATGACCATTATGTAAGATAGCCGCTGAGTTGAAGGTACCGTGATGATCGACGTGCGGATAGCCGACAATCATGACGATGTCGTCGATATCGCTTAGGGTCGATAGCGCGCTTTTGACGCGGCCTGACAAGCTTGGGCGCAGCAATAGGTCTTGTGGTGGGTAACCCAATAAGGCCAGCTCTGGAAAGACGATAACGTCGGCGCCTTGCTCACGTGCTTGCAGCGCTAAGGTGCGCATTTTTTCGGCGTTGGCAGTGATATCACCGACCAAAAAGTGTGACTGTGCCAGTGCAAAAGTAACGGTCTCTGGCGGCTTGCTGGTATGACTGGCCTCGCTCGAGGGGTTTAGATTGGGATTATCAGTGTCTTTTGACATTGTTATTTTTCCTATCGATATAGTATTTAAAATGTGGTCAGGCAGTGTGGGTCTAAGAATCCAACATTCATTCAAACAACATTTATGCAAAATAATGCGGTTATACAGCACTGGTATAGACCGCTTGATTATTAAATCATACAGCGCCTAGATGAAACTTTCGCTTTGAGAGAAGGCGTAAAGCGGCACCTGATACGTGCGCCAATATCCTGCTAATCTCTCAAATTAGCGTCATCGATAACACGACGCTAACCTCTTGATTTGATATCAAAATGGTGATGTCCATGTGATAGCGGCTTTGTAACGGTCTTTATTTTATGGTGGATTGCCATTGATGCGCCCAAAAAGCGTAAAATAATCGCTTTAGTATAACATCAATTACCGTGACAAATAGAACGCGCCGGTGAATTACCTGATGAGATATCTGCTGCAAATGGGCAGAAGCGCGCTGCTGTCGGTGATGGTTTTTATCGACCAAAACCCTATGGTGCAGTGTGGTTATTGTGCTCATAGCTCGGTAAGATTGTATAGAGAAAGTTGTAAGTAAAGATTACAACATAGCGTTATTTATTTGGGATATTTTGTTGCATAATGAGGGGTGATGATCGCTTTGTTTTTGGCGTGTTTTTATAAAAAGAATGGCCGCTAAATGTGTTACGGTATCATAGGACTTGCTACTGCTATCGTGATGGTGTTATCGCTATGAATGTTGGACAAACCCTCGCTTGTGAATACGACTTATGGACATGATCTATAGACGGATATTCATCACCCATTTATAAACTTGCCAGCAAAACTGTGATGGTCTTTGCTGTCCGCCTTTGGTTTATACGCTATGATTGAAAACTGGACAAAAGAATTTATTATTCAGCGCCTGCTGGCCATTACCTTGTTGGTTGCGTTGTTTGTACTGTGCTTTCAGGTGGTACAGTTTTTTATTGTGCCGGCTTTGTGGGCGGCGATTTTGGCGTATGTGACGTTTCCTATTTATAGTTTTTTTTATGAAAAAGTAAAGCTCAGTCCGGATTTTAGCGCGGCGATTATGACCGTGAGTATCTCACTTATCATCGGTATACCGCTGGTCATTGGGGTTTTTATTTTACAACAAGAGGCGTTGAGCCTTATCAGCAACTTGATCTATCGTATCAAGGTGGGCTATCTGGATGTGCCAGAGTCTATCAAGGACTTGCCAGTTATCGGTCAGCAGGTCAAAGATATCTTGTGGCGCATCAATAAAAACCCAGAGGGCACGCTAGAAGCTTTTCGGATGTGGGTGCAGTCGCATTTATATTATGGCAAAGTTGCCTTTGATGTGGTGTTTAGTGGACTTGCCAAGCTGGGTATGGCATTGATGACGCTGTTCTTTTTTTACCGAGATGGTACCAGTTTGGTACGGCAAATACGCCAAGCCCTGCGCAATATCATTGGCAATCGCATCGATGGCTATATTGATTCGGTCGGCACGACGACGCGAGCGGTGGTCTATGGCATCGGGCTGACCGCGCTGGCGCAGGCTTTGCTTGCGGGTATTGGCTATTATTTCTCAGGCGCGCCCAGTCCTATTTTGTTGACCATTGTTACCTTTATTATTGCCTTGATTCCGTTTGGGACGCCGTTTGTGTGGGGCGGGGTGTCGGTCTGGCTGCTAAGCCAAGGCCATACAGTAGAGGGTATCGGTTTGGCACTGTGGGGGATATTTGTCATTAGCTGGGTGGACAATTTGATTCGGCCTATCGTCATCAGCGGTGCCACCAAGATTCCTTTTATCATTATATTTATCGGGGTATTGGGCGGGCTGACAGCGTTTGGCTTTGTCGGTTTGTTTATCGGGCCTGTGGTGCTAGCCATTGGGCTGGCCGTTTGGCGTGAATGGATATCTCAGCATAAAAATGAGATATTTGCTCAGCAAGACGTGGTACTGTCTGAGACTCAGACGTTGCCAACTGTGACTAAATCAGAATAGAGGTACACGACCATGTTAAATAAGAGCGCGGATATGGCAATGGAAAATAAACCAAATGCGGCAACAGATCTTACCATCGTGGCCGATAGCAATATCGCCAGCTTGTCTGAGTTTTTTAATAATGACACGCTCAGTGGGACGACAGGACGGCACGTGCGTATGATCAAAGTGGCAGGGCGCGATATCGACGCGCAGCTATTGGCGGATACGCAGCCCAATGTCTTACTGATACGCTCAGTGACCCACGTCAACGCAGATTTATTGAAAGACAACGACAGCGTGAGGTTTGTCGGTTCGGCGACGATTGGCACCGATCATGTCGATCAAGATTACTTAGCGGCGCGTCGTATTCACTTTGCCAATGCGGCAGGCTGTAGCAAGCACTCTGTGGCGCAGTACGTGCTGGGCGCTATTTTGACTTTGCGGCCTGAGTACTGGCAGCGGTCATCGACGCCGCCCACATTGGGCATCATTGGGCTGGGCAATATCGGTAGTACATTGGCGCAATATGCCAGTAGTTTGGGCTGGCAAGTGCTCGGCTATGATCCGCTGCTACCAGCCTCAAACCTCAATAATGCCAGCTTTGCGCAAGCCATCGAAAAAAGCGATGTGGTCAGCCTGCATGTGCCCTTGACCGACAAAGCAAATGCGACCAGTGCGGCGGGCAGTACCAATCATAGTAGTCATGCCAGTGAGTATCCAACGCGGCATTTAATCGACAAAAACGCTCTGGATGCGATGCCAGCCAGTACCTTATTGATCAACAGTGCTCGCGGGCCCGTCATCGATGCTGCTGCTTTGCAGGCGGATATTGAGCGTACCGGTCGGCAAGTGGTGCTCGATGTCTTTGAGCATGAGCCGCAAATTGAGGAAGCACTGCTCAGCAAACTGGCGATTGCCACCCCACATATCGCTGGCTACACCTTGGAAGGTAAGCTGCGCGGCACTCAAATGATCTATGATGCGCTCTGTGAAAAACTCTCAATCAGCCCTGCGCAGTCGATGCATCAGCTGCTACCGCTCAATATGTTTTTGTGGTCTGAGCTAAAGGCGCACCCTGATAGGCTGGTTAAGTTTTATGACATCATGCAAGATGATAAAGCGCTGCGAGCCACGCTCGCTGAGGGTCAGGTAAAGGCCGCGGCTTTTGATCAGCTTCGCCGTGACTATCATTTGCGCCGCGAGTGGCAGTTTTAGGCGTATTTTCCATAGGTTTTTATAAAAGTTGTAGTACATCATCATGAGTTCCAAAGCATCAGTCACATCAAGCCCAAACGCTTGCTCCCAGCCCAGTTATGCGCCGACCATGACGCTTGCCATGGCACAGCAGCGCGCGCATTTTATGAGTAAGGTGCGGCAGTTTTTTGCAGCGCGGCGCGTATTAGAGGTGCAGACGCCGTTACTGTCGCAAGCGGGCAATACCGATACTTTTTTGCAGTCGGTCGCCGCGGCGGTCACCTATCAAGACAAACCGCGCACCTACTATCTACATACCTCGCCTGAGTTTGCTATGAAGCGTTTACTCGCCAGCTGGCAAGTGCCGATTTATCAGATCTGTCCTGTGTTTCGAGACAATGAGATAGGAGCGCGGCATAATATCGAATTTACCATGCTGGAGTGGTATCAGCCTCATTATAGTCTTGAGGATATGGCCGCCGAGCTGGGGGCGTTATTAGAAGCGCTATATGGTCATTCAGTGGTGCTAAGTCACTATCGCTATGTCGATGCTTTTATGGATTTTGTCGGGATTCATCCGCTGACCGCCAGCCTTGCGACGCTACAAGCAGTTGCAGAAGATAAAGGGTTGATGGGGTTTGATTTTAATGCGGGCATCAACGAGGCCGAAAAAAATGACGCCGGTCAGAGCGAGGATAGCATCCGCCAAAGCTGGCTTGACTTGCTGTTTAGCCACATCGTCGAGCCAAACTTAGGTCATGATCTGCCGACGCTGATTATTGAATATCCACCAGCGACGGCAGCACTGGCAAAGACCGCGGTGGATAAAGAAGGTAATACCGTTGCCAAGCGCTTTGAGCTGTATATCAATGGCATCGAGATTGCCAATGCGTATGATGAGCTGGCAGATGGGCCAGCGTTACGCCAGCGTTTTGAGCAGGACAATGAGCGGCGTCAGCAGCATGACCTGCCAGCCATGCCAATCGATGAGCATCTATTGGCAGCCTCTGATGCGTTGATGCCTTGTAGCGGCATCGCAGTTGGTATCGATCGGTTATTGATGGTGACAACAGGGGCGCGCAGCTTGGAGGAAGTGATTGCCTTTCCTAGTGGTTTGGCGTAACTGGGCTGTAAGTGCAAGCGTTCTGATATTATGTCTTCTAATAGACCATCATAAAAAAGCGAGTCAAGCAAAAAGGTTGACTCGCTTTTGTCTTTTTTAGCTGTAACTGTCGTTAATCTACTACAACGTGGCGATGGCTTCGTTGATGGCGGTTTCACCATTATGCAGACTAAAGACTTTTTTGATGGTATTGTTTGCGTCCAATACCGCAGTCAAGGTCGCCGCCACATCTGCAATCGCATTTTCGCCTGCATTGTCATCATTGATGGTGATTTTGCCAGTACCTGCACGCTCCTTTAGAGCCCCTGCTTGTACGATGGTATAGTCAAGCTTGCTATCGTTGACCAGCCACTGATCGGCGTAATGCTTACAGATATAGTATTCTTTTAGATCAGCGATGCCAGGAGTGTCCCACTTGCTGGTGTCTAACGAAAACACCGTGCTTAGCATGATATAGCGTTTGATGCCTTTGTCTGCTACCGCTTGCATGGTCTTTACAGCGCCATGTAAGTCCACTTCTAAAACATCTTTGCCACCTGAGCCTGCGACAAAATAGACCGCATCGATATCTTGCTCTATTTGCTCGGCGATGGCGTCTTTTTCGGCGGTGATATCTAAGTCTAGCTGACGGTAATTGTCGTTATCAAACAGTTTTTTATCCTGACGCGTGGTACCGATGACTTGATGGTCGTCTGCCAATAGTTGCTCGACCAAATCTGTACCCACACGGCCACTTGCTCCAATCACTAAAATTTTCATATGCATTCCTATTGTTATATATATAAATTGCGATGACGTTCTCGTTTTTATCATTGAACATTTGATAGTGCGGTGTTTTAAACGATACTGCATGTTGCCAATGTCATCGTCTTATCAAAGCGTGTCTGAAAACGTACATCTTAAAAACTGTATATAGGCTAACAATAATAAACGGCACACTTCGTTATGAAGCGTGCCGTTTGCATAGTGTTTGGTTATAGAGTGTATAGGGTTTGCAAGAGTGGCAAAAATACGCGGGAGATTAGCGCACTAGCTTATTTAGACCATCGGCAAAGGCCTTTTTGTCACGCTCGCCATAAGGCTTTTGTCCGCTCATCTCTTGTGGCTCTAGGACGCCAGTGCCGCGCATGGTATCCATAAAGTCACGCATGTTCAGCTTTTGCTTAATATTTTCTTTATTATAAATGACGCCGCGCGTGGTAAGGACCAACGCGCCTTTGTCTAAAATATCATTGGCCAAAGGAATGTCGCTGGTGATGGCCAGATCGCCTGCCTGTATTTGCTCAACGATATAATCATCGGCTTTATCAAACCCCGATGGTACCACCGTCATGGTAAGCAGGGGTGAGCGGCGCAGTTTAATCGGCTGATTGGCGACGAATATCGCCGCCGTTTGCGTGCGCTCAGCAGTCTTGATAATCAAGTCTTTGGCAATGGATGGTACCGAATCTGCATCTACCCAAATCTGCATTATTTTTTGGCCTGTGTGGTTTTGGCCTGTGTGGGCTGTGCCTTCGCCTCACTGTCCACTTGGCCCTCTGTAGCTTGGGTTACAGCGGTGTTAGCGACCTTGCTATCGAGCAATTTGGTATTTTGGGCAGTGCTATTCGTTTGTGGACTGGCCGGCTCTTGAGGCTTTTGGATGGCAGCGTACTCTTTATCCAAACCGACTTTGTTGGGCAAGATGGCGACCAGCTTGGCCATCGATGGCTCTAAATCAGTGACGTCATTGGGCATCAAGGTGATATGAGCGATTTTACGATCGTCGCGCTCAGCCTTGTGGTAGCTGTGATAATGGGCACCATCGATAGCCAGTACGTCGCTGATGTTAGGGTATTGACCCAGCACATTGACCATAATCGCTGGATGGACGTTATCAGTATCGCCTAATGGCAAATCGACCACCGCGCGGATATGGTTTTCAAATTGACTGGTAATCGCCCCTTCGATGCTCCAATGCCCAGAGTTGTGTACACGCGGCGCAATCTCATTGGCCAGCAGATAGTCATGACCGCGCGCATCTTTGGTGACAAACAGCTCAAGCGCCATCACGCCTACATAACCTAAGTGGTTCATGATCGTGGTGATGGCTTCTTTGGCTTGGCTAAAGATGTGGCTGGTGCCGACAGCAGGCGCTTGGGTCTTGGCCAAAATACCATGATGATGGTGGTTTTCGACCAAATCATAACAGCGCACACTACCGTCTTGGGCGCGCGCCGCAATGATAGATACCTCGCGGCTAAAGTTGATAAAACCTTCGGCAATCAGCGGCGCTGGGGTAGGCGTTAGGCTGCCTTTGCCGCTGACCGCGTCTTTGAGGTCGTGCCAAGCTTTGGTGATGTCGCTGTCTTGTTTGATGACATACTGGCCTTTGCCGTCATAACCGCCGCGGCTGGTTTTTAGAACGATGGGCAGCCCTAATTCATCGCAGGCCTGCTTTAACTGAGCCTCAGAGCTGACTTCTTGAAAAGGCACCGTGGCGATTTCTAAATTGTTAAACATCCGCTTTTCTTTTAAGCGGTCTTGGGCGATATCTAAGGCCACTGGCGGCGGAAACATGCCTTGCTTGTTACCTGATTTTGAGAGGCTGGCCAGTTTTTCGACCGTGGCAGTTGGCGTGTTTTCGAACTCTAAAGTAAAGACATCGGCCGCTGCGATAAAGTCATCGAGCTGCGCGCTTGAAAACACCGTACCATAAAGGCTGGCTGGACAGTCCGCATTGTCCTCTAAAAACACGCATCGGTAGCCGAGCGGTAGCGCAGCTTGGGCGAGCATCATGCCCAGCTGACCACCACCTAAGATACCGATGGTACGAATAGTTTGAGTAACAGGATAAGCATTGGCTGTGGTCATGATAGTAACTCTTTGAATAAATAATGGATGAAAACGAACGTATTAAAATAGGAAAAGGCGCAATGTCTGCACCTTATTCTTGGGTGAACCCGCATGCTAAACGCGCATTTTAAAATAATCGCTAGACGCGCTAAGATGAGTGATCGCTTGGCTTTGCATGTTTTTGCATGGTTGTTTCGTATAATTAACCATCAGCTCAGATACCATAAATCGCTAGGCAGATTGATTAATGATACCTGGGGTTGGGCTGGCAAGGATGGTATCGGTTTGCGTCTGACGCAGCGTATCGAGCTTGCTGGCCACCGCCTCGTCATGTAATGCCAACACTTGAATCGCCAGCAGAGCGGCGTTATATGCGCCTGCCGTTCCAATAGCGAGAGTGCCGACCGCCACGCCTTTTGGCATCTGTACGATAGAGAGTAGGCTGTCCCAGCCGCTGAGCATGGAGGACTTGACCGGTACACCAAAGACAGGGAGCGGCGTTTGGCTGGCACACATACCAGGCAGATGTGCCGCCCCGCCAGCACCCGCGATAATCACTTGTAGGCCATTGTCTTTTGCACACTTGGCGTAGTCAAACAATCTATCAGGCGTACGGTGCGCTGAGACCACTTCGCAATCAAAGGCAATATCAAAGTCGGCTAGTAGCTGGGCGGCGGCGCTCATGGTGGCCCAATCAGATTGTGAGCCCATAATGATGCCGACTTTTGGCTGGCCAGCAGGAGAGGCGATAGGATTAGGTTGAGTCGTAGCTGATTGGGTGCTCATGATGCGATATCCTCAAAAAGACCATCATACAAAAGTTTTGCCGCATTCGTAAAGCCAAGATTGAGGTTTCGCTATATTATCGCGTTTTTGTCCCCTCAGGCATCACAGAAGCGTCAGCAGGTAGCGCTCATCATACGCAGTCTTAGTGCTGATCGTGACGATACTGTACAAAGTTATCTGCTGTGAGTGGTAATGGTTTGGTCGTATCAAGCTGATAGCACGTCAGATAGCCGCTGTCTACAGCGGCAGAATAATCTGTACAAGCGACTTGCGCGCTGAGCGGCTCAGGCGTACCTGTCAGCCAATAATGCCCGACAAACACAGGTTTGTGGGTTTTTAAGGCAAAATCGATATTATCAGCCAAGACGTCTTGTGGAATCTGCGCCAATGCCGAAGCGGGCGCGCGAGCAACTTCATACAGCGTACGCTGGTTCAACGCATCCAGCCACCAGCGTACCCGTACCCGCTTGCGCTCCGTGCCTTCTTTATCGACCATCACTAAGCCGTCTGGCAAAGGTGTCTCCACACCTTTTAGCACCCGCTCTAGCGCATCAAAGGCTGTGCTAAACTCACGCGAGGTCACCTCAAGCGCATGCGGCGTCAAACAATTATCTGCGGTGAGCAACGGCTTTAGCACAGCCATGCTATCTACATCCCAGCAAGCATGGACAAAACAGGCATAGTCAGTCTCGAGCCACAACGGAATCTCATAAAAACGCTTAAGCCAGTACTGATGCGCCGCCGAGCCAAAAGGCACCTCTGCCAAAAACGCCTCGTGTTGACGGGTATGCACCGTATCGTGCGAGCGCAGATACTCGCCAGGCGCGTCTGGGTCGGGTGTGGCAAAAGCCAGCGCGTTATACTCATGATTGCCCATCACCGCATCGGCGACATCAGCATCTAGCATGGCAAACACAATCTCCAACGTCGCCACTTGCTGTGGCCCACGATCCATCAAATCGCCAATAAACAGCGCTCGATGACCCTCTGGCGGCACAAAGTATTGACCATTATGGACATAACCCAACTGTTTAAGCAAACCGACAAGCTTGTCCGCGTAGCCGTGAATATCACCAATAACATCTATAATCATAATAAAACAACATAAAGGAGAAGTTATGCGCTTATAAAAACGCAATACATAAAAAGTCAAACCATCAATGAGATGATCGTCTATCGGCCATTATCAGCCATAGCCATAGCCATAGCCATAGCCATAGCCATAGCCATAGCCATAGCGGCTCTAAAAACCTGGCGACAGCAGCGCGTTGATAAAGTGCGGCAAGACACGCGGCTCTAAAACAATCGTGGCCACCACCCCAAACGCGCCGCCCCACATATGCGCCATATGATTGATATTTGAGCCGCCGCGCCTATCTGCATAAATACTATAAGCCACATACGCTACTGCAAACAAAATCGCCGGAATTGGAACAATGGCAAATAAGTAAAGGCTTTCCCACGGTGCCAGCAAGATAAAGGCAAACAGCACTGCTGAAACCCCGCCTGACGCGCCAAGACTCAGATAGCTGGCATTGTTTTTGTTTTTTAGATAGCTTGGCACCATAGCGATAACAATGGCAAGCACATAAAACACCACAAACCCATAGCCAAACAAAAACGGCTGGTACAGCCCTTCGATGGCGCGACCAAAAAAATACAGCGTAAACATATTAAACAATAGATGCATGCTGTCGGCATGGATAAAACCATGTGTCACAAAACGATCCCACTGTCCGTTGTTTACCGCTGGTGGATAAAAAATAAAACGGTTAAACAAGCGTTTGTTTTGCCATGCCAACAAGCTGATGATAACCGTAATAATAATGATAAGAGTGGTATGGTTTAACAAAGAAAAATCCTTAGGCCGCGCCTGATGTATGACAATGCGAGAAATGACAACGTTCAAAGCCTAAGCGTTACGGCTGCATAAAAACTGACGATCGTTACTAACTTCATAACCAAGGGTTTATGATAAATTGATTTTTTTAGCGATAGTTCGCTTAAAAGTCAATACGCTAAAAATGCGCTCTTAGAGGGATATATTTTACTTATCGGCTGTGTCTGCTGAAGCTATCTCACTTTATCTTTACGTAACTTAAGTCTAGGTAATCTCAGCATAAGCCATATTTATCCCAGCCATGCGCTAGTGGTGTTATATTTTATAGTGAACCAAATTATCGCTGATCGAGCACCGAGGTAAGTCACAATACTAACAGTAGTTGAGCCAATGCCAAAACCTATTATGTGACAAAACGCTGCGTTTTTATGCTTTTCTGGTGAATAATGTAGCCATGCAATGATTGATAGCAGTCAAACCTGACTTAGGTAGCGTTTGAGCTGGCATGAGTTTGAGCTGGCATGATAAGTCATCAATGTCGATGTGATTTTGCTACACTGGCGCTGTTATTGAAAGCATACAGCCAGTACTTTTTCTTTACCGATACTGCTTTTCAATAGCGTCAACCCTAGTCATAATAAAATACAAGCTTGTCATTTTGTAAATTTCCATCAATGGCCGATAGAGGCAGTCATCTATGAGTATCATCGATCAACTAGAGCAAACCGTGACCCCAGCTGTCTTAGGTGAGCAGGCGAGTCACCAAAGCGTGGCTTATATCAGTTTGCTTGAGCAGTTCTATGCGGTTTTGGCTGCCCGTTTGGCGCAGCCAGATATATACTCTGAGCTATTGCGTAGCGATGAGACAATCAGTACAGAGGCGGCTGTAGAGCGTCCGTTTTTTGTGCAGCTATGGCCAGACTCTGCCGTACAGCAAGGGATGATACAAGCGATGGCGGCCGATCATCATATTGATGAAACTGCGACCAAACAGCTACTGACAAATGCCGCGCCGCTGGTCTATCGGGAGCTTATGATCTTGGCAAATGGTCAGTTTTTGCCCGCATTTCTACAGCAGCAGACGTCAGCGCTGCGCCAATATTTACCGATATGGTCAGCACCTATCATCACCGCAGCAGCCAGCGGCGGCTTAACGAATTTTGAGATGGCTACCAATGCGCCTATTAACCCAAACGATACCGATGACTCTGATGCACGTGCCTATGGTACACATAGTTCTGAGGGGCATTTTGATAAAGCAGGTAGCGCTATCCACGCCAGTCCAGCGGCGCATCATCTGGCCGAAAACATCAGTCTAAAGCAAGAAAGAGTACGCAGCCGTAACCTGCGCCGCGACTTGTTGGTGCGGGTGTTTTTGTTGTTGTTGGCGGTGGCTGCGCTTGGCCTTGCTTTATGGGCGTTTGTCCTAAAACCCAATAGCGCGCCGCCAGCCGAGCCTGTTGTCACCGAGCCTGTGGCCGTGCCGCCTGCGCCTGAACCAGTAGCCGCGCCGACGCCTGTTGAGCTTATCGTAGGTGTGGACGATAGTGGTAGTTTATACACTTGTAGCGCGATTGTCGGTGATACAGCACTACAAAACACCTTACAGCAAGCGCTCAGATCAAGCTTTGGCGAGCAGGCAGCGATCTGTCAGTTTACCGTACAACAAGGGGTTGCCAACAGTATTGCCAACCTACCAGCAGAGCTATTGCCCAATGTGTTGACGATGCTGAGGTCCACGCCCTTTGCCCGCTTGCATCTACAAAACGATCGACTTACGCTAGAAGCGCCAGATGCCATGCTGCTACAGCGCTTGCTCAGTGAGATGCGGGCTTTGGTGCCAGCCATGGTCATCGATAGTACCGCGCCCATCCCTTTACCTGATGCCCCGAACGTCGCAACCAGCGAACTGGGTGATGCTGAAGGTCTGAGCAATGATCAATACCCCAATAATGCTACTGGTGCTGGCGAATATCAGGCGGCAGACGATGAAACAGGCGATAGCGTCATGCCTGCGCCCAACAATAATGCCAGTATACCTGCCGATATGCCCAACACCGCCCCTAATAACCTGCCCAATAACATACCGTCTAACCATACGTCTAATAACAGCCAAACTAGGCCGTCAGGCCCTATTTCGCTATCAGAGGTAGATGAGATGGCAAATAGTGTGATCGTCGCCGAGCCAGCACAAGTTAGGTAGCGATGTGATCGCTACAGATGGCTCGTTTTACTAAAAAATTATCTCTGTGTTTTCCTTTAAGTCTTTCTCTAAGCTTTTGTCGGACGGTCGCATTTGGGCGGGTCGCAGGGTGGGATAGTTACGTGTCTCAACTGAAACATTACTTAACGTAGCATTTGCACAACAACCTGTTGATTGTGAGCGGATGCTTAATACTTTTATAATAACAAAAGTTGAATGTATGAGTTGAACCTACAAAGCGTTGAACTTATAAAGTATTGTTAAAAAAAGCATTGTGAAGAGTGTAATTACATAAATAGGTATTAACGGAGGAATTATCCAATGGATATTATCAGTCATCTAACACGGACCGTCAGCCCTGCAGTACTAGGAGATGATCACAGCCCAGCCAAAGAAAGCTTGCTTGAGCAGTTTTATGCTATCTTTGCCGCGCGTCTTGCTGATCATGATACTTATGGACGCTTTGCAAATGAAAACATCGCCCGTGACGATCAAGAATTTTATGACCGCGTCTGGACAGAAGGCGCTCACCGCGATCAAATCTCGCGTGAGCTGGCGGGTAAGCACAATGTCGATGCTACCGCCGCTCGTGGTTTGATTGCGATGGCAGCACCGCTCGCATTTCATGAAATCAAAAGTTTAGCAGGCACCACACCTGTGCCGCAGTTCTTAAATGATAATTTGGCCAGTTATCAGCATCATATTCCTGCATGGGCAAGTACGGTCTTGCCAGCTGGCATGTTGGCGGCTACCCCAGCTGCGGGTGGTACTCGTATCTCTGATACCACCAGCACCGCACCATTGCAGCATACCGAAGAAGAAAAAGGCAGCTTTATGAAAGCGCTGCTACCGATTATTGGTTTGATCATTTTGGGGGCGCTGGCATGGGCGCTACTCAGAGGCTGTCAAGAGAACCCTGAACCTGTTGCCACACCAGTTGCCAGTGAGCAACAAGCAGCAGGCAATGAGCAAGTAGCAGTTGCAGCAGATGTAGAGCCTGCTTCACTGCGTATCGCGACGGGCGAAAACAATGAGCTGTATGCCTGCCGTATGAATGCCGGTGACGAAACCTTACAAATCAAAGTGATGAATGCGTTGACTGCCGCATTTGGCGATGAAGCCAATAAATGCCGCGCAGACGTCGATGATAACTTTGCCACCGATATGCCAGCCGCCGCTCAGCTTGCTTCTATTTTACCCATCGTCAAAAACGTGCCAAACGCCAGTATGGTCATCAAAGGTGATACCATCACCGTCAACGCCCCAGACGAAGCAGCGTTACAACAGCTAGTGACCGATTTACAAGCGGCTGCGCCTGCCATGACTGTCCAAGCGGAAGGCCCACTAGACTTACAAGGCGAGATTGACGACAGTCTAACGGCCGCTGATGCCGCTATGAACAACTTGGGTGACAATCCAGACCCTCGTGATGTGGCGCGCGCCTTGAGCATACAAGTGATTAATTTTGAATTAGACAAAGCGATCATCCCTGATGCCAACAAAGCGCTACTAGACCGCGCGGCCACAATCATCAATGAAGTACCAGATATGGAGCTGATGATTATCGGCCATACAGATAGCCAAGCATCTGACGACTACAATATCGAGCTGTCACAAGAGCGCGCCGATGCTGTCAAAGAGTATTTGGTCGCCCAAGGAGTCGATGCCAGCAAACTGTCCACCAAAGGTATGGGTGAGTCAGAGCCAATCGCCGATAACTCAACTGAACAAGGCCGTTTCCGCAATCGCCGCATCGAGTTTGTCGTCAATGATGAGATCAATGTAGCAAATGAAGGCATGGTAATCAGTAACGATGCGCTTGATCCAGACTTAAACCCTCTAGATAGTAACAACGATGACGTATTGCCAGATGGTGATGATGTCACTCAAGGTAGCGCTATCGATCCAGCAAACTAATATCAGCTACGCTCAAATAACAGCTACGCTCAAAAAAAACCGCATCTTATTAAGATGCGGTTTTTATTTATCACGAATGCAATGAAGACAAAATAAAGTATTGAATCTAGGGCGTGCCCTCATTTTAAAAATAGCGATAAAAACGAGCTGCGATTATTTATAAGCGGTAGGGTCTATTGAGTCACTAGCAGAATGATTAGCAGGGGTCTCGGCTGCTGCAAAAAACGCCTGCGTCACGTTTTGCTTGGCTTGCTGCCAGTGGTCAAACTGCTGACAAGTTGACTCAAGATCGCCTTGCCATGCTGGTATCTTGCCGGACATAGATTTGACACGGTTTTGGTTGGGATAGGGCAGCTCTTGCGCTGCTTGGGCGGCTTCATGAGCCGCGATACGGTCATTACAGACCAAAGCAATATCGCAGCCTGCGTTGATGGCTGCTTTTACCCGCGCACTGACATCGCCTGCTGCCTGCGCACCTGCCATCGACAAATCATCTGAAAACAGCACGCCATCAAACTTTAACTGCTCGCGGATGATGTCTTGTAGCCAAATCTTTGAAAATCCTGCAGGTTTATTATCCACTTGCGAAAAAATCACATGGGCGGGCATCAGCGCATCGAGCCATGGTAGGGTTTGGGCAAAGGGCTGCATATCACTATTGATGATCTCATCCAAGCTGCGATTATCAATCGCTTCTGCCACGTGTGAGTCAGGTACGATGGCACCGTGCCCAGGGAAATGTTTGCCTGTGGTCGCCATGCCAGCCGCTTTCATGCCGCGCATAAACTGAGAGGCCAAGGCAATGATGGCTTGCGGCTCTTGATGAAAGCTGCGATCGCCGATGACTTGGCTGATACCGCCTCTATCAAGCACAGGTGCAAAGCTCAAATCAATCCCCACGGCCAGCACTTCTGTCGCCATCAGATAACCGCAGTCATAAGCGAGGCTTAGCGCCTGCGCCGGATCTTGCTCAAACCGCTCACCCAGCTTGCCCATCGCTGGCAAAGGGCTAAAGCCGTTGCGTAGTCGTGCCACGCGCCCACCTTCTTGATCGACGCCGATCAAGATATCAGGATTGTGGTAGCGTATGTCATCACAAAGCTGGCGCACTTGCGCGGCGTCAGCGACGTTGCGGGCAAACAAAATCACACCGCCGACTTGTGCTTGTTTGATTAAACTGACATCTTCAGCGGTCAGAGCAGTACTATCGATATCAATCATTAAAACGCCATACATTGCGTTATCCTTTTTGGTTATTACTTGATAAGTGGTTATCTTAAAATGCGGCTGTTACTGTCATTTAATAAGATTAACAATAAGGAGTACTAAGACGGGTGACGGTATTTGTGAAGACTGTACAGCTTGAGTCCCATCGATTCGTTACAGACACGCCTTAGTATATTGTGTAGATGGCCTTATTATGACAGTTATTAGGCACGGCGTATAATGCGCCAGATAAATGGCTTTAAATTGATGAGCTTATGGGGTTTAATGAGTGATCTCGTCGATGTACGAAAAGCGCTAGCAGCGCAAAGATGGACTGCGATAAATATGACAGAAAGTTTGGTACAGAGCGGCGTAGCGTGTAAGATTGTTTATACAGTTTAAGACAGTTTTATATGGATGCTCGTGATAATATTGATTGATTTTTCACGATATTTTAATGCTATCTGATCACTTCTGTATAGAATGCCGTATAGGTAGTCAGCTATTACAATCACTACAATCTGCGATACCAATGATTGTAATAACAGAGAGGGTATCAAGATAGCAGCAGAGCAAAGCCTTCTGGATTTTTACAATAACGATATTATTACTCACTTAAAAAACTAGGTATATATGATGAAAAAACAACCAGCACAGTGGTTACTCAGTGCAGTGTCAGTGGGCATCGCCGGTATCATTTTAACCCAAAGCTATAGCACCGCTGTGGCAGAGACCAGCACCGAAGGCTTTGTACCGACGCCTGAACAAAAAGTCACCACGCGCCAAGTCGCCGCCTTGCTAGATCGTAGTCATTATCTCAATCAGCCACTCGATAGCAAAATGGGTAGCGAGATTTTATCGATGTATATCGATAGCCTAGACCCCAATCACACTTTGTTTTTGCAATCTGATGTCGATGAGTTTAAGAAAAAATATGCTGACGAGTTTGGCGCACGCCTCAAGCGCGGAGATTTGTCGGCGGGGGTAGAGATATTTGAGCGTTATCGCAAGCGCTCAAGTGAGTACTTCGCCATGGCAAGTAAAATGCTCAAGACCGATATTGATTTGACGGGTGATGAGACCATCGTTTTAGACCGTGAAAAGCTTGGGCATTTTAAGACCAAAAAAGAGCAACGTGACTACTGGACGCGCCAGCTAAAGTTTCAGCTGATCAGCATCACCTTAGGGCAAGAAGACGAAAAAGCCAAAGAGCAGGTGTTTTTAAACAACCCCGATATCACGCGTGGTCAAGACCTCGTCCGTGATGACAAACGCACACCAAGTGAGATATTACTCAAACGTCTCACACGTCAGCAAGAGCAGTTTAAACGTCTCAAAGACGATGAAATCATGGAGACGATTTTAAATACAGCGATGCTGACCTATGACCCACACAGCAACTATTATGCGCCTATTCAAGCGACTGAGCTGCAAATTCAGTCAAGCTTGCAGCTAGAAGGCATCGGTGTATCTATTCGCCCAGATCGCAAAAACCCAGACTATACGCGCATTGTCACGCTAGTCGATGGTGGCCCTGCAGCCAAAACTGGCCAGATAAAGCCCAATGACTTGATCGTCGGTATCGCCAAAGACGGCAAAAACATGACCGATGTGGTCGGCTGGTCGACGCGAGAGATTGTCAGTTTGATTCGTGGTAAGCGCGGTACCTCAGTGACTCTCAAACTACGTCAGCCCAATACGCCAGACTCAAGTGCTCGCACCGTGACGGTGGTGCGCGATATCATTCAACAAGAAGAGTCGGGCGTCAAGCATCGCATCGTCGAAGTACAGCGTCCTAATATCGACAAAACGCCCAAACGTATCGGTGTGCTTGAGATACCAAGTTTTTATCTCAATTATCGCGCACGGCGCAATGGCGAAGACTATCGCAGCGTCAGCATCGATACCGAAAAGGCGCTAAAAGCCCTTAATAAAGAAAATATCGATGGGCTTGTGGTGGATTTGCGTAACAACCCTGGCGGCTCTTTGGATGAAGTGGCCAAGATGCTAGGCTTTTTTATCAAGAGCGGGCCGCTCGTGCAGATTCGTGACAACCGTGGCAACATCCAAGTCTACCGCGATAACGATGGCGGCGAGCAGCTGTATGATGGCAAAATGGTGGTACTGACCAACTTAGCATCTGCCTCGGCCAGCGAAATCTTTGCTGCCGCTATCCAAGACTACGGACGCGGACTGGTCGTTGGTAGTACGACCACCGGTAAAGGCTCTGCTCAAATCCAGCTCGATAGCCTAGCGCTTGGGACAGCGACCTTGACCCAGCGTAAGTTTTATCGTGTGACGGGCGGCAGTACGCAAAACAAAGGTGTCGTCCCAGATATCGAGCTGGTCAATATCTATGATGATGCAACCTTTGGAGAGCGCGCGCAGAAAAAAGCCTTGCCTTGGGACACCATCAAAACAGCGCCGTACAAGCCTGAGGGCAAGTTTAGCAGCGATACCTTGGCGACACTCAACCAACAATCCAAGATTCGCCAACAGCAAAACCCGCAGTTCGTCTATCTATCAACGCTTAATGATATCCGTGATATGGAAGATGAGAAAAAACCCATTCGCTTAGATATCAACAGTCGCCGCGCCAAGATGCAGCTGATCGAAAAACGCTCGCTTGAGGCAGAAAACAAGCGCCTGATTGCAACGGGCGAAAAGCCTTATAGTGATTGGAATACCTATCAAGCGGCGATGGATGCAAAGTTTGAAGAGCGCAGTCAGATGAAAGCCAATGAGCGCCCAGAGCTGCCAGAGGATGAAGTCTTTATCAATGAAGCTGCCTATATCATGCTAAGCGCAGAACCAAAGCAGCTGCTAAGCCCTAAAGAGGCACTAGAGAAATGACGAGTGCTATCGAAACAACAATAGTATGTAAGCATATGCTTACACCGATTGACGTTTCGACCTCTTACTAACGATAGGGCAATCTGCGATTATAACTGTACGGCACGATTGAACGGAACGGTTCATGGATACTAGGGATTGGTATCTTAAAGGTCGCATCAGGGATAGGTGGTTTGCTGATTAGGGATGATAAGGCTGGATGCCTGTCAGTTATGAGATACCCCGGGATTAGGTATTTGATAACATTAACATGGATGGTTAGTGATAAAAGCCGCATAATGCTTGTCGTTATGCGGCTTTGTTACGTCTAAAGGATGGCGATTTATTGATAAACCATTGCGCCGCTCTCAACGACGCTTGTACTAGCATGGTTCGGTCAGCTGCTAAAAACGCTGCTTCCACAAAAGCATCGTATAAACGAGCAGGCACAAAACAGCAGGCATAAAAAAAGCCGACTCAATTGAGTCGACCCTGTTGGCCAGTTGGCTGATTTATCTTATAGCCACCAGACCTTTTACTGCTTACCAAATGCAAGTAGCGATTAGTGCTGAACGCCACCAGCGCCATGTACATGGCCGTGGTTTAGCTCGTCTTCAGTAGCAGCGCGCACTTCTTGAATCTCAACATCAAACGTCAAACGCTTACCAGCCAATGGATGGTTGGCATCGACAGTGATTTCTTTGTCGTTTACTGCCGTGACGGTCACTAGCATCACTTGGCCGCCCGCTTCTGACTGGAACTGCATACCAGGCTGGATATCGTCGACACCTTGGAAGTTTTCACGTGGCACGTGCTGTACCGCTTGCTCTTGGTACTCACCGTAGCCGTCAGCAGGCTCTACGACAGCGTTTACTTTTTCGCCAGCAGATTTGCCTTCTAGTTGTTTTTCTAGACCTGGGATGATATTGCTGTGACCATGTAGATAGGCAAGTGGTTGACCTTCTGGTGACTGGTCAAGGATGTTGCCTTCGTCGTCTTTTAGCGTGTAATTGAATGTGACGGCGGTGTCTTTTGCGATAGTAGTCATAAAATATCCTAAATATATCGATGTAAAAAATTAAATACGGTTGCAATAAACCTAAAAAAGCCAATCAGCCAGCCAAATAGCCACGTCATTAGTCAATTATCATCAGTTTATTTCGGTTTGTAAAAGTAACTTTAGCAGTTAGCATCTTTAATTGAGATGGCTTTGATAACTTTCAAGGCAAAAAACAGAAAAAATGCCAATTAATCACGTTAAATAACTATTTTTTTTGGAATATAAACGGATGGACCAGTCAGATGCCTGAACGCTCCAGTATAAAACGCTTATCAGTTGCGTTTTGTCTGTCGGGCTTCTACCATAATGATAACCATAAAAATGAGACAAGAAAATGACACAGATTACCTCAAAGACCAATGAGCAGCCAGCCAACTATGATGCCAACGTACAGAGTACAGCAGACATCGATATTCGTTATCGTTTTGATTTTGCCCGTTTTGCTGAGCATTTGGTGGATGTGACGCTGAGCTTTACCGCCAGTACCGATGCGCCGCAGCTTTGGCTACCTGCGTGGATACCAGGCAGCTACTTGATGCGCGAGTTTGCTCGCAATATCACCGCTGTCCATTATCAGGCGCTAGATGAGCAGAATACAGCTCGTGATACGTTGTCACAGCTTTATCGTGGCCAAAAAATAGACAAGCACACATGGCAGCTCCCGCAGATAAAGGCAGGACAGAGCGTCAGCGTTCATTATGAGGTCTACTGTTATGATCTGTCGGTGCGCACCGCCTACGTCGATCAGCAGCGACTGTATGGCAATTTTACCTCGCTTGCATTGGCTGTTGAAGGACAAGAGCAGCAAAAGCTGCAAGTCAGTCTTATCGTTCCTGCAACGTTTTTGGCAGATAAAGATGAGGCGCGTGTTTGTCTGGCGATAGGCGTGGACTATACAGAGCTGCAGCTAGAGGGGCAGCTGTGCTTTGCGCTACAAGTGCCCAGCTATCATGACTTGATTGACTATCCGTTTGAGATTGCCGAGCAAGATAGGTTTGACTTTATTATTCAAGACAGCGCGCATCAGACACTGCGTCACCGTTTTTATCTGTCAGGCAAACACAGCAGCAATATGGGCAGGTTGCAGCAAGATATCACCCAGATCTGCCAGAGCTATGTAGACTGGCTAGGCGATGCGCCTTTTACGGATTATACTTTTATGACCTTTGCCAGTGGGCAGGACTACGGCGGGCTTGAGCATATCAATTCTACCAGCCTGATCACCCCGCGCCGCGACCTGCCAAGTGTCGGTGAGCCAAAAATACCCAGCAGCGATTATCAGCGTTTTTTGGGCTTGTGTAGTCATGAGTACTTTCATGCATGGTGGGTCAAGACGGTGCGCCCCGATGTGATGCTCGAGGTTGATCTGCGAAAAGAGGCGTTTACGCCTTTGCTATGGGTGTTTGAGGGCTTTACCTCCTATGTGGACGACTTTATGCTGCAAGCATCAGGCGTCATCGATAAAGCCAGCTATCTGAAGCTGCTGGCTGAGCAAATCAATCGCTACTACCAGACGCCAGGACGCGCATATCAGAGCGTGGCTGAGTCGAGCTTTGATGCTTGGATTAAGCTGTATCGCAATGATGAAAACACAGGCAACGCAGGTATCAGCTATTATAATAAAGGCGCCTTGGTGGCGCTTTGCTTGGATTTGACTTTGCTTGAGAAAACCAAGGGTCGCTATCGCTTGTTTGATGTGATACAGGAGTTCTATCGACAGGCCAAGCAAAATGACAAGAAGCGCATCGGTATCAGCAGTGCCGATATGGGCGCGGTTATCAGTCAGTTTATGCCGCTTGATGTCTGGCAGGACTTTGAGCGCCGCTACGTCAATGGCGTTGAGGCGTTGCCGATACAGACATTGCTGAGTGCCAATGGTGTCAAGTTACATGTCAATAGTAAGGAGACGGCGGACAAGCATGTGCCTTGGGGTATGCGCTGTAGCGACACCCCAGCAGGTCTCAAAGTCAATCGAGTCCTACGCGGTAGTGCGGCGGCGCGTGCGGGTATCTCCGCCCATGATGTGATCGTCGCCATCGACGGTATCAAAGCCGATGCCAAACAGCTATCGTCTCTGAGTACGTCTGCGCGCAAGATTGACTGTCATTTGTTTCGCCGAGATGAGCTGATGTCGGTCACCGTATTACCCAAAGCGGCCGCCGAAAACAAAGGAGCACCGGCAGATACTGAGCAAGACAGCCTTTATAAAGATGGCCTCCATCAAGATAGCCCTTATAAAGTCACTTTGCATCTTGCAACGCCCACCAGCACATCGCCCAATGATGAGGCGGCATCGCCGACCCAAGCAGGCTGGCATACATGGCTAAATGTGTGGGCAGAGAGGTAGGCTAAAGTCGCCCTTTATTTGTCTGAGAGTAGATTAGAGGCTAAGGGCTAAAGACTGTTCGCTGTGTCGCCAAAGAGAGGCTTGGTGACACAGCTGGCTTGCTATGTTTGTGTGTATTTATGACTCACCATCTTCGGCAGGTGCTGTAGCAGGCTCCTTAGACAGCTGAGATTGAGACGATTGAGCTTGATCGTCTGACGCGTCAATCGTAGAGTCCGCATCTGCATTGGTATTGGTCTCAGCGGCGTCCGCACTGCGGCTTGCAATCCAGTTTTGCATCAGCTCAATCTCAGCTTGCTGGGTGTCGATGATGCTTTGTGCCAACTGGCGCATCTCTTCGTCAGTACCGTACTTGAGCTGTACGTTGGCCATATCTACCGCGCCGATATGATGCGGCAGCATACCGCGAGCAAACGCCATGTCTGGCTGCGGGTCGGCGATACCAAGCACCATATCACCGTGTAAAACATCCATGCTTCTGGCATAGGCCTGCTGCATGGCTTCTGTGTGCGGGTTGGTTTTGACGGTGTCGGGGTGGCTGGCAAGCCACTTATTTAACGTATCGAGCTCTAGCTGCTGGGCATCAATGACGTTTTGCGCCAGTTGCCGCATGCTATCATCTGTCCCGTGTTTTAGCTGGATCTTGGCCATCTCAATCGCCCCGCGATGATGACCAAGCATGGCTTTGGCAAACGCGGTATCAGGATCGTTATAACCCATACCGATCATCATCTCATCGTGCATACGCGTCATCGCCCTCGTATAGTCTCTGAGCATATCGGTCATTTGTGCCTCGTTTGCTGCATCATCTTTAGCCAGCACATCATCCGTTTGCGCATCAGCTGGGTTGACCTCTAGGTCGGTCACGGGCGGCGTTGCGGTATCGCTAGGCGTCGCCTCATCCTCAGTCGCCGGCTGACAGGCACTTAATATCAGCGCAGCAGCAATACTGGTGGCAAGCAAAGAAAAGCGACGAGAAGCAATCATGACATATTCCTATTATAAAGCGGCAATGATAAAAACAGACGAGTGATGAGATAATATCCGTAATGTGCTGAATCTTAACAGATAAACCTTACCAGTTCGAGACATGATGTTTAGAGCGTGTGCCCAATCCCTAATTGTCGACAGCGCTCGTCATTTAGATGAATACGGACAAACTCACCGACCCCCAAACGGCCTAACTCAAACCCTGCAACCGACCAGCGTATCAAACGCAGACAAGGCAGACCCACATGAGCGGTCATACGCCTGACTTGGCGGTTTTTGCCTTCGTAGATGGTCAGCATTAGCCAAGACGTTGGGACGTTTTTGCGTTCACGTATCGGTGGAGTGCGGGGCCATAAGGCTATTGGCAAATCCGCCTCTGTGACCATCTGGGCGAGTGCAGGTAAGGTTTTACCGTCTTTTAGGTGCATGCCTTCGCTCAAGGCTTGTAGCTGTGCAGGCGTTACGATCCCCTCGACCTGTACCAAATAGGTCTTGCCTTGTTTGTGCTTGTCTTTTTTAAAGCTCGCCGCCGATGGTGGCTGGGTAATGGCTTTATTGACGCGGCCATCACTGGTCAAAATCAGTAGCCCCTCTGAAGTTGCATCAAGCCGGCCCGCCACTCGCAGCGACTTATCGGTAAAGTATGCCGATAGGGTGGCGTGGTCATTATTACTGTCGTCACGGAACTGACTTTGCACCCCATAAGGCTTATTGAACAAAATGAGACTAGAGCTCGGCATGGTGTAAACATTCCTAAAATAAACTGACAAAGCGGTCAAAGGGTACTATTAAGTATAAAACAAGTATAAACAGCGCCAGTTGCAGCCGTTGGTGTGGTATCGATCTTGAATGCTGCGACTATAACACCGTCCCATCAGCGAATAAACACCATGTTATCATTATGGTTTTATGTCTTTGGCATCCCGATAGGCACTATAGTTAATCCGATATAAAACGATACAACGTTTCATTGGAGCGCATTGATAGCCACGTATTCGATTTTAAACGATAAATGGCGAAGCAGCATACAGTAACGTCTCATCAAAACCCTAGCATATAACGCCTTGTGATTTGTTAATACTGTATAAACTATCTTTATAATTATGCTCGTTATGGGCCAATTGTGTTTTTGTCCTCTATGGTTTAGGCAAGTTTTGCAGTATGGTAAATGACACAAGGAGTTACTTATCAGATTGGCAAAAGTACGATAAATGACCAAGATATATAATTAAATAACTCATAATTAAATCATTAAGGAGTGTTACTCATGTCCTACGATAAAGTGATCGTCCCAAGAGACGGCGAAAAAGTCACGGTAAATGCTGACTTGTCTTTAAATGTGCCCAATCATCCGATTATCCCTTTTGTCGAGGGTGATGGTATCGGAGTCGATATCACGCCTGTGATGATAAAAGTCGTCAATGCAGCAGTAGACAAGGCTTATCATGGCAAAAAATCCATCATTTGGATGGAGACCTATCTCGGCGAAAAAGCGGCAAAAGTATACGATGGGGATTATTTGCCCAACGAGACGCTGGAGATTTTAAAAGACTATGTCATCAGTATCAAAGGGCCATTGACGACCCCAGTGGGCGGTGGTTTTCGCTCGCTCAACGTCGCGGTACGCCAAGAGCTCGACTTGTATGTGTGCCAGCGACCCGTGCGCTGGTTTGAAGGAGTGCCAAGCCCAGTGCAGCATCCCGAGCTGACAGACATGGTAATCTTCCGCGAAAACTCAGAAGATATCTATGCTGGCATCGAATGGAAGGCAGGCAGTGATGAGGCTAAAAAAGTCATTAAGTTTTTAAAAGAAGAGATGGGCGTCACCAAGATTCGCTTCGATGATGACTGCGGTATCGGCATCAAGCCTGTCTCAAAAGAAGGCTCGCAGCGCTTAGTACGTAAGGCCATTCAGTATGCCATCGACAATGATTTGCCTAGTGTCACCTTGGTGCACAAGGGCAATATCATGAAATTTACTGAAGGCGCGTTTAAGGATTGGGGCTATGAGCTTGCCGCCGAGCGCTTCGGTGCCGAGCTATTGGATGGCGGGCCTTGGATGACGATGAAAAACCCAAAAACAGGCAATGACATCGTCATCAAAGACGTCATCGCTGATGCCTTTTTGCAGCAAATCCTCATGCGCCCTGCTGATTATTCAGTGGTGGCGACGCTCAACCTAAACGGCGACTATATATCCGACGCCCTCGCAGCAGAAGTTGGCGGCATCGGTATCGCACCAGGTGCCAATAAAGGCGGCGCAATCGCGGTTTATGAAGCGACGCATGGTACGGCGCCCAAATACGCTGGACAAAACAAAGTCAACCCAGGCTCGCTTATCTTATCCGCTGAGATGATGCTGCGAGACATGGGCTGGACGGAAGCGGCCGATTTGATCATCAGCGGTATCCAAGGTGCTATCGCTAATAAAACAGTGACCTATGATTTTGAGCGGTTGATGCCAGATGCTATTTTGCTGAGTACTTCTGAGTTTGGTAAAGCCATTATCAAGCACATGCACGCTTAAACGCCGGGGCATGTCTGCAACTTAATCAATGCGTTTTTACATAAGGACGCACCCTAAAAATAAGCAAAAAAACACCCCTTAGATTTCAGATCTAAAGGGTGTTTTTTATGCTAAAAGTGGGCGTAAAGGCTTAAATACATCCTTTACGCCCAACGCTCAGGCATATCAGCGGCGCATCAGATTATAATGAGGCGATCGCTTCGTTGAACAACGTGCTTGGACGCATCACTTGCTCAGCCAGTTTTTCATCGGCTAAGTAGTAGCCTTTGATATCTACCGACTTGCCTTGGGCATCATTCAACTCTTTAATGATCGCCGCTTCGTCACGCTGCAGCTGTTCTGCTAGTGGTGTAAACTGCGCTTTTAACTCACTATCTTTGTCTTGAGCCGCCAGCTCTTCTGCCCAGTACATCGCTAGGTAGAAGTGGCTACCACGGTTGTCAATCTCGCCTGTCTTACGCGATGGTGACTTGTTGTTTATTAGCAGTTTTTCTGTGGCTTTGTCGAGGGTATCTGCCAATACTTGCGCTTTGGCATTGTTGTCGTTTTTGGCCAAATGCTCCAAAGATTCGGTCAAGGCTAAGAACTCGCCTAATGAGTCCCAGCGCAAGTGGTTTTCTTCTACCAACTGCTCGACATGCTTTGGTGCTGAACCGCCTGCACCTGTCTCAAACAAACCGCCGCCTTTCATGAGTGGCACGACCGATAGCATCTTGGCACTGGTACCAAGCTCTAAGATAGGGAACAAATCTGTTAAGTAATCACGCAAGATGTTACCAGTAGCAGAGATGGTGTCTAGACCGCGAGCGACGCGCTCTAAGGTATAACGCATGGCGCGAACCTGAGACATGATTTCGATATGTAGGCCATCGATGTCATGGTCTTTTAGGTACATTTTGACTTTTTTGATCAGCTCGTTTTCGTGCGGACGGTATGGGTCTAGCCAGAAGATCACTGGCGTGTCTGACTCACGGGCACGGCGTACGGCCAGTTTTACCCAGTCTTGGATCGGGGCATCTTTGGTCTGACACATGCGCCAGATATCGCCTTTTTCGACGGCTTGCTCCATGAGGACTTCACCAGTATCCACATCTACGATACGAGCGATACCAGCGTCGCTTGACTCAAAGGTTTTGTCGTGTGAGCCGTATTCTTCAGCTTTTTGAGCCATGAGGCCGACGTTTGGTACTGTACCCATGGTGGTTGGGTCAAAGTTGCCATGCCATTTGCAGAAGTTAATCATTTCTTGATAAATACGCGCAAAGGTAGACTCTGGCATAACCGCTTTACAGTCATACATTTTGCCATCCGCGCCCCACATCTTACCGCCGGAGCGAATCATCGCAGGCATTGAGGCATCGACGATCACATCGCTTGGTGAGTGGAAGTTGGTGATGCCTTTTGAGGAGTCAACCATCGCCAGACGTGGACGATGCACTTGACAAGCATGCAAGTCGCGCTCAATCTCTTCTTGTAGAGAGGTTGGCAGCTCTTTGATTTTGTCGTAAAGTGATGCCATACCGTTATTGACGTTGATACCTAACTCATCAAAGAGCGCACCATGTTTTTGAAAAGCGTCTTTATAATACGTTCTGACCGCATGACCGAAGACGATTGGATGCGAGACTTTCATCATCGTGGCTTTGACGTGCAATGAAAATAAGATACCTGCTTCGCGGCAGTCTTCCATTTCGCGCTCATAAAACTCAAGTAGCGCTTTTTTGCTCATAAACATCAGATCGATGACTTCTTTGTCCAACAAAGCAATCTCTGGCTTTAGGACTTTGGTGGTGCCATCTTCGAGCAACAGCTCCATACGTACGGTACGAGCCTTGTCGAGGGTCATCGATTGCTCGCCGTCATAAAAGTCGCCGCTGTGCATGTGTGAGACGTGGGTGCTTGACCACTGTTTCCACTCACCCATTGAGTGCGGATGCTTACGTGCGTAGTTTTTGACCGCTTTTGGCGCGCGGCGATCAGAGTTACCTTCACGCAGTACGGGATTGACCGAGCTACCTAGTGCTTTGCCGTAGCGCTTACGGATGTTTTCTTCTTCCTCAGTTTTTGGCTCATCAGGGAAGTCAGGTAGAGCGTAGCCTTTGCTTTGCAATTCCTTGATAGCGGCTTTTAGCTGCTGTACTGAGGCACTGATGTTCGGCAGTTTGATGATGTTGGCATTTGGGTCTTGGGTTAGGCGACCTAGCTCTGCGAGGTTGTCAGCTACGCGCTGCTCTTCAGTGAGGTACTCAGGGAATTCGGCCAACACACGCGCGGCCACAGAGATATCGCTGATATCGACAGAGACGCCTGCTGTCTTGGTAAAGGCTTTGACAATCGGCAAGAATGATAAGGTCGCCAGCGCTGGGGCTTCGTCAGTTTTTGTATAAATAATTTTTGACATATTAGTAGAATATTCCTATAGGCTGTAGTGAATAATAAAGCTCAAATATAATGCTACAAATCGTTAAACGACATATCGTTAAATAATACTATGCAATAGCAAACGCTATGGTTCGATCTAGTACATTATATGTAGTCTCTTGCAATGGTTGAGGCTACTTAAGTTTCTTGTTGCTGTTGGCTAGCCTTTATAACCGTAGTGGCTAGCTTTGATTGGTTTTTATTCAAAAGACGCTTGCAATGATGATATCACCATCTAAAAAAAGCGACCTAAAAGCAAATGGCTAAGAGTATATTATAAAGGATCCACTATAAATTCGATACGGTGTCAATCCTATATCATGAACTAAGTATACTGTTTTCGCTTATGTCCTATGTACCAGAATTATATTAAGCTAAGAACAGCGTTATTCTACCAGTCATCCGCTTTTATATCATCCCTTCCCAGCGATTACTGTCATTTCATGGGTGCTTACCCGTTATCAATTAAGTAAATCCAAACCGTGTGTCATTCTAAAACCGCGCCTTCACTGTCAGTGGTTTTTATAAAATGGTGAGTGTGCTTTGCAAATTGTGACAGCAAACCGGCAAAAATTTGCTAGGCTATTGTAGGTGAGGGCATACCTTTGTCTCACATACAGCGATAAGCCTGAGGTAAAGCGGCGATGGCTGATATTTGCTGCCGTTTTGACGCGCGCAGGCATCTCACCATGTTTGGCTGTTTTTGTGAGTGATTGACTGATATACGTCCTAAATAAAAAATTGACACACATAGAGCGGCTAGAGTGACCATGAGCATACGTTTAAAATACGCACTGATGAGTGATACCAGCTGGCAGCAGATGGCAAAGTGGCAAACGCCAGACACGCCGTTTATGTCCTTTGATTTTTGGCAAGCGCTGGCAGACACGGGCGCCATCGGTGAGCAGGCAGGCTGGCTACCGATATATGTCTTGATCCATCAGGTCGATGAGGGTACAACGCCGCCAAACGCCGCTGACATCAAAAACAGCAAGGCACACTCTGACGGTGACAATAAGGCATTAGCTGCAGGCGACAAGGTATCCGTCACGCATCCTATAGCGGTGCTGCCAGTCTTTATTAAGGGTCATCACCGCGGTGAGTTTGTGTTTGATCATGCTTGGGCAGAGGCCTACGCGCGCTATGGTGTTGACTACTATCCGCGACTGGTCAGTAGCGTACCTTATACGCCGATTACCGATCAGCGGTTTTGGCTGGCTGATGGCGAGCGCCTGCGTGCCGATATCATTCAAACTGCCCTAGCAGGCGTAGATGATATTGCTCAGCAAGTGGGGGCATCAAGCTGGCATGGACTGTTTGTCACGCCTGAGCTGGCCGATATTGTAGCTGCCGCCATGCCGACAGATAGCGATGTCATGAGTGCACTGGCGGCGCAAAAGCAGGGCGGCGCAGCTGCGGCCATCGACATACCGATACTGGAGCGTCAGGGCTGTCAGTTTTTGTGGCAAAACAAAGACCTATTAAAAAACGCGCAGCCATTTGCAGATTTTGAGGCGTTTTTGGCAACGTTAAGAGCCAAAAAGCGCAAGACCATCCGCGCTGAGCGCCGCAAGGTCGGCGAGCAAGGCATCCGTTGTCAGCGTAAATGCGGGAATACGATTTGTGAGGAGGACTGGCACGCTTTTTATCATTGCTATGTGATGACCTATGCGGTGCGCGGCCAGCAGCCTTATTTAACGTTAGATTTTTTTATGGCGTTGGCCGCGAGTATGCCTGAGCACCTGATGCTGGCTCAAGCGCGTGATGCGCATGGTGATATCATTGCCAGTAGTTTGTTTTTGTACGATAAGCCCGATAGCAAAGGCGCGACTTTATACGGTCGCTATTGGGGCGCGTTGGCGGATTATGACAGCTTGCATTTTGAGCTGTGCTATTATCAAGGCATCGAGTTTGCTATCGAGCAGGGTTTGAGCTATTTTGATCCAGGGACGCAAGGCGAGCATAAGCTGGTTCGCGGTTTTATACCGACGACCACCCACTCGTTGCACCGTGTTTATGATGGGCGGTTTGTGCCAGCAATTGCGGACTTTTGCCGTAGAGACAGAGAGCATATGGCCGAGTATCGCCGGCGAGCATTTGACGCCTTACCGTTCAATGCTGATAATATGCCCGCCGCTGATGCCAGTCGCTAGCGCTGCTCTCATCTATTTTTTATCTGTCTTTTATCCGTCATCATTAGCCGCTTATTATGCCTAATAATCCTTTGTTTTGCCCTGTACCGCCGCCCGCCGATCTACACGCTTGGCTCAATGTCGAAGGCTCTTTGACTGCTGTACTTGAGGTAAAAGCTCGGCAGCCCTTGCGCGTTGAGCGCAGTTTTGAGGGCTATCGCGCGCTGACACTGGCACAAAAACGCCAGCTGGGTGTACGAGGCGCGCAGCTAAATCGGCCGATGCTGGCGTGGGTACGCGAGGTGTACCTATATGGCAATGATGAGCAGCCGTGGGTCGAGGCGCAGAGCATCTTTCCGTTGTCCAGTCTCAAAGGCCGCGCCCGCCGTTTGCAGCAACTCAAGGGTACGCCCATCGGTTATGTGTTATTTAAGCGCAGTCGCACGTTGCCCAATCAGCGTTTTATCTCGCATACGGCCAAAGGCTGGCAACGGCAAACGCGTTATGACTGGTATGGGCGGACGCTGCTGATCAGCGAGACGTTTTTGCCCGCGTTCAGCCAAAATAGACAACCACAGATAGGCTGCAACAGAGAACAGAAAAATTTATATCCAAGCATATAAATATACCGTGATAAATACTTTATTTTATTGGCTATTTATTTGCGTTATAAGGCCATTTAATTTGTTCAGCTTAGCGTGAGGTTTTTTTGCGCTCACCATACAAATTTTCATGTTACACTTAAACTTTAGCGATGATATCGACGCCTGCGTGTCGATTTGATTGTCGATATAGACACGTCAATGACAGGCCAATTGCCTGTGCTTGCCTGTTTTACCTCCTTTTGCTACTCGCTTCTTTTCGATAAACACTACCATTAACGATAGCCACTACCTAGGACATTATTATGTTTAAAGATATTTCTATCAAAGAGTTTGATCCAGTACTTGCAGAAGCCATGGCCGCCGAAAGCGTGCGTCAAGAAAACCATATCGAGCTTATTGCCTCAGAAAACTACTGCTCACAAGCAGTCATGGAAGCACAAGGCACCGATCTAACCAACAAATACGCGGAAGGCTATCCAGGCAAGCGTTACTACGGCGGCTGTGAGCACGTCGATGTGATCGAGCAATTGGCCATCGACCGCGCAAAAGAGCTGTTTGGTGCAGAATACGTCAACGTCCAGCCACACTCTGGTAGTCAAGCAAACTCTGCCGTATTTTTGGCTTTGTTAGAGGCCAATGACACCGTACTTGGCATGAGCCTAGACGCTGGTGGTCACTTGACTCACGGCGCGCACATCAACTTCTCAGGCTTGAACTACAACGCCGTACAGTATGGCCTCGTCGAAGGCACTGGCCTGATCGACTATGACCAAGTTGATGCTCTGGCTCGTGAGCACAAGCCAAAGATGATCATCGCAGGTTTTTCCGCGTATTCACAAGTCGTTGATTGGCAGCGTTTCCGTGATATCGCCGACGAAGTGGGCGCGTACTTGCTGGTTGATATGGCACACGTGGCGGGTCTGGTTGCAGGCGGCGTTTACCCAAGCCCAGTACCCTTTGCCGATGTGGTCACCACCACCACGCACAAGACCCTACGTGGCCCGCGCTCAGGTATGATCTTGGCGCGTGATGAGAAGCTGGCGAAAAAGCTAAACTCTGCTGTCTTCCCAGGCAACCAAGGTGGCCCGCTCATGCACGTCATCGCGGCAAAAGCGGTTTGCTTTAAAGAAGCGCTAGAAGACAACTTTAAAACCTATCAGCAGCAAGTGGTCAAAAACGCCCAAGCGATGGCAAAAGTCATCCAAGAGCGTGGCTATGAAATCATCTCTGGCGGTACTGAAAACCACTTGATGCTCATCAGCCTCGTCAAGCAAGAAATGACGGGTAAAGAAGCAGACAAATGGCTTGGTGATGCCCACATTACGGTGAACAAAAACGCTGTACCAAACGATCCAAAATCGCCGTTTGTTACCTCTGGTATCCGTATCGGTACGCCAGCGATTACCACGCGCGGCTTTAACGAAGCACAAGCAGGCGAGTTGGCAGGCTGGATCTGTGACGTACTAGACAGCCGCGGTGACGAAAAAGTCGCTGCTGAAGTACGCGGCAAAGTAGAAGCCATCTGTAAAGAGTTACCAGTTTACGAAAAAAACCAGTAATTTTCGATTGCTTGATTTTTACAGTTAGGTTGAAAAAAACCGCTTAGCTTAATGGCTAGGCGGTTTTTTATTGCACTGGCGTTTATTTTTTAAGTGGTCAGTTTATGCGAATTAAACCGTCTATACATACAAAGCTGGGCAATCCGTCACTTTAAAAAACTCTCTGTTAATACGACTTGATAGTATAGTCAATTCATTCTAAAAATGACATAGCGCTGCTGGGATGAATTTTGCGCAGCCTCTGTGATAACAGCACGCAAGTAAAATTTATACCAGTAGCGCGTTTAGGTTTATAACAATTTTAATTTGAACTGACTATACAAAGTTACCTAATACACCTTTTAGCCACCAAGCTGGTTTAGAGCCAATGCTAAGATGAGGCCAATGGTGGTGCTAATACCCGCCCAATGGTTGCTGCGTTTGAAGGCGGTCGGGAAGACTTCGGTTGCCAAAGAGGCAATGACTGCCCCAGCGGCAAAGCAATTGATCGCACTAATAACGGCGTCATCGACATTTTTTAGCAGTATCTTGCCCAAGATAGCCGCCAGTGATAATAAAACTGCGGCCCCAATCCAAAGCATCAGCACTTTTTTATTGCTGGCACCGTTGCGGCGCATTTCTTTGGCACCGCCTGCTGCTTCTGGCAGGTTCGATAACAAAATAGAGCCGGCCAGTGCCGCCACTTGCATGACGTTGCCGCTGATTAATGCCACACCCAGCGCTAAGTTTTCTGGGATGCCATCGAGAGTGATGGCCGCCAGCAGCCCCGAGCCGCCATCGGCATTGAGCTTTTCATCGAGTAGATAATCGACACTCGCAAATACCACTGCGCCCAACAGGGCAAAAGCTGCGGTAATCCAAACCCCGCTGTCAGTCACTGCCGGCTGCACCAGCTCGATGACCACTGATATCATTAGCGCGCCGCCAGCGACCGCCAATAAATTCCCCTCAAGCCAGCTTGGCAAGCGGCCATAAATCCCCCATAGTGCTCCGATAATCAGAGCGCCGGATACCACAACAATCACTGCAAATATCAACATAGTATGCCTCATTATTTTTATAAGGTATTGATAACGGCTAACGGGTTTTGTGTCATTAGAAGTTGCGTAACGACCGGGTTAGGTACTGTTAGCGCTCTGCTTTTTTATATTAAACGTCCAAAAAAACCTCAAACGCCCAAAAAAGCCCCGATTATAAAAATAATCGAGGCTTATAAAGCGCAATTCAGGTTAACTTTTGATTAAATAGCTTACATAAACGGCAGTTTGATAAATATTTGTAATATCGTGGCGTTGACGATATCGACAAAGAACGCCCCAACCATCGGCACAATCAAAAACGCTTTAGGCGAAGGCAAGTAACGATCAGTGACCGCCTGCATGTTGGCAATCGCCGTCGGCGTCGCACCCATACCAAACCCACAGTGCCCCGCTGATAACACCGCCGCGTCATAGTCTTTGCCCATGACTTTAAAGGTAATCAGGTAAACATAGATGATCATAATAGCGGTCTGCACCAATAGGATGATAAGCACAGGGCCTGCCAGATCAGTCAGCTGCCATAGCTTGAGAGACAATAGCGCCATGGCCAAAAACAAGCTCAAAGAGGCATTACCAAACACATCGATTGAGCGATCAAACATATCGAAGTTAAATAAAGTGGTGAGCACATTACGAATGATAACACCGCCTGCCAGCGCCCAAACGAAGGTAGGTAGCTCAAACCAAGTGTCGGCGGCCAGCAGCGTCATCACATCGGCAAACGCCAAAGCGGCGGCAAATAGCGCCAAGGTCTCAATGGTCGAGGAGGCGGTGATAAAACGCATACTGTCGGGTCTTTCAAAGATTTCTTTGTTGCTGTGTGCAGAGTCTTCATCATGTTTAGTGCTATATAGCGATTGCGCCCCAGCGACTTTTTCGATATCACTAGGGTTGGGATTGGCAGGGGTTGGCTTGAGACCGAGCCGCCGAATCAGGCGGCGCGCCACAGGGCCACCGATGATACCGCCTGCGACCAGACCATAAGTGGCCACTGCGATACCAAGCGTGGTCGCACCCACCACGCCATAGTCTTCTTCTAGCGTAATGCCCCAAGCGCCTGCGGTGCCATGTCCGCCCGTCAGAGCGATGGAACCTGTCACCAGCCCAAGCAGAGGATCGAGTCCCAACACGCTGGCCATAGCAACGCCCACGATGTCTTGTAGCACGATAAACACCGACACCACGATCGTAAAAATCAGCAGCGGTGTGCCACCAGCTTTTAGGCGACTAAAATCAGCACTGAGACCGATGGAGGCAAAAAACATCAGCATGGTCGCGGTTTGGAGTCCCTGATGAAAGTTGAAAGTATAGCCCCACACCATATTGAGAATATAGACCACGATTGCCGCGACCAAGCCGCCAGCCACTGGTTCTGGAATATTAAAGTCTTCTAAGAATTTAATCCTTTTGACCAAAAAGCGCCCCATTAGCAGCACTAAAGTGGCCAGTATCAGCGTGTAATAGCCGTTTAAGGTAATTTCCATACGTTAATCCTTTCTATAAAAATAAATTAACCTGAATTCGGGATAAATATGGCTTTATCTCGAATTCAGGTTTGGTGATGATTTTTGGTTAAGCGGAGTCTGTCGGCGGTGTTATGACCCACAGTTGCGGCTTGCCAAACTCTTTATAGGCGTCCTCAATGATGCGTTGAAACATCGTAAAGTCTTTAGTCGTTATGTCGGTTACCGTCGTCAAATCCAGCACTAGCTTGGTCACATCGCTGTCGGTCAAACAGTCCCAAGCGCTGTCCCAGTTGTGCGAAAAATAACTGGGAAAGTGGCACGCTGCTGCCAGACTGCTCAGCAACGTGTGCTTGTTGAGTACGTCAGCGATAGGAATGACAGTTGCCTGCTGTAGCGCCCTATCGTGCTCGGCGCTGTCAGGATTGACATAATAAATGGCTTGGCTCATGTTATTTTACTTCCAGTTTGCGAAAGCTATCGTAGTGGTCCACGGTCAGATAGTAGATGGTGGGCGGATGACCGCCTGTGACGATACGCCTAGCACCGCGGTGCGATACGCCGGGCATGGGCACAGTGTACTCACGGTAATAGCCTTGCGTCTGTATCGGTAGCCTGCCTTCACGGTTATAAAAAGTCGAGCCGTCTTTATGAGGGTAAGGAAACGGCCCGCCTTGTCGAATCAGCGCGATGGTATGGTCTATTTGTGCGTCACCGGTGATAGGGTTGGCGCTGTTAGCTGGCCGCGATAGGGCAGCCGAATCGATACTCGGATCAGGCTCGGCGCTATCGCGATACTCGGTGACCGCAGCACCTTCAGAGCGATCGACCAATGCCCCAGTATTTATAGCAGCATTTATATCAGCGAAAAAATAAATCGCCGCGACAATCAGAGCCAACACACCAAATAACGTGGCACGTGGGCTGTTATTGTTTTGCTTGCCGCTTTGCATAAGGGCATCGTCCTTTAGGTCGTTGGAAGCCATTGACTACTCATCCCATGATGGGACTACTTATCACATGATTGCTGATCTCAGCAAAGCCTATCGCATGATGGTTTGCGCCACAACCGATACGGACGTGGGCAAAACGTCATCAAAGGGTGGGTTTATATCGTAAGTTCGGCTCAAAATCAATACCTTGCTCATGGCGGATATCAAGGTAATAACGCGGTAAGAATGTGCTAGATAGATAAAAGTTATTTTTTGTTTGCTGTCGCTGGCTGCTGAATACCACACAGCCGCAATTTAATAAAAAACGCCAGCAACTTAGCTGACGTTTTTGGTGGATTATACGTTAAGTTAGGCGATGGATGATAGGTTTGCGTCCAATTCGCCTGTAATAAGCGGTCGATAAATATGTGATAAGTTACGCGCGCGTCTCGCCGTGACCATAGACGATCCATTTTTGTGAGGTCAGACCTTCGAGCCCTACAGGGCCGCGCGCGTGGATTTTGTCGGTTGAGATACCAATCTCAGCACCCAAGCCATACTCAAAACCATCGGCAAAACGGCTAGAAGCATTGATCATCACACTGGCCGAATCAACCTCACGAATAAAGCGCTGCGACTTGGTATAGTTGTCGGTGATGATAACGTCGGTATGATGGCTGCCATGGGTGTTGATATGTTCAATGGCCTCGTCGATACCATATACCACCTTAACCGCCAAGATAGGGGCCAGATACTCGGTATCCCAGTCCTCGCTAGTGGCTGCTGATAGATGACCTTGCAAGGTCGCATTGTCATTTAAAATGGCTTGTGACTTATTATCAAGGCGCAGTTGCATGGCGTCATCCGCTTTTATGATGGCTTCGGCAATCTTTGGCAACAGCTCACTTGCGACATGCTCATCGACCAATAGTGTCTCCATGGTATTACAGGTGCCATAACGATGGGTCTTGGCATTGACACTGACTTTAATCGCCGTTTCGGCATCGGCATCGCTATCGATAAAGGTATGGCAGTTACCATCTAAGTGCTTGATGACCGGTACTTTGGCATCGCGGCTGATACGCGCAATCAAACCTTTACCGCCGCGTGGCACGATAACATCGACATATTCAGTCATTGTAATCAGCTCACCGACAGCCGCACGATCAGTCGTTTGTAAGACCTGCACACTGTGCTCAGATAGGCCGACCTTTTTTAGTCCTTGTAGGATACATTTGGCCAGTGCTTGATTGGACTCAAAAGCCTCAGAGCCACCGCGTAAGATGATGGCGTTACCTGATTTTAGCGCCAAAGAGGCGGCTTCTAAGGTGACGTTCGGGCGCGACTCATAAATCATACCGACCACACCGAGGGGGACGCGCATTTTGCCTAAATGAATACCAGAGGGGCGGTAGGTCATGTCAGTGACCTCACCGATAGGGTCAGGCAAAGCAGCCACGTCTTTTAGGCCTTGTAACATACCATCGAAGCGCGCGTCGTTTAGCTCAAGGCGATCTAGTAGCGCGGTGTCCAAGTCGTTTTTTTGACCGTTGTTCATATCGATTTTGTTGGCGGCCAAGATGTCTGATTTGGCGTTTTGGAGTACGTCATGAATCGCCATCAGCGCCGCGTTCTTATCGCCAGTATTGGCTGCCGCGAGGGCGCGTGAGGCGGCGCGTGCTTGCTTACCGACCGTTTGCATATAAGTGGTAACGTCTGTGGTAGTGGTTTGAGTCATAGATATGTCCTTATGGTTATCAGTGTTTGACAGGGCGATCAATGCCATAAATAATAAAAGCGCCTAGCAAGGCAAAAGTTTAACAAATATAGAAGGTTAAATGCTCAGATGGCATTGTGCTATTTAACATAGAGGAGATTGCCTCGATAGTAAAGACGATTTTGTGAACAGCGCCCGCTTGACCGCATCTATTTGTCGACTTTCAGCGGTGTGCCAAGGGCGGTTACATGACAGTTACCTGTTTTTAACACAATTGTGCTGTAACTACTAAGGTAGTCAAACGACATCGCCAGTATAGTGAAGGGTCAAGTAGGGGGCAGCCGAACGCCAATGTCCCTGTTAAGTGAATCAATATACTCTGTACTAATGAGGAAGAATGACATGGCTATGCTCTATAAAATGGACAAAAACTGGCTAACTGTTGGATTGGTGGCGGCAGCCTTGACACTCAGCGCTTGCGGCAAAAAAGACGATGCGCCGATGGAGACCGAGCCTGCTGTCGACGCACAAACCACAGTAGAGACCGAGGCGACGGGTGTTGCGACTGCAGAGTCTTCTGATGATGTGGCAGTGGCAAGTGCTGATACCAGTGTCGAAGACGCAATGGTGGTAGGCGACAATGATGATGTCGCGGTGGCAACTGCTGACGATGCCGAAGTGCTGGATGGTACAGAGAGTTCAGAGCACATCTCGACTTATTAAACGGTCTGACTAGACAAGATAATTAGACAAGAGGATTAGATGATAGGTGGTGCCTGATGTTTTTTGCAGATAAGTAGGCATCAAAACAAGTAGGCGTCAAAGGCGATAAGATAACAGCACGCCGAGCCTGCTAAAGTGATAAAATAGCGCCCAGTGCTGTCGATGCAGACTGGGTTTTTTTATGTGTGTAAAGGGCGGCCAACGTGGTGCACGGGCCAAACGCTTAGGTACCTGACATAGATAATATTTGCCTTTTTGCTGCGGAATAAGAGACAATGGCACATTTTTATTCGTGTTTTCACTCATATTTATTGGAAGTCTGCTAAACCATGCTTGATACTGCAAAAAATCCGACTCGGCCTATCGCCTTAGATTTACAAGATATCCATAAAAGCTACGGCTCATTAGCAGTGCTAAAAGGGGTGTCGCTCACCGCCTATGATGGTGATGTTATCTCGATTTTGGGTTCGTCCGGCTCAGGAAAATCTACGTTGCTGCGCTGCATTAACCTATTAGAGAAGCCCAATCAAGGTCGTATATTCATCGGTGATGAAGAGCTGATGCTAAAGCCTGCCAAATCAGGCGAGCTACAAGCGGCAGATATCAAGCAGTTAGAAAGCTTGCGCGCGCGCGTGGGTTTTGTCTTTCAAAACTTTAACTTGTGGCCGCACAAGACCATTTTGCAAAACATCATCGAAGGCCCGACGCAGGTCCTAAAAATCAAAAAAGACCAAGCCATCAGTGATGCCGAAAAACTGCTCGACAAAGTAGGGCTGCTTGACAAAAAAGACGCCTATCCGGCCAATCTCTCTGGTGGTCAGCGTCAGCGTGTCGCCATTGCTCGTGCGCTTGCCATGCAGCCGCAAGTACTGCTATTTGATGAGCCGACCTCGGCGCTCGATCCTGAGCTGGTCAATGAGGTGCTGGCGGTGATGCGCGAGCTGGCAGAAGAAGGGCGTACCATGCTCATTGTCACTCACGAAATGCGCTTTGCTCGCGAAGTCTCCAGTAAAGTGGTATTTTTACACCAAGGCATCATCGAGGAGATTGGCACGCCTGAGCAAGTATTTGACAATCCTACCTCTGAGCGCGTCAAGGACTTTATGTCCTCTCATCGCCAAAACTAGCCGCATGGCTGCTATGCACTGTATTTCAAAACTAAGATAGCATCAAAAAATTAGGATAGCGCGGCCGTCGCTGTCCTAAAGCGAGTTAACTAATTAACTAAGTCTGAAAACCACTTCTATAATAAAATCTAGCGCTTGGTCATGATTTTTAGTCATGGCTATGTGGTCATTAGCATTGATGGTTTATTACCCAACAATAACAGTCCGTATGTAAAACGTTTGTTTTTGATATTTTACTCAGGTATTATCAGAAGGTTTATAGGCGGCCGTGCATGACGGCTGTCTGTCTATTCTGCTATCTATATTGCTTGTCTGGCAGGGACGTCAGAGAACAAAATATCAGAACCCTATATCAAAAACTCATCAGAATTTAAGGAATGTATGATGTCGAATTCTCGCCTATTATGGTCGTCGATGACCGTTACTGCAGCGTTGATGCTGAGCGCTTGTAGCCAACCAGCCAATGAAACTGCTGATACCAATGCTGACGCACCGGCAGCAGAAACTGCTGGCAAGACCATTCGTATCGCCACCGAGGGCGCTTACCCTCCTTTTAACTATACCAATGCCGATGGCAGCTTGGGCGGGTTTGATATCGATGTGGCCAATGCGCTATGCGAGCAAATGCAGGCGGATTGTGAAATCGTCGCTCAAGAATGGGACGGTATTATCCCAGGTCTATTGGCACAAAAATACGATGCGGTAATCGCAGGTATGTCTATCACCGCTGAGCGCCAAGAAAAAGTAGACTTTAGCGAGCCATACTTTGCCAACACCATGGTTTGGCTGACCAAAACCGATGGTAGCTTTGATCCGACCTCGGTCGAAAACCTCACGCTCGGCGGTCAGCGCTCGACCACGCCTGGCGCTTATCTACAAGATAACTACGAAGGCAAAGACGGCAACACCGTGCAGTTGTACGACAACTACGACAACGCTTATTTGGACCTAAAATCAGGCCGTAGCGATGCGGTATTGGCCGAGAAAGTCTCAGCCAAATCTTGGCTGGCAGACAATACCGAAGGCTTTGGTATTGTAGGCGATGAAATTGACAATGACGATAATATTGCCATTGCCGTGCGCAAAGGTGACTCACTCAAAGAAGACTTTAACAAAGCCCTGAGCGAAATCCGTAGCAACGGTGAATTGGCGCGTCTTGAGCAGATGAATTTTGGTCAATAAGCTGTCGGGTGTGTCAGCAAACGAATACTGACCCGCCTTATAAATAAACAGTAACCCATAAGTCATGAGTGACAAACGGCTGGTAAATATATTAAGGAATAACCCTATGACAATTTCAATGACTCGCTCTATGAGCAAAAAAGCCCTTTGGCTTGCGCCACTAAGCGCGGCCATGCTAATGCTGGCAGGCTGTAACAATAGCTCGGCACCAGCAGACAGCGCCGAGGCAGATGCAGCAGACGCCCCGTTAAACATCAAAATCGCCACCGAATCGAGCTACAAGCCTTTTAGCTATACCGATGCTGATGGCAAACTGATCGGCTATGAGATTGAGCTGGTCGATGCCTTATGTGCGCAAATGAAAGCAGAATGTGAAGTCATATCACAAGACTGGGATGGCTTAATCCCAGGGCTCAATGCACAAAAATTTGATGCCGCCATCGCGGGTATGTCCATCACCCCTGAGCGTAAAGAAGTGGTGGATTTTAGTGACCCTTACTTCCATAGCGGTATCATCTTGATCGGTAAAAAAGGCGATGATCTTTCTATCGATGCGCTAAAAGGTCAGCCGATTGCGTCTCAGCGCTCAACCGTTGCCTCACAGTATCTACAAGATGAGCACAGCGATGCGGATATCAAACTCTATGACACACAAGACAACGCGTATCTAGACCTTACCTCAGGTCGCGTGCGCGGTATGATGTCTGATAAAGTGACAGGTATTGACTGGCTAAAAACAGAAGCTGGGCAAAACTACGAAGTCAAAGGCAATGAGATCAGCAGCGACGATGATGCGATGGGTATTGCTTTTCGTAAAGGCGATCCGCTAGTAGCGAAGTTTAACAAAGCCTTGTCTGAGCTAAAAGCCAACGGCACCTACGATCAAATCACGGGCAGTTATTTTGGTACCAGCTCAACCGCCGCTGCGCAAAAAGCCGTCGCCACAGAAGGTGTGGAAGAAGTGCTGGTCGTTGATGATGGCGATGTCGATGCCAATGCGGTCATCGCTGACCAAGAGCAAGCAGAAGCCGCAACGAACTAATCTTACCGCTCATCGCTATTTGGGCGCATAGGGTCATCTCTGTGACTGCTGGCGCAGGGTAGCGATGGGTATTGTTTTTATCACAACTCTCAAGGATGATCATGAATAATCGTTTTGACCAACGCCGCGCCGTCGCCACTGTATCTGCCAAAAGCCCTATCAGCTTGCGACGTTGTTTAGCACCGTTTATCGCGATAAGTGCGCTTGTTACGTTGGTCGGTTGTGGTACTGGTCAAAATGAAACCGCCTCTGATGACCCTCAAGACACAGCCGCCGCCGCGACAGGTGAGGTGCTGCGTATCGGTACCGAAGGTGCTTATGCGCCGTTCAACTATACCAATGCTGATGGCAGCCTTGGCGGGTTTGATGTCGATATCGCCAATGCCATCTGCGCTGACATGCAGATGACGTGTGAGATCATGGCGCAAGACTGGGATGGTATCATTCCAGGACTCAAGGCAGGTAAGTACGATGCCATCGTCGCGGCGATGTCGGTCACACCTGAGCGCGCCAAGCAGGTGGCATTTACCGAGCCATACTTTAGTAATGCGCTGGTGTTTTTGGCCAAAAAAGACAGCAGCTTTGATCCTACCAATAGCAGCGACATCAATGCGCACTCTATCGCCGCTCAGCGCTCGACCATCTCATCGCAGTGGCTGGAGAACGCCTATCCAAAGGCCGATATCAAGCTGTATGATACCTTGAGTAATGCCTTTTTGGATTTGGGCTCAGATCGCGTCGATGCCATGATCTCTGATAAACTGCCAGCGCTAGAGTGGCTCGGCTCGCCATCAGGCAGCAATTATGCGCTCAAAGGCGAGGAGATCGATATCAATGATAACTTTGCGATTGCCGTGCGTCCTAACGATGAAGCCTTGCAAGCCAAAATCAATCAGTCGCTGGCCAATCTCA
Source organism: Psychrobacter sp. L7 (assembly GCF_002810365.1). Lineage (NCBI taxonomy): Bacteria > Pseudomonadati > Pseudomonadota > Gammaproteobacteria > Moraxellales > Moraxellaceae > Psychrobacter > Psychrobacter sp. L7. The sequence goes on from NZ_NEXR01000001.1 coordinate 500,224, forward strand.
AGGCCAATGGCACTTATGATAAAATCAATGAAAAATACTTTGCCGTGCCTACCAGTGCAGCGGCAATGCCAGCAGTAGATGACGCAGCGCAGTAAGCTTGTCGCCACATGCTTGGTAAAACCACAGGTCTGCTGAGATATTTTATGGCGTGGTTGTCTTTATAAGGTCATTATAAAGTCATTAGCTATTAATTAGTCAGCACAAGGACATTGCCATTGGCGATGTCTTTTTTGTTTTGGGCAAATCGGTGCGTGATGGCTACAAAGAAGGGTCGACTTTTATCAAATCTATCTGATTTGTTTGCTATTTATCCTGATAAGTGTCTATTTAGGCAACGCTTTTACGTCTGAGTGTTAACATAGCGGCGAGCGAATATGATAAAATCAGCGCTCATTTCTACTGTGTCAATTACCGTCGCCATAGTCGTATGAATATCACGTCACTCTATGACGTAAAAAACCGCCCGTCTATGCAGTTTTTTATACGACTATCAGCCGCGCTCAGCTATTGATGCTGATTCTTTTAACTCATATTTTGCAACTTGCTAATATAAAGAGACTGAGTGGATAATTGTGTTTGATTTACAAGGATTTGGCGCGCTTTTATTAAGCGGCGCTACCGTCACCATAAAGCTTGCGTTGACTAGCCTAGTCATCGGCATGGCTTTGGGCTTGCTCGGCGCGACAGCAAAGATGTCCAATATCTGGGTGCTGCGTAAGCTGGCGACTGTCTATACTGCCACGATGCGCGGCATACCTGAGCTGTTGTTGGTGCTGTTTATTTATTATGGCGGCTCCATACTGCTGATGAGCATCCTCAAAAAATTCGGCTATAACGATTATATCGAGATTAGCGCGTTTTGGGGCGGGGTCATGGCGCTCTCGATTGCCTTTGGTGCTTATGCGACCGAAATTTTTCGCATGTCGATTCAAGAGATTCCAGTCGGGCAACGCGAGGCCGCGCAAGCGATTGGTATGCGTCCGCTGCAGACTTTTTATCGTATCACCTTGCCGCAAGTGTGGCAGATTGCCTTGCCAGGTTTGGGCAATTTGTTTTTGGTACTGCTCAAAGACACAGCGCTGGTCTCGGTTGTGGGTCTCAAGGACATCATGTATCAGTCCTCGCGGGCCGCGCAGTCGACACAGCAGCCATTTACATTTTATATGGCGGCGGCCATTATTTATTTGGGTCTGACCATGTTGATTACCGGTTTTATGATGTGGCTTGAGTGGCGTGCCAACCCAGCGGCGCGCTACGCCAAGAAAATCAGCCGTCAGTCAACACAACGTCAATCGACCATAGGGTAGAGGAGAGAGACTATGGATTGGAATTGGCAGGTCATCTTTGACCATATCCCTGATTTGATGGGTGGTGCGGTGCTGACCGTACAGCTGGTGGTGGTATCAGGTATTATCGGATTGTTTTTTGGTCTGATTTTAGCACTGCTACGCCTATCGAAAAATTGGGCAGTACAGATATTACCGTTTTTATATATTTTCTTTTTCCGTGGCACGCCGCTGCTGGTACAGATATTTTTGATTTATTATGGTCTGGGTCAGTTTGAGGCAGTGCGTGATTCGTTTTTATGGGAGCCGGTGCTCAGTCAAGCTTACTGGTGTGCGATCATCGCCTTTACCATGAATACCAGTGCGTATTTGGCAGAGATCATTCGCGGTGCGATTCAGGCCATTCCCGTAGGCGAGCTAGAAGCTGCGGATGCGCTGGGTATGTCGAAGTGGCAAAAGCTGACCCGCGTGACACTGCCGCGCGCCTTTGGTATCGTTATCCCTGCTTATAGTAATGAAGTTATCTTTATGCTAAAAGGTAGTGCGCTGGCCTCGACCATTGCTTTGATGGACATCACCGGGGTGGCGCGGACGATCAGTGCGCGAACCTATACCTTGATGGAGCTGTTTTTTGCAGCAGGTGTCATTTATCTGCTATTGTCGTGGGTGATCTTGTTTAGCTTTAGAATGTTTGAAAAACGTATGAATCGCCATGCCAGCTATGTACCACCCGATGTGGCGACCAATACCATCCCTTAAGGATATCAGTCAGCATCGCTGCTTTTGATGTCTGTGAATAACTTGCTGTGAGAGCCGAGTATGAGTCAATCGCCCCATATGTCGCTGGTCAATGCCATCGCGGCCAATGCCAATAATGATGAGAGCATGACCGATGCCAATCAAAGCTTGCGTGCGCCGATTGGTAAAGTGGTTTGTGTCGGTCGCAATTACGCCGCGCATGCTCGCGAGCTGGGCAATGAGGTACCTACCTCGCCGATGCTGTTTATGAAGCCCGCCTCTTCGGTGGTGTCTATCCGCCAAGGCGTGGTCCGTCCAGATCCGGCAGTATTTGGTGACACGCACTATGAGACCGAGCTGTGTATCCAGCTGGCAACGGATTTATCTGCTGCGACGATGGAGGAAGCAAAGCAAGCCATCGGTGCGGTGACGGTGGGGCTGGATTTGACTTTGCGCGACTTGCAGTCTGAGCTAAAAGCAAAAGGCCATCCATGGGAGCGCGCCAAATGCTTCGATGGCGCTTGTGTGCTGGCTGATTGGCTCGATCCCCAAGCGTTTGGCGACTTTCGCAATGTCGCCTATCAGCTGTATATCAATGATAGCCTCAAGCAAGACGGCGATACTGCTTTGATGCTGTTTCCGGTGTATGAGCTGCTGGTCAATATCAGTCATGCCTTTAGCTTACAGGCAGGCGATGTGATTATGACGGGTACGCCAAGTGGTGTTGGGGTGTTACATGCTGGTGATACGCTGACTCTAAAGCTTGGCGCGCATGAGTGGCAGGCAGAAGTACACTAGGACATTGCCTAGCTAGTGCGTACTTTATCTAATGAAGTTGTTCAAAAAATCCCAAGTGACCGCTTGGGATTTTTTATTGGCGCTGTTTTTTATGAAAACGACTTTTGTGGGAGTGGTTTTTATAAGACTGTTTTAGGAAGCTATTTGATGAGCATGGTTGACGCTTATCTCTGTAACAATCTATCAGCCTTTGGTGGGCCGCTGAGTGATAGATTGAGCGGTTATTGTCAACGTACTGTCATAAATGCTCGGTAGACTTGTGCGTAACTTATATCGTTGTGGTGGATTTGATAAAGCCGCAACCCATCCTTTACGCCACTATAGCCAAATAGCAAGGTGACTGAACATGACGTTATTGAACAAACCGCTCGCTCATGAAGCCATAGAAGACTCAAACACGAGCAATAATATCGAATTTCAAACCATCATCAATCGCCGTATGCATCGCCGCCATATCTTAAAAGGCGGTACAGGGCTGACGGCGGCAGCGTTTTTTGGGGCGCTGCCTTTGGTTGGCTGTAGTGACGATGATGACGACAGCCCATCTCGCCTGCCCAGCGACGATGACCAAGCCGCCATCCCAGCACAAGGGAATCTCAAACGTCCTGATACCCTAAAATTCACTGCAGTGGCGCATTCGACAGCCGATACCATGAGTGTGGCGGAAGGCTATCAGGCAGAGATGATATTGCCACTAGGGACACCGCTGATGTCTGGTATCGCCGACTGGAAGGACAACCGTGAGCAGTCCGCTGAGTCGTTTGAGTGGCGCATGGGCGACAACCATGATGGCATGTGGTTTTTTGGCAAAAAAGGCAATACCTACGATGCCAAAGCCTCTAAAAACGGCCTGCTGGTCATGAACCATGAGTATGTCAATAGCAGCGAGCTTAGCCCATTTGGTTATCATGTCATCTCGGATAACAATGCGGCACCCATTTATCAAAACCGTCGTCTGGCCAGTGATGTGCGCCGCGAGGTCAACTGCCACGGGGTCGCTGTCGTTGAGATGACGCGCCGTACCGATGGGATGGGTTATGAGATGGTCAAGGATTCAAAATACAACCGCCGTATCACCAGCAGTACGCCGGCCCAGCTGACGGGTCCTGTGGCAGGCTCTGATTTGGTCAAGACAAAGTTTGATCCAACAGGGTTTCAGACGCGCGGCATCAATAACAACTGCGGCGCAGGACTGTCGCCGTGGGGTACCTACCTGACGACAGAAGAAAATTTCTTGGGCGTATTTGCGCGTGGTCAAGACGCCGAGCAGCTAAGCGCAACTCATAACTACGGGCGTGAGCGCTATGGGGCCGGCGAAAACTTCCCTGGCTGGGAGTATCTGTGGCATACGCCTTATGCCAAAGATGAAATCATAGCCGATGAGTTTGCCCGCTGGGATATGACCGCGACAGGCGCTGATGCTACTGAGGATTATCGCAATGGCTTTAATACCTTTGGTTACATCGCCGAAATTGATCCTTTTGATCGGCACTCAGCACCGCAAAAACGTACGGCACTCGGTCGTTTTGCACACGAAAACTGCGCGTATGCACCTGTCGAGTCAGGTAAACCTGTGGTGTTTTATATGGGGGATGATGCGCGTGGCGAGTATATTTATAAGTTTGTCTCAAAGGCACGATGGTCCAATACAGATATCGGCGGCGGCCTCAAAGCTGGCGACAAGTACCTAAATGAAGGCACGCTGTATGTGGCGGTGTTTCACGAAGACGGTCGCGGCGAGTGGCGGCCACTGGTCCATGGACAAAATGGACTAGATGCGACCAATGCTGAGCTGCCCTTTGCTGGGCAAGATGAGGTGTTGGTCTTTGCGCGCGCTGCTGCCGATGCCTTGGGTGCGACCAAGATGGATCGTCCAGAGTGGGTATCGGTGAGCCCCATGACAGGCGAGGTGTATGTGACCTTAACCAACAACAAATATCGCGGCGAGCGTGAGGATCAGCCTCTCTCAGCAGCCAACCCGCGCAGCTACGAGGCGCGTGGCAAATCCCGCGGAAATGATAATGGTCATATCATTCGCTGGGCCGAAGCAGGCGGTGACCATGCGGCGACACGCTTTGAGTGGGATATATACTTGTTTGCCGCGCCCAGTGAGCTGGCGACAGAGAACTTATCGCAATTGAATAAAAACAATGACCTGTCATCGCCTGATGGCCTGTACTTTGATCCGCGCGGGGTATTATGGATTCAGACCGATGATGGCGCCTATACCGATACCAGCAGTTGTATGCTATTGGCCGCGTTGCCTGGTCAGGTCAATGATGGCGCGACGATCACCACATCTGCAGGCCAGCAAACCCGCGTCGGAATGACTGCTAGTGATGACAATATCAAACGTTTTTTTGTCGGTCCTGAAGGCTGTGAGGTGACAGGTATCACCATGACGCCAGATTTTAAAACGCTATTTATCAATATCCAGCATCCTGGCAACACGTGGGGCGCGGTGGCTGGAGGTAGTACGCCGCGCTCGGCCACCGTGATGATTACGCGCGAAGATGGCGATGTTATATTGGCAGAATCCTTTACTTAGAGTACTTGGATGACTCGGCTGCGATAGTGAAACGGCTGCAATAGTGAACGGCTGCGATGGTAAAACGGCGGCACGGTGATTACAAATACGGATAGTGATGTTAGCTAAAACCGCAAGCGCAGGCTTGGGGTTTTTTTCTGTAAGTAGCGGCAGATGTCACGATGTTTTATCGTAAAGCGGCTACCGGTTACATCATTTTTTTCTATTTCAAGCGTTTACAGGCTAGTATATAACTATCTTTTGACCAAATGTGTCCATTTTATGAACGCACTAACGAGTAACACTATGGACAGTGTAGAGATTATTTATAAAGACAGCATGAGGAAAGACAGCTTGAGGCCTGATAGCTCAGATGAAGCAGGTCATGAGCTGGCCGCGCATTTTGCCTCAGAGACTGCCGCCACAGACCACACAGTAGCGCCGCATCGCGACCTGTATGAGCAAATCGATCAGCTAGCCGCCATCGATATCGACGAAATCATCAAACTGCAAGCCGATGATGCCAATGCCGTGACGACACATCCTGTACTGTATGCCGATTTTTTTGAAGGGCTTGCGCAGCTGGCGACGATGGGTGTGATGGAGGTGACAGAGATTGTGGAGGCCATTCACCGCGAGGTGATTTTACGCCCTTTGGGACGGTTTAATGAAAACCACCTTAACAATTGGCAACGGGGTATCACGGGGCGTATATATGGCACCATACGCCAAGTCATGCTACTGGTGGGCAACAATCTGGCCGCGGTGCTGCGTATCTACAAAACCATGATGCGCCAAAAAAATACTCAGCCGTTGCCCGACACCCTAAAAAAACTGGTCAATATGCTAAACGGCGTGATGGGTGATCATCTGGTCAATCATAAAAATGCGCTTGCCATACCGATGCAGCTCTATGATGGTAATGGTGATACGCAGTTGGCGACGCTCTCAGGGCGAGTGGTGATCTTATGTCATGGCTTATGTATGAGTCATCTCAGCTGGCAATCTGCAGAAGGCAATCATCTGGGGGAGGCTATCGCGCGCAGTCAGCCTGAAACGACAGTGCTGTACCTTGATTATAATACGGGGCGGCGTATCTCGCGCAGCGGCCGTAAGCTCTGCCAGCTGCTACAGGACTTGATTGAGCAGCATCCCGATATCGGTCAGATCGATCTGGTCGGTCACAGTATGGGCGGCTTGGTCGCTCGCAGTGCGCTGTTTTATGGCGAGCAAGACCATCTGGCTTGGGTTAAGCGGGCCGGCAATCTCATCACCCTCGGCTCACCGCACCATGGCGCGGTGCTAGAGCGTATCGGTCATCATGTACAAGACATCATCGCCAAGCTGCCGTTTGCAGGCTCGCTTGCCAAGTTGGGCGAGATGCGCAGCGCGGGTATCATTGATCTGCGTCACGGTAGTATTCGCGATGCAGACTGGCGGGCGCTGGAGGGCCGTAGTGTGCTGCCGCAAGACTTTCGGCATCCTGCGCGCTTACCAAGTGGTATAAAGACGTATTTTGTCGCCAGTGCATTGGTCGAGACCCATTATGACTCGAGAATGACACACCTGCTGGGCGATGGTCTAGTCTCTGTCGCCTCAGCGCTTGGAGAAGATGATGCCGAACATGCTTTGTTTGTCCCTGATGGGCATAAAGCACTATTTTATGGCGTCAGTCATATGAATCTGATTCATAGTAGACGGGTGCGCGAGCAAGTAGTGGCGTGGCTGTTAGACAATGGCCGCAGTGACTACGCTGAGCAGCCGCGGATATATTCTTATCCCAAAAGTCTGGGACTGATGGTATAAAGGCAGGTTAAGCTAGATTGCCTTTGCTAAGCACAGCATCATAAAAAAAGGCCCTCACGCTTTATGTTGAGGGCCTTTTCTTTTACTGAGAAATGTTTTACTAGATACCGCCTATTTAGCAAAGATAGCGGTCACATCGTCTTTATCGAACGGATAGATCTCACCGCAAAAACCGCAGTCCATCTCAAACGTCCCGCCTTGCTCTTCGACGATATCTAACGCTTCTGCTTCACCGATTTGCTCGATGGCCATCTCGCATTTTTCGCGTGAGCAAGTACAGCCAAATGATAACGCCACAGGCTCAGGTGCCACGATATTTTCTTCATGATACAAGCGGTATAAAATCTCGCTGGTATCGAGTGTGGTCAGCTCTTCTGCTTTTAGCGTACGCGTAAGGACGCTTAAGCGCGGCCATAGGTCATCATCGATGCCGGCGTCTTGGTTTTGCTCGACTTCGTAGGTTTCCTCAGCGGTACGTGGCAACATTTGTACCAAGATACCCCCAGCTTGTAGACCGTCTGATGCTAAGTTGATTAGCGTTGGAATCTGCGCGGACTGTTTTTGGTAGTGCGCCAAGCAGTCTGCCAAATTGTCATGACTACGCTCGACGATACCTTGGTAAGAGTCGCCGCCGTCAGGCTGGATATTGATAAACAATACGCCTTGACCCATCGCGCCAAGCTCGGCAAAAGCGTCTTTGGCTGTGGTCATACTCTCCCACGCTTGTGCTTGCGCGTCGGTGTCGGCCTTCCAGCTGGCAAGCGCGCGGATGATGCCGTCTTGGTCACACTCTGCCATCGCCCAATTGAGCAGGCTCTCAGGGTCTGAGGACTGCAGCTGGATAGACAGACGGCCGTTGATTTTGACCGTGCTGATCAGCAAACTTGCCGCCGTCATCATCTCGCCCAATAAGCGTTTGATCGCTTCAGGATAGGGCTTTTGGGCAATCGTGGTCGCATAGCTGCGCGATAGACGCACCACATCACCGCGTACAGGCGAGTCTTCAATAAAAAAACGCTGGCGAATGTCGTTGTAGCTGGTGGTTTGGGTGTCAGTATTTGGTGCTTGAATATCTTGAGTCATAACTGGCTTATGTGATTGAGAAGTTGCTAACTTTATGGGGATTGTTGCGTATTTATCAATCTTATCAATTACCCTTGATGGCCGGCGTGGGCTAGATGGGTAATGCCAAAAACCATCATTCTATATTTTGCGCAAAAAAGTTTACCGCCCGTTGCAATTTTGTTGTACAGTAACATTAAGTTGCATTGTGATAAACAATAGCAACAACGACAAGGATGCATGACAACCAGTCAGTCGATAGGGGGTGATTTATAAACCCTTCATCGTCCAAGCACTCGTTTAATTTAGTGATAATGTGATAAAAAGGATGTATCTCATGAGCTATCTATCTTCCAAACCTTTCTCTAAGAGCTTGACCGTAGCGGCCTTTATGGCGTTTGGCCTCGCTGGATGTAATAACAGCAACCAAGCTACCAGTGAAGCAGCGCCTGCCGATGAGGCGGGTACCGCGACTAGCGCAGCAAACGGCACGCTACAAAAAATCAAAGACTCAGGCACCATCGTGGTCGGTCACCGTGATTCTTCTATTCCTTTTTCTTATATCGCGGACGACCCAAATCAGCCGATAGGCTATGCCCACGACCTAGAGATGAAAGTCGTCGAGGCCGTCAAACAAAGGCTCAATATGCCTGATCTTAATGTCCGCTATAATCTTATTACCTCGCAGACGCGTATTCCTTTGGTACAAAACGGTACTGTGGACTTTGAGTGTGGCTCAACCACCAACAACGAAGAGCGCCAAAAGCAAGTGGCCTTCTCCAATGGCTTTTTTGAGATTGGGACGCGTCTGTTGACCAAAAAAGACTCTGGTATCAATGACTTTGCCGACTTAAAAGGCAAGACGCTAGTCACCACTGCTGGCACGACATCAGAGCGCTATATCCGTCAATATAATGACGACAATCAGATGGACACCAACATCATCTCAGCAAAAGATCATGGCGAGGCGTTCTTGATGTTAGAAAACGGCCGCGCTGGCGCCTTTATGATGGATGATGTGCTGCTCGCTGGTGAAAAAGCCAAAGCCAAAAACCCAGATGAATGGGTCATCGTCGGTGAGCCGCAATCGTTTGAGATCTATGGCTGTATGATGCGTAAAGACGACCCTGAGTTTAAAGCGGTGGTCGATGAAGCCTTGGCCAATGTCTTTAGCTCAGGCGAGATCAATAGCATTTATGATAAGTGGTTTTTGAACCCAATCCCGCCAAAAAACGTCAATCTCAACTTTGAGATGTCTGACAACCTAAAGGCACTGATTGCCAACCCGCACGATGGTGCGCAGCCAAAAGCGGCGCCAGCACAGTAATCGTTGTCCCAAACCCTAGCTGGCCTATGCGTACGTCATGTGTTGTTTGACGCATAGGCTTTTTTATCGCTGCTTGGAGAGACAACCATGAATTATAGCTGGAACTGGGGTGTGCTGTTTGAGCAGACCGGTATCGGTAGCGAGCTGTATATCCATTGGATGATTACTGGTCTTGGCTGGCTGCTACTGATTGGCAGTATCGCTTGGGCCATCGCCATGATCGTCGGCACCATCTTAGGTATCATGCGCACGCTGCCGAGCAAGACGGCGCGAGCGATTGGTACCGCTTACGTGACGTTTTTTCGTAATATCCCATTACTCGTACAGCTGTTTTTTTGGTTTTATATCGCCCCTGGTTGGCTGACACCGACGATACAAGAATGGTGGTATAAAGACCTGTCGCCCAATACCTCTGCCATGCTCTCGGCGAGTATCGGTTTGGGGCTGTTTACCGCCGCTCGTATCGTCGAGCAGGTGCGCACGGGTATCGAGTCGCTACCAGATGGCCAAGTCAACGCCGCCTATGCGCTTGGCTTTAGCATCCCGCAAGTCTACAAAGAAGTCCTACTGCCGCAAGCCTTTCGTATCATCTTGCCGCCGCTCAGCTCTGAGCTGACCAACTGCTTTAAAAACGCCTCAGTCGCCTCGCTCGTTGGGGTGATGGAGCTGATTAGCCAAACCAAAACCATCAGTGAATACACGCAAAACAGCATTGAGATCTATACCTACGCGACGATTATCTACTTGGTATTTAACTTGTCCTTAATCGCGATAATGGGACTGATCGAGCGCAAACTGCGCGTGCCTGGGCTGATTGCAGGAGGTCAAAAATGAATATGATGACTGAGCTTGCCACCGCCTATCCCGGGTTGATGGGCGGCATGCTGACCACGCTTAAGGTATTGTTTTTGGCGATTTTGGGCGGTATCAGTTTGGGGACGGTACTGGCGCTGATGCGTTTATCGGGTATCAAAGTGCTTGAGATACCAGCAAAACTGTATGTGAATTATTTTCGCTCAGTGCCCTTGCTGCTGGTGCTTTTGTGGTTTTATTTTGCCGTGCCGATGATTTATTTTTGGATCGTGGGTAAATATCTACAGCTCGATGCGGCGTTTGCCTCTTGTGTGGTGGCCTTTATGATGTTTGAGGCGGCGTATTTTTCTGAGGTGGTGCGTGCTGGCATTCAATCGATCGGCAGCGGGCAGGTCAATGCCGCCAAAGCGCTGGGCATGACTTACGGACAGACCATGCGTTTGGTTATCTTGCCGCAAGCCTTTCGCAAAATGCTGCCGCTGATTTTGCAGCAGTGTATTATTTTATTCCAAGATACGACGTTGGTGTTTGCCATTGGTTTGACGGATTTTTTCCGCGCAGCCTACGTGCGCGGTGAGCTGATGGGGCTGCTGACGCCTTATATCTTGGGCGCTGGTGCGGTTTATTTTGTCATTAGCTTAAGTGCGTCTATGGGCGTGCAGCAGCTACAAAAGCGTTTGCGGTTCTGACACACCCTAGACTGCGCGGTCGCGGTTGAAGAGATTTTTAGACAATGATTATCAAGATAATGTGGTTAGGAGCCAGTAATGAACAATGCTGATACATATGTAAATGCCTTTGGCGGGCTGGTCACCAATAATGGTCATGCCAGTGATGAGATGGTCATTGAGATGGCAAATGTCAGTAAGTGGTATGGCGACTTTCAAGTGCTGACTGACTGCACCGCCCATGTACACAAAGGCGATGTCGTCGTAGTTTGCGGGCCATCGGGTAGTGGCAAGTCAACGCTGATTAAGACGGTCAACGGGCTTGAGCCTTTTCAACAAGGCGAGATTATGGTCAATGGTGTCTCTGTTGGTGCGGCCAAAACCAACTTGCCCAAGCTACGTAGCCGTGTCGGTATGGTGTTTCAGCATTTTGAGTTGTTTCCGCATTTGACCATTATCGACAATTTAACCGTCGCGCAAATCAAGGTGCTGGGCCGTAAAGAGTCTGAGGCTAAACAAAAAGCCATGGCTTATCTAGATCGCGTGGGGCTGAGTGCACAGGCACCAAAATACCCCGCCGAGCTATCAGGTGGTCAGCAGCAGCGCGTGGCGATTGCCCGTGCGCTGGCGATGGACCCTGTGGCGATGCTGTTTGATGAGCCAACCTCGGCGCTTGATCCTGAGATGATTCAAGAGGTGCTTGATGTGATGGTCGAGCTGACTCGTGATGGCATGACCATGATGTGTGTGACCCATGAGATGGGCTTTGCCAGTCAGGTCGCCAATCGCATTATCTTTATGGATGAAGGTCATATCGTCGAAAACTGTAGCAAAGATGAGTTTTTTGAAGGGGCAAAAAGCGAGCGCGCCCAGCTGTTTTTGTCCAAGATTTTAAATCATTAATAGCAACGTTTTTGCTGCTACTTTAGCGCCTTGATGTAGAGACTGTTCAATGAGCTCTAAGCATTTGCCAAAAAGCGTCTATAAATTTTAGGCGCTTTTTTGGTTTTTTTGGCTATAACGATCCAGTAGCGGAGGGATAAGCAAGTAGATGAGTGCATGACTGTTTACTGCTACAATAGCGCTCAAGATACCGACAATGAAAAGTTTATACATTATATTGGAGCTATTATGAGCATAGAAAATGCCGACACCCTAGCAAATTCAACAAACCCCGCCAATGCTGAAAACCCTTTACATACTGAAAACCCCGCACCAGCGGAAAACCATGCGTCAGCGGAAAATAAGGGCATTGTTATCGTTGGTGCCGGCTTGGCAGGTTGGCACGTCATCGATGCCATTCGAGCAAAAGACAAAGACATCGCCATTACTCTCATCACAGCGGATAATGGCGATCGTTACCATAAGCCAATGCTGACAATGGCCATCAGCCAAAACAAGCGGGCGGCAGACTTGGTACGCGCAACTGGCGCTGACGCTGCCAAAGCGGCAAACGTCAATCTGCTGGCCAACACGCAGGTCACGGATGTTGATGCTACTACGCAGCAGTTGCAGCTGGTCTCTGCCCTGCGCTCCGATCCTGTTTATACCAATTATGCCACCATCAGCTATGACAAGTTGGTACTGGCGATGGGCGCGCAGCCGATTTTTCCAAAGAGCCTGCCAGAGGATTTGGTGTGGCATGTCAATCATATTGAGCGCTTTGGGCAGCTACAAGAAAAGCTGGCAGCAGGCAGTCAGCATGTGGCCATCGTTGGCGCTGGTATGGTGGGGACAGAAATCGCCGAAGATTTACTCAAAGCTGGACATGAAGTCACCTTGATTGATTTAAATGACGCGCCTTTATCACAAATGCTACCAACAAAAGCGGCCGCTCGTATCGCGGCGGCGGTCCAATCCCAAGGTATTCACTTTTTGGGTGGTTATCAAGTATCGGGTGTCACGCGTCAAGAGGACGGCAAGCTACACGTCCGCTATGCGCCAGTGGCAGGCAGTGCTGACAGCGCGGCCGCTCAGTCATCCGAGCCTTTGGTCGTCGATCATGTGATTGCCAGTACTGGCCTCACGGTCGATGCAAGACTGCCCACTGCTGCAGGGGTAGAGTTCGATCGCCGGACTGGTATCGTGGTGGATGCCACCACCTTACGTACGCAAGCGTCAAATATCTATGCCATCGGTGATTGTATGTCTATCAATGGCGTTGCCTGCCGTTATGTTGCCCCGCTGCGTGCGCAGGCGGCGACCATTGCCGATGACCTCTTAGGAGTGGCACATGACGGCTATGATCATAAACCGCCAATGATTCGCCTAAAAAACAAAGCCATCTCTGTCATGGCCACTGGCGTACCACAAGCTGCTGGTAATTGGCAGGTAAAGACTGACACGGATGACGCGTTAATCATGGAATTGCTAGATGATAACAATGACGTCAGTGCGACAGTAACGATTAAAGCGCCTAACGTTTAATCGCTGTAAGTTTAACTTTTAGCTTTCATTTTTAATTTTTCTCAAAAGCCAGCTGTGTAACAAATACTAGCTGGCTTTTTTGCCGACAATAATCGCGGATTTTTATGCTATCTTTTACTGGGATAATATTTTTAGCAGTTAATTTAAATGATACATAATGTATTACTATTATTGACAGTTTCGTTTTAGGCGGTATAGTAGTGAATCATCTATGATAGATACTCAAGGAAGAAAAATTGGCCCACGGGCGGTTTTTGAGTAGAATAAAAAGCACAACGAAAGGACTCGTTATGACGCAACCTACTGCATTTGACCACATATTAAGCAACATCCCTACCGTAAATATGGGCGCGCGCTCGGCGAATGCGCCACTGACCCAAAGCTATGACAAAGGCCCTGATGTGCCGCTGATTGAGGCGACCATCGGCGACTTTTTTGACGCCATTGTTTCCAAATATCCAGAGCGTGAAGCGCTGGTTGTCTGTCATCAAAACATCCGCTGGACGTACCGCGAATTGCAGCAACATGTCAATCAGCTGGCCAGCAGTATGATCGAGATGGGGCTTGAGATTGGCGATCGCATTGGTATCTGGTCGCACAACAATGCCGAATGGCTACTTATGCAGCTTGCCACGGCCAAAGTCGGCGTGATCCTCGTCAATATCAACCCGGCCTATCGTACTTTTGAGCTGCAATATGCGCTCAATAAACTCGGCTGCTCAGCACTCGTACTCATGCGCCATTTCAAGAGCAGCGACTACGCTGGCCTTATCCGTGAGCTGTGCCCTGAGATTTATCATAAAGACTACACCCAGCTGGATTTGGTCGAGATTCCCACCATCGAACGTATCATTTGGATTGATGAGCCAGACTCTGACGAAACGTTTGGGTTTATGCAAAAATTCTCTGACTGGATGGCGGAAGGCGATGCCAACGATCCGCGCGTGGCCGAGCGTCAAGCACAGCTAAAAAACACCGATGCTATTAACGTTCAGTTCACCAGTGGCACAACTGGTACGCCAAAAGGCGCGACCTTAAGCCATCGCAATATCCTCAATAATGGCTACTTCATCGGTGAGGCGATGAACCTTACCTTCGAGGACAGACTGTGTATTCCGGTGCCGCTATATCACTGTTTTGGTATGGTGCTCGGCAATTTGGCCATCTTGACGCATGGTGGTTGTATCGTCTATCCAAACGATGGTTTTGAGCCGTTATCAGTCCTACAAGCAGTCGAAGAAGAAAAATGTACGGGGCTGCATGGCGTACCGACGATGTTTATCGCCGAGCTTGATCACCCTGAGTTTGAAAACTTTGATTTATCGACCTTGCGTACTGGCATTATGGCCGGCTCCAGCTGCCCGATTGAGGTCATGCGCCGTGTCATTGATAAGATGCATATGAAAGAGGTGACCATCGCTTATGGCATGACCGAGACCAGCCCGGTTTCTTGCCAGACCAACGAGCACACACCGCTTGAGAAACAAGTCTCGACCGTTGGCTTGGTACAGCCTGCACTTGAGGTAAAAGTCGTCGATACCGAGACGGGTGAGATTGTGCCGTTAGGGGAGACAGGAGAGCTGCTCACACGCGGCTACTCGGTGATGAAAGGCTATTGGGGCAGCCGTTTTAAAACCCGTGAAGCGATCCAAGACGGCTGGATGCATACTGGCGATTTGGCTACCATGGATGAGGACGGCTATGTCAAAATCGTCGGCCGTAGTAAAGACATGGTCATCCGCGGCGGCGAAAACATCTATCCGGTTGAGATCGAAAACTACTTATATCGCCATCCCAAGATTCGCGATGTACAAATCGTTGGCGTACCAGATAAGCGGTATGGTGAAGTGCTGGCCGCTTGGATTATTCCCAAAGAGCCAGGATGCTTGAGTGAAGACGACGTGCGCCAGTTTTGTAGTGAGCACATTGCTCATTATAAGGTACCGACTTATTATCGGTTTGTTGAAGAGTATCCGATGACCATCACTGGTAAAATTCAAAAGTATAAGATTATCGAGCAGATGAAAGCAGAGCTGGGTTTAGACTAAGCGCACTTCTCGGGTACAAAACATCTACGACACCGGTGAGTGATACAAAAGACAAATGGTTGGCAAGCTATCGGTTAGCAGTCGTATAACCAGCAGTCACTATAAACCGCACAATCAATCACTTGCACTTACGCAGCAAAGAAAAGGGATATCATGAGCACTATCATAACCAGTAAACTGAGTCCAAACGCCAGCGATTTTCAGCAAAACCGTGCCGCCATGCAAGAAATGGTCGATGACTTATATGTACACCTGCGTAAAGTCGCTCAGGGCGGCTCAGAGCGGGCGCGAGCCAAGCATGTAGCGCGTGGCAAACTGCTGCCACGTGAGCGAGTCGAGCGTTTGCTGGATGCCGGCACCCCGTTTTTAGAGGTGGCTCCGATGGCGGCGCACGATATGTATGGCGAAGAGATACCCGCCGCGGGCGTGATTGCCGGTATTGGCCGTATCAATGGCACTGAGTGTATGATCGTCTGTAATGATGCCACGGTAAAAGGCGGTACCTATTATCCCATGACAGTCAAAAAACACTTGCGCGCGCAAGAGATTGCGCAAGAAAACAATCTGCCTTGCGTGTATTTGGTGGACTCAGGCGGCGCAAACTTGCCCAACCAAGATGACGTATTCCCTGACAAAGAGCACTTTGGCCGTATCTTCTTTAATCAGGCCAATATGAGTGCGGCGGGTATCCCGCAGATTGCGGTGGTTATGGGTAGCTGTACGGCAGGCGGCGCTTATGTACCGGCGATGAGCGATGAATCCATCATCGTCAAAGAGCAAGGCACTATATTTTTGGGTGGGCCGCCACTGGTAAAAGCAGCAACGGGCGAAGAGGTCAGCGCCGAGGATTTGGGCGGCGGTGATGTACATACCCGTCTATCAGGAGTCGTCGATCATCTGGCACAAAGCGACACGCATGCGCTATCGATTGCGCGTGATATCGTCAGTCACCTTAACCGTCCTGCCAAGCACATCCCCAATCAAATCAAACCACGTCCACCGCGCTACGATGCCAAAGAATTATACGGCATCATCCCGACCGATAAGCGCAAACCCTTTGATATCAAGGAAATCATCGCTCGCATCGTCGATGACAGCGAGTTTGATGAGTTTAAGGCGCGTTTTGGCAACACCCTGGTCTGCGGCTTTGCTCATATCGAGGGCATGCCAGTTGGCATTATCGCCAATAACGGCATCTTATTTAGTGAGTCGGCACAAAAGGGCACGCACTTTATCGAGCTGTGCTGCAAGCGTAAAATCCCGCTGGTGTTTTTACAAAACATCACCGGCTTTATGGTCGGCCGTAAATACGAAAACGAAGGCATCGCCCGTCATGGTGCCAAAATGGTGATGGCGGTGGCCAACGCCAAAGTACCGAAGTTTACCGTCATCGTCGGTGGCTCATTCGGTGCCGGTAACTACGGTATGTGTGGCCGCGCTTATAGTCCGCGCTTTTTATGGATGTGGCCAAATGCGCGTATCTCAGTGATGGGCGGTGAGCAAGCGGCCTCGGTCTTGGCAACCGTTAAGCGCGACAACTTCGAGCGTAAGGGCGAGACATGGAGTAGCGAGGACGAAGCGGCCTTTAAAGCACCGATTCGAGATATGTACGAAGCGCAAGGCCATCCGTATTATGCCACCGCGCGTCTCTGGGATGATGGGGTGATTGATCCTGCTGATACGCGTCAAGTGCTGGCATTGGGGCTAAGCGCCGCCTATAACGCGCCGATTGAAGAGACGAAGTTTGGGGTCTTTAGAATGTAGATTGGTACCATGTTTTCGATGAGAAAATGCTTTGGTTTAAAATAAAAACTGGGTTACTAAGGCCGAGAACATTACGCAAAAATATCCGTAAAAAAAGACATGAAAAAGTTACCACAAAATATTGAGATAACGCTATATGAAGAATTATAAAAGCCTATTGGTTGATATCGAACAGCACGTGGCGACGGTGACGCTAAACCGTCCTGAGATACGTAATGCCTTTAACGATGAAATGATTGCTGAGCTGACGGAAGTTTTCACCATGCTTGGCACTGATGATAATGTGCGAGTCATCGTGCTAGCAGCAGCAGGCAAAGCGTTCTGTGCGGGCGCCGATCTAAACTGGATGCGCGCCATGGCGGATTATAGCTATGAAGAAAATTTAGCCGACGCCGATAAACTGGCGCAAATGCTCAAGACCATTTATGAATGTCCTAAGCCAACCGTGGCTGCCATTCAAGGTGATGTCTATGCAGGTGGCATGGGTCTGGTCGCCGCCTGTGATGTGGCCATCGCGGTGAAGATTGCCAATTTCTGCCTCAGTGAAGTACGTTTGGGCTTAGCGCCTGCCACCATTAGTCCGTATGTTGTAAGAGCATTAGGGGCTAGGGCGTCGCATCGCTACTTTTTAAGTGCAGAAGTGTTTGATGCCAAAAAAGCGCGGCAGCTGGGCTTTATCCATGAGCGCGTCAGTGAGGAAGCGCTTGACGATGCGGTGGCAACGTTTTGTGCCAAAATGGTCAAAAACAGCCCCGATGCGGTAAAAACCTGCAAGCAGCTATTACATGATATCGCAGGCGCGCCCATTAGCGACGAGCTGATCGCCGAGACGGTAACAGGCATCGCTGATATCCGCTCATCCACACAAGGTAAGGAAGGCGTGCAAGCGTTTTTGCACAAACGTAAGCCTGATTGGTTGACGGCAGACTAGCGACAAAAAACGATAGCCAAGCCGACAAATAAAAACGACAAGACACAGGGATAGTTATGTTTTCTAAAATTTTAATCGCCAACCGTGGTGAAATTGCCTGCCGTGTGGCCGCGACTGCCAAGCGCTTAGGCGTCCGTACCGTCGCTGTTTACTCTGATGCCGACCGCAGCGCCAAGCATGTCGCTGTCTGTGATGAAGCCGTTTATTTGGGTGGCTCATCGCCGAAAGACAGCTATCTAAAAGGCGATGCGATCATTGCGATTGCTCTCGATGTGGGCGCGCAAGCGATCCATCCAGGCTATGGCTTTTTAAGTGAAAACGCCGACTTTGCTCAGGCTTGTCAGGATGCGGGGCTGGTGTTTATCGGTCCATCCGCTGATGCGATTCGCGCGATGGGCGGCAAGTCTGAGTCCAAGCGTTTGATGGAAGCGGCTGGCGTGCCGCTGATACCGGGTTATCATGGCGACAATCAAGATGCCGAGTTTTTAAAAGCGAAGGCCGATGCGATTGGCTATCCTGTGTTGATTAAAGCCAGTGCCGGCGGCGGCGGTAAAGGCATGCGTATCGTCGAGCACAGCAGTGATTTTATCGAAATGCTAGACTCTTGTCGCCGCGAAGCAATCACCAGCTTTGGTAATGATCAGGTACTCATCGAAAAATACGCGCTAAAGCCGCGCCATATCGAAATCCAAGTATTTGGTGATACGCATGGCAACTATGTGCATCTGTTTGAGCGCGATTGCTCAGTGCAGCGCCGCCATCAAAAAGTGCTAGAAGAAGCGCCAGCGCCAGGCGTCGATGCAGCGATGCGTGAAGCGATGGGGACAGCGGCGATTGAGGCGGCGCGTGCGGTCAGCTATGTCGGTGCAGGGACGGTTGAGTTCATCGTTGAGCAGCGCGAAGGCGAGATGAGCTTTTATTTTATGGAGATGAATACCCGCCTACAAGTTGAGCATCCAGTCAGTGAAGCCATTACCGGTGTTGATTTGGTCGAGTGGCAGCTCTTGGTCGCCTCCGGTCAGCCATTGCCAAAGTCGCAAGATGATTTGGCGATTAATGGCCATGCGATTGAAGCGCGTATTTGTGCGGAAAACCCTGACAATGATTTTTTGCCAGCGACGGGTACACTCTTTACGTATCAAAAGCCTGAGCACCGCACCTTTGATGTTGCCGATGTACGTATCGACGATGGCGTACGCGAAGGCGATGTGATTAGTCCGTTTTATGACTCTATGATTGCCAAGCTTATCGTCCATGCGCCGACCCGCGAGCAAGCGTTAGCGAAACTCGACCGCGCACTCGCTCAAACGCGTATCGTTGGTTTGCCAAATAACGTGGCGTTTTTGCGCTATATCTTAAATACTGAGTCGTTTAGCCAAGCCAATCTCGATACGGCGCTTATCGAGCGCGAGGCGGACGAGTTATTTGATCAGCATCCGCTTGATTTATCGACGCTGGTTGTGACGGCCATTGCCCAGCAGTTGGCTAGTGAAGGCATGGCGCAAGACGCCGATCCATTTAGTAAGCCGACTGGTTTCCGTGCTTATAACGATTACACGCGCTCGTTTAGCTTGGTTTATGATGAGCAAGTGTACCAAGCACGTATTAGCAACTGGCACAATGCAGATAGTTCGGAAAGTAAAAAAGGGGCTGAAAATAGCAGCAGCTTTACCCTAGTGATTGAAAAAGAAATTGCGAGTGACGAAGAGAAAACCAATGCCAATGTCGCCGCGCCAACCGAAACGGTATATGAAAGTGAGGTCAGCTACGCCAGCGATGACGCGCACAATCATACATTGTGGCTCGATGACGCACGTATCAATGCGCAGAGCTGGGTGAACCATGAAACCGTCTATGTGTTCACCGATCGAGGCCGTGATGAAATTACACTTGTCGATGTGATGGCGCATGTAGGCGAAGAGTCTGCGGCAGTCGGTAGTTTGAAGTCACCGATGCCAGGGCAAGTCGTTGCCTTTAAAGTGGCTGTCGGCGATAGTGTAAAAAAAGGCGAGCCACTCGCCGTCATCGAAGCGATGAAAATCGAGCACACCATTACTGCACCCACCGATGGCGTGGTAGGAGAGTTGTTATTTGCAGCGGGCGATTCGGTGGCCGATGGTGATGAGCTGCTCCGTATCGATACCGAAGCTAGTGAAGTTTAAGGACAGTAAAAGGATAATAACCATGAGCCATTCGTATCCAGAGCACGTCACCATCGTAGATGTCAGCCCACGTGATGGCTTGCAAAACGAAGCCATGACGGTACCGAAGGCGGTTAAGCAAACGCTTATCAACGATTTAATCGCAGCAGGCGTCAAAAAGCTGGAAGCAACCAGTTTTGTCTCGCCAAAGTGGGTACCACAAATGGGCGACAACAGTGAGCTGATGACCGCGCTGGCAGATAGTAGGCGTGATGACGTCATTTATTCGGTACTGGTGCCCAATATGCGCGGCTTTGATAATGCGATTGCACATCGCCCTGATGAAATCGTTATCTTTGGTTCAGCCAGTGAAACCTTTAGTCAAAAAAACATCAATTGCAGTATTGATGAAAGTATTGAACGTTTTGCACCCGTTGCCGCTGCGGCAAAAGCGCAGAACATAAAGGTACGCGGCGTCATCTCTTGCACGGTTGGTTGTCCTTATGAAGGCGAGATTGACCCAAGCCAAGTGGCGTATGTCACCAAACGTTTGGTAGAGATTGGTGCTGAGCAGATTGGTATTGCTGATACGATTGGTGTTGGTACGCCGCTGAAAGTGCAGCGCGCCCTACAAGCTGCTTTAGAATATGCTGATATCAGCATGCTATCAGGGCATTTTCATGATACTTATGGTCAAGCCGTCAGTAATACCTTGGCCGCCTTACAGATGGGTGTCAGCGAATTTGATACCTCGGTTGCGGGTCTTGGTGGCTGTCCGTATGCCAAAGGTGCAACGGGTAATGTCGCCACCGAAGATGTCGTCTACATGCTGCATGGTATGGGTATCAACACAGGCATAGATTTGGATAAACTGGTCGTCGCTGGTGAGCGTATCAGTGAATTCTTGGGTCGCCGCAATGGCTCAAGCGTGGCGCGTGCGCTGATTAATAAGCGTCAGTCTTAACGAAAAAATAAAGCGAGTCATAAGCTAAATGAATAGAAGTAAATGAATAGAAGTAAATGAATAGATAGCTGGTATAAATTTTTTGAAGCCTCTGGAGTGACGCAGTCGCACAGCAAGCGATAAAAATTTGTACCAGCTATATGGTCTCTTTTTAAATGGATCTAAATTTTTAAGAAATTAAACATCAAAATACAAGGAATGGTTATGAGTTTACCCGGATTGAATTTCCAGCTTGGCGAAGATATTGACGCACTGCGTGATGTGGTACAGCAGTTTGCGGCTAATGAAATCGCTCCGCGCGCCAGCGAAATCGACAGCAGCGATGAGTTCCCAATGGATCTATGGCAAAAGATGGGCGACCTAGGTCTGCATGGCATTACTGTTCCTGAAGCGTACGGCGGCTCGGACATGGGCTATGTGGCTCATATGGTCGCAATGGAAGAGATCAGCCGCGCTTCTGCCTCTGTAGCACTAAGCTATGGCGCGCACTCAAACCTATGTATCAACCAAATTAAACGCAATGGTAATGAGGCGCAAAAACAAAAATATTTGCCTAAGCTCATCAGTGGTGAATTCATCGGTGCGCTCGCGATGAGTGAAACCGGCGCTGGCTCAGATGTGGTCAGTATGAAGCTCAAAGCCGAAGAAAAAGACGGCCATTATGTATTAAATGGCAGCAAAATGTGGATCACCAATGGCCCAGACGCCGACGTGATGGTGGTGTATGCCAAGACCAATCCAGAGCTGGGTGCCAAAGGCATGACCGCATTTATCGTAGAAAAAGGCATGAAGGGCTTTGGCACCGCACAAAAGCTCGACAAGCTCGGCATGCGCGGCAGCCATACCGGTGAGATGATCTTTGATAATGTCGAAGTCCCCAAAGATAATATCTTAGGCGGCGTCGGCAATGGCGTCAAGGTGCTAATGAGCGGTCTTGACTATGAGCGTGCGGTACTTGCCGCAGGTCCTATCGGTATCATGCAAGCGGTGATGGATAATGTCGTGCCTTATATCCACGACCGTAAGCAGTTCGGTCAAGCGATTGGTGAGTTTCAGCTGATCCAAGGTAAAGTCGCGGATATGTATACCATCTTGCAGGCGGGACGCAGCTTTTTATACACCGTTGGTAAAAACCTCGATATGTTAGACGCGCGCGGCGCGGGTCATAGCCGAGAAGTGCGCAAAGACTGTGCCAGTGTGATCTTGTGGTGCGCCGAAAAAGCCACGTGGATGGCAGGCGAGGGCATTCAAATTTTCGGCGGAAATGGTTATACCAACGAGTATCCGCTGGGTCGCTTTTGGCGTGATGCCAAGCTCTATGAAATCGGCGCGGGTACCAGTGAGATACGTCGTATGCTAGTTGGGCGTGAGTTATTTAACGAGACTAAGTAGAAACACTTACTTTCATATTAAACCAAAAAAGCAGGTCGCTTAAAACGTCCTGCTTTTTTTATGTTTATTTTATGTCTTATAAAAATCTTAGATCAAAAATGTTATGTCTGTTTACTATGGTCAAAATAGCGTGCCAGACCATTTAATAGTAAATCATCACGTAGTCGTACAGGGCGATTGACATGCTGGGCGATGATGGCGGCATCGCCACCCGTCATGATGACTTCGAAGTTGGGATGACGATGGCTGATCTCATTGATGGCACCAACGATAGAGAGCAGTATACCGCGATGCACCGCGTCTTGGGTGGTCATGCCCTGACCGACGCTATCAAAGGCACCGTTAGAGATGGTGATTTGCTTGGTACCAGAAAATAGCGACTCACGCTGTAAATAAATACTGGGAAAAATATAGCCGCCCAAATGTGTCGCATGGTCAATCAAGTCAATCGTCACCGCGGTCCCGCAACCTATCACGCACTGGCGCTTTTTTTTATCGACTGCGCCCAGCATCTGTAGCCAGCGATCACAGCCGAGCTGCTGATCGTTATAGTCGCTACGCATCAATGGGTGCGCGGCATCGACATGGACAAACTCAAACGGGATATTTAGACGGCTGAGGGTTTCGGTGACTTTTATATTGAGCGCTTCGCCGAGCACAGATGAGATGCCGATAAAATCGGGCGCATATCGCTCAAAGCGATCGGTGAGACCCATGAGTAATTCGGCAGGCGCTTGCAAATGCTGCTTGGCATCATGGTCGACGATCTGACCGATATCATCGGTGAGCCAGTATTTTAAGCGGGTATTGCCAAGATCTAACCAGAGCATAAAAATCCCTTTATATAGTCAATTCACTAAAAAATGTTATGGCAAAGCTTGTAGATGAAGCTTGTCAATAAACCCAGAGACTTTTATGCCATAAGGGCGATAGCGCCCGCAGGCTCTATGCGTTAGGCCTGATGAATCACGTCAATGCGTCCAGTAAAAAGCGCAGAAATATTACCGTTATCTTGGCGCAATTGCAAACACCCATGTGTATCGATACCGCAGGCATATCCTGTCACTACAGTGCTATTGCCATGGTGCTCTTGAGTGACGCGTAGGCGTCGTCCTGCGAGGGCATCGACGCCATCAAACTGCTCTAAAAAACGATCCAGATAGTAGGTATGACCGGTGGGTTTTTCTAAACTAAAATATTCAAAACGCGTCATCGCTGCCATCAGCGCTTTGCTCATTTGCTGATAGAGTGTTTTGAGATTTGGCAAGCGTATCGTCGCTGCGTCAGGCAGCATCTGACAGATATCTTGTAGACTGATCGCCTGATAGCTCATACCTTCGCAAGTCTGCGCGGTCAGCGCTGGTGCCGCTTGTACATTTAGCCCCACACCCATCACCACACCGACCAACTTGCCTGCTATGGTGACAGGCTCTATCAAGATACCCGCAAGCTTTGAGAACGGCTGAGTTTGTGTTGCTGGCTCAGAGGGTGTCAGCGCCGGCTTGGATATGGCAGCATAAAAGCCCAAGTCATTGGCCCATTTTACCCCGATAGGCGTCAGCTGGCGCGCGTGCAGTTGCTCATTGAGCGCTTGAATGACAGGCATTTTTGCCAGCTCGACACCGATGACCAAAGACAACAAACCGCTAATCGGCTGATGCACAGGGTAATATAACGACAAGTAAACATTACCAGGTGGCGACTGCCAAGAGCGTCCGTGCTGCCCGCGACCAGCGATTTGGGTGTCGGCAGTCAGCAGATGCATCTGTGCGGCATCAAGCGTGCCATCTTGTACCGCTGTGATCAGCTCGCTATTGGTCGAGGCGCTACTAGCGAGGTGCTGATGGTTGAGCTCAGGCAAATGTACAAGCGTTGGCGATGTATCTGACGTAATTGGCGTAGAGGCCTCGGCTAAAGGGTTAAAAGGCGCGTCAAAAGAAGCGGCAGATAAAGAGGCTGATGGCGGCATAAGTTTCGTCGATGTGGTTAAGGTCGTAGGAACAATCTTTGCTATACTGAGCGCGGGTCACGGCTTGGTATGAATAAGCGCGAACGAGCATGAATAATCATAGTGACGCGGCTTAGTGGCGGTAATCAAATAGCATAAAGATCGGCTGCAGGTTTGGCAAATGGAATATATAGTCAATTGCAAATAAAACGGTTATATAAATTTAAACGTGCTACTAGTATAAGTTTTCCTTGCGTGATGTGCCTACGACCTACAAATGCGTAGATGCGCTAAAAATACTCCCAAAAACTCTAAAACCCCAAAATAAAAGGCTGAGCTAATGATGTTATATGTGTGGTTTGTGATTGCAGGGGCGTTTGCTGGGGTCAGTGCAGGCTTGTTTGGGGTAGGCGGCGGTATGATTATTGTGCCCGCCTTGGTATGGATATTTACCGCCTATGATTTTTCGCCTGATGTCATCACCCATCTGGCGATCGGTACCTCGCTTGCGACCATCATTGTCACCTCTATTAGCTCATTGACAGCACATAATAAACGCGGCGGTGTGCGCTGGGAAGTCTGGCGCAAGATGGCGCTGGGCTTGGTCATCGGAGGCCTTGTCGGTGCCGGCATCGCCGATATGATCGATGGAAAAGTCTTGCAAGCCATCATCGGTGTTGGTGCGTTATTGGTCGCGCTAAAGATGCTGTTTTTGTCTAACAAAGAGCAGCTCGGCAAGCCTTTGCCGCCCGCTGGCGTGCAGTTTGGCGCGGGCACAGGGATTGGTATGGCGTCCTCTATCTTTGGTATCGGCGGTGGTAGCTTGACCGTACCGTTTTTAAACTGGGCAGGACTGCCAATGAAGCAAGCGGTTGGCACCTCGGCCGCGTGTGGCTTACCGATTGCGGTGGCAGGCGCGGTAGGATTTGCATGGTTTGGTCAAGACGTGGTCAATTTGCCTGAGGGTACGCTCGGTTTTGTCCATATCACAGGGTTTTTATGCATATCCATCGCCAGCTTTATGATGGCAAAGGTCGGTGCTAAGCTTGCCCATGTGTTGCCAGCCGCCACGCTTAAGCGCGCGTTTGGCGTGTTGTTATTGTTTGCCGGCGGGCAGTTGCTGCTGAGTGCGATTGGGGTGATATGACTTATCTTTTTTCAAGCGCATCGAGGCCCAAGCGCATCCATTTTATGGCCAGCTCGTCATGGTCGGTGAGCATACTCCATAACGCATCTTCGCTAAAGATAGAGTGTGCTTCACCCGAGTGCTCGATGGGCAGATCTGCTTCACGATCTTTCATCCACTGTGGATCCAGATAGTAGGTCTTTAGGTCATTTAGCAGCGCTGCTGCTTGTGCGAACTGTTCTTGCGCCTCTAGTTGCTGGCGGTATAGCTTGCACCACTGCTCATATTTTTGTTGTAATTCTTGCGGATTATAATCAGTCATTTTAATGCCCTTAACTTTTAGTGTTTAGAGGAATCATTATTATTTTAAGCCTTATTATAGCATCCCGTACAAAGTCTAAAAACTCGTCATCATTTGCGGTAGAATAGCCGCCTGTTTTTGTTAAGTTTGTCGATCCTTCATGCGTCTAAAATCTCTTAAGCTGGCAGGATTTAAATCCTTTGCCAATCCTACGACCTTTACCTTTCGTCATGGCATCACCGCCATCGTCGGGCCAAACGGCTGCGGCAAATCCAACGTCATCGATGCCATTCGCTGGGTGCTGGGTGAGACCTCCGCCAAGCAGTTACGCGGCGGGGCGATGAGCGATGTTATCTTTGCCGGTACCCAAGACAAAGCGGCCAAAAGTGTCGCCAGTGTCGAGCTGACCTTTGAGCATACTCAAGATGAGCAAACTGGCATTCGCCATGAATTGAATCTGTACCATGAGCTCTCTGTGCGCCGTCAGGTCAATAAAGAGGGACGCTCGGATTACTTTATCAATGGCACGCGCGCGCGCCGCCGTGATGTGGTTGATGTGTTTTTGGGTACTGGACTTGGCGCACGCAGTTATGCAGTCATTGAGCAGGGCATGATTGGGCGTATTGTCGAGTCAAGCCCGATGCAGCTGCGTGAGTTTATCGAAGAGGCGGCTGGGGTATCGCGCTATCAGGCACGCAGAATAGAGACACAAAAAAAACTTGAGAAAACCCAAGATAATCTGGCGCGTCTGCATGACATGCAAAGCGAGCTGGCAAGCCAACAAAAACGCCTGTCCAAGCAAGCCGCTAGCGCTGAGCGTTATAAAGCGCTGGCACTGACACTGGCGGACATCAAGCAGCAACTGGCCATTCAGCAGCTGTATCAGGCCAAGCATAGCCAGCAGCAGCAAAAACGCGCCCATGAGCAAAGCTGTGCTGAAACCGCTCGCCTGCAAGCACAGTATGAGGATCTAAAAGCCAAGCAAGATAAGCTGACAGCCCATATCAATCAAGAGCAATGGCTCAAAGACGATGCACAAAGCCGCCATTATCAGCAGCAGCTCAATTATCAAAATGCCGAGCACGCGCTAAACGATGCCAAATCGCAGCTTGCCAGTTTGGTGCAGCAGATGACCAGCTTGGCGCAGCAGCGCGAGCAGGCCGTCAATGAGATTGAACGCATCACCACCGAGCAAGCCGAGCAGCAAAACGTGCTAGAAAAATTGCGCCCGCAGCTCGATGAGATAGCGAGTAAACGCAAGACGCATCAACGTGACGAGCGGCCGCTACAGCGCGCCTATCATGACGCACAAAACCAGCTGTCACGGCTACAAGACAATCATCGTGTGCTAGAGCAGCAGCAAGCGATTAATAGCCAAGCACAAAAACGCCAGCAGCAAAGCCATGAAAAATGGCAGCGTCGCCAGCAAAACTGGCAAAACCTCTGGCAGCAGCTACAGCAGTCACTGTCTGCCAAAGTAAATGCGGCCAATATACATAGCGCAGATGGACAAAATCCGACCTTAGCGTCGCACATTGCTGAGCTGAATAAACAGCTACAACAGATTGAGCGCCAACAAGATAGCGTCGATGAGCGACTCTCCGAGCTACAGCCGCGCGCGCATGACTTGCAGCAGCTGTTATATAAGCAGCAGCGCGCGCTGAGCGAGGAAGAAAAACGTCATGCAGCGTTGACCAGTGAATACGACACCTTGCATCAGATACTGCATCCAACACCCAAGCCAAAATCACAGCAGGCTGCTAAGGTCAAAACCCCCGATGCAGTAACAACTGATTTAGCAAATCAACTAGTAAATAACGATAACGACTTAGCCATTACCACCTTGCGCGAGCAGATTGAGCTGAGCGCCGCCGGCAAGCAGCATGCTGAGCTGCTCGATAAGGTGCTAGCACTATGGCTTGATAGTCATGTGCTGGCTTCTAAACAAGCAAGTAATGAAAAAGTTAACGGCAAGGTGCAAAAAGCGAATAGCTTATGGCACGCGCTTGAGTATAACTTAAGGGATTTGTTTACTTATCAGAATACGCAAAACGCGCAGACTAATAAACAGGACAATTCGTCAATAGAAACGGGTCATAGCTTGTGGCTATCTGCTAAGGAAAATGATGTAAACGAAAAGCCATTTGTTGGCGCATTGCCAAATACTTTGACTGATAAAGTACTGCCTTTATCACAGCTGGTAGCTGCACCTAAATTAGCGCTTTGGCAGCAGTGCTATCTATATATCGCAGACCTTACAACAAACAGTCATCAGATCCTCGATGTGCTGGCAGATATATTAAAAGCTCTCCCACCGTCAGCGATTTTGCTAACGTCTGATGGCTGGCTTATCAGTCGTCAAGGTACGATAAATCTTGGCAAGCTTATTGGCGCGCAAGATGGTCAAAACGACAGCAATAGTCAATTTTTGACGCAGCGTTTACAGCAGCGCGAGCGTCTGCAGATCTTAGAAGAGCTACTTGATGGACTTGAGAGTAAAATAGAAGAGCAGCGCAAAGCCATTGCTAATAATCAGCGAAGCTATGATGCGTTGGCGATTGGCTTAGAGGAGGCGCGGGCGCAAGCTGAGCAGCTGACGCGTGATAAATATAAATATCAGGAGCAGCTGACAACCCAGCGCGCTGCCGCTGAGCGCCTGCAAGCAGATAGCCAGCGCCTAACTGCCGACAAAGCAGCCCTTGAGCAAGAGCAGCAGGAACTGGCGCACGAGCAGCAGGCGCTTGCGCATGAGCAGCAGCATATCGCAAGCGAGCTGGCAGCCCTTGCGCCGCAAATCACTGAGGCGCAGGCGACTATGCAGCAATTGCAAGCTGAGCGCCGTGAGCAGCAGCGCCGTCAGCAAGCAGATGACGACGCTTGGCAAGCTCTGCAGCTGCGTGTACAACAAAGCCAGATGCGCCTTGAGCACAGTAGCAGTAGCCTAAAACGCGCAAATGCGCAATATGATAAGGCGCAACAAAACGAGAAAAGCCTAAAAACGCAGCATGAGCAGCAGCAAAACAAACTGCCAGCGCTGCAGACCGCCTTGCAGGCACTGCAACAAACGCGCGATGAGCAGCAGGCGCTCTTGGCAGAGCGCGCGGCGGCATTGACCGCGCTAAAAGAGACCTACAATCAGCAGCAGGCGACTTTAGACGCGCTACAGCAGACGCTACAGACGCAGCAAAGCGAGCAGGCCGCACTTGCCACTGAGCTGGCATTGAGCGCCGCGCGTTTAGATGGGGCGAGTCGCTATGCTGAAGAAGCCATGGCCGAGTATCACCGTACCAGCGAACAGGGTGACACCGCGCAATTGATGAGTGTCTCGGGCTTGTTGGCGGATTTTATCGCCCATGATCGCCGCGTGCGCCCTGATAAAATCGCCGAGCTTGAGCGCGAAAAAGCCAAGCTTGAGCAGCAAATCAGCAAGATTGGCGCGGTCAATCTGGCCGCCGTGGCAGAGCTGGCTGAGGTCAATGAACGCCTAGAACCGCTCGCGCAGCAGACCACTGACATCACCGCCAGTATGGAGACATTGAGCGAGGCGATAGCCGCTATCGACGAGACCACCAAGACCTTGTTTATCGAGACCTTAGAGGCGGTGAATACCGAGCTTGCCAATTTGTTTGCCAAAGTCTTTGGCGGCGGTCAGGCAAGCTTGACTTTAAACTTAGAGGATCTACCAGCAAACACGCCCAAATCAGAGCAGTGGCGGGCAGGGCTGACCTTGATGGCGCAGCCAAAAGGCAAGCGTAATAGCCGCCTTGCGGTACTCTCAGGCGGCGAAAAAACCCTAACAGCGCTCAGTCTTATTTTTGCCATTTTTAAGCAGCATCCTGCGCCGTTTTGTGTGCTTGACGAGGTCGATGCGCCGCTCGATGATGCTAATGTCGGGCGTTTTACTAGCCTCATTCATGAGCTGGCAGATGACTTGCAGTTTATCTTTATCAGTCATAATAAGCTGGCCATGCAGATCGCCGATGAGCTCAAAGGCATCACCATGCCAAGCGCTGGGGTTTCTCGTTTGGTAAGCGTCTCGCTCGATGAGGCGGCGCGCTATATTAGTGAATAATAAGGAGCATGAGGACAGGCGCTAGACAAAACAAATCACGGAGCAATAAAATAGTAATAACAGCAAGCGGCGAGCAATGGTATAGTAAATAGCACGCCAGCAACGTCACACAACTGTGTCAGGCTGATGATAAACGATGACTATATGATGACGATATTCATAAGCCATGCTAGACTATTGCCATTTATTGTTTCTTGTGTATTCCCTTTTGTCATATATTAGGATGTATCTCTCATGACCGCTATTCAGTTTATCTTGATTGCCATTGCTGCGTTTATCGTGCTCGCAGGACTGTATATGGTCATTCGTAGCTTTAAGCGTCGTAGCAGCGCTGACGCTCCTGTCGTCAATTATGACAAAAACGGCATCCCGATCATACCGCGTCACGAGCGCAGCATCGTCGACCAGCCAGATTTAGAAGATACTGTCGCCGGCGAGACCAGTATCGGCCCTGATCGCAGTTACTTAGATACGGTGGTTGAGCAAGAGCCTGTGGCTGCGCCTCACAATGCTGCGACCCCGTCAGCCACGGCGCAAAGCTCGGCCAATGATACGCCTGATAGCAATGATGAAGACTATATGCGCTGGCAAGAAGCCGAGCTGCGCCGTGATGATGCAGAGTTTGCGGACACAGCGGCGCAGATGGACAGTGAGCAAGAGCTCGATGCGTTCTCAAGTTTGGTATCGGCGACTGATAGCTTGATGCCGTCGATTGATACGGCAGAAGAGCCAAGCTTTGATAGCAACAGCCCCATACTAGATCAGCACCTCTCAGAGCCGGTCGATGAAGCGCAAAACGCGCCGCTTATCAACGCCCAAGACAATATCAATATCACTATTTTACCAACCCAGTATCGTGATCGCCCAACGGCGATTATTCGTGGCCGTGATTTGCTGGCACTGATTGACAAATATGGCCTGCGCTATGGGGCGATGAACATGTTTCACCGCTATGAAAAAAAAGACGGCACAGGCATGCTATGGTTTAGTATGATGGGTATCACCGAAAGCGGTATCGCCCCTTTTGATCCGCATAGCGTCGCGACCAATGTCTATAACGGTGTGGTGGTGTTTTTGTCATTGCCACATCCGCAAGCGCTGCGCAGCTTTGATAGTATGATGAGCATCGCTTATATGATGGCAAGCGATTTGGACGCCATCTTACTTGATGAAAATAACGAACCGATCACGCCCGAATACAAGCAGCAGCTACGCAACCAAGTCCGTGACTATGAAGCCTAAGCGCCAGCGCTAAATAAATCAATAGAAATTAAAGGCAAAACCAAAAGGCAAAAAACATCATGATAGTGTGATGTTTTTTGCTTTTTTTATGAGCGGTTTATCACAATATTAGCCAAACTTGTTATGATATCAGCATCTAGAATAATCAAGACGCTGACTATGACCGACCTGCACTTATCGCCTGCCACGGCACAAAAAACCCAACAACCCGCCACACCTGATGACATCGTGGCACAGATGCGCACGCTGATTGCCGCCATCAAAAAACACAATTATGCCTATTATGTACTCGACAATCCTATTTTGGACGATAGCGAATACGATCAGTTGCGCCGCGCATTGCTTGAGATCGAAAAAGAATATCCAGATTTGGTGCAGTCCGATAGCCCCATCAACCAAGTCGGCGACATACCGCTGTCGGCGTTTACGCAGGTGACCCATGACATCCCTATGCTATCGCTTGGCAACGTCTTTGATTATGACGAGCTGCACGGCTTTATGCGCCGCGTCAATGATCGCCTGAGCGATGCCCAGCAAAACCCTGAGTACGAGATGGAGCTAAAGCTAGATGGCCTAGCGGTGTCACTCAAATACGAGTCTGGGCAATTTGTGCAAGCGGTGACGCGCGGTGATGGGCAGACAGGCGAGGACATCACCCAAAACGCCAAAACCATTCGGAATTTGCCGCTGTATCTTTGTGAGGCAAAAGACATCCCGCTATTAGAAGTGCGCGGCGAGGTGCTGATGCCAAAGGCGGGGTTTTTACGTTTAAACCGTTTGGCAGAAGAAAGCGGCGACAAAACCTTTGCCAACCCGCGCAATGCTGCCGCCGGTAGCCTGCGCCAACTCGACCCTGCTATCGCCGCCAGCCGCCCGTTGGCGTTTTATGCGTATTCGGTCAATCAAGGTCTGCCGGCGGCGATTGAAACCCAGTCCGATGCACTTGCTTGGTTAAAAGAGCTTGGCTTTACCGTGAGTGCCGTCGAGGTAGTACAGAATCCACGCGAAGCGCAAGCCTACTATGAATCGGTGATCAAGAGCCGTGACGCGCTACCGTTTGAAATTGATGGCACAGTGATTAAGGTCAACCGTTTGGCATTGCAGCAGCAGCTTGGGTTTTTGTCGCGTGAGCCGCGCTGGGCGACGGCCTACAAATTCCCTGCCGAGACGGTGATGACGCGCTTAAACGATATCGAATGGCAAGTGGGGCGCACCGGGCAGATCACCCCTGTGGGTAAGCTTGAGCCGGTGCAAGTCGGCGGCGTGACGGTCAGCAATGTCACCTTGCATAACTTTGGCGAAATTCAGCGCTTGGATGTGCGCGCAGGCGATATGGTCAGTGTGCATCGTGCCGGCGACGTCATCCCCAAAGTCACGCGTGTCTGGCACGACCAGCGTCCAGAGGACGCAAAGCCAGTCGAGCTACCATCGGCTTGCCCCGTGTGTGACTCGCCTGTGGTGCTGCCAGAGGGTGAAGCTTTGGCGCGCTGTAGCGGCGGTTTGTTTTGTCCTGCGCAGCAAGTCGAGGCGCTTATCCACTTTGTCTCACGGCGGGCGATGGATATCGATGGGCTGGGCGAGCGCTGGCTGATGAGTTTTTTTGAGCATGGCCTTATCAAAACCGTCGCTGATATCTATGACTTACACAACCATACCGACGAGTTGATCACTTTTGAGAAACTGGGCGAAAAGTCGGTACAAAACCTCATCAGTGCTATCGATGCCAGCAAGCAGACGACACTTGCACGTTTTATCTACGCGCTGGGTATTCGCGGCGTGGGTGAGACGACCGCGCAAAACCTCGCCCTGCAGTTTGGCGAGCTTGATAGTTTGATGGCAGCGGATATCGAGACATTGCTACAAACACCTGATGTCGGTGCGATCACCGCCGAGCTGATTTATGAGTTTTTCCGCGCACCGCACAATATCGAGGTCATCACCGCGCTACGCGAGGCGGGCGTGCATTGGGACAAAGTCGAGCAGCTCGCAGCAGAAGGGCTACCACTCGATGGGCAGACGTGGGTCATCACCGGTGCGCTCGATAGCATGGCACGTGATGAAGCCAAAGCCAAACTGCAAGCGCTCGGTGCCAAAGTATCCGGTAGTATCTCAGCCAAGACCACCGCGCTACTGGCAGGTGATAAAGCTGGCTCTAAACTAACCAAAGCAGAAAAGCTTGGCGTACAGATAGTAGATGAGGCAGCATTTTTGGCGATGGTTGGGGAGTAGGGTATGAATATGGATGATTTTAAAAAACTAAAATTAAGTAACACTGATATAGAACAAATAGAAGAACTATTGCAAGTTACACGCGAAAATTCTAGCGGTGAAAATTATGCTCAAGCACAGACTGTAATTGGAGGGTTGTTATTAAGAAATAAATATAATAAAAAGGCTGTTAATTATTGGAATAGTATAAAATTAGCTGATAGCGCAGAATTATATGCTAAAGCAAAGTTTAATATTGGCTTAGAGTATAAAAAGAAAAACTTGTATCAGCGGGCAATAGATAGTTTTGAAGAGATAGATAAAAAATATAGCAAACTATATTTTGCAGCGGCTTCTTATCAAAAAGGAATTATACTTAATTATATTTATAATAATTTTGAAGATGCTTTGAAATTATGGGGCAACATAAGAATAGAAGATGCTAAAGAAGGCTTTGCGGCTGCTCAATACCATATAGCTAAAGTATATGAAACAAAAAAAGATAATTATATGATGGCGTTAGAGTATCTTAATAAAATAAATAAAGATGATTCCTTAAGTTTTTATAATTTAGCAGTTTTAAATATAGCTAATATAAAAGCGTATAAATTTAATGAATATAAAGAAGCAATTACTGTATTAAGTAGCCTTAGTGAGAAAACAGAAGATGATATACGTATCAAAGCAGATTATTTGTTGGGAAAATTGTATTTTGAATTAGAAGAATATGAAGAAGCAGAAAACTATTTTCAATTGTCAAAGAAAGGAATTCCTTATGAGTCTTTATGTTTCATAAGCATTTGTAGATTATTGATGAACGAGGATACGTTAAGCTTTGGAGTAAAATTGACTGAGCTATTTTGCTATACAAGAGACATCATAACTTTGCTGAAAATCGAGTTTGACACTAAAGTAAATAATTTGAAGTCATTAGAACGAAAGTTAGCACATTATACAAGTATGGATACTTGTAATAAGTTAATGAATGATAGCCTTGAAGAAACTTCACCAAGCAGCTTTCGGTTAAATACGATTAGTAACGTTAATGACCCAAGTGAAGGACAGGTTTTGCGTAGGTATTTAAGTAATTACGACCAAGAATCTCCTTACAATTTAAAATTAGATGATAATTTGCATGCCTTTATTGGCTGTTTTACTTTTAATCACGATAGCCTCAATCAATTTAGATTATATGGAAAAACAGATAATAAGGAAGCTTCAGGTCTTAGTTTAGTCTTTTCCAAAAGATTTTTTCAAACTGAGGAAGATTTAAGTTACGAGGAAATATTATCTTCTCAAATTAATAATAAAGAAGAGAATTTCAGTACCAAGGATATAGATAGTGAAATTAGTAGGTTTAAAGCTATAAGATGTATTTATATAGATCCGAAATCTGGGTTTGTTCAGATAGCCCATCGCAGTCGAATTACTTTTTATCGTGAATTTGAAGAAGAAGATAGTCCTGAACAAAAGTGGGTAGAGTATAAAAAGATAATTGATGATAAAAATGATAAAATTTCGAAGTTATTAGAATCATTAAGAAAATGTTATAAAAATACAAAGAGAAACTTTAGGGAAGATTATATAGAAAATTTAGAGCTAGTCGAAGATATATTGCTGCCTTTAAATTATATTATAAAGCATTCAGCCTTTCAGGAAGAGCAGGAATGTCGAATGATATACATAACATCGCTTAAAGACCCAAAAGTACAAATGAATTTTGGGAGGTTTCTATATGTTAATTATGAAATAAATGTAAAAGATAACTTAGATAAAATATATATCGCTCCTGCTGCTGGTCAATTTCAGCCCTACTTAGCAAAGTCACTTTGTGACACCGAAGTTAAAATTGAACTTTCAAACAACCCATATCGTCAGACTTAATATTTCTTCGTAGCGTGTGTGATAAGACTCAAAACACACGCTATTAACTTCTACTCCGCCATTTCCCCATGCGCCTTTGCCTCACTTTTTTTACCATCTGGCTGAATGACGATAGGCAAGACCAACCCTTTTGCAAAGTCATCCGTCAATACATAATCATAACGGCTGGCCGCCACGTCAGGCGTGGTATGAATGACAAGTTTTATCTCTTCACTATCGATAATCTCGTGTGAGGTATAGCGCTCGCTCAGCTGATCTAGCACTTTTGAAAGTGCTTCGTTGCTCGCCATGCTCACCGTGAGGTTGTGCTGGGCAGTAGCAGTATCCATATCAAAATACTCGGCATAATCGAGGACGTTTTGGCTATCGATGGCAAAGGGGTACTCATAGGTACTGCGCTCAGCAGGCTTTTCGCCGCTCGCGACCGACGACCAATCGATGGTGTAGGCGGCAGGCGCTGAGGTTTGTGCAGTGCCATCGCTTGACACTGCTGCTTGCTCAGTCTCAGGTTCGGCCACCTCAGTTGGCTGGTCACAACCTACTAGCGCCCAACCAGCAGTAGCCATTAGTAATATACTCGTTAAGCGCATTCCCATCGATGTATCCTCTTTGTTATTGCTCGTTATGATTGGTCGTTATGATTACCCGTTGTGCTATTTTGCCAGCTTTTGCTTGGCTTCTCTAGGGTGTGTCCTCCACATTTTCTAATACCTCGATATTACCTGCGCTATTTTCGTTGTTTGATTAGGGCGTGTTGAACCTTCAACCATGGCACTGACAGAGACTATTAACACGCATAAAAAAACAGCCATCTTTTGATGACTGCTTTTGACGTACTTTATTGGTTTGGCTTTTTGACTTTCTGTCGTCTAAACGTAAAAGGTTAACGACTAAACCTTAAACATTATCTACCGATCTGGCAGTTTACTTGATATTCTTTACCGTTTGCCCATTTGATAGCAAAGATACCTTTGTCGCCTTTCATATGCCAAGCATAGACTGCTTCTGGGTTTGAGTCATTGATATAGCTGGCTACGTCACCTTGTACGCCGCCGTTTAGGATAATTGGCTGCTCTGCCCATTTTACTTTAGGCATGGTGGCGCTTAGCATGACTTGTTTTTTATTGATAGACTGTTTTGCCATGATTTGGCTGTCATCAGTACAGGTATAAGGTGCTGGTGCCATACGGTCGTAAGCGGCATCCGTGACACTCTCTGATGCTGGCGTGTTTGTAGCGTTTGACGTGGTCGGTGCGGTCGTGGCACAAGCGCTTAGCAATGCAAGGGCAGGTAAGGCAGTGGCGATTTTGGTTAGGGTGTTCATAGTATTCTCCAAATATTTAACAAAATTATAAGAGGTCTTAAGACGTTTATAAAAATTATCATGTATTTATTATTAACAATGCATTAAGCCAAAAATGCATTAAACATAGGCATAAGTATATAGTGCCTATGGTAACGAAAACTGACTTTGATGAGTGTTAGAAATTGTTTGTTACATGTTCATTAAGTTACGTAAACACTGATTAATGTAACGCTACGGGACAGTCGTTAGTGATAGCCAGCTCGCCGCCAGTGCCACATTTGATAGTTAATTTGATATAACACCCTACAATCACCAAAAAACGCCTGCCGACCGTTGGTCGATAGGCGTTTTGCTTAAACAGCGCTTGGGATAGTCACTCTAACCATAGCCAAGACTATTTAGTCTTGCGCGGCGGCAGGCCAGTATGCTGCGTCTGAAAGTTGCCTTTACTGACGCGCTTTTTGCTATTTTTGTTCCCAGCTTTATTGGTCGTTGGGCGCTCAGAGGCGCGGTTGCTGCGTTTGAGCGAATCGTTGCCGACGCGGCTGTTCTTTTTGCGTGCAGACTGGTAGCTGTCTTGCACCGCATCACGGCCTTCTAGATGGGCGTTATATGGCGGTATCAGGCAGCCGCGATTTTTACCGATCAAGTCGCTGCGGCCCATGTCTTGTAGCGCTTTACGCAGTAGTGCCCAGTTTTTTGGGTCATGGTAGCGAAGAAAGGCTTTGTGCAATTTGCGCTGCTTGCCTGATTTGACGATGTCCATATCACCACCCTCACGGCTGACCTTGTGTAGCGGGTCTTTGTGGGTATGGTACATGGTGGTCGCGGTCGCCATGGGGCTAGGATAAAACGCCTGCACTTGGTCGGCGCGGTAGCCGTTACGCTTTAGCCACAGCGCAAGGTTCATCATGTCCTCATCTTTGGTGCCAGGGTGAGCGGCGATAAAGTAAGGAATCAGATACTGCTCTTTGCCAGCCTCGGCGCTGAAGCGCTCAAACATGGCTTTAAATTCGTCATAGCTGCCCATGCCAGGTTTCATCATCTTGGACAGTACGCCTTCTTCTGAATGCTCTGGGGCGATTTTTAGATAGCCGCCGACATGATGGCTGACCAGCTCTTTGACATACTCAGGGTCTTTGACCGCCAAGTCATAACGCAAGCCTGAGGCGATTAGGATTTTTTTTACACCTTTGATATCACGGGCTTTACGATATAGCTGGGTGAGGTTGCTGTGATCGGTAATGAGGTTTTCACAGACATCAGGATAGACACAAGACGGCTTGCGGCAGTTTTTCTCAATGGTCTCATCTTTGCAGTTGAGGCGGTACATGTTGGCAGTAGGGCCACCAAGATCGGAGATGACACCTGTGAAGTTAGGCGCAGTATCGCGGATGGCTTCGACTTCACGTAGGATGGAGTCCTCTGAGCGGTTTTGAATGATGCGGCCTTCGTGCTCAGTGATAGAGCAAAACGTACAACCACCAAAGCAGCCGCGCATGATATTGACCGAAAACTTAATCATGTCATAAGCTGGGATGCGTGCGTCACCATAGCTCGGATGCGGCAAGCGGGCATAAGGCAGGTCAAACACATAATCCATCTCTTCGGTGGACAGCGGAATCGGTGGCGGGTTTAGCCATACATCGATGGCACTGTGTGAGTTACCACCGCCGCTGTTGTGTCGTTGCACCAGCGCCCGAGCGTTACCGGGATTGGTCTCTAAATGCAGGATGCGGTTGGCATGCGCGTAGAGCACAGGGTCTGATTTGACGTGCTCATAGTCAGGCAGGCGAATCACTGTCTTATCACGTGGCGGCATTTTTAGCTTATGCTTCCGCGCGGTCATCGGCTTGTTTGTTTTTATTTTATCAAACCCGCGCATCTGTACCACTTGCGTGTCGGTATCGACTTGATCAGCATTTAAGACTTTGTTGGTGACGGGCTCGGCGACGAAGCCAGCATATTGGGCAGACATTCCTGTTATGGCTTGCCCAACTGGCGAGTCCGATGGTTTTTCTTGTTCGATTTTACAGCTATCAACGTCCTCGGTCATCACGTACGGGTTGATGATTGGATCGACGCGGCCGATGGTATCGACATCGTTGCTGGCGACCTCAGTCATATCCGCTTGCCAATGGCGACGACTCGGCGAGAGTAGGTACGCTGTGCCTCGCAGCTTACTCATCTGCTCAAACGTATAGCCTTTAGACAGACCATGTACCACATCGACGATGGCGCGCTCGGCATTGCCGTACAGTAATACATCAGCGCGGGCGTCGAGCAAGACGCTACGGCGCACTTTATCTGACCAGTAGTCGTAGTGGGCGATACGGCGAAGGCTGCCCTCGATACCGCCGAGGATAATTGGCACATCGGGATAGGCCTCACGGCAGCGCTGGCTATAGACGATCGCGGCGCGGTCGGGGCGTTTGTTTGCCACGTTGCCCGGCGAGTACGCATCATCGCTACGAATCTTGCGATCGGCGGTATAGCGGTTGATCATACTGTCCATATTGCCTGCGGTCACGCCGTACGCATAGACCGGCTTGCCAAGTGCCATAAAAGCGTCTTTGCTCTTCCAGTCAGGCTGGGCGATGATACCGACGCGAAAGCCCTGCGCTTCTAATAAGCGACCGATAATCGCCATACCAAAGCTTGGGTGATCGACATAAGCGTCGCCTGAGATGATAATGACATCACAGGCATCCCAGCCAAGCGCGTCCATCTCAGCACGGCTCATCGGTAGATAGGGCGCAGGCTCGTAGCAGCTCGCCCAGTGTTTGTCATAATCATAAAGCGGTTTGATGCCTTGTTTAAAGGCGGTGCGGGCGATGGTATCGGCAGACATGGGCGGACCTGTTAAATAAAAAGTGACACTAAAAAATAAGCCGTTATTTATCAATAATAATAACGGCTTATTAAAAAACGCTCATTTTAACATGAATTGTCTTCAGGATGTCATAAAGCCGTTTTAATGAGTGAAGGGTAAGTTATTGATAGCGTAAGAGAATATTGAGCGTAAAGGCGGACACCAAACCGCTGGCTTGTACCATGTTTTTAAAATCATGACTGCTTTAGTCAAAGACACAAGCTAATCGCCCAATACTTGCAGTGGAAAAGTCACCACATCAAATGCTAAGGCAAAAGGCAGTAACACCAGTTTTTGGGCGCTATTAGGGCCGCGGCGAGTGACCTGCTCGGGCTCTGTTTGTGTATAAAAGCTGACGGTATAAGGTTTGGTCAGTGAGCGGTAATTAGACTGAATCAAACGTAAATTGCTGACTTGCGGATAGATAGCGCCTTTGACAGGAACGCTAAAGCAAAAGCGCTGTGCATCGATGCGCTGGTCGCTAGTGGTGGTGCAGTCACGGCCATTATTTTGCAAAAAGAACTGATAGTCTGAGCGCTGAAACTCGTCTTTTAATTTGGCATAAGACAGCTTCATCTCTCCTTGAAAAACGCCAGCGTTATCGGGTACATAAAAGCTCATGTCATTATCGACGTGGATGTTTTTGGGTGTCAGGGTGCTCAGTAAGCTGATCATCTCTGTCCCGCCCTGCGTCAACACATAGCTGTTTTTTTCGCCGACGATGACCATGGTAGCATTGGGCGTTTTGGGTAACGCTTGAGCTGGGCGACCAAAAGCGACGATCTGATCTTCGGACAATATCTCTTTGCTGGTTTGGCTGCTGACATGACGATCATTTTCTAGCAGTGCGCTGGTAGCACAGCCTGAGCTGGCGAGTAGCGCTGCAAGCGATAGCCCTATCCAGCTGGCTTTTAGATACCTGTTTAGGTATACGTTTAGATATACGGCCGCGCTCATGCTTTGCAGTTTATGAGTTTGCAGCTTATGAGAGAGTGAGGATTTTGATGGGGTCATGGTCGCACTTCCTTGTTTGCGATATTGTTGTGGGGAGGTGACGGTGGTTTTCTGTAGATATCCTACCTTGTTTATCCAATACTTTGCTACTGCCAATAGAGGTTTTGCGGCGAAAAATGACAGTGCTGTTGGCACCGATTGTCCTGCCTGTCAATGTCTATGGCATGATGAGCTATCTGGAGCCTGCGTTGCTGTTTATTTTGGCAATCACGGTCTTGGGCAATCCATTTGAGTCGGCGATGATATATAGCTATGGGCTGATCTGGCTCGGTATTGTGTGTTTACTGCTCCATGGTATCCGTCAGCTGCGCGGTGCTAAAAACGAGACGTTAGGTACAAAAGCTGCCGCTTAACGCATGTACGTACGCTGGGGTGATATTTATAATAAAACAGGACGATTTACGCGGTGGTAAATCGTCCTGTTTATCAGCTCGATAGGAGCAGAGCTTGCCAGAGCATTTAATCCAAATGCTGCTTAAAGCCGCGCTGCTTATCGCGCTCCCAGTCACGGTCTTTCAGGGTTTTACGTTTATCGTGTTGCTTTTTACCGACGGCAAGGGCGATCTGACACTTGACCATCGAGCGCTTCCAGTAGCAAGACAGCGGCACACAAGCATAGCCTTTTTGATTGACCGCGCCATATAATTTGTCGATCTCGCGGCGGTTGAGCAGCAGCTTACGGGTACGGATGCTATCAGGGCTAATGTGCGTCGAGCTAGATAGCAGGGGCTGGATATGAGCACCAAACAAGAAAGCCTCACCATTACGAAAGGTAATATAAGCCTCGGTGATGGACATTTTACCTGCACGAATGGCCTTGACTTCCCAGCCTTGCAATGACAAGCCTGCCTCAAAGGTTTCTTCGATAAAATACTCGTGCCGCGCTTTTTTATTGGCGCAGATTTGATTGTCTGGTTTTTTTGCTTTTTTTGACATAAACTCTCCATCAGGATGTCAGTGTACTGCATCCTTGTCTTACCATTCCTCATCCAAGACCATCGGCGGGCCTACTATGTGAGATGAGTCGAAGCGCTTATTGTAGCAAAGCAAAGGGGCAAAAGGTAAATCGGCTGTTAGGACAAATGTAGCAGATAAGTATTAAATGTAGGCAAAATTTGCTAGCATGTGCAGTATCATTAACGACCAGATTAGCACTGCTATGAATTCAGCAAATGTCGCCCATGCTTCAAAGCTTCAGACCAAGATTTTATACCCTGGCACCTTTGACCCCATTACCAATGGCCATGTCGATTTGGTGACGCGCGCGACCAAATTGTTTGATGAGGTGGTCATTGCCGTGGCATCAGGGCACCACAAAAAACCGCTGTTTAGTTTTGAGGAGCGGGTGGCCTTGGTCGAGACGGTGTTTGCAGATTTGCCGCAAGTGTCGGTGGTGGGTTTTGAAGGTCTGCTTGTGGATTTTATGCGCCTGCAAGGTGCCACTGCCGTCTTGCGTGGCCTGCGTGCGATGTCGGATTTTGAGTATGAGTTTCAGCTGGCCAATATGAACCGCGAGCTCGATGAAAATTTTGAGGCGGTGTTTTTGACGCCATCGCAAAACTACTCGTTTATCTCATCGACGATGATTCGTGAGATTGCCAAGCTTGGCGGCGATGTCAATAAATTTGTGCCGCCTTGTGTCTCGCAAGCTTTTGCCAAAAAGCTCACGCTTAACTAGCCGTCACCGTTTATCTGCTGACAGTTATTTTATCCTTCACCAAACTCGCCAGAGTAATCTGCCGCGCTTGTTATTAGTCATACATAAGGAGCAGTTTATGGCATTGTTAATCACTGACGAATGCATCAACTGTGATGTCTGCGAGCCTGCTTGTCCAAACGAAGCCATCTCTGAGGGCGATGATATATATGTGATCGACCCTG
The DNA here is from genome assembly GCF_002810365.1 of Psychrobacter sp. L7. Classification (NCBI taxonomy): domain Bacteria; kingdom Pseudomonadati; phylum Pseudomonadota; class Gammaproteobacteria; order Moraxellales; family Moraxellaceae; genus Psychrobacter; species Psychrobacter sp. L7. The sequence goes on from NZ_NEXR01000001.1 coordinate 542,770, forward strand.
ACCTGTGTACAGAGTGTGTCGGTCACTTCGATGAGCCGCAGTGCGTGGTCATCTGTCCTGTCGACTGTATTCCAAAAGACCCCGATCATGTCGAAACCGAAAGCGATTTATTGGCCAAATACAAGCGTATCACTGGTCAATAATGCGCTGAGATGCTACTGCCCAACAAAGCCTAGGAATAATATGATGAATACGGATATTCAATTGCCCATACACTTTTTTCAACATACATACTTTTCGTTTGCGAGCGGACGATGAGTATGCCTACCAGCGACTTCGACCACCAGCACTTGTGGCATCCCTATGCCAGCTTGCCGCCCACTTATCCAAATATCATTATTGACCATGCCGAAGGTATCTATATCGTCACTCAAGATGGCACGCGCCTCATAGATGGCATGTCGTCATGGTGGGCAAGCGTGCATGGCTATAACCATCCGGTGCTCAATGCGGCAATGACTCATCAGCTCGGCAAAATGGCGCATGTGATGTTTGGGGGCTTGACCCATCAGCCGGCGATAGACTTGGGTGAAAAACTGCTCTCCATCGTACCAACAGGCCTCGATGCTGTTTTTTATGCTGATAGTGGTAGTATCGCGGTGGAAGTGGCATTAAAGATGGCGCTACAGTATCAGATTGCTGCCAAGCGTCCGAAAAAGTGCCAGTTTGCCTCGACGCATTCAGGCTATTATGGCGATACCTGGCATGCGATGAGCGTCTGCGATCCTATCAATGGCATGCATAGCTTATACGGTAAGCAGCTGCCGGTGCAGCATTTTGTTTCTGCGCCGCTTATGGGATTTGAACATAAATTAACGCAAGACGTGCGCGATGAATTAACCCAGTTTTTTGCTAAACATAGCGCTCAGCTTGCCGGATTCATTATCGAGCCTGTCATTCAGGGCGCAGGCGGCATGCGCTTTTATAATCCGGAGTATTTGCAATTACTGCAGCAGTTATGTAACGCGCATGATGTGCTGTTGATTACCGATGAGATCGCCACAGGCTTTGGCCGTAGTGGTAAGCTGTTTGCCTGTGAGCATGCCGATATCAGCCCCGATATCATGACCGTGGGTAAGGCGCTAACGGGCGGCTATATGACCTTTGCGGCCACCTTATGCACCCGCCATATTGCCGATACCATTCATCACAGCGACTATCCTGCACTGATGCATGGGCCTACCTTTATGGGTAATCCGCTGGCTTGCGCGGTCGCTTGTGCGTCGATTGATTTGATTTTGTCTTACGATATCGAGAGGCGTACGGCAGAGATGCAAGCCGTTATGGAGTCGCAGCTTGCGCCTGCAGCGACATTGGATGGTGTCAAAGAGGTACGTTGTTTGGGCGCGGTCGCTGTCATTGAATTGGATGAAGCGGTCGATATGCCCGTTTTTCAATCCTTACTGATTAAAAATGGCATTTGGGTTAGACCCTTTGGTAAATTGGTCTATATCATGCCTCCCTTTGTCATGACGGATGATGAGCTGGTGACGTTATGCCGAGCGCTACTGACTGTCGTTACCTCTTATTTAAATCAAACTTGTGCCACCAATAGAGCTACTATATGAGTGTGCTGTTTATCTCCGGTATCGATACCGACATTGGCAAAACTTACGCCACCGGCATGCTGGCTAAGGCCTTGATGCAGCAGGGCATAAATATCATCACCCAAAAGCTGGTACAGACGGGCGTTGGGGTTGATTTGGCCAGTGACGAGATGAATATTGCTGATGACATTGTCACTCATCGCCAGTTGATGGGTGTGCCGCTACAGCCGTGTGACCTCGCTCACACCACATGCCCTTATCGTTATAAAAAACCTGCGTCGCCGCATCTGGCGGTCAAGCTAGCCGATGATGTGTTAGACCCTGATGTCATCACTCAGGCGACGCGGCAATTGCAAGTAAACTACGATGTGGTGTTGCTAGAAGGGGCAGGCGGTTTGCTCGTACCCATAACCGAGCAATTACTGACGCTAGATTATATTGCCACCCAAGGCTATCCAGTGGTTTTGGTGACCTCAGGTCGCCTTGGCAGTATCAATCATACTTTGCTTAGTCTTGAGGCCATCAAGGCGCGCGGTTTAACGCTGCATAGCGTGATTTATAATCCCATTCATGATAATGCAGCTCAGACAGATACTGAGATTGCGACGAGTACCATGGCGTTTTTACAGCACCATCTGCAGCAGTACTATCCGGCCACGTACTGGCTGACCCTGCCCTATATAAAGCAAGATAAGCAACGCCACACTCTGCCAGATTTTTATTTGCCAAATGGTTTTATCTGAGACGGCTACAAGCGATTATTTGACGAGGCGAAATTAGTCACAAAAGATATTCCCAGATGAGCCTTGGGTTTGCTATACTAGCGCCCTTGGTAGACTAGGCGATCGCCGCTGCACACTGGCAACAGATGCGCAGGGGAGGAAAGTCCGGGCTACATAGGGCAGCGTGCCAGCTAACGGCTGGGCAGGGTAACCTGACGACCAGTGCAGCAGAGAGGAGACCGCCCCGCGTAAGCGAGGTAAGGGTGAAAGGGTGCGGTAAGAGCGCACCGCGTGGCCAGCAATGGTGCACGGCATGGTAAACTCCACGCGTAGCAAGACCAAATAGGCATCGGCATGGCGCGGCCCGCGTTCGATGCGGGTAGGTTGCTTGAGCGTATCAGCGATGATGCGCCTAGAGGAATGATCGTCCACGACAGAACCCGGCTTATCGGTCTACCAACTTTTTTATGCTTCGTTTTTTAAGCGTTGTGTTTAAGCATTGTTTTTACACTTCGTTTGTATAGTTAGCAGTGATGTTTTTGCGCTTAATTTGAATAAAATTCATTTTTTTTGCAAAAAAAGCCAATTAGGGGTTGACGATACCCACCTCTATAGGTATTATACCGAGCCTTAAATGGCGATGTAGCTCAGCTGGTTAGAGCGCACGACTCATAATCGTGAGGTCGAGAGTTCAAGTCTCTCCATCGCCACCATATATCATAAAACCTAATCAGTTTTAAAAAGCCAATCTTTCATGATTGGTTTTTTTTTGCCTAAAATAATTTAAAAAATCTATCAGGCTGAGGGCTTTTTATCATGAAGCCGCTTATAAAACAGCCATTAAGCTTACGGATTTCTTGCTATATCATTGGTTTATCGGTTTACTCACAGATTAATTCTTGTAACTTATGTCCTGCTTACTTATCATAGGGGCTGTTTTCGGTAAAGTCCTGTAACGCCATGTCTGTACAATTGCCTCCTTATCGTCCCATCAAGCACCGTAGTGGCCTTAAAGTCATGGGTGCGGCATTTCATGCGTTGCTGATGCGTGAGCTACAGACGCGCTTTGGTGGCTATCGTCTGGGCTATCTATGGGCACCACTTGAAGTCTTGTTTCAAGTGCTTATCTTTTTGGTTATTTTTGGGGCTATTCGTGAGCGCTTGGTTCCAGGAATGGACTTTTCCCTGTTTTTAGTCGCGGGCATGGTACCTTTTCGCATGTTTCAAAGGATAGCGACGAGAGCATTGGGAGCGGTAGAAGCCAATAAAGGCTTATTGATGTATAGATCTATCAAACATATTGATGTGATTATTGCGCGCTCATTTTTAGAGCTGATTATTTATTTCTTTACTTCGATCTTATTGCTGTTAGGTTTGGCTTTTTTTAATATCTATGCCAGCTTAGAGAGTCTACATATCGTGCTATTTTGCTGGATCACGCTATTTATCTTTAGCTTTGGTGTGGCTTTGATTATGATGGTTGTTGGTTATTATGGTGGTGAGATTAGCAAGGTGATTACCATTATATTTACCATCTTGTACTTTGCTTCTGGCATTATTTACCCGATTCACATCATTCCAGAGCCATATTTTAGCTACCTGCTTTATAATCCTTTTATTCATAATATCGAGCTGATCAGGCATGCTTTTGCCCCTAACTATCCAGTATATCATATTGATATGGGGTACTTTTTGAAATGGATGTTTGTGGTGAATTTTTTGGGACTACTGCTTTATAAGTATGCAGAACGTGACATGATTCGTTCTCGTTAGAGCAAGCGTTAAGATATATAGAAAAGGCAAATAAATGATTGAAGTTAAAAACATTTCTAAGTCATTTATGACAAAAAAAGGTCGGCATTATCTTTTTAAAGATCTCAATCTGACCATTGGTGATAAGCAAAGTGTTGGCTTGCTCGGGCGTAATGGCGCGGGTAAGTCAACCTTGCTGCGTATCATCTGCGGACTTGATGAGCCAGACCATGGTGAGATCATCACCGACTCTACCATCTCATGGCCAGTCGGTGTGGCAGGGGGCTTTCAAGGCAGTTTGACGGGTCGGCAAAACGTCCGCTTTGTGTGCCGGCTGTATTCTAGCGGGGCCTATATCGATGAAAAAATTCGTTTTGTCGAAGAGTTTGCAGATATTGGTAACTATTTTGATATGCCGGTCAAAAGCTACTCATCTGGTATGAAGGCTCGTTTGACCTTTGGGCTGAGTCTGGCGTTTGATTTTGATTATTATATGCTCGATGAGGCTGGGGCGGTGGGTGACGCGGCTTTTCGTAAGCGCAGCGAAGAGATTTTGGCCGCCCGCCGTGAGCAAGCAGGGTTTTTGATAGTGTCGCATAATATCGGTGATATTAAGCGTAACTGCGATATTGGTATTGTATTAATGGATCAGACAGCACACGTCTTTGAAGATACAACAGAAGCGATTGAGGTTTATGAAAAGCATATCCACAAAGCAAAAAAGTAAGATAATTAACCTCTCGTTATTTATCGGCTTAGTCATACTGCCTTGGGTGCTCGTGATATTTTATGTCATGACGCTGGCTCATCCGCGTTATATATCGACCGCTGATGTGGTGGTAAAGCAAGTCAGCGAGTCAAGTGTGCCGTCCGGTGGTGGGCTATCTGCGCTACTGGGTGTCAATAGCACCAGCAAAGAAGACGCCACCTATCTGACCGAGTACATCTTATCGAATGATATGGTCAAGCGCCTTGATGATAAGTTTAAGTTTCGCGAGGCTTATTATGTCGATGGTTCAGACCCCATCTATGAGATTGATCCGGATGCCACGCAAGAAGAGCTACTCGATTACTTCAAAAAGCGGGTACACATCAACCTAGATGAGCAAAGCTATGTGCTGTCGGTGGCGACAGAAGCCTTTGATTCACGCTACGCGTATGAGCTAAACAAAACCATCTTGAACGAGTCTGAGAAATTCGTAAACCGTATCTCACAAGAAGTTGCGCGTGATCAGTTGGTGTTTGCCGAAACCCAATTAGAAGAGTCACAAGATCGCCTAAACGACGCCAAAGAAAAACTACTCAATTATCAAAACACCAATGAGATTTATGACCCGCAGGCCAACGCCCAGATTATCAATCAGCTGATTGGCAGCCTACAAGGACAGCTGAGCTCTCTACGTACTGAGGAGCGGCAACTGCTTAGCTATCTCAATCCTGATGCGCCGCAAGTGGTGTCGATCAGAAGCCAAATTAAAGCGATTGAAGCGCAAATTCGTCAAGAGCAAACCAAGCTGACCTCGCCAAATACCACCAAGCTAAACCGTCAAGCGGTGCAGTTTGAGACCATCAAAGCGGATGTGGACTTTGCCACAGAGCTGTATAAGCTATCGCTATCATCACTTGAAAAGGCGCGCCTAGAAGCCTTTAAAAAGATGAAAAACCTGATTGTGATCTCAACCCCTTATGAGGCCGAAGAGGCGTTGTATCCACGCCGCGCTTATATTATTTGGACATCACTTATATTGTTATTGATATTCTACGGTTTTGTGCGTTTGGTGATGGCCGTTGTCCGCGATCATCGTAGCTAGTTTTGCGGTCTGCCAGCTTTGACCGACCAGATATCACTAATGATCGACAGATCAGTAAAGGAAGTTAATTCATGAATACGAAACCACGTGCGATCGTGATGATGATAAGTGTGGCGATGGCTGCTATGAGCATGTCAGCAAACGCCGTCAGTTATGCCGAGCAAATGGCAGGCTCTAGCTTTGGTACAAGCGCCAATAATGCCAGCCAAGATCAAAATCGCAATAATATCAATGTCTCAACCCAAGCGTTTGCTGGCGGTGTACCCGGGCAGGCCACCACCCAAGAAGCGGTGAATGCCGCCAGCTTGCCCAGTCAGTCGGTTATTAACACCACCCGCCCTTACCAAGACATCAACACCCAAGACATGATGTTTGGTGAGCAGCTATTTCGCGGGGCTTTTTCGACCACCTCCGGCTCGACCTTTAACGACAGCTATGTGATCAACCCAGGCGACAATGTCCAAGTACGCATGTGGGGCGCTTATCAATTTGCCTCCACCATGACAGTCGATCCACAAGGCAATATTTTCTTGCCAAACGTCGGTCCGGTACGTATCGCTGGGGTTCAAAACGGCAACTTACAAAACGTGGTCAAAAGCGCGGTCAATCGTATTTATCGCTCAAACGTCGGCGTCTATGCTTCTTTAGAGCAAGCACAGCCGGTCAAAGTATTTGTCACCGGTTTTGTCAAGCAGCCTGGTTATTATGGCGGGCTGGCGGCGGACTCGGTGCTGTCTTATCTCGATAGGGCGGGCGGCGTCGACCCGACACGCGGCAGCTTTATCGACATTCAGATCAAACGCAATGGCCAAATGCTCCAGCAAGTCAATCTTTATGATTTTTTATTGGCCGGTAAGTTGCAGCCTTTTGCCTTTCGTGATGGTGATGTGATTACAGTGGCCCCGCAGAAAAAAACCTTTGAGGTCAGTGGTCAAGTACAAAACGAATATACCTTTGAGTTTGATGTCAACGACCTGACCATCGGTGATGTCTTGCAAGTGGCCAATCCTGCCGCCAACGCCACCAACGTCAGTATTACCCGCAGTGCAGGCCGCGCCCAGACGGCGGAGTACTACTCACTGGCAGAGGCGCAAAACGTGCCTGTCTATAATGGCGATCAGATGGTGGTGACCTCAGATCGCTATGCTGGGACGATCGCAGTGCAGGTAAAAGGAGCACATACGGGCAATGGCGCGATGGTGGTGCCCTATGGCGCCCGTCTCAAAGACATCGTGCCGCAATTGCAGCCAAGCCCGCTGGCTAAGTTGACGCATTTGACCATTTATCGTCAGTCAGTCGCTGAGCAGCAAAAACGCATGATCAATGAGTCGCTTGATCGCCTAGAAGAGCTGACACTTGCCACGCAGTCAACGACCCGTGAAGAGGCAGCACTGCGTCAAGATGATGCCGCTTTGGTCAAACAGTTTGTGGCAAAAGCGCGGAATGTACAGCCAGATGGTCAGATCGTTGTGGTACCAAACTCATGGCAAGACATTATCCTTCAGCAAGGCGATGTCATCGAGATCCCCGCGCAGACGTCTGTGATTACGGTCAATGGACAGGTACGCGCGCAAGGGGCGTTGACCTTTAACCCGGATTATACCGTCGGCGATTATGTGGCCAATTCAGGCGGCTTCGGTGATAATGCAGATACCAAAGAGATTTTGGTTATCCACCAAAATGGCGCCAGCGAAGTGGTGAATACCGCTTATCGTATCCAGCAAGGCGATGAGATTATGGTGTTGCCAAAGGTTAAAACCAAGCGAGTAGAGATTGCGCGCGGACTGTCGCAGATTTTCTATCAGTTGGCCATCGCTGCAAAAGTGGTGCTGGATCTATAACGACTGATAGGCGTTTTATAGGATAAGGTGTTTATACTAAAATATCAGTGATTGGTAAATCACTGATTGACAAGGGGAAATAATGGCAAACAGCGTCACAGATGAAGGCAAAATCGCCTCTATATCGGCCTTTGATGATACGCTGTTTTTGCCCTTAACCCAGCGCTTGCAGCCGATGCAACTGGCGGTAATTGGCAAAGGTATGCAGCGTAATAATCGTTTGCTGCCACAGGTGTTGCGTGCTGATATTCAGCGCTGGCATCCGTGGTCAGCAGGGCAACAAGGTGTCATGGCCACTGCTGCCTCACTGCTGTCTAGGCTGCCCTTACCAAACCATATCAAAAATCAGGTCAAAACCATATCGAAGCCTCAGCCTGAGGCTTTTATCGGTTGGGGACGCAAAAAAAGCTTTCAGCGCGCGCGCAAAGCCGCCAGCAAACAAAGCTGTGCTGCGCTGAGTATCGAAGACGGCTTTTTGCGCTCATTAGACTCTGGCATCAGTAGCCGCCACGCTGTCAGTGTGGTCGTCGATGATGTGGGTATTTATTTTGATTTGACCCAAAGCTCGCGCTTAGAGCAGCTTATCGTTGCCCGCGCCAGCTTTGACAATCATAACAATCGTGACAGTGCTGGGCATCATGCGCTGCATCACCGTCGTGCCCAGCAGCTGATGTCACGCATCTGTGCAGAAAAGCTGAGTAAATATAATGCGGTGACGACTTGCCCCTCACTCAATGAGTTGGCAAACAGTAAAGCGGCAAAGCGAAAAGTCGCCAATACCGCAAGCACTCCTCGGCCGCCACATATCTTATTAATCGATCAAGTCGCAGGCGATGCCTCTGTCAAAGGGGCTGGTGCAGATAAACGTCAGTTTAGGCGTATGCTAAAAGCTGCTTGCCGCAATCATCCGAATGCCCATATTTGGATAAAAGCACACCCTGCCGCCCGCACAGGTTATCTGACTGGTCTCAAACTACCCAAAAACGTGCAAGTGTTGACACAGGTGCTCAATCCTATCGCCTTACTGGCGCAGGTCGATCATGTGTATACAGTCAGCTCGCATATGGGTTTTGAGGCGCTGATGCTCGGCAAGCAGGTGCATTGTTTTGGGGTCAATTGGTATAGCGGCTGGGGGCTGACAGATGATAGCGGTGCGCCCAAACGCTTGTACCATACGGTCATGCAACGTCGTCAAAGCTTTGCGATGAGTTTGCCGCCGTCAAACCCTCAGCCTAATTTAGCCTTATTTCCACCAGCTTTTTCTCAAACGACCTCTAAAGCTAATGTGACAAGAAACGTGAGCGCAACTTTAGAGGTACTGTTTTATAGTGCTTATGTCGATTATAGTCACTATGTTGATCCTGCGAGCAGAAAATCGTGCGACATAGAGGCGGCGATTGAGTGGCTGGTGACCAACCGTCACTGGCAAGCGCAGCTGGCAGGTCGTTTGACGGTTTATGAATTTAGCCGCTGGAAGCTGCCATTTGTTAAGGCTTTTTTGGATTTGCCGCGTACTGATTTATTTATCAAACCAAAACCTCGTCTAAAAAACCTGCTGCATCCTGATCATTTACGGGTGGATTATCAGCAGCCGTTACTGGTTTGGGGCTTAGCAAAGCGGCAGCAGATACAACAAAAACGCCAGCGCAAGCAGGTGGGTTTTGGCGCAGATAGCCCAGCTATCTACTGTATGGAAGATGGTTTTATCCGCTCCAACGGTCTGGGCGCAACGCTACTGGCGCCTTTATCTGTGGTGATAGATAAACAAGGCATTTATTACGACGCCACCGAGCCCTCGGATTTGGAGACGCTGCTACGCTACTGTCAGCCGCTAAGTCAGCCGCAGCGTCAGCGCGTCCAAAACCTACAAACCAAACTGCTCACCCAGCGAGTCAGTAAATACAATGTGGGTGCGAGCATCAGTCGTCAGGCAAGTCGTGATGGCAGCTGGCTCATACAGGCAAAGCAGTCTGGCAAGCGTCGCCTCCTCATCGTTGGACAAGTAGAAGATGATCTCTCTGTACAGCACTGCGGGTCAATGATCAAAAAAAACCGTGATTTGATCGCGCGCGTTAGGCAAGACAATCCTGATGCATATCTCATTTATAAACCGCATCCCGATGTGGAGGCAGGACTGCGCGCTGGCAAGGTAGGCGCTGATGGCTTACAGCTGGTAGATGCGGTCGCTTATGATACCGCGATGCCTGATTGCCTAGAAGGGGTCGATGCGGTGCACACCATCAGCTCGTTGACAGGCTTTGAGGCGCTGCTTCGCAGTTTGAGTGTGACGTGTTATGGTCTGCCATTTTATGCAGGGTGGGGGCTGACCACAGATATCGACGCGCAGCTGCCGCCAAAATCTCAGTATCTGGCCAGACGTAATCGCGGCACTCCTTTATCGCTTGAGCAGCTACTGTATTGTACTCTGATTCGCTACCCGTTATATCGTCTGCCAGATGGCCATGGGCTGGCGCAAGTGGAGCAGGTCATCGACTATTTGTACCCGCCTGATGACGATGCTTTGATGGTCAGTCCAGAGACTTCTATTACTCCCAGCACCAAGAGCCCTATGCGCGCTTTATTACCAACGCCTACCCAATTAAAACGCCGCGCCGCGACGCGTTTTATGCAGTATCGCCATCAGTGGCAACAGCGTCTCAGCAATAAACCGCACTAACCTTATCTCAACAATCAACGTAAATCCCCTGCGACAGTCATGCCTTTTTTAGGTATAATTGCCTGTCGTTTATGCGGTTTTTTTGTATACTAGCCTGTTTTGATGCGACTTTCTTTTTCTTTGATTAATGGTAATTTGATACTATGACAGCTTCGATGTCTCATCTGCTTACTCATCGACATGTCTTGCTATTACAAGGAAAAATGGGCGGTTTTTTTCATCGTTTCTCAAGTTTTTTGCAAACGCAAGATATCAAGGTCAGCAAGATTAACTTTAATGCTGGCGATGCGCTGTTTTATCATCATCCCAATACTTACGAATACACAGGCACATTGGCGCAGTTTTCGTCGTGGTTGTCTGCTTTTATTCAAGAGCAAGGGGTTGATGCCATCGTCTGCTTTGGCGACTGCCGTCCGCACCATACTCAAGCGGCGCGGGTCGGTGAGCAGCTAGGCACCTCATTTTTCGTATTTGAAGAAGGCTATTTGCGCCCTGATTACATTACTTTGCAGGAGCATGGCATCAATGGCTACTCACGCCTTAATACGGCTGATATCAAGGCGCTGAAAAAAGCCAACGACCAGCCGCTCTATACGCATAATCGCTTTTATCGCTTGAGCGTCGCGGCCATCGTTTACTATGCGGCCACTTGGCTGTATAAAAGCCGCTACCCGCATTATTCCCATTATCGTGGTATGACCGCCTGGCAAGAGGCAATCGCTTGGCTAAAAGCGCCGTGGCGCAAGCTGCGTGGCTACTTACCTGACAAGCGCTTACAACAGCGGCTAACGCGGCAAGACAGCAACAATTATTTTTTGATTAGCTTACAGGTGCATAATGACTCGCAAATCACTCATCACAGTGACTATCGTGATGTGGTGCAGTTTATTGACGAGGCCATCGCAAGCTTTGCCCATCATGCCGATGCTGCGCAGCTGCTGGTATTTAAGCATCATCCGCTAGACCGAGGTCATCGGGATTATCGTGAGTTGGTAGCAAGTTTGGCAGCGCGCTACCAAGTCGCAAATCGGGTGTTTTATGGCTGTGATATGCATCTGCCCACCTTGATGAAGCACAGTATCGGAATGGTGACCATCAATAGCACCACGGGTCTACAATCGGTATATCATAAAAAACCGACCAAGGTCATGGGCCGCGCTATCTATGACACTCCCAAACTGACGGATCAAAAACCACTTGATAAATTCTGGCAGCAACCAAAGGGCCCCGACAACGAGTTTTATCTGCGCTTTCGTGAGTATCTGATAGAGCAAACCCAGCTAAATGGTGCTTTTTATGGCAAGTCGCCATGGATATATAAGTATCTAAGCGCGACAAAAGACACTGCCGATTCAGCATTTTCTGAGAGTAAGATGCCCTAAAAATAACGGGGATAAACGTGAAATATCGCAAAAGACACAGACGCGATAAACAAATTAGCCAACAATCTGTTGCCTTCTTTTTTTCTGTAGCGTTATCGGCTTGTAACGTCACTGGTAAATCCTCTGCCAACGAATAAAATCGCCTTACTTTATAGTGGAAAACTGCTAGAATACGCTTTTATGTTTGCGCATAACGGTTGGCGTCTTCAGTGGTTGATTAAAGACAGTGATACCGGATGTCGGTCTGATAATGTCTGGATCTTTATGGCTCATTTATGGGCTGCCAGTTTTTAGATAGCGACTTTTTAGATAGCGACCGTGTGACATGCGCCTGACAGCATTTGCTCGAATCTTTTATTCTATCACCCTTAATTTAGTAGGCGCTTTGTGACTGCATTAGCAAATATTCGTAACTTTTCAATCATTGCCCACATCGATCATGGCAAGTCGACGCTTGCCGATCGTTTTATCCAGATGTGTGGTGCCTTGCAAGATCGCGAGATGCAAGCGCAGGTACTCGACTCTATGGATATCGAGCGTGAGCGCGGTATCACGATTAAGGCGCAGTCGGTCACTTTGTTTTATGACCATCCAAATGGCGAGCGCTATCAGCTTAATTTTATTGACACGCCAGGCCACGTCGACTTTTCTTATGAAGTGTCGCGCTCACTTGCTGCCTGTGAAGGGGCGCTGCTGGTGGTGGACGCCGCGCAAGGCGTCGAAGCACAGTCGGTGGCCAACTGCTACACCGCGGTCGATCAAGGTTTGGAGGTTATGGCAGTCTTAAATAAGATTGATTTGCCACAAGTAGAGCCTGAGCGCGTGATTCAAGAGATTGAAGACATCATCGGGATTGAAGCCATTGATGCGCCGCGTGTCTCTGCCAAATCAGGTCTAGGCGTCGATAAGCTATTAGAAACGTTAGTAGATGTTATCCCTGCGCCAACAGGCGACCGCGAAGCCCCGCTACAAGCCCTTATCATTGACTCTTGGTTTGACAGCTATTTGGGCGTGGTATCGTTGGTCCGTGTCCGTGAAGGGACGGTGAAAAAAGGCGATAAGATTTATATCAAATCGACCAAAGAGTCTCACCCTGTCAGCTCTATCGGTGTCTTTACGCCAAAACCTGTCGACACCGGCGTCCTAGAAGCAGGGGAAGTGGGTTTTGTCATCGCTGGTATCAAGGACATCGCAGGCGCGCCGGTGGGTGATACCATCACGCATGCCAGCACGCCTGACGTTGAGCGTATCCCAGGTTTTCAGCAAATCACTCCGCAGGTCTATGCAGGCATGTTCCCTGTCGATGCCAATGATTTTGAAAAATTCCGTGAAGCCTTACAAAAACTACAAATCAATGACGCCTCGCTTTTCTTTGAGCCAGACACCTCGGATGCGTTAGGGTTTGGTTTCCGCTGTGGCTTTTTGGGCATGCTGCATATGGAGATTATCCAAGAGCGCTTAGAGCGCGAGTATGACTTGGATTTGATCACCACTGCACCATCGGTGATTTATGAGATTGTCAAAAAAGACGGTGAGATTATCTATGTCGATAACCCATCGAGATTGCCTGAGCCAAACAACATCGAAGAGTTCCGCGAGCCGATTGCTCGTTGTCAGATTTTAGTACCGCAAGATTACTTGGGCAACGTCATGACTTTGTGTATCGAGCGCCGCGGCGTACAGGTCGATATGCGCTTTATGGGCAAGCAAGTCCAGCTGATCTTTGATATTCCGATGGGTGAGGTGGTCATGGACTTCTTTGACCGTCTAAAATCAGTCTCGCGCGGCTTTGCCTCATTGGATTATAACTTTGAGCGTTATCAAGTCGATAAGCTGGTGAAAGTGGATGTACTCATCAATGGTGATCGAGTTGATGCGCTAGCGATGATTGTCCATCAGGACCAAGCACGCTTCCGTGGCAATCAGCTAGTGACCAAGATGAAAGAGCTGATTCCGCGTCAGATGTTTGATGTGGCGATTCAAGCGGCGATTGGTAGCCAGATCATCGGTCGTAGTACGGTCAAAGCCATGCGTAAAGATGTCCTAGCCAAATGTTATGGCGGTGACGTATCACGTAAGAAAAAGCTGTTGTCTAAGCAAAAAGCGGGTAAAAAACGTATGAAGCAGGTGGGTAGCGTCGAGATTCCACAAGAAGCCTTCTTAGCCGTGCTGCAAGTGGATAGCTAAGAGTACATGCTGCTTTGGTAAAGGTTTGATAAAAAATACGTCACATATGGTTTGATCTTATCGATGCTGCAATAAGATAAGCCGCTCGTTAATAGGCAAGTTATTATGGATTTTGATTTTAATTTAATTTTAGTGCCATTAACCATCGGCTTAGGTATCATTTGGCTATTAGATAAGTTGACCCTCAAACAGCGTAAGACTCGCGGACGCGGCAAGGAGAGCTTATTGGTCCGTTGGGCATATGATTTTTTCCCAGTGTTGGCGGTGGTGTTAGTGGTACGTTCATTTTTGATTGAACCTTTTAATATTCCCTCGTCATCGATGGTGCCTACGCTGTACACAGGCGACTTTATCGCGGTCAATAAGTATGCGTATGGTGTGCGTCTGCCTTTAACGTACAATAAAGTATTGGACACAGGCGAGCCTGAGCATGGCGACGTGGCCGTGTTTCGCTATCCAGAAAATCCAAGTATTTACTACATAAAGCGTGTGATTGGTCTGCCAGGGGATACGGTGAGCTATGATAACGGGACGCTTGCGATCAATGACGTACCAGTAAAAACCAAGCCTGTCAGCTTTACGGCCAATACAGATCTGACGTCTCAGCTTTATTTGCCAGGACAGATTGCCCCCGGTCAAATACTCACCGAAGAGAGCGCTGCTGCCATGGGCCAGCAAGAAGAGCGTGAAGCGCAGTATTTTGCCGAAACTCAAGGGGATACGACGCATCTTGTGCGCTATTTGACTGATATGAATAGTGCGCAATATGCGCCTTTTTTGCAGCAACAAGCGCCAGAAGTGGTCAGCTCTGAGGGTACACAGTGGCGTATCCAGGTACCAGAAGGTCAGTATTTTGTGATGGGTGATAACCGTGATCGCAGTGCTGACGGCCGGTTTTGGGGTTTTGTGCCCGAACAAAACCTAGCGGGCAAAGCGGTCTACATCTGGATGCATAAGCCACCAGGCCTAAACCTGCCCACTTTTGCACGTAACGGTACGATTCACTAACCGTAAAGGCTGACTAGAGCGTCTCTTCACTTAGGGTTTGGTTTGAGGCAGCGCGTACAAGCATGATATGTCTGCTGATAAAAAGCAGCAGCGCCGCTATTGGTTTTTTTATCGATAATAGTTTTGTGCTAATATTGTTACTATCTAATCAACAATCGCCTCATAGGTAGGCGGCGGTTAAAAATAGTGATTTATCAATATGGACCAGTAGAGGAAAAGGATCATGCAGCAGATATCTGGCTTGGCAACGCAGCGCGGTGCAAGTGTGACCAGTATCGTTTTAGTCATTATGGTTTTGGGTGTTGCTGCCAAACTCATCGTTGCTATCGTACCCGCTCACATCGGTGATTACCAGTTAAATAAGACTTTGAATGCCCAGCTAAAAGAGTCGAATAAGAATAATGAAACCGCCAGACAGTACGTCGAACGTGTCAATCGGCAGCTATCTATCAATGCTGATTATGACACCAAAGCAGAGGACGTCTTTACCTTTACCAATAAAAAAACGGGTCAACTGGCGATTCATAAGCAGTATGCGGTCACCAATAATTTCTTTGGCAATGTCGATATCGTCAATCGTTTTGAGGCCGATATCGATATGAATAGCGCAGAGTAGTGCAGCCGAGCTGCCGATGATTTTTATAACGCATTTATCATTCCAACCATTCACCACCTCAGTAAAAACAGAAGGGATAACCATAAGCCACGCATGAAACCAACTTCGCAGCATTCCCAAGCGGTTACTACTCCCAAAAAAAATAGCACGTCTGTCGACAACCACGTTGTGAGTACAGAGTTTATCCAACGATTAGCGGTTTTGACGCGCAAATTAGGCTATGTGTTCAACGATTTGAGCTTGCCAAAGCTTGCGCTGACGCACCGCTCTTTTGACAGCAAAAAAAACTACGAGCGTTTAGAGTTTTTGGGTGACGCCCTGCTAGGGATGATCGTCGGAGAAGCTTTGTACCATCGTTATCCGACGCAAAATGAAGGGCGATTGACGCGTATGCGAGCCACTTTAGTACGTCAAGAGTCGCTGGTAATCATCGCGCAAAATCTTGAGCTTTCCAACCATTTGATTTTAGGCGTGGGCGAGCGTAAAGGTGGCGGACGCAATCGCGCTTCTATCTTGGCCGATGCTGTAGAGTCTTTGATTGGGGCGATTTACCTAGATAGCCAAGACATGGACATCACGCGCCAGTGCGTACTGTCGTGGTATGGGGATTTGATCGACAATGTCAACGATCAAAAAGCCTTAAAAGATGCCAAAAGCCGTTTGCAAGAGTGGCTACAGTCCAAGCAATTTGATTTACCACATTATGAGCTATTAGAGACTCGAGGGAATGCGCCGCATCAGATATTTGTGGTGCGCTGCCATGTTAATATCAATGAATGCCCTGACATTACTGAGTCTGGTGAGAGTCGCCGTATCGCTGAGCAAAAAGCGGCCGAGCTGATGATTAATCAGTTGCACAAGCTGCCAAACTCTGCCAAAAAACGCTTATAGCAAGTGATAAACCCACAGCCTTACATATAATATGGTTATTGCAAGTAATATGGTTATTGCAAGGCAGTTTGTCCACATTGATTTTACTCGTCTTGACCGCATATATTATAAAAGTTCACCGATTTATTAGCCCATAACGCAATGGATGTTTTAATACTGGTGATAATGCACCATTTAACGCCTAGTGATTTTTTATCAAACACCGTTTGGCTGGTGATAAACCCTACAGGATTACCTTATGAGCAATCATTCTGATTTGCCATCACACAATGCAGATAATACTGACAATATGACTGAAAACACCCCCATGCCCGCAGACCAAAATCAGGTAGCAATGAGCACAGACGAGATCAATCAGTCAGAAGATGTCTCATTAGAAAACGATGCCGCCATTGAGGCGTTTTTTGCCCCGAGTAGCCAGACGCGTATCGCGGAAGATTTCAAGTCGGGCTATGTGGCGATTGTTGGTCGTCCAAACGTGGGTAAATCGACGCTGATGAACCACTTGCTTGGGCAAAAACTGTCTATTACCTCGCGCAAGCCGCAAACCACCAGACATCGTATCCACGGTATTTTGTCAAACCATGAGATGCAAGCGGTGTTTGTCGATACGCCGGGTATCCATCGTAACGAAGTACGGGCGATCAATGAGCGTATGAACAAAGCCGCGGTTTCAGCCTTGGTCGATGTTGATTTGGTGCTGTTTGTGGTCGATTCGGATCAATGGCGTGATGATGATCTGCTTACCTTGCAAAAACTTGGTGAGACAGATCTGACCGTGGTATTGGTCATCAACAAAGCCGATACCTTAAAGGATAAAGGTACGCTCTTGCCCCTGATCGAAACGTTCCACGAAAGCTTTGACTTTGCTGATATCGTTCCTGTGTCTGCGCTAAAAAACCAAAACCTAGATCGCTTACAAGAGGTGATTGCCTCACACTTACCAGTGGCGTCGCCTATTTATGACACCGAGCAAATCACCGACCGTTCAGAGCGTTTTTTGGCCAGTGAAATCATTCGCGAAAAGATCATGCGCAGTGCAGGCGATGAAGTGCCCTATGATTTGACCGTGCAAATTGATGAGTTTAAAGACGAGCCTGCGCATACAGATGCCAAAACTGGCCGTCCACGCAAAGCTTGTACCTTTATTGATGCGACCATCTATGTGGAGCGTAGCGGACAAAAAGCCATCGTCATCGGAGATAAGGGCCAGCGTATCAAGCAAGTCGGCATGGACGCTCGCAAGGATATGGAGCAACTGTTTGACAAAAAAATCATGCTGACCTTATGGGTAAAAGTCAAACGTGGCTGGTCTGATGACGAACGAGCCTTGACCAGTTTGGGCTATTGATAAGCAGCGATACCGATAGGTATAGCCGTTTTTAAGCCACCTGATAAGCATGGGTGCTGAGGTAATAGACATGCGTAACGAAGCGTTGACAGGTTACTTATTGCATCAGCGTCCTTATCAAGAAAAGCGCGCATTATATTGTCTTTTTTCTCAGCAGCATGGGGTTATACATGGGGTTGGCAAAAAAGGCGCACCGCTATTTATGCCTTTGCAGCTATTTGCCAGTGGCAAGCGTGATTTAAAGACGTTTAGTCAAATCAACATCGCTGTACACAGTAATAGAGATGGAAAAGCCTCTTTAGATGCTCATCCCGATAATGCAGCGGTAGATGACGCTCACACGCTTGCTGCCATGCCTTATGAGACAATCACGGGTCAGCAGCAGTATTCGGCATTGTATCTCAACGAGATATTGTGGCGTCTTTTGCCAACCGAAGATCCAATGCCGACACTGTGGCAGCACTACCAAAACAGCCTATACCAACTCAAACAGCCTTTAACCCAGCAGCAGCTGCGTCTATGCTTGCGTCAATTTGAAAAGTACCTATTTGATGAACTTGGTTTTACCCTGACTCTCAGTCATGACAGTATGCAAGACGCGATTGTGCCTGAGGGACTATATCGGTTTTTGCCAGATGCTGGGTTTTTGGCCATATCGCGTGACACCATAGAGTCTGAGCGTTTAACAAGTGCCAGTGGCTATGCGGTGTTTTCGGGTGCAGATATCATAACAATGGCGCAGTCAGGCATCACTACCACGACGCTAGACGACTGGTCAAAACTACATCGTCATCTGATTGATCATTTATTAGAGTATCAGCCCCTGCAAAGTCGATTGTTGTGGCAGCAGCAGCGGCGCTATCAATGATTACGTCTAGTAGTAGTCACGTTTATCAATCAATCGTTACGTCTATCAATAGTCATGCCTGTCTATTAGGTCTCGTTATTAAAAGGATGTCTTATGACCACTTCTTCATTATCCACCGCTCATGGTACTTTGCAAAAACCTTTGTTAGGCGTCAATATTGACCATGTAGCGACATTGCGTCAAGCACGCGGTGTCAATTATCCAAGTCCTTTGGCAGCGGCCTTATTATGTGAAAAGGCGGGCGCCGACGGTATCACGATACACCTACGTGAAGATCGTCGCCATATTCAAGATGCTGATGTCTATGAGATAGCGGAGCAGCTGACGACGAGAATGAATTTAGAAATCGCTGCAACAGAGGAGATGCTAAAAATTGCCAGTGAGGTCAAGCCATACTGGGTATGTCTGGTACCTGAAAAGCGTGCTGAGCTAACCACAGAAGGCGGTCTTGATGTCGCAGGGCAACTGGCTTGGTTGACTGATTATATCGGTAAGCTACAAGCTGCGGGCATTAAAGTGTCACTGTTTATTGACCCTGACGACAAACAAGTCGCAGCAGCCATCGAGTGCGGCACGGATGCCATCGAGCTACATACCGGTGCTTATGCCGAAGCAGGTTTGGCCGGTGATACAGGTGCCCAGCAAAATGAGCTTGCGCGCATCAAAGCGGCGGTTGCGACTGCGCAACGTCTCAATAACCAGCTACTGGTCAATGCAGGTCATGGCCTCACACGTGACAATGTCCATGCCATTGCACAGATAGAAGGGATTTATGAGTTAAACATCGGCCATGCGCTCATCGCAGATGCCGTATTTGCCGGACTAGAACAGGCCGTCGTGATGATGAAAGACGCGATGTATAAAGAAAGCTAAAAAACCTGCGTAGCTAGTTAATTAGAGGTTGCCTATTTAGAGACCATAATAAATAAGGCTCATTTATCACATTGAGTGGGGTGGTTTTCATTAAGCTTTTGCTTAACAATGCCGCCTTGGTTGAAAGAGATGAGATACATGGCTTTATTATAAGTGGCCGTTGGGCAGTATTTTATATGACCAAAGTGCCCACGCGGTTTGCCACTATCTCCCCAAAACTTAGTATAGTGGCGTCTGCCGCCTACGCGTAACATGACCTTACTGTGTTTTAGCTTCAGTGACTGCTGCACCAATAGCTGATCAACCTGCGTATCGAAGTGCTTGTTGTTATTTTTATCGATAAATAATAAAAGGGTTTTGTCACTGTTTCTATGACAGCGGCCACCTGCGTTTGATAAGCACAGCAACACGTTTTGTCTTCTGATAAAACTTTCAGCCTTGGCTAAAGCAAGTGTATCCTCTAATTGGTTTTTGACGCGTTCAGCTTCCATCCGCGCCAGCTGCGTCTGTATGGCTGGTGCCGCCATCATCGCTATAATAGCCATTATCGCCACAGTGATAATAAGCTGAATTAAGGTAAAACCCTGACAACTTTTATATACGTGCGGACAATTCGTGATCTTGGGTTTATCTAATGAAGTGATTGGATACGGTAAGCGGGGCGACCAGGCTATATAGTCTTTACCTCTCTTATCTTTACCTCTCTTATAAAGCAAGTAACGTCTTGCTTTGTCAAATAACAGTGCACCCAAGACCAACGTTACTTTACCAGCGCAACCAACGCGGCAAATTCTAAGTAGCTCTATCCTAAGTAGCCAGTTCATGAGGCGTGTAACCTATACTAAGTGAAGGAATCTAATAACGGGGTCTCACTTATTTCCTTGTTACTTCATTGTATATTTGTATTTTCAAATATATTGCTAGTTTTTTATCAAAGTGCCATTATTTTGCTTTACACAAAACTGTGTAAATACACTATAATCTACAGTGAATAAATGTCGACTTATGTAGTTTAAACAAAATATATGTCTACTGTCAAAAAATGTTTCAATTGGTGAATGCTGGGTTTTAGCAATAGAGAAAAATTACTAACTGTATTAAAATACGCTCAGACAGTAGGTATTGTTAAGTGAACTATCTATTGCGAACTGACATACAAAAGATAAAAAGCGTAAGGTGTGTTAGTTCTAGGTAACTTAAGCTGGTTATTGTGTTTTAGTTACGACATTATCGTGTAATAATGTGTAGCTCGTTAACGAAAAAAGTTGTAAACTGAATTGATAATCGCTAAGCTACTCCTTAATTGGTTTTGCTTTGTAACTTAAAATTCGTAAGAGATGTCTATTTTAGAGCGTCTTGAGAAGCGGTTTTGCTTAACGCATCACTAAAATTATCCTTTGGAGGAAGTCCATGAAATTGAATAAAATTGCTCTAGCTCTGGTTGCTGTAGCAGCTGCGCCTTTAGCAGCAAATGCTGGCGTAACAATTAGCCCGCTATTACTTGGTTATCACATGACTGAAGAGTTCAGTGATACTAGTGATAAGCAACGTGATATCCTAAGAACTGGTAAAGACCTATATATGGATGGTCAAACCCCTTCGCAGCCAATCGATGGTCGCAATGGTAACCTTAACGGTGGCGTAGCGCAAGAAAGCGGTCTTTATACTGGTGCTGCTCTTGGTATCGAATTGACACCTTCTACGCAGTTCCAAGTTGAGTATGGTGTTACTAATACCAATGGCGAAGCTTCAGAAAGATCAGCAGATGCTGGCGTAAACCGTTTCGACGTAGAACAAACCATGCTTTCTGGTAACTTCTTGATCGGTACTGAAGAGTTCACGGGTTACACTGACAGCGCATTCAAACCATATGTATTGGTTGGTGCCGGTCAATCTAAAATCAAAGTAGAAAACCAAGAGCAATATGTAGCAACAGCTGATGCTCAAGGTACTACTGCTGGTGGAACTGTAGAAGCTGGTACTGAAGTAGCAAACTCTAAAGACACTATTGGTAACCTAGGTCTAGGTGCTATGTATCGTATCAACGATGCACTAAGCCTACGTGGTGAAGCTCGTGCGATTCACAACTTTGACAACAACTGGTGGGAAGGCATGGCATTGGCCGGCCTAGAAGTTGTACTTGGTGGCCATTTAGCACCTACAGTAGCAGTACCACCTATGCAAGAGCCAGTAGTTGACAACACGCCAGTCGTGGTTGTTGATGACCTTGATTCTGATGGTGATGGTGTACCTGATAGCATCGACGCTTGCCCAGGCACTCCAATGAACGTTGTCGTTGACGAGCGTGGTTGCCCAGTTCCAGTAGATATTACTGATGAGCTAAAAATGGAACTACGCGTATTCTTTGACAACGACAAGTCAACGATCAAAAACCAGTACAAGCCAGAAATCGCTAAAGTGGCTGAGAAGATGCGTGAGTATCCTAATTCTACCGCTCGCGTAGAAGGTCATGCTTCTAAGACTGGTCCTTCAGCACGTTATAACCAACGTCTATCTGAAGCTCGTGCCGTTGCGGTTAAATCTATGCTAACTAACGAATTTGGTATCGCGCCAAACCGTCTAACAACTGTTGGCTATGGTTACAACAACCCAATCGCGCCAAACGATACTGAAGAAGGTCGTGCTATGAACCGTCGTGTTTATGCCATCATCACTGGTGACAAAACAATGACTGTTGAGCAAACTAAAGACATGGTTGTTCAGTAAATAATAACTGATAGACTTAAGTCTTGATTGAAAAACACTCATATATAGTTACAAAAAAAGCCGCCCATAGGATGGCTTTTTTTTATTTATGTATTGAGAAAAGCAAGTAATTACATAAATTTATCGGGCAATAATGTTATACTAGCAGCCCAAACATTCTGTAAATTGACAGAGTGTACATTAGCATAGCTATCTGTATGATGAATTTATCAGTGTAGATATTTGATTCTCTTGAAATAATTAGAAAGTCGGTACTTATTGGACGACTTTTTAAATCAGTATTAAATACCTGTCTGATTGATGATAAAAGTTTATCCAGCGGCGCTTATTGCTACTGCATTTTTTTAAGACGAAACGAGCATTTTATATGGCGAACGATATCAAACACCTGCGTAACATTGCAATTATTGCCCACGTTGACCACGGTAAAACCACTTTGGTTGATAAGTTATTACATCAGTCTGGTACTTTTGGCGACCGTGCAAACATTGCTGAGCGTGCGATGGACTCAGGTGATATTGAGCAAGAACGTGGTATTACTATTTTGGCTAAAAACACAGCCATCCGCTGGACAGATCAGACTGATGGTACCGAATACCGTATCAACATTGTAGACACCCCAGGTCACGCCGATTTTGGCGGTGAAGTCGAGCGTGTTATGTCAATGGTTGACTGTGTATTGTTGGTAGTGGACGCGGTTGATGGCCCAATGCCACAAACTCGTTTTGTGACGCAAAAAGCATTTGAGCAAGGTCTAAAGCCGATCGTGGTTATCAATAAAATCGACCGTCCAGGCGCGCGTCCTGACTGGGTCATGGATCAAATTTTTGATCTATTTGATAACTTGGGTGCAACCGATGAGCAGCTTGACTTCCCAGTAGTATATGCTTCAGCGCTAAACGGTATTGCAGGTTTAGATGCTGATGATTTGGCAGAAGACATGACGCCACTGTTTAAAACCATCGTTGATGTGGTACAGCCACCTCAAGTAGATGTAGATGCGCCATTCCGTATGCAAATCTCAAGCCTTGATTACAACAGCTTTGTTGGTGTTATCGGGGTTGGTCGTATCCAGCGCGGTAAAGTAAAGACCAACACACAGGTCACGATTATTGATAAAAACGGCAAAACACGTAACGGCCGTATTTTAAAAATCATGGGTTACCACGGTCTTGAGCGTATCGATGTAGAAGATGCTCAAGCAGGTGATATTGTTTGTATCACGGGTATCGATGCATTAAATATCTCAGACACCATCTGTGATCCAAACCATGTAGAAGCACTACCAGCGTTGACGGTTGATGAGCCAACGGTATCTATGAACTTCCAAGTAAACAATTCACCGTTTGCTGGTCGTGATGGTAAGTTTGTGACGTCACGTAATATTCGTGAGCGTCTAGAGCGCGAACTGATTCATAACGTCGCCCTGCGCGTAGAAGATACAGAATCTCCTGATAAATTTAAAGTATCAGGTCGCGGTGAGCTACACCTTTCAGTATTGATCGAAAACATGCGCCGTGAAGGTTTTGAGCTTGGGGTATCAGGTCCTGAAGTTATCGTAAAAGAAGTCGATGGTAAGCTACAAGAACCGTATGAAAACGTGGTTTTTGATATCGAAGAAGAGCATCAAGGCCCTATCATGGAGCAAGTTGGTCTACGTAAAGGCGAGATGACCAATATGGAGCTTGATGGTAAAGGTCGTATGCGTATTGAGGCAACGATGCCTGCGCGCGGTTTGATTGGTTTCCGTTCTGAGTTTTTAACACTAACCTCAGGCACGGGCATCATGACATCGAGCTTTTCTCACTATGGTCCTCAAAAAATTGGTGATGTCGGTGGCCGCGCTAATGGTGTATTGGTGTCTATGGCCAATGGCGTATGTCTAGGTTTTGCACTATTTAACCTACAAAAACGCGGTAAGCTATTTGCTGAGCCACAGCTAGAAGTCTACGAAGGCATGATTGTCGGTCTAAACTCACGTAGTGATGATATGACCGTTAACCCAACGACGGCAAAACAGCTAACCAACGTTCGTGCTAGTGGTACTGATGAAGCGTTGACATTGACGCCAGCTGTGAAGTTCACCCTTGAGCAAGCGCTTGAATTTATTCAAGATGATGAGTTGGTCGAGGTGACACCAAAAGCCATTCGTATCCGTAAGCGTTATTTGACGGAAAGTGATCGTAAGCGTCACAGCCGTAGCAAAAAAGGGTAAGACAAACCAGAGCTTAAACATTCAGTGCTCACATATAGTACGAAAGTTTGTTTAAGCTAAAAATTCAGTAAAAAAATGGCTAACCCTAGGGTTAGCCATTTTTTTTGCATATGCGTTAGGACAAAGATAATGAGATTTAGAGCAAAGACTAAGGTAAGGGGATTAGAGCAAAGAAGCAAAGACTAAGGGGTTACGACCACATAATCATTGGTATTGATTAAGATCTCTGATGGCTGGTCTACGACGATACGTACGACGTTATCATTGACGGCTTGTGATTTATAATAGTTATCCTCGGCGACGGTACAGCCTAAGCAGCGACCCATGGCACTCCACGGCTCAACGAACAGCTTTTGCTGCGCTTGATCTGGGTTACCCCCGATGATAGAAAATGGCAAACTGACGATATAAGCGGCAGTGCCAGCAACTGCATTGACCAGTTGCAAAGGCTTGCCTACGACGGTATCCACGACCATGGTTTCATAAGAGGGGCCAAAGTCGCTTTCATCAATCTCTATCGCTGCCAACGCAGGCTGCATGCTAGCCGCCATAAAACCTAAGCTTGCGACTGCTGTAAAAAGTTTCTGCTTAACGGCGCGTTGGTTATTGGCTCTAACAGTCATAATGATATCCTAAAACTCATGATTAATATGGTTTGCTGGTGCTTTTAAAGCAACTAGGAAACCGCGTCTCTATAAAGTTATCGCAATAATAGATAGCTTGAATATTACAGATAGATGAATGATTTGCACAACTTATGTAAGTGCTAGCACTATTAAAGCAAGATGTGCGTCAATAAGCAACAAAAATGCGTACAATCGCGCGACGGAAATAGAAACGGCGATTGTATTATCGATAAACAGTAGAGCATTATGAGTGGTTGTTTAAAGCCTATGAGATAACAGTCAGCTGAGCTGCTAACAGGTGAGTACCACTTAAGGATTTAGAGGCTGACAGTTGGCACAATAGACACTTGCTCGGCCGTTAAGTTTGATGTTTTTGAGGGGTGTATTGCAGTGTGGACAAGCTTCTCCTTGTCTGCCATAAACATTGAGTGTTTGCTGAAAATAGCCCGTGGTGCCGCTTGCCACCGTAAAGTCGCGTAGAGTCGAGCCACCAAGCTCTATGGCTTTTAATAAAATATCTTTGATATGAGCGACTAAAACCAATAGCTGCTCATGGGAGAGCTGATGGGCTGGGGTGGCAGGGTGAATACCTGATAAATATAGGCTTTCTGTCGCATAGATATTGCCCACACCAACGACGACCTGCTGCTCCATAATCACTGATTTAATTGCGCGGGCAATCGGCTGTTTCTTTGATTTGCTGGTACTGGCAGCCGCTGTATCATTGCTGTCGTTAGGTGCAGTTGTCCGCTGAATCAGATGGTACAGATAGTCAGCGGTGAACGCCTCTGACAAAGGCTCAGGGCCTAAGTGATCAAGCAGCTTGGTGCGATAGTCTCGATACCAGAGCACCGAGCCAAACCGTCTAGGGTCATAGTAGTGCAGCTGGGTTTTGTTGTTGTCAGTATCGCGAAATGTGATCACCAGATGATCGTGTTTGCGTTTTTCGGTCGTATGCTCGTGTTGTTGCAGGCTGCCTGACATACCCAAATGCACCAATAGCTTTTTTGGCTCCTTTATATGAGCGTGCTGAGAGCCATCATCAGAAGTAGAGGGTGAGAAGTTTAGGATCAAGTATTTGGCGCGGCGCTCCACACTGACTAAGGTATGATGAATCAAACTTCCCAAATCATCTGGCATAGCCCAGCGCAGTTTTGGCTGAAACACTTGTATGTCAATGACTTGCTGACCATGTAAGGGGCTTAGGCTGGTCTTGGTGGTTTCTACTTCAGGCAATTCTGGCATGATGTTTTATGATAACTCTATGATTAAGGTAAGTTTGTAAGCTCCGGTCAAGGGACAGGCTATAAAAATACGCGCCTTATGCGACGGCACGTCTGGCATGCAAGATACCATGCTGCTGTTCGAGCTTGGCCAATAGTTTAGACAAGTGCGCCAGTCCTGATACTTCGATATGGAACTTCAAAAAAGCGATATTGTCGTCATTACTTAACGTCTCAACTTGGCGAATATTGACGTTTTCTTTGTCAATAATCTGTGTCAAATCGCGTAATAACCCTCGTCTGTCATAGGCCTCTACATGTATATCGACTGGTTGATAGCGACCAGGTTGGACGCGCCAGCTGGCCTCTACCTCGCGCTCAGGATCACGCTCGATGAGACGCAGGTATTCTGGACAGCCACGATTGTGGACACTGACACCGCGTGACAAGGTGATATAGCCGGCGATGGGTTCGCCATGGATAGGGTGACAGCAGCCCGCCAAGTTAATCTCGATATTATCCAGTCCATCGATTCGTATCTTATAGGCATCGAGCTTGCTTGTGTCTTTGGTATCGATGCTGGGTACAAAATCCTCTGGCGGTCGCTCCGGCTCTAGCTGTAGCTGACGCGAGATATGACTGGTGAGCTGATTTAAGCCGATGTCACCGGTGACCAATCCGACGATGATATCATCGGTATTATTGACATTAAAATACTGGGTATAGTCATTGAGATCGATGCTGTTGGGATGTACGGACAAGCGCTCAAGCTCTTTGCTGAGCATTTGCCGCCCAATCTCGATGTTTTTGTCACGGTCTTGCTTGTTAAACCATTGGCGTAGTTTTGAGCGTGCACGGTTGGTATGGATATAACCAAGCGAGGCCACCAGCCAATCACGATTAGGCTCACGTGAGGCTTTGGTGATGATCTCTACTTGCTCGCCCGTTTTGAGCTGGTAGGTCAGCGGCACATAGCGCTGATTGACCCGCGCTGCCTGTGCGCGGTTGCCCACCTGCGTATGGACATAATAGGCAAAATCAAGGACGGTCGCGCCTTTTGGCAGCTCGGTGATATCGCCATCACGACTAAAGATATAAATGCGCTCCAGCTCATCGAAATCGACTAACTGTTCTTCTTCATCAAGCTCCAGCTCTTCTATTTCTTCGCCTGCTAAAACTGCCGAGCGCGGCTGATTGCGGGTTTCGTTATTAATGGACAAAAGCTGCCGCAGCGAGCTGATTCTTTGATTGAGGTAGTTGTCTTTTTTGTTTTTTAGGCCTTCTTTATAATTGACATGCGCGCACATGCCAAGCTCGGCCTCAAAGTGCATCTCGTGCGTTCGAATCTGTACTTCCAGCGATTTGTTTTCGGCAATGACGGCAGTATGCAGCGAGCGATAGCCGTTGGACTTCGGGTTGGTGATATAGTCGTCAAACTGCTCAGGAATATAACGCCATAAGCCATGGACGAGCCCAAGTACGTGATAGCAATCTGAGGGGCTGGTGACCAAAACCCGTAGCGCCCGAATATCATAAAGCTGATCAAACGATAAGCCTTTGAGCTTCATTTTTCGATAAATCGAGTAGATGTGTTTGACGCGTCCCGACACTTCTCCTTCGATACCGGCGTCTGCCAGCGCCTCATTGAGCTTGTCTTGCACGCGCTGGATATAAGACTCGCGCTCACTGCGTTTTTCTGACAGCAGCTTAGCGATTTCTTTGTAGCGCTCAGGTGCCAGATAGCGAAAAGCCAAGTCTTCTAGCTCCCACTTTAATTGAGCGATACCCAATCGGTGCGCTAGTGGGGCATAGATGGTCATGACTTCTCGCGCCACGCGATTTTGCCGCTCTTCACTAGAAAACGTCAGCTCACGCATGGCAAAGGTACGCTCGGCAAGCTTTATCAGTACAACACGGACATCGTTGGTGACCGAGATGAGCATGCTGTAGATGTTAGAGAGCTGGTCACGCTGGTTGTTGACAAAGTGGTCTTCTAAACGCTTGTTGCTCTCGATGATCTCCGACAGCTTACCCATCGCCAAGGTATCTTTGACCAAGGTGGCGATGTCTGCTCCGAAGTTTTTTTCGATATCTGTCAGGCTAATGATAGACTTGCGCGCGCTACGATAAAGCATCGCTGCCACCAAGGCATCTTCGTCTTGATACAGGTACGTTAAAATATCGGTCATGCCAATACCTGTGACATAAGCGCCTGAGCGCTCGGACTCACTGGTATTCATATGGCTGCGAATAAACTCACAAGCCGCGCTGAGATTGGGCACCGCATCTTGGCCGATACGTTTGGCGACATTGTCCAGCCACGTTGGGACGTCGATGTTGACTTGATCTAGATTAATCGCCTCCAGCTCTTTTTTGGTTAAAGTGTTGTTTTTGTCCAAAAGCAGATTGTTTGCATACTCATTGGCAAGTTTTGGGTCATGTGTATGCAGCGCATGATCGGCGGAGCGATCAAAGGTGGTGTGCAGCTTATGAGTGGCCAGTTGGTATTTGATATCGAGAGGAATTTGGGCATAGCTATTGGCAGATTGGTGAGAGCGCTGGCTCGCAACCAGTTGCGCCGCTAGTGTGGCACTGTCAGCTTGAGTGGTTTGTCCATCCACCAACGGCAATCCTTCACGAATTTTGACCATAGCCGACTCCTCTTAGCTATCTTGAATTGATTATAACTTCATCTACTCTGCACGCACTTTGGATGAGATCACAAAGTGTCAGCTATAAACCAATACAACTGCTAAAAAATCCTTTTTTAGCAGCTATAAAATGCAAGTAAAATATATAAAGCTATGAGTGCAAGTCTTCGCCATGTGCTGATAGAGTAGACATAGGAAGATTGTTTATTATTATCTCATTTTGAGGCGACAAATCAAGCGAGGCTATGTAATGTCTGTTGTTGATAGGTTGAACTAGCGGGTTTGCCTCGCGATATTATCTATAGTTTTAATAAAGACAGCGTGTTCTTTTTTGATAAGGACACGCCGGTAATATCAAACCGCAACCTTCTCAAAACGGGCAATGGACTCTACATGACCGGTATGACAAAACATATCCATCACCCCAGCATGCGTCAGGCGATAGCCTTGCTCTAATAAAGCCTTGGTGTCGCGCGCGAGCGTCGCTGGGTTACAAGAGACATAAACGATGCGCTCAGCGTTGAACTTGGGCAGATACTGCATAATTTCCCACGCGCCAGAGCGTGGTGGGTCGATCAAGAGCGCATCAAAGCCTTGGTTGGCCCACGGCTGATCTGAGCAATCATGCGTCAAATCCTGACTATAAAATTCTGTGTTGTTAAGGCCATTACGGCGAGCGTTGTCTGCGGCGCGCGCGGTCATTGCGTCACTGCCTTCTACGCCAACCACCGAGCCTGTCTCTCCGACAAGCCGCGCTAAGGGCAGACTAAAGTTGCCCAGTCCACTAAACAAATCCAGTACCCGTTCGCCTGCTTTTAAATCCAACAAGTCGCAAGCAAGCTTGGTCATTTGACGGTTGACGGATAAGTTCACTTGCGTAAAGTCAGTTGGAATAAATTCATACGTCAGGTCAAACTCGGGTAGCTGATAATACAAGCGTCCAAACTGCTGACTCATATCATCATCAGCGCTCAAGGCGATACGCTGAATGCTATCAGCACCTTTGGGCTGTAGATACAACTGCCAGCTGCGCGCTGCAAAAAACGCCTTTAGTTTTTCTACATCCGCCTCTGACAACGGCGCTAAATTGCGTACGATCAAAGCAACGGGCTGATTGCCGTCTGGTAGTCCATCTATTTGTTCACCCATCGCCAGCTCAAGCTGGGCAATCTTGTCACGGCTCTCTAAAGTACTAATCAGCGCTTTTAGGTTTTCAATCTCAAAACCGATACGCGGGTCTAGAATATGACACTCATTTAGCTCCGCCAAAAAGTTACTAGAGCGCTCTCGAAATCCGACCAACGCTGTTTCTTTTTTGGCGACATAGCGTACGCCCAAGCGCGCTTTGGTGCGATAGCCGAGGCGATCACCGACCACAGGCGCCAGCCAAGTATCAGGCTCGGCATTAGCCTGATGGATGAGCATCTCTGCCAGTACAGACTGTTTAAAATTGATTTGCCCATCTGGCTGCCAATGCTGCAAGCTACAGCCGCCGCAGACGCCGAAATGCGGGCAGGGCGGAACCGCGCGCTCAGGATTTGGATTGGCCGTAATACTCACAGCGTCGCCTTCTTCAAAGCTGGCACGACTGTTGGTCAGCTTCACTAAAGCGCTCTCACCTGGTAAGGCAAAGCTGACAAAGACTTTTTTGCCGTGCTTGTCTTCGATATGGCCGTCATCTACGCCAAAGCCATTACCATATATCGCCACGCCGCGACCATCATGTGATAGACCATCAATCGAAAAAGGCAGCGGCTTGGCTTCTTTTAACCGTCGACGTGTCTTTGAAGAGGGTTTGGATTTTTTTTTGTTGGGCGGAATGGTGATTGTTTGGCGAGCGCTCTCAGGCGTCGTCGCCTCGGGTGCCGCAGAAGTCTTTGAATCGGTGGGCTGCATAAACCTGCCTTAATAATAAATGATAAATAACGAAAAATAAGATAAGGGTGAGTGCTACTGTGTATAGCTCTGCTCATAGCACTGCGGTAATATCGGATGGTCAATCACAGGGTTTAAGCGTCGGGTGCCGACGACCAATCAGCGATAAACTCATGATGACGTGGGCGACCATCTGCTTGGGTATATTGTCTTAAATAAGTCAGGCTCTGCTGCTGCCATATATCAAAATCCTGCAAAGACAGCTGTCCAGTTAGTCGTAACCAGCGCAAATAAATCAGCCACGTATTCATGACATCAGACTCGCAGTATATCGACAGTGTCTGCCAATCTGCCTCATTAACCAGATCGCCCACCATGCTACCATCGACACTGGTCTTGCCAGGCAGACCGTAGAGGCTTGCGACCACATCCATGGCTTCGCGGCGACTGGCACCATACTGGCTAAATCTATCCATCAAGTCTAGATGGCGAGTATGAAAGCGATTGACATAATTATCAAAACGCATGTTTTTGATACGCTCGCCTTCTTCAAATAGCCACGGCGCTGCCAAGTCATACTGCATGGCGCGATAAATAAGCACCGGAATATCAAAGCCAGAGCCGTTCCAACTGATCAGTTGCGGCAGTTTTTCAAGATCATTAAATGCCCGAAAAAACTTAGCAAGAATGTCTTTTTCGCTAAATTTGTCCGCCGTCAAAGAAAACAAAGAAAACTGACCGTCTTTGATATACAGCGCTGATATACAGACGATACGCTGCAGCGGCAGACGCATAAAATCATGTCCTGCTTCTTGTGTGCGTATCGCTGTCAGTGCGCTGAGGGCATCGGCATCGTTAAGCTCAGCCAACTGTGGATAGATACGGCGCGCCGCATCAGTATCGGCAACGGTCTCGATATCGAAGACCAGTATCGGGTCGGATGGTAAGGCTTGTGACATAGGTAAACCTAATTAATTGTTAGCTTATTGTGCGGCGTTTTCTGTACCTTTAACGACATTGTTGTCATTAACATTGTCGTCATTAACCTTGTCGTCATCTACATTGTATAAGCCAGTCGATAAATAACGATCACCGCGGTCGCAGACGATAAAGGCGATGACGGCGTCTGGATTGGCTTTGGCGACTTGTAGCGCCGCCCATGCTGCTGCCCCAGATGACACCCCAGCGAAAATGCCTTCGGTTTTGGCCAGTTTGCGCATATAGACTTCGGCGATACGTTGATCGACATCCATCACCTCATCGACCAAATCAGCCTCAAAGATACCCGGCATATACTCAGCAGGCCAGCGGCGGATGCCTGCGATAGAGGCGTCTTCATCAGGCTGTAGACCAATCACTTTGATATCTGGGTTTTGCTCTTTTAGATAGCGAGACACTCCAGTGATCGTGCCTGTGGTCCCCATAGAGCTGATAAAGTGAGTGATTTTACCGTCTGTTTGTGTCCAAAGCTCAGGGCCTGTGGTGAGATAATGCGCTTGGCTATTGTCAGGGTTGTTGAACTGGTCCAGCACAATCCCTTTGCCATCGGCTTGCATCTGCAGAGCCAAGTCGCGCGCCGCTTCCATGCCTTCATCGACCTCGATGAGGGTGGCACCATAAGCCGTCATTGCGTCTTTGCGCTCTTGGGTTGAGTTGGTCGGCATGAGTAGCGTCATCGGATAGCCGCGCATGGCGGCAACCATGGCGAGCGCGATGCCCGTATTGCCGCTGGTGGCCTCAATCAGCATATCACCTGGTTTGATATCACCGCGCCGCTCTGCTTGATAAATCATATTAAATGCTGGGCGATCTTTTACCGAGCCTGCTGGGTTATTGCCTTCTAGCTTGGCCAAGACCGCCGTGCCACCCGCAATCTGCTCTTGCTCAGGCAGGCGCTGCAATTTCACCAAGGGTGTCTGCCCGACGCAATCGGCAAGGGCGGTAACTTGAGAGATGAAGGTGGCGTTTGACGTGGCCGTAGCTGACATAAGATACCCTTATTGTTAATATGAATGTTCAAACCTGATTTATGCACTTGCAAAGCGTGACACAGCGCGCAAAAATAGCGGCAAGTAAAAAGCTGCGCCATTATATCATTTTGTTTTTGCCTACGCTGAATGCATGCAGAGATTTTGGTAAATGAATGGTGCTTATAAATGGTAGTTGAGACAAATACTGTTAAAATACTTGTATGATTCAGAGGCGTTATGATGCAGCCACCACACTTATCGCCATGACTGATACCCAACGACTGATAGCTATAGCCAAGTGATAACGATAGCGCTATAGTACAGGACGCGATGGCGCAAAGTCGCTGTGATAAATCTAGCGTATGTCCTCCATTCAATTGATAGTCATCTTATCTTGTTTTTATCATTATTTTAAAATGAGGACACGCCCTAGCAAAACATTGAGATGAGAGCGAGCTTGCATGGCACACAAAAAACGTTTTGATACCAGTAGCGCCTATGGTCAGCTGATCATATTGGTGTTTTTGCCGATATGTATATTGGCCGCTGTCGGCGGTATTTTGGTGTTTCATGAGACCATGCGTGCCAGCGACTCTGAGCAAGAAGTGTTGGCCGAGGCGGTGCTGATTCGTTATACCCCAGAGATTGCAGATCTGATTCCTGAGCTGTTAGAGCAAGAGCGCCAGCAGGCGGGCAGTGCCTCCAAGGCTGCCGTCTCGACCCTAGAGGGCATTCGTGACAGGTTAGGCCGCATGCAATCCGAGCAGCACGTGCAGCGCATCGCGATTGTTAATGAAGACAATAAGGTGCTGGCCACGGTCGGTTATGGGCTCAATGAGCCTTGGCCAATGATTGATGCTTCAGCGCAATTTATCTCGCAAAAGCCCACACCGATCGGCACCGCTTATGGCAGCGTGCTTGGTGAGTTTGAAGGGCAGCGGCTGTGGTTGCTCGTCGATATGGACAACGAGCCGCTTTATATCGCGCGTTATCGCATCGCCATGGCGCTGGTGATTACGGGGTTGTTTACCATCCTGATTTTGCTGTTGAGTTTAAACATTTACTCAAAACGCTGGATCGCACCGATTTATGAGCTGCGCTTGCAGTTGCAGCGCACTCACGTCGACAATTTATATCAGCCGATTCCGGTGGAGTCGGATGGCGAGCTAAACTTATTACAGCAAGATTTGGTCAATACCTTGCGCCGCTTGCACAGAAGCTTTCAAGACCTCAAAGACCATGCCGAGCAAACTGAGGACGATTTGCGTTTGGCGTTTGATGAGATGGAAATGCAAAACATCTCGATCAGAAACGCGCGTGATGCCGCCATCTCAACCAGCCAAGCCAAATCGGCGTTTTTGGCCAATATCAGCCACGAGCTACGCACCCCGCTCAACAGTATCGATGGTTTTATCAACCTGCTGGCGCGTCACGGCGAGCTAAATCCTGAACAAGATTTGTACGTACAGACCATTCGTAAATCCTCAGCGCATCTGCTGGCGCTGGTCAACGATGTCTTGGATTTTTCTAAAATCGAGGCGGGCAAGCTGGTGCTTGATCGTCATGAGTTCGATCTTTATGACACCATTTATGATGTGGTTGATATGCTCTCGCCAGTCGCCGCCGAAAAAGGCCTACGCATGGCAGTGCTGTTTTATAACGATGTGCCGATGCGTATCAATGGCGATGCCTTACGCCTCAAGCAAGTACTGACCAATATCGTTGGCAATGCGATTAAGTTTACCGACAGTGGTGATGTGGTGGTGCGGGTCAGCCTTGATGATCACCGTGATAATTATCTGATGATAAGTGTGCAAGACAGCGGTAAGGGCATCTCGCTTGCTGATCAAAAAATGCTGTTTCAAAGCTTTAGTCAAGGCGATCCTTCTATCACGCGTCAGTATGGCGGGACTGGGCTGGGTTTGGTCATCTCCAAGCAGCTGACGCGACTGATGGGCGGTGATATTGGGTTTTATGACAATGCGCAAGAAAACATTGCCAATCAAGGCGCGACGTTTTGGTTTCGCATGCCAGCGCACGTCGATGTGCTCGAGGCGGCGACAGGGCAGACCATTGAGCTGCCTGTGCTCGCGCCGCTTGCTAGCGAAACTGATGAGTTTAATGTGCTGGTGTGGATCAACCATCCAGCCTCGATACAAGTGCTCAAAGCCAGTCTGCAATATCTACCAATTCAGCTGACCCAAGCCAACTCATTGCCAGGTGTGCTTGAATCGTTAAAAGAGCATGGTAATTACTGGGACTGGGTTATCGTCGATGATGATACCCAAGACGATATGATGGCGCTATTAAAACAAATTCGTCTGCACTATCAGGGTAAGCTTGCTGTTTTTGGCTATCAAGTGGCCGCCGATCAGGCTCTGCTCAATCGTTATCATGCCAATATCTTATATGAGCCTTTGGATAAAAGGCAGCTGTATGCCATGCTCGATACACAAAATCGCCGCCAGCCAACGAGTCTGCAAGAGCCGCGCTGGAAAGGGGTGACGGTGTTGGCGGTGGATGATCATCTGCCCAATCTCTTGGTACTCGATGCGCTGCTTAGCGAGCTGGGTATTCATGTCGTCACCGCCAGTAGCGGCTTTGATGCGATAGAGATTATCAGTAAGCAGCAAACCAAAAATCTAAAAACTGCTAAAAGCCAAAAGCAAAGTCTGTCAAACAAAACCCAGCTCTCTAAAGCCGAAGCGCGAGATGACATGAGCAAAAAGTCAAACTCTGCGCTGTATGCAGAGGAGACTGCCAATGAAGATAAAGACACCCATAAAAACAACATCGACTTGATATTTATGGATATCCAAATGCCGCGTATGTCTGGGCATGAAGCGGCCAAGCAAATCCGCAGTATCGAAAGCGATGACAGTCACATTCCTATCATCGCCTTGACCGCGCATGGGCTGGCTGATGAGCGTGACAAGCTGATAGCCAGTGGTATCAACGACTATGTCGGTAAACCCATTAGTCAGCCGCAGTTGCTGCAAGTGCTACAAAAATGGCTGAGCCGCACCTCGACCACGCCGCAACTAACCGCGCTATCTGAAGCCAATCTACATGGACTGGGCTTGCAAGACACGGATGCGGCCTCTAGTCACATCGACGCATCAACAGACATCGACACGCAAACCTTCTCTGAATGGCCGCTGGGCGCGACGACCAGCACGTATCCTGTCAGTAAAAGCGAGCGCACTACCGATGCTAGCGAGCCGCCAAAAATAACGCGACCATTATCACTCAAAAAAATCCGTGATGACTATTTACGTGACAGTCAGCCGCGCGAAGACTATAGACGAGAGACACCGCGAGAGACTCAGCCGCGCTACGATAGCTTACGCTTACAAAAGCAAGGACAGGCGCCGTTGCTGAGCCCGCCGTCAGGGTCGATGGATCATGCCAGCAAACCAAATACTGATCTAGCCGCACGTCAGAATGAGCACAAGGATACAGCGATAGATAGCCCGAACTCAGAAATTTTGGACTGGCAAGATGCGCTGACTCGCTCAGCCAACAAGCCTGATCTGGCAGCCAAGCTGATCATCATGATGCTCGACACCATCAATGATGAAAAGCAAGCGTTGACTCAAGCATGGGAGGCGCGCGACCGTAGTATGTTGGCGCAGATTGCCCATCGTATATTGGGCGGTAGCCGCTATACTGGCGTGCCGCAGCTGCGTCAGGCCAGTCAAGACTTAGAAGATAAGTGTTTATTGAATATCCAGCATACCACGCCTGCGCAGTTTGCTATGCTCCAGCCTTATTACGAAGCGCTACTGACAGCATTAAATAATTTGCAAACGCTGGATTTGTCCGCTTATCCGCAGCTCAACTACCATCGTCTCAGCGAAAACGACATGACGTGGAAAATGATTTAGGCATAACGATGTAGAAATAGTGACTGAGTAATAGTGATTGAGAAACAGTAAAAAGCGCGACTTCATGTTGCCATGCCCGTATAGTCGATCCACCATAAAATAAATACCGTGCGACAGAGAGTGGTTTTGTGCAGCATCTGTCTGCATCGTACAGCAAGCAAAACTGATACCAGTCGCGTGCGAAAAATCACGTACTTCTTTTATTTGAGATTGACAATACAGTCTCGCTATAAAGTATCGTGGCAGTCAGTTATTGCTAAGGTAGGATATGGATAAGCCTGCTAATATTATCGCTATCAGTCTATCTTTTACCCATTCATAAATAAGGATCGTTATGAACGCCATTGCAACTTACCAATACGAAACGCTACAAGTGAGTGTCACTGATAATATACTCACTGTGACGCTAAATCGTCCGCACAAAAAAAACGCCATGAGCTTTAAGGTCGTAGAAGAGCTAATCGCTGTGGCAGGCCGAGTGAGTAAAGATAAGACAATACGAGCAGTCATCTTAAACGGTGCGGAAGGGACGTTTTGTGCCGGTATCGATTTGGGCGATTTGAACCATCCCAAAAATCAAGCGTTTGCAGTGTGGGAGCTGGTGAAGCCGTGGCAAAGCTCGTTTCAGCGTGTTTGCTTGGTCTGGCGTGATGTGCCAGTACCGGTCATTGCGGTCTTAGAAGGCTACTGTATCGGCGCTGGGCTACAATTGGCGCTGGCATGTGATGTACGCATCAGCCATCCTGAGTGTAAACTGTCTATCATGGAAGCCAAGTGGGGGCTGGTGCCAGACATGGGTCTGACGCAATCGGCGTATGGCGTGGTACGAGAAGACGTGCTAAAAGAGCTGGCGATGACAGCACGCATCGTCGATGCCAGCGAAGGCAAAGCGCTGGGACTGGTCAGCCATTGCAGCGAGACGCCGCTTGAGCAAGCAAAGCATCTCGCCGCTGAGCTTGCCGAGCGCTCACCAGATGCGGTACTTGCCAGTAAGCGTGTGATCAATGCCATGCATCATCAGCCTGCAACCACGCTCTATAAAGAAAAGATGTGGCAGCTAAAAATGATGCTGGGCCGCAATCGCAAGCTTGCACTGAGAAAAGCCAAGCAAGCCAGCACCACCTTTGCCAAGCGACAGTTTCGCTAGTCTTCTATAATGAGTCATAAATCATAAGGGTTTACATCAGAGGTAGAAAAATTTAGACAGAGTCTTATGTTTTATATTGAGTGTTTTTAGTGGTTAAGGGTTGTTTTATTCGCGTTAGGCGTCTATTGCAATAGCGGTCAAAATCACGATATAACCACCATATAACATTGTCCGCTTGCATAGACGTTAGTAAATATGCACTATTGCTATAAGCTGCCATTTTATGACGGCAGCAAACCAAAAACGCTATCGTAAAGCCATAAGATATAAAACAATAATCACTATATAATCTGGTCTAAATATGTCTGCTCCAAAATCCTCCCCACCTCCCAAACCCATCGCCGCCGAGCGCGTTCGCTCGGCTGATTTGCCCGTTGCTTGGATTATGATGCTCGGGCTGATCGTCGCGGTAGGGCCTTTATCCATTGATATGTATTTGCCAGCACTACCGTCGATGGCAGATGATTTTGGTGTGTCAACCGCCTTTATGGCCAACTCAGTCCCAGCGTATTTTGTGGGTTTGGTATTTGGTCAGTTGTTTTACGGCCCCTTTAGCGATCGCGTTGGTCGAGTCAAGCCGCTGTATATGGGCATGACGCTTTATGTGATTGCTTCTGTTATCTGTGCCACCACGGATAATGAGTATGTGTTGTTTGTCGGCCGTACCATGCAGGCTCTTGGTGCCTGCGTCGGGGCAGTGGTAACTCGAGCTGCGATTCGTGATCGGCTAACGGCTAAGCAAACCGCAAAAGCTTTTTCTATCATGATATTGGTGATGGGACTGGCACCGATACTCGCGCCGTCTTTGGGCGCACTGTTTTTACAGTTTTTTAATTGGCACTCTATCTTTTGGTTTTTGGCCGCCTTTGGGGTGCTGAACTTACTGCTCACCAAATTCTTCTTTTTTGAAACCCTTACCGAAGAGAACCGTAACATACGCCCTGCCAGAGAAGTGCTGAGCCAGTATTGGGATTTGTTAAAAGATCCCAGCTTTAATTACCCTGCGATCGGTGGCGGGCTGTTGATGGGTGCGATGTTTGTCTATATCAGCTCAGCTTCTGAATTAATCATGGACACTTATGGCGTCTCGGCCACGCATTTTGGCTGGTTGTTTGGAATGAATGCGGCAGGGTTTGTGGGTTTGACTCAGCTGAATCAGTGGTTGACCAATCGCTTTCGTATCTTGAGCATATTACGTTTCGGGGCGATGATGCAGGTGCTCTCTGCAGGCACGTTGTTTTTTGTCGGTATATTTTTAGGGACCGATGCTTGGTTGCCACTGGTGCTGGCGTGTATTTTCTTTTGTATTGCAGGCTTGGGATTGACCCAGCCAAACGCCTCGGCGATTGCGCTGGCTTTTCAAAAGCAGCGTGCGGGTATGGCAAGCGCGCTGCAAGGCTCGCTGATGTTTTCAGTGGGTATTTTTGGTGGTTTATTATTAAACTTATTCCCTCTTAATCCAGTGTTAAAAATCGGTATTGCTCTTTTTGTCCTGATGAGCTTGGGTGCGTTTTTAATCTGGCAGATAGATCGTAATTTAGACCTCGATGACGCAGAGTAGCGGCTGCAAGTTTTTGAGACACCCAATATTGGGTGTTTTTTTGTCTTAATAAAAGGGCTTTGATACATGGGCGTTACGCGTGGTTAATGTAGAGCCTGATGATTTTATAAGACACGCCTTATAATGACTGAGGTGTCATATTTAATCGTAGTTGATTGAAAATAAATAGTTTGTTGTTACCAAACAAATTTATCAGAAGTATTTCAATTAGAAAAAAATTAGTGTAGATTGTAACTTTATGTTTACACTGTGATACTTTTTGAAATTATAGATTGCTGTCCAGTGATGTTAAGATAATAAGCTTTGCGATTTTAAGGACAAAACATGATGCAGTTATATCGAGTATTGCCAGTTATATTAAGCGTTGGTTTATTTGGTTGTGGTAATTCTTCTACCACAGAAAATACCAATGCAGCTGGCACACCAGTGACGGAAAGCAAAGATAACTTTGTGAGCAGCTTGCCGGATACAGCACCGACACTAAAAGTAGCTACAACAGGTACGATGCCCCCTTTTTCATTGCAAGATGATTATGGAAATATGCAGGGTATTGATATTGACTCGATCCGTGCTATCGGTGAAGAGCAAGGGTTCAAAGTCGAGTTTTATAAAGAAACGTGGCAAAACATGTTTGATAGCGTGGAGTCAGGATCAAGGGATATCGCCATTTCAGGTATTTCATACAAGGATGATCGTAATACTCGTTACGGACTATCTAAGTCATATTTCTTTAACCCTTCTGCAATGATGTATGCAGAGGGAAAGCTCAATGCCAAAAGCTTACAAGATTTAAAGAATGTAAGAATCGGGGCAATGGAAGGTGCTAAACCTGTCGATCAGTTAAATGAACTAGGTGGGTATGAGGACAACCTGACCACTAACACAACTGCTTTTTTATTGTATGAAGATTTGGTTCAAGACAGGGTTGATGTAATTCTGCATGATATGCCTATTTTGCAGTACACAGCGAAAAATCATCCAGAATACGGCGTCACTATCGTTCCCTACGAAAGTGAAGACAATCCATCGGCGCAACAAGTCATACTGATGGCTAAAGGTAATAACGAGCTTATTAAAAATGTCAATGAAGGTATTACTAAGCTAAAAGAAAAAGGGACTTTTAAAGAGATTGAAGAAAAGTGGTTGGGTTCAACGGAGCCAGACACCAACAGTGAACCGACTTCTACTCAAGCGAATTAAGGATTTTCAAACATGGCCACCACACCAAATATCGACAATAAACGCTATCAAGGTCTGATCATCTCTATTGCACTGTTTTTATCACTCATCGGTGCCTTGCTAGCCTTTACCTTTTATACCTCCAGCCTCTTAGAAAGAAACACCGCTTTGATCGACCAGACCAACCAAGTCGCCAACAGTGCGCAGTCGGTCATCAAAGATCTTTTTGACTTAGATAACAGTTATGGTGAAGACACAAGCTCGCCGCATATTCAGCGAGTATTGAACCGTTTAGAAGAAAACACATCACTGATTACTAACTCTCTTTCTGCTATTGAGCAAGGCGGCAAGATCACTGACAGTACAGGCGAAAGTTATAATCTACCCAAGGTTGATGATAGTGCCCAAGCCAATATTGCCGCTGCCAAAGAGCAGTGGCAGGCACTTGAACCCAAAATTCAGACCTACCTAAAAGACGCTGATAACATCATGGTGCCGTCGGCAGATGACTTGACTCGAGCGGTTGAGCAAGCCAAAACCTCCAGTTTGCTGATCAACGACTCGCTAGATAATCTGACACGCGACGTATTTAGTAATGCAGAGCGCCAAGCCACCACCATTCGTCTGATTCAGGTGTTGGGTGTTGCGGCGATTTTTGCTTACTTTTTGATTTTCGTATTCTTCTTTGTGCGCCGCTTACGTGAGACCGATGCCGAAGCTGCTGCTGCGCGCCGCGAAACACAAGAAATTATGGAAACGGTCAATACTGGTCTATTCTTGCTAGATAAAGACCTAAAGATTGGTCAACAGCACTCTCGTGCCCTCAATGGCATCATCGGTGCTGACAATTTGGCAGGTGAGAACTTTACCAGTGTCTTACGTGGTCGTATCTCTGATAAAGACCTAAACACCACCAAGCAGTTT
Source organism: Psychrobacter sp. L7 (assembly GCF_002810365.1). NCBI lineage: Bacteria > Pseudomonadati > Pseudomonadota > Gammaproteobacteria > Moraxellales > Moraxellaceae > Psychrobacter > Psychrobacter sp. L7. Next base: position 584,281 of record NZ_NEXR01000001.1, read on the forward strand.
ATCGAGCAGTTATACAACCCGCGCGTCAAAGAAAAGTTGGTGGATTCATTAAACCCTTTACATAAGGTAATGCTACATGACGCCGGCGAAAATAAAGGCGCTGATAGCCGCTTCTTGGATTTTAAATTCTCACGCGTTTATGACAAAAAAGACATCGCCCGTATTTTGGTCAACGTCAATGATGTCTCTGATGCCGTCTACCTAGAGCAGCGCTTAGAAAAAGAGCGCTCGCAAAATGACATGCAAATCGAGATGCTCACCACCATCTTAAATGTAAATCCTAAGATCATTAATGAGTTTATCGCCAACACTGATGCGCATATCAATAAGATGAACAACATCTTAAAAAATCCTGGTAGCTCACAATACGAGCTGGAAAACAAACTAAAAGCCATTTATCGCGAAATGCATAGTCTAAAAGGCGAAGCATCAGCGCTAAAACTGCACAGCTTTACCAAGATTGCCTCAGATGCCGAAGACAAGTTGCATGCCTTACAAAACCAAGGTCAGCTATCAGGTAATGACTTTTTGCCATTAGCCGTGCATTTAGATGATTTGTTGAGCTTGTCCAATACCATTGCAACGCTCGGTGAGCGTATCAACCGCTCCGCACCGACACCTACCAAGCCTGCTACCACGAAAAAAACGACTGCGTTAAATGATGCGATGGCGAAAGAGAGCGCAGTAAAAACAGCAACGCCTGATGTTGCTATTAATCATCAGCCAGCCAGCCTATCGATTGGTGGCATCACTATTGCTGGTGGTCAGGATATCGACCTGAATGATGAGCCAGAGAATGATCAGCTCTCATTTTATCGAGATTTTGCCAAGGATATCGCCGCAAGACAAGGCAAGCAGATACAGCTAAACAGCCATACATTAGCGCAAGTCAATATCCCAGAGCATCTTGCCAAGCCTATCAAAGAGATTGGTATTCAGTTACTACGCAACGCTGTGGTACATGGTGTTGAAGCGCCAAGCGTCCGTCATTCGCTCGGTAAAGAAACAGCAGGCAAGATTGATCTAGAAGTACAAGACAACGGCCAAGAGGTCATGCTCATCGTGCAGGACGACGGTCAAGGCATCGATTACGACAGTATCCGTCATAAATTGGTGGCAGAAAACCACGTCGATAATGAAGCCGCAAGTCAGCTGACGCATAACGACTTGCTCAAGCAGCTGTTTTCTTCAGGTTTTTCTACCAAAGAAGACGCTGATGAAGACGGTGGCCGCGGCGTGGGTTTGGATATCATCAAATCACTGGTCAAGGACTACGACGGCAAGCTGAATGTAAATAGTGAACGGGGCAAAATGACAAGATTTGTCATTACACTACCAAAAGCTTAATAAGAGAGGTTAGGCATATTGTTCACCACAACGATGTGCCTCATTACAGGTAATAGGTTATGCATAAATTAATGATTGTTGATGATTCTAATATCATTAGAAACCGTATTCAGCGTGCGTATGACTCAGGTGAGTTTATGCTGGTCGCTACTGCGACCAGTGGTGTGCAGGCGCTAGAGAAGTTTAATATCCATCGTCCTGATGTGATCACCATGGATCTGACCATGCCGCAAATGGATGGTTTGGAGTGTATCGAAAAAATCATCGCCACGGATCCTGATGTCCGTATTTTAGTCGTATCTGCCTTGTCTGATAAAGCCACGGGGATTGAGGCGCTATCGCTTGGTGCCAGTGGGTTTTTGTGCAAGCCGTTTTCAGAAGAAGAGCTTGTAGAGTCTTTGCACGAGCTGGTGCAAGATTAATACCATTCAACGACTTGAGTAATGTCTATATGAAAGAACAAAAGCTACAGATTTTTTTAAACATCATTAGCAATTATTTTGATCAGTTTGGTGGAGAAGAGCTCGTCGCTGACACGCCGTATTTGCTAGAAAACAAACAGCCCAAAGTGCATGACTACACTGGTGTGATTGGTATCTCTGGTGGTCAAAAAGGCGTGGTGTATTTTTCGGCGACTCACAAGTTGTTGTCCTCGCTACTAGATAGCATGGGTGAGACTGATAAAAGTGATGACAATTATATTGATCTAGCAGGCGAGGTTGCCAATACCATCGCAGGCAACGCCCGTACTGAGTTTGGCTCAGAGTTTCATATCTCGGTACCGTTTGTGTTTAAAGGAGCGCCCAAAAGTATCGTCCTACCAAACGATGAGCGTTCTTTTATCATCCCGATCACTTGGCATTCGCAAGTCGGTGAGATTGTGGTCTGTTTGCAGGACTGATGATCTCGCTATTACGTTCTAATACGGATGTTCGTTATTATGATTAAAGTAGAAAAATTGGGCGTATTTTTAAGTTCGATTAATGCGTTTTTTACGCAGATTGATGGAACAGAAGTAGACATCGATACGCCTTATTTAAATAACAATAAGACAGCGGTAGGCTATGACTACAGCGGCGTTATCAAAATCTCAGGTCCGCTACAAGGCTGCGTCTATGTCAGTGCGCCAAGCGCGATGCTGCGTGCGGTGGTTCAGGCGATGGGCGAGACCGACTCCTCTATTACGATGCTGAAGGATTTGCTCGGAGAGATGGCCAACACCATCTCTGGTAACGCTCGGACGGAGTTTGGGTCAGAGTTTATTATCTCGCCGCCGCACATCGTCGAGAGCGCGCCCAACGTATCGTATCTACCCAAAGATCGGCAAAGCTATATCACGCCCTTTACCTGGCGTGGTCACAAGGCCGTCATCGGTATCTGCATCACTTAATGACAATTAACTGATCAACGACAATCAACTGACAGCCTATCGTTTATCGCTTTGCTTCAACGAAAAGCGACAAAAAAGCGACAACAATAAAAAGCGATACGATGGTATCGCTTTTTTGTTGATACGACGATTTGAGGTGTGAGGCTCACGAGTTGTTAAATCGCGGTTTGTCCTCATAAAGCGCTGGAGGTTGTGAGGCGTTGTATGATAAAATACGGCGCAGCTATTTCTATAATTTGCTTTATAGGAGGGGTTTGAGTTTTTTGCTAAAACCCAACATGGCTTCTTTTTTACACCAACCAATGACACACACATCATGGCAAAAAATTGCTGGGTGTTTGGCGACTTGATTAATTTGCAAGTTAGGTCAGTGCCATGATTATAGGCATGACCCACAGGCAGATGCGTGTTGCTAGATAGGCAGTTTTTGTGATGTGGAGGCATAACCCAACCAACAGGATATTTCACATGGCTACAAACAACCCAACCAAAATCGAAATGCGCGACTTACTACAAGCCGGCGCTCACTTTGGTCACCAAACACGTTTTTGGAACCCAAAAATGGGTCCTTATATCTTTGGTGCACGTAACAAAATTCATATCATCAACCTAGAGCACACCGTAAAAGCGTTCAACGAAGCGTTGACTTACGTAAACGGCCTAGCTGCCAAGAAAAACAAAGTATTGTTTGTTGGTACCAAACGCGCCGCTAGCGGTATTATCCGTGAGCAAGCCCAGCGCGCTGGCATGCCATACGTCGACCATCGCTGGTTGGGTGGTATGTTGACCAACTGGAAAACGCTACGTCAGTCAATCAGCCGTCTAAAAGAGCTTGAGAAGCAATCAGAAGACGGTACTTTTGCTAAGTTGACCAAACGTGAAGCGCTTGAGCGTACTCGCGATATGGAAAAACTTGAGCGTTCACTAGGCGGTATCAAAGACATGGGTGGCCTACCTGACGCTATCTTTGTGGTAGACGTAGATCACGAAGCGATCGCTATCAAAGAAGCCAAAAACCTTGGTATCCCAGTAATCGGTATCGTTGATACCAACTCTAGCCCAGACAACGTTGACTACATCATCCCAGCTAACGATGATGCTATCCGTGCTGTGACTCTATACGTCACGTCTATGGCTGATGCGATCATCGCTGGTAAAGAATACGCACAGACTCAAGCGGGCGGCAAAGCTGAGCAAGCACCTGCCGAAGAAGCCAATGCAGAAGAAGCAGCAACGCCAGCTGAATAATTCGCTGCATTAAAAGTGTTACTTTGTAAGGATGTCTTGATAGCACCGCTAGCAGCATCCATATAAAGTCATTAATGATAAGCTCGTAGTAGGCATGATGCAGTTTTACTCGTCATGCCTTGTTGTTAAATAATAGCGCTGAAACCATGGCTATTACATAACGTGATGAAATGATGGCTGTCAAACGCCCTCAATCAACCACTGCTATTACATAAAATATATTAAATACATGCTGATGACATGATCGTCATCTATCATAAACTGGCCAAACGAGTATTATCGTTTATTCCAGTGGGTAGAGTCGCTCGATGTCATGATTTGTTTTTATTAATAAGCAGATAATACGAGCGTTTTTCTTAAGTCATCAGCAGCCTTGAGAAAAATAGACATTAAGCCCTCCTATACATAACTATACTAAGGTGACTCTTATGACAGAAGTAAAAGTATCTGCCAAAATGGTAAAAGAATTGCGCGACCGTACTGGTCTTGGCATGATGGAATGTAAAAAAGCCCTACAAGAAGCCAATGGTGATGTTGAAGTTGCCATCGATAACTTGCGTAAGTCTGGTCAAGCAAAAGCGGCCAAAAAAGCAGGTAACATCGCAGCTGACGGCGCTATCATCATCGCTCAAGGCGACAACAAAGCGTTTTTGTTAGAAGTAAACTGCCAAACTGACTTTGTGGCAAAAGACGCCAACTTTACTGCTTTTGCAGAAAAAGTAGCCAACATCGCGCTAGAAAATAACGTCACAGACGTTGCTGCTATCTCTGAGCTACCATATGGCGATGGCCAAACCGTTGAAGAAGCACGCGTGGCTTTGGTACAAAAAATCGGCGAAAACATTCAGGTTCGCCGTGTAGAAACTCTAGAAGGTGCCAACCTAGCATCATATCGCCACGGTCTACGTATCGGTGTTGTGGTATCGTATGAAGGCGGCAGCGAAGAGACTGGCAAAAACCTAGCGATGCATATCGCGGCGTTCAACCCTGTAGCAGTCGACGACGAAAGCGTTGATGCTGATGTGTTGGCTCGCGAAAAAGACATCATCGAAGCCAAAGCCAAAGAGTCTGGCAAGCCTGACAACATCGTTGAAAAAATGATCGAAGGTGGCCTACGTAAGTACCTAGACGAAGTAACTCTACTACGTCAGCCATACGTCATGGACAACGACAAAAAAGTTGGCGATGTCCTAAAAGCGGAAGGCGTAAAAGTACTAAGCTTCAAACGTCTAGAAGTGGGTGAAGGTATCGAGAAAAAGCAAGAAGACTTCGCAGCTGAAGTTGCAGCAGCTCAGGCGGCTAGCAAGTAATATCCAAGTAACATCTCTGTGCACTTGCACTGATGAGGACGGTTAAGCCATTGGTTTTGCCGTCAGACACAAAAAAGCCCGTTACTCGATAACGGGCTTTTTTGTGTCTGAGCTTGACCCCTTTATGGACTTACTAGCGTAAGGCCTCGTAGGCAGATTTGATATAACTTGGGCTATTGCTATTACTGCTCGTGCCATAGCTGACATTTTGTAGCCCATTGTTTGTACTACTCATATTGACTTGATTGCTGGCATTGATACTGGCGTCAGACAGACCGGCGTCATTTTTGTATAAGCTATGATAGCGGCTCATCACTCTTTTGACATAGTTGCGCGTCTCTTTAAAAGGCGGGATGCCGCCGTATTTATCGACATTGCCTTCGCCTGCGTTATAGCCTGCCACAGCGTGCTCGACGTTGTTATTAAAACGGCGCATCAGCCAGGCGATGTATTTGGCTGAGCCTTCGATGTTGTCGGCAGGGTTCCAAGGATTACCCACATTAAATCGCCGTGCGGTAGCAGGCATCAGCTGCATCAGCCCTTGAGCGCCGACTGGTGAGCGAGCATTTGGATTAAAAGCCGACTCAGTATGCATCATGGCTTTCATCAAGGCAGGATCGACGCCATGACGTGCCGCGGACGCGCGAATATAGCTATCATAGGCGTTGCGACTGGCACTACTACTCGCCGGACTGCTGCCATAGCCATTGCTGCTGCCGTCATACATCTTAGAGTCTTTATAATAAGTGACTTTGACTTTTTTGGTGAACTTATCAAAGTTGCCACTGGGGCTAACGTTGGTCAAGAGCACCTGACCGCCTTGGTCTTTGTAGATATACATATTGCCCGCATGAGCACTCACACTCAAGCTTGAGATAGCAAGGATACTGGCAATACCAGTGATGGTATTTAATAAAAACGGAGACAAACAGCGAGTCTTGATGGTAGTCGTATTTATCATAGAGATATCACTTTTTATCGAGTAGTCGCAAATGACTGTCGCTGATGAGTCGGCCAGCTTATAAAGGCAAGTGCTTATTTTATTTGCTGTGTTTTGTCGCCAGCTACCTAGCAACAACCCTGACGTTTTCATGTTTTGTTAAAATCATTTGCAATAGATACAAAAAATAATAGTTGTTTACTATAACATATAATAAATTTTTGACGCATAGGATTGTCAAAATAATATGCAAAAGTGAGCGTTATTTTGTAAATAATACGAAATAAATCAATAGGCTATCATTTACAGTGTACGTATATCAGTGCCAGCTCAGCTGCTGTAAGGGCTGATGGTGGTAGTAAGTGGCTATGATAAGTGAGTAGGAGCGGTGGGATAAGAGCAAGAGGATAAGAGCGGCCAATGCTTTGAGTTTGTCCTTAATTGATGAGAGGTCAGGGAGTAGTTATAACGCAACGGCACTGATGAATATCGGTACCCAAATCGCGGTGACCAGCCCATTGACTGCCAGTCCAAAGGCTGCATAGCGTCCGGCGGTATGACTGATCTGCCACGCTTCGACTGTACCAAAAGCGTGAGCGGCCAAGCCAAGTGCTAAGCCTTTGGCACGGTCATCATCGACACGGCGAAATAAAAAGCGCGCCAAAGTACCCCCAACGATACCTGAGACAATGATGATAAGGTTGGCCATCGCCAGCGGCGCTTTGATCAAATCCGCCACACTAAGACCGATAGGGGTGGTCACTGAGCGGGTGGCAAATGCCAGTATCGTCTCGTGACTGAGTGACAGCAGATAGGCGAGCGACATTGGCAGCAAAGCACCGACCACGCTTGCAATCATGACGATAAGGGTGAGTTTTTTGACAGGTAAGCCTTTAAAGTTCATGGCGGCGAGTGGCACTGCCAATAAAACCGTGACGTATCCTAAGAGATGGTCAAACACAGGCTTTGCGACGCTATAGTAGTGATTGTAGTCCCACTGCAGCACAAACAAAAACAGCAAAACCAGCGCTAAGGCCGTGATGACCATCGGTAGCCACGATAGCTTACGCGCTAAGATACGGGCAATGACGTGGGCGACCAAGGTCAATAATATCGCCGCAAGGGTTGCTGTCAATACGCTATCAAAAGTCATAAGTCTGCCTTGTTCATTCAGCTGAGCGCTGCCCTTATTGCTTGCTGGTGATGCTGCCGGTGTCGCCAGCTTGCGAGTCACTATCACTATTAGAGTCAGACTCAGAGTCTTGATTGAGCCAGCGATTGGCCAATAATGCTAACCCCCAAAGCGGTATCAAGGTGCTGATAAGCATCGTCAGCATCACGCCCCACAGCTCGTCTCCTAAGGCAAATAACAATAAACCTGCACCAGCAGAAACGGGCAAAAAAGCAAAACCGCTATCAACCAATAACGTATTGCTGGCTTGAGTGAGCCAGCTAGGTAGGCCTTTTAGCAAACGCCACGCCATCAATACCACAAACATCGCCACCAAACCGACGATATTGGCCGCTTTTTCGATACCTGCCCATTGACAGACCAGCACCGCTGTTTCACGGACAAAAATAACCATCGCTAATGTTAATATCAGCGCCAGCCATAGCGGTAGGTTGGAGGAGTGAGTGGACTTCATAAGCAGTTTTGGCCAAATCGGAGATGGGTAGGCGCAGCGATAACGGTTGGCGCATGGCTATGGCAGCTGCATCCTTATAAGTACATTGTGTCGTTATGGTATTTTGTATATGGCATATCGTATAGGCGATTATATAGAGAGTCACGTAACTAATAAAGCCTATCGTCGTGACTAAATAAAAGAGAGATAAAGAGAGATAAGATAAAGAGATACACTGCATACATTCGCTAGACTGGTACAAAATTTTTTTGCGTGCTGTGCTTGCGCCGACAGATGCTACGAAAAATTTATTTCAGTCTCGCGGTATCCTTTTTTTATGGACCTGACTATAGGGATAACCGCCCTAGTATCATCGCACTATTCTGTCTTATGGTCTTATGGGAGATGATATTGTGAAAACAGGTTTTAGGAAAGGTGGCTTTGAGAGAGACGGCTTTAAGAGAAGCAATAAAAAACAGACGATATCAGCGATACCGTCTGTGTGTAGGGCTTTGTCTGTAGGCAGAGCAAAGCGGTTTGCAAATAAAAGCTGAGCCGCCTGCTCTTATAAGTTATGAGTCAGGCAGGCTGCTTTTTTGAGGCGAGGACGGTGCTGTGTTTGTCTCAAACTCATCAAAGGCTTTTTCTTCGGCCGCAGTCAAGGTAGGCTCTATGTTTTCATCTGGCTTTTCAAACTCCTCAAGCGTCGGCATCAGTAGCGTCGCTTGCGCCAGCGGTAGGACATCTACAGGATCGAGATTGGCTTGTCCAAGCAGCTGTTTGAGCCGCTCGCTTGGCAAGCGAATGGTTAGGCACTCGTGGCCTGTGTCATCATAGCTTTCTTCTAAGATGACGCCTAGCTCATACAAGGTGTTTTTAAATTGACCCGCGCCATAAGGCAACGTCAAATCAAAGGTGGTCAATGCGCCAGTGAGCAGCTGCTGTACGGCAAGCGACAGCGCTTCTATTCCGAGGTTTTCTTTTGATGAGACGTAAACGCGGTTTGGCTGGCCTTCGCTGGCATAACCAATATGAGCAGGCTCGCCTGTGATATCGATTTTGTTGTACACATTGAGCACGGGCACGTCGTTATCAATTTCGGCCAAGACATTTTTTACCGCTTCGATTTGCTCGTGCATGTCTTCGCTAGAGGAGTCGATGACGTGTAGTAGCAAGTCCGCCTCTAGCGTCTCTTCTAGTGTCGCGTGAAACGACTCGACCAGCTCGTGCGGCAAATGACGCACAAAACCGACAGTATCGACCAGTACCACACGTCCCACGCCTTGCCAGTCGAGGCGACGTAGCGTCGGGTCTAGAGTGGCAAACAGCTGGTCGGCGGCATAGATATTTTCGTCAACCAAGCGGTTAAACAGGGTCGATTTACCAGCGTTGGTATAGCCGACTAGCGAGATGGTCGGCACGTCAGACTTTTGTCGTCGGGCGCGGCCTTGTGCGCGGGTTTGCCGTACTTTTTCGAGTTTGTTTTTGAGCTGATTGACTCGCGTTTGTAGTAAGCGGCGATCGGTCTCAAGCTGGGTCTCACCCGGCCCGCGCAGACCGATACCGCCTTTTTGCCGCTCCAAATGCGTCCAGCCACGTACCAGCCGTGTCGATAAATGGTTGAGCTGTGCCAGCTCCACTTGTAGCTTACCTTCATAAGTGCGGGCGCGCTGAGCAAAAATATCCAAAATCAGTCCGGTGCGATCCAGCACGCGGCATTTGACCACCGACTCGATATTACGCTCCTGCGAGGGCGATAAGCTGTGATTAAAAAGAACGATATCGGCGTCGTGCTCACGCACTAGCGCTGCAATCTCTTCTGCTTTGCCGCTACCCACAAAAAACTTGGCATCAGGCTTTAAACGTGAGCCTGTCACCAATGCCAAACGATCGGCACCTGCTGAGTCTGCCAATAGCTCAAACTCGCTAAGATCGTCAGGGTCTTGGATTTGACGAATGTCTAAATGTACAATGATGGCACGCTCGCCACCTTCATGTCTTTCAAAATAATCCAAAAAATATCACCTATTTAATAAAGTAAATAAATCGCTGCCATTTGTCTGTCAACTATCGAGGCGGCGTTCATATGACCTTCTATATGTGGTCTTATCTGTTGATATTAAAGCGTAACGGCACAATTAGCGATAGATTTATGTTACACAGGTTTGTGTTTCCTAGCGCGAAGAGCGGCTGGTAAGTTAGCGCGTTTATAAGCGGCTTTATTGCGCGTTTGTATAAAACTCAGCACTGACTCAGTGAACAGGCTATCACTGAGTCGCATAACTTTGCTATACTTAGCTCGTTTTTTTGTTGATATAAACAGCAGTTATTTAATCATGAGGGCGAAGATGAGCCAAGCTAAGTCAAACTTTTCACTCAGACAACAGCTAGGACGCGGCAAGCAAATCGCTGGTATGACCACAACGATGGTCGGTGGACTGCGGGCCGCTCAGCGTCTTGGTGCCTTTAAGCAGCCGCCACGCGAAAAGCTACCCCGTTATATTCAGGCGTTTTGTCGTAAGATGGCAGGCTCTTTTGGTGTCAAAGTCATCGAGGTCGAGCCAGTACAGCAGCATCATGGCCTGTGGGTGTCCAATCATGTGTCATGGATGGATATTCCTGTCGTGGGGACAGTAAGCCCCGCGTTTTTCTTATCCAAGGCGGAGATTGGTGAATGGCCTGTGTTTGGTAAATTAGCGCATGCTGCCGGCACGCTCTTTATTGAGCGCGGCTCCGGTGATGCAGGCTCAGTGGCCACGCAGATTGCTGAGTTTTTGACCAAAGGGTTTTCGGTTATCTTCTTCCCTGAAGCGACCACTACCGATGGCAAAAAAGTCAAGCGTATCCACGGTACCCTGCTACAAGCTGCGATAGATGCAGATGTCCCTGTGCGACCGATCCTTATCGCTTATGTCGACAAAGACGGAGCGCTCAGTGAGGCATTGCCGTATTATGGCAAGATCACCATGAAAGAGAGCCTAAAAAAGGTGCTAGATAGTAAAGACGTGACGGCTTATGTGCTACCATTAGAGCCGATAGACCCTAAAGGCTATAGCAAAAGCGAGCTGACCGACTTGCTGCAAAGAAAAATGCAAGAAGGGTTGGCCGATCTGCATGCGCGGGTACTGAGTGTGCCACCTAGTCAATAATCAGTTGAGCTGTACAGTCAAATGAAAAGTCGCTGAATAAAAAAGGCGCCAATCGCAGCAATATTTACCGCGATTGGCGCTTTTTTTAGTGCTTTGTCAGTGACACATTGGGCGCCGCTTATTAAGGTGACGGATTGGGCTGGCGCGTGTGCACTGCTTCAATGGCATCCAAGACATCGTCAGTGAGCGTTAAATCAATACTATCGATATTGGACTTTAACTGCGTAAGTGTGGTCGCGCCAATGATGTTGCTGGTGACAAATGGGCGTGAATTGACAAAGGCCAGCGCCATCTGCGCCATATCCAAGCCAGCATCGGCCGCTATGTTGGCATACTCAGCGGTGGCGGCAATGGCCTGCTCATTGATATAACGGCTAAAGCGATCATACATGGTCAGGCGCGCGCCAGCTGGGCGTTTGCCGTCCAAGTACTTACCTGATAGTACGCCAAACCCAAGCGGCGAGTAGGCAAGCAAGCCGACGTTTTCACGATGGGCAATCTCCGCCATGCCGACCTCATAGAGACGGTTGAGGAGGCTATACGGGTTTTGCACCGTCAGCGGCGCGATTAGGCCGTTTTTGTCCGCTTCCCACAGATAGCGCATCAGTCCCCACGCGGTATCATTCGACAGCCCATAAGCACGAATACGGCCTTTTTTAATCTCATCATTCAGCGCTTGGATGGTCTCCAAAAATGGCGTTAAGTCTTCTAAAGACTGTGCTGCCATATCGGCATCATAGCCGCGCTGCCCAAAGAAGTTGGCTTGTCGCTCAGGCCAATGCAGCTGATAAATATCGATATAATCGGTTTGTAGACGCTCAAGGTTGCTATCGATGGCGCTGCTGATTTGCTCAGCATTAAAGCGCGTTTTACCATCACGCAAAAAGCTCATGGGTGACATTTTACTGGCCAGTATGACCTTGTCACGCTGCTGGGTTTTGGCAAACCAAGTACCGATATAACGCTCGGTATCGCCTTGCTTGTCTTTATCTGGTGGTGATGGATACATCTCTGCCGTATCCCAAAAGTTGACGCCTTCGCTCAGTGCCATATCCATCTGGGCGTGTGCCTCGGACTCGGTGTTTTGCTGCGCCCATGTCATGGTGCCCAGACAGATTTTAGAAACCTGTTCATCGAGTTGCGGCAACGTTGTATATTGCATGTCAGTCTCCTTGTGGACTTTGATTTTAGGGTTGAGCGTTGAGTATTGATCGTTGTCAGAGCCTTACATGATTTGGATGCCAGTCACCCCAGGCGGGGTTACTTTAAAGACTTTGACCTTAAACAATACCGATTGGCCGGCCAGCGGATGGTTAAAGTCGACCTCAATCTCATCCTCATTAATCGCACTAATAATACCGGGCAAGGTGTTTTTGCCTTTATCCTCAAACTCAACCATCATGCCGACTTCTGGATGATCGGCGATAAGAGCAAACTGCGGACGGCTAAAGTGCTGGACGTTGTCAGGGTTCCATTCACCAAAAGCCTGCTCTGGCTCAAGGTGAGCTGTGCGCGTGTCGCCTGCGCGTAGATTCATAAGTACCTGCTCAAACCCTGGCAACAAGCTTTCATCGCCGACCGTCAGCGTCACTGGTGCCTCACGGCCAAAGGTCGAGTCAATCACCGTGCCGTTTTCTAATGAAACTTCAAAGTGTAGGCTAACAAGGCTACCAAAGGTGATGCGCGTGTCTTCGTTGGGATTAATAAATTGTGATTCAGTCATAATCAAAAGCCAGTTGTCATAAATATAATAGAGAAATGATAAGTCATTTTGCTGGGTGTGTAAGCGCAAATAGTGTAACGCAAATGGTGTAATATATCTGCCATATCTATAAATAGGGCAGGATTATGGCAACTCAACCACCCAGCAAACAACAGGGACACGTGCATAAATGGCAAGACGACAAAGGCTTTGGCTTTATCGAAACGACAAGCGGGGCATCGCTGTTTTTTCACATTAGTGAGTTTAGAGCGCAGCGCCGCCCTGAGGTTGGTGAGGCGGTGGTTTTTAATGTCGGACAAGATAGCCAAGGCCGCCTGCAAGCCAGACAAGTCCAAGAGCTGAGCTTTGTCCAACAAAAAATGGCAGAAAAAAACCGCCAAATTCGTCAGCGTAATCGCAAACGTAATGCCCAAGCAGAATTTGCAGCAGGGCAAAAGCAACGCTTGTTCCTTGGTATTGGTTTTTATGGGGTTGTAATTTTATTGGCGGCAACTCAAAAGCTCAGCTGGCTGGTGGTTGCATGGTACGCTGTGCTAGGCATCGTCACTTATCTCACCTATGCCAAAGACAAAGTCGCTGCCCAAAATGGCGACTGGCGCACGCCTGAGTCGACGCTGCACCTGCTAAGCGTGCTTGGCGGCTGGGTCGGCGCATTGGTGGCACAGATGTATTTGCGCCACAAATCACAAAAGCCTGAGTTTCGTATCGTTTATTATTTAACGGTTATTATCAACTTAGCAGGATTGCTCTTTGTCATCATGGGCGGCGGCTTAGAGACGTTGAAAGATGTATTATCAGGGTTTCTGTAAATAAAACTAAAATATTAGGCACAAATAAAACATGATATTTCCACGGGATTTGAAACACATCAAGTCAAATTATCAATGTAAACTAGGGCATGTCTTTATTTCAAAAATGGTGATAAAAATGAGATAAATTGCGGTCAAACAAGGAAAATAGCGCCGTTAATATCGGGATATAAACCCGCTATTTGACGATGTTTGGCAAAATTTGGCCATTTTTAGCACATTTAGATAACTAGCGAGTGAATTGAAGACACGCCCTAAGGAAGTTGCAGAAAATTTAATAGAATTTAATGAGTTTTGTCTTTTTACAATAAGTCAAAAATTTAGAATAGAAACGTAGAGTTTAGGGTAAACAAAAAAGGTGGGCTACGACTGCGTAACCCACCTTTTTGATTTATAAGTTAAACTGGTCTATCTAACTACACGCAATCATGACCGCGGCATTTCACGCTTTTTTTCCAAAAATAGCATGTCGATGACGATGAACACGACGCCAATACAGATAGCAATATCTGCAATATTAAAAATCGGATAATGCCACACATCAGCATAATGCACATGAATAAAGTCAATCACATGGCCATGTAGTAAGCGATCAATCAGGTTGCCAATGGCACCGCCAAGCACCAGCGCCAGTCCTGTCGATAGCAGCTTGGCTTGCCGCGGCGCTTTGATTAGATAGCCGATCAAAAACAGCGACATCACCAGCGCCAGTCCCGCAAAAAACCACTTTTGCCAGCCGCCTGCATCGGCCAAAAAGCTAAACGCGGCGCCATAGTTGTAAGCCAGTGTCCAGTTGAGAAACGGCTCTAACACTGGCACAGGCTCAAGAAAATTGAGCGTGGTCTCAGCCAGCCATTTGCTCCACTGGTCGATGATGATCACCACCAGCGATAACGCATACCACATAAAGGCGCGACTGCCATTGGCGACCATCTTAGGGGTCTTAGTTAGGCGACCTCTAGGCGTCGATGAACTGCCAGTGGTTGCATGTGCCGGCTTGGGGGAGCCGTCGGCCTCAACCTGCGGCGACTTGTGAGATGAGTCTGACGGGTTAGGCGCAGAATTAGGCATAGTGGCGCACCTCGCCTGTACCGCTCACGTTGGTCACGCAGCGCGCGCATAGCTCAGGATGGGTGCTATCGACGCCGATGTCATCACGGATATGCCAGCAGCGTACGCACTTGGTGCCTGTGGCTGCACTCACTTTGACCTGCAAGTCGCTTGACTCATCGGCATGGCTCTCTGCTGGTACTGAGCCAGAATCTGCGCTCTGAGCAGGGGCTTCACTCATCGGCTGCAGGGTTGCGCTACTGGTAATCAAGACAAAACGTAGCTCTTCGCCAAGCTTGGCCAAGCTCTCTTGCATCGCGCCGCTGGCATACAGATCGACGCCCGCTGATAAGTTGGCATTGATGATTTTTTCGCCACGCGCTGTTTCGATATGTTTGTTGACGATGTCTTTGGCCTGCATGATGCGTTGCCAGTCGTCGCTTGTGATGGCGCTCAGCTCAAATGCTGGGAAGGTGTACCACGCTTGGGTAAACACATAACCTGCGTCTTGTCCGTTGTTGCCTTCTAGTACTTCCCACGCTTCTTGAGCCGTAAAGGACAAGATAGGTGTGATCCAGCGAATCAGCGCATGAGCGATATGATAAATCGCCGTTTGGGCAGAGCGGCGCGGCTGTCCATCGGTCTGAGTGGTGTACTGGCGATCTTTGATGATATCTAAATAAAAGCTGCCCAAGTCTTGCGAGCAAAACGCGGTGACGTGCTGGGTGACTTGGTGAAAGTCCATCGCATCATAAGCGCTGATGATTTGTGCTTGCACGGTTTGCGCGCGCTCAATGATGAATTTATCAAGGCTGACCAGCTCATCCATCGCCACGCTGTTGGTCGCTGGATCAAAGTCATCAGTATTGGCAAGCAAAAAGCGCAAGGTGTTACGGATACGGCGATACATGTCGATCGCGCCCTTAAACACGGTCTTACCCGCGCTCATCTCATAACGATAATCACTTGAGGCAATCCATAAGCGCAGCATGTCCGCGCCCGTTTTATTGATCTCGTCTTGCGGAGTGATGATGTTGCCAAGCGACTTACTCATCTTGCGGCCGTTTTCATCTACCACAAAACCATGGGTCAATACTTGCTTAAATGGTGGACGCTCGTACATCGCCTCTGAGGTCAGCAAGGAGGTCTGAAACCAGCCGCGATGCTGATCTGAGCCCTCTAAATACATATCCGCTGGGTTGGTCAGCTCATCGCGTTGATCCAGTACAGCAAAATGCGTGGTCCCTGAGTCAAACCATACGTCTAGCGTGTCGGTCGCTTTGTCATAGTCAGCAGCCTCATCACCCAAAAAGTCCTCACAGCTGGCATCAAACCACGCTTCCACGCCGCCATCAGCGATTTTTTGTGCCGCAGCTTCCATCAGCTCCAGCGTGTTTGGATGTAGCTCGCCGGTTTCTTTATGCGTAAAGAAAGTAATTGGCACGCCCCAAGTACGCTGGCGTGAGATACACCAGTCAGGACGGTCAGTCATCATCGCCTCGATGCGGTTTTGTCCCCAAGCTGGCGTCCATTTGACCGTTGGAATATCAGCAAGCGCTCGCTCGCGTAAGCCTTTAGCTTCCATATTGATAAACCACTGCGGGGTGGCGCGGAAGATAATCGGTGATTTGTGACGCCAGCAATGCGGGTAACTGTGCTCGATTTTGGTATGGCTGACGAGGTGGCCGTTTTCGTGCAAGGTGGCGATGATTTTTGGGTTGGCTTTATAGATGTGCTCTCCGGCAAATACCGCGGCGCTGTCTAAATACACACCCGTACCGCCCACAGGGTTTTCTACAGGTAGGTTGTATTTTAGACCGACGATATAATCGTCAAGACCATGACCTGGCGCGGTATGGACGAGGCCTGTACCGCTATCGGTGGTGACGTGATCGCCTAGGATAAGCGGCACTTGACGCCCTTCAATCAGTGGGTGCTGGGCGTGCAGACCTTCAAGCTTGCGTCCTGATACGGTCGCCAAGATACCTTTGTGGTCAAGCTTTAGCTCGGTCAGCGCAGTTTCGACCAAGTCTGTCGCTAATAAAAAATGGCCTTTGTCCGTTGCTACCACGCTATAGTCGTGCTCAGGATGCACAGCAATGGCTTGGTTGGCAGGCAGCGTCCATGGCGTCGTCGTCCAAATGATGGCAGCAATGCCATCGCCGATGCCATTTAGCGATTCTACCTTGTCGGTATCCACTATATCAAAGCTGACGTAGATGGCGTCAGAGACTTTGTCTTGGTATTCTACTTCGGCTTCGGCGAGGGCAGAGCTACAGTCCAAGCACCAGTTCACAGGCTTCATACCGCGGGTTACGTGACCATTGTCATAGATTTTCGCAAGTGCACGGACGATATTGGCTTCCTGCGCAAAGTTCATGGTGAGATAGGGGTTGTCCCAATCACCAAACACGCCCAGACGTTTAAAGTCGGCTTTTTGTAGCTCAATCTGGGTGCTGGCATACTCGCGGCACAGACCACGAAACTCAGTGGCCGAGACTTTTTGACCGACTTTGCCGACCTTGGCTTCGACTTTTTGTTCGATAGGTAGGCCATGACAATCCCAACCAGGAACATAAGGTGCATCAAACCCCGACAGCGTTTTTGACTTAACGATGATATCTTTTAAAACTTTATTGACCGCATGACCTAAGTGAATCTGACCGTTGGCATAAGGAGGGCCATCATGCAAAATATACTTTGGCGCACCTGTGCGCGCCTTACGAATTTTGCCATAGACATCATCGGCTTCCCACGCCGCTAGCCAGTCAGGCTCGCGTTTGGCGAGGTTTGCACGCATGGCAAACGGAGTGTCGGCGAGGTTTAATGTATCTTTATAATCGTGGCTTGGGGTGTCGGTGCTTTTGTCAGTCATAGAAGGTATCTTATAAAATGATGGTTAGAAGTGGGAAAAAGAGCCGAGTACATGCTGATCTAAAATAGCGTGTGGATGTTACGTGAACGCTACGCTTACTGTGTCACTATTAATACTGGTATTTGGTTGCGGCGCTAGTTAGTAATATAGCGGCTTCCAACTACAATCATTTTATGTCGTCACAAACAGATAAAAGCGTCTGCCTACATCATAAATACTAATGAGATGATTGCAATACCATATAGCGATATCAAAATAGTAAGAAAAGTGGCGATAATAATGACAGCTATTATATGACAAAACCAGTGGGGTAAAAAGAGCTGGCCGGTATCGTCCTGTTTTTAGCCAAAACCAATAGTTTATACCATCAAACCAAACCATCAAACCAAGACTAAAAAAGAACAAGGCTAAAAAACAAGAACTAAAAAACTGATGACAGCCATAAGCGTAATTTTAGTGACCACAATGGCTGAATGCCCGTTAGACCTTGCGCCATCTCACCCTCTTTTAAGATGACATAAGAGGGCGTTACTTGTCCTTGCCAGTCAGCAAATATCTCGCCTTCTTGATCATTGATGGTGGTAAAGCGGTAGTTGTGTTCGCTCAGGTAGCTATGCAGCGTTTGATCAGAGCCTGACTGGATCGCAATGGTCACCACCGGGTAGTCATTGGCCGCCGCGAGCGTGTCTATGGTCGGCGAGGTCACACGGCAAACTGGGCACCACGTTCCCCAAAAGTACACTAGCGCGGGCCTATCGTTACTGAGCGCTGCCAAGTCAATGCTTTGTCCTTGATAATCGGTGAGCTGCAATTGCGGGTTGGCAGGCATGACTGGCTGCCGCCACCAATTAACCGCGGTATAAATGACGGCAAACATCAAGCCATATATCAGTATCGTCTTGATAAGCGACAGCGCTTTTTGCTGTGGCGTTTTTTTAGGCTTTGCCACTGTGGTATCAGTATCAGTTGTCATAAGGGCTACTTTTCTATGCTTGTCATGGTATCAAAAAGTGTCTGGTCGCTGTTTGTTATCGCGTGTGCTAGGCTGTGCCCTCATTTTTATCACTATTTTTAGAATGAGGACATGCTCTGGATAAAAATAAACGGCTGAATGCTCAGCCGTATGATTCCTAAATGCTTTAAAATACTAATTCTTTAGAGCACTTTCAAAATATCGTCCATCGCTATTGCTGTATCGATGTTATGTCGGAGTGACGATAAGCGCTTAAGGTTTTTGTGCGCGGTCTTGTAGTGGGTCACCGGTCAGCACGCTGCCTGAGTTTTCTCGGCGCTCGCTTGTGCTGAGCTTGCTGGCTGGTACTTTCGACTTTTTCTTCCATTTTAGGCTAAACAAGTCATCGCGGCGGTCAAGCAAATTATGTACCGAGCCTTCGTTACGGACGTGGATCAGCTTATCCAAATCTAAGTCAGAGAAAAAAACCATCTCAGTGTTTGCGGTGGTTTCTGCCATAATTGCGTCATGAGGGAAGGCAAAATCTGATGGCGAAAAGATAGACGACTGGGCGTACTGAATATCTAAGCTCTCAACCTGCGGCAAGTTGCCAACAGAGCCGCAAATCATTACGTAGCATTCGTTTTCGATGGCACGCGCCTGCGCACAGTGGCGTACGCGCAGGTAGCCGTTTTGGGTGTCCGTCCAAAATGGAACAAACAAAATATCCATGTCATCTAGAGCCATCAAACGGGCAAGCTCTGGGAACTCGATATCATAACAAACCAAGATACCGATACGTCCAGCATCCGTATCAAAGACTTTGACCTCGTCACCGCCTTCGATGACCCACGCGCTGCGCTCATGCGGGGTGATATGGATTTTGCGCTGCTCTTCTACTGTCCCGTCACGGCGACACAAGTAGCTGACATTATATAGGGTGTCTTCTTCATCCAGTAAGGGCATCGAGCCTGTGATGACGTTGACGTTGTAACTGACTGCCAAATGTGAGATCTCATTTTTAAACCACTCCGTATAGCCGGCCAAAAATCGAATAGCGACGTTTTGGTCGGTGGCTTCACAAAGCCCCATAAGCGGCGCATTAAAAAACTCAGGCAGGCAAGCAAAGTCAGAGTTGTAGTCGGCCATGATATCGACAAAAAACTCCACTTGCTGTAGTAGCTCTTCAGGCGAGTCAACCTCACGCATCTGCCACTGAATACCGCCGATACGTACCTCTGACTTGCGGGTGCTGGGCTTGTATTCTTGTGGTTCATAATAGATATTGGCCCACTCAAGTAGCGTAGCAAAGCCCTTGGACTGGGCATCATCTGGTAGGTACGCGGTCAAAATACGCTTGACGATAAAGCCATTGGACAGCTGAAATGACAGCGCAGAGTCGTGAATCTCACGAGACTCGACAGCATCGATATACTCGCCAGGGGTCAGGTCTTGGTGGTTGTGATAATTGGGAATACGGCCACCGGCCAAAATCGCGCGAAAGTTAAGCTGACGGCATAGCTCTTTGCGCGCATCATACAGCCGGCGTCCGAGGCGATACCCGCGATAGTCAGGGTCGATCAGTGCGTCCAAACCATAAATCGCATCGCCTTTTGGATTGTCTTTGATGATCTCTTTGTGACCGATCAAATCGTCATAGGTATGCGGGTTAGAAAACTTGGCATAGTCAACGCGCATCGACAGCACGATGCCGATCAGTTGATCGTGGTCAAACAGCGCAATCTGCCCTTCAGGAAAGGCGTCTATGAGCGTATGAATGGTGTTTTTTGACCACGCGCCGCCTAGGTTGACGTAGACGCGATCCATCAAGGCTTTTAGCTGAGGGTAGTCTTTTTTCTTAATCTCGGCAATCGTCAAATGAAAGTCGTCTGTTTTTTCAATCTTGCTCATAAGGTTCCTATCTGCTGTTTTTATAAAAACTTTTCGTGTAACAAAGGCAATAAAAATATTCCCATTAGAGAATATTGTCGTTACAATGATTTATTGTCATATTTACAATGAGTTAGAGTGATATAGTCCATCTGATATAAATCAGATACAACGCTTTATTGAGCGACTAATAGCCATGTATCTGATTTATGTGGGTGCGATTATACTCTCTCATCTGCCCTGCTGAATTTGCCAGTAGTGTTGTAGATATCGCGGTGCGTTTTTATCGTCATAAAGACTATATTGCTGGCTATGATAGCAAGTCACATGGGCAATGACAGTCTAACGTGGTAACTATTTGCTACGTTTTTGTGAGCTGGCTTTGATGTCAGTCATGTGCATTCATCTATTGTTATCATTCAGGCAGCGTCTTGTTTGGCTTATTTGCTTCGGTTATCGGCACAAGTGCCCCTTTAGGATTTTTATTATGCCCCTCACTCATACCACTGCATTTAGCCAACTAGAGAACATCGCAGATGATGCGTTGGTACAGTTGGTGTATGTCAGTAGTCTGACGCTGCGCTCGCGCTTAAGCGCCTCGATATTTGATGAAGTAGAAGGCCATGCGCAAGATTTTAATGAGCAGCATGGTATCACCGGTACGCTCTGTTATGGCAATGGCCATTTTTTGCAATGTATTGAAGGCGAGAAGGCCGAAGTAGCGGCGCTGACACAGCGTATCTTTGCCGATCATCGCCACAAACATGTCGAGGTGCTGCTGGTACGGCAGGTAAGTGGCCGCCGCTTTGCTGACTGGCGCATGCGTTTGCTTTTTTTGGAGCGCTGGCTTTGGTCGCCTGCCACCAAGCAGCAAGCGGCGCAGTTGTCACCGTATCTGCCATTTGCGCCGCACGGCTGGTCGCCTGAGCGTACCGAGCAGTTTTTACAACTCATCAAAACCTTTGATAGCCCGCCCCATATCAAAGCCGCTGGTATTACTTATAATGCGCTGGGCAATATAGTGCGTCATATCGCCGCCCCGCATCAAGCATTTTTAGTGGTGCAAGGGTTTTTAAGTGTGCTATTAATCGTTGGTTTGGTGCTGTTATATTTATAAGCGGTGCTATTGTGCTAAAAGATAATAGAAAAATGATGCTAAACTCTGAGGTTTAGCGTCATTTTTTATGGTTATAGATGGGCTGTTTTTATAAAAAACCTCTTACACATCAAACACCTTACCACGATTCATAATATTATTGGGATCAAACACCTTCTTAATCTCACGTAAATACGCAATCTCAGTCTCACTGCGGCTATAGTGTAGATACGGTTTTTTCGTCATACCCACCCCATGCTCTGCAGACACCGAGCCGCCGTATTTTTGTACCGTCTCAAACACGTATTTATTGACAATTTGACACTCACTAAAGAAATCATCTTTGCTCATGTTTTCAGGTTTTAGAATATTAAGATGCAAATTGCCATCGCCGATATGACCAAACCAGCACACCTCAAAGTCTGGATAGTTGCTGGCGACGATATGATCAATCTCAGCGATAAACTCTGGCACATAGCTGATGAGTACTGACACATCGTTCTTATAAGGGGTAAAGACTGAGATGGTCTCAGAGATATACTCACGCAGCTTCCACAGCTCTGCCGCTTGCGCCAGACTTTGGCTCATGACGCCATCGACGACCCAGCCTTCAGTCATACAATGCTCAAAGATGGCCATGGCTTTATCCATGATAGGCTCATAGGGCGCTTCAAACTCAAGTAAGGTATAAAACTTGGTGCGAGATTCAAAAGGCTCTTGTACTTGACCGTGCGCCATGAGTTTATCGATGGCGACGTCATCAAAGAATTCAAAGGCGGTCAGATCAATCTGCGCTTGAAAGGCGGATAGCACATTCATAACATCATTAAAGCTGTCCATGCCCAGTACCATGACGTTTAAGTCTTGCGGCTGACGCTCAAGCTTGATTTGGGCATGAGTGACAAAACCTAGGGTGCCTTCACTACCGATAAACAGCTGACGCAAGTCATAGCCGGTGGCGTTTTTTATCATGCCGCGGTTGAGCTGCAAGATATCCCCTTTACCAGTGACGACGGTGAGCCCCATGATCCACTGACGGGTCATGCCATAGCGGATGACCTTGATGCCGCCGGCGTTGGTGCCGATGTTGCCGCCGATTTGACTGGAGCCTGCTGAGGCAAAGTCGACAGGGTAGTATAGGTCTTTTGACTCTGCGAACTGTTGCAGCTGTTCGGTGATGACGCCGGCTTCAATCTCGACCATACGATCGGCAGGATAAAAGGTGCCGATTTGGTTCATTTTGTCCATGCTGACGACGATTTCGCCATTGGCGGCAACGGCACCTGCCGACAGACCGGTACGGCCACCACTGGGGGTGAGGACGATGTTGTGCTCATTGGCAAGCAGGACGATGGCTTGTACTTGTTCGGTGGTCTTTGGAAAGACGATGGCAGAGGCGGCTGGGGCGAAGTGTTTGGTCCAGTCTTTGCCCCAATACTCAAGGCTTTCAGGGTCGGTTTTGATTTGGGCTGGGTCAAACTGATGGCTTGTAAGCAAACAGTCTAAAAGGCTTTGGACGGCGGCGGTACTAGGGTTAGACGGGCTTTGGCTAGATAAAGAAGTCATGGTCAACTCTCGGTATAAACGGTAAGTACTATGCATAAAGGGGATTATTATATCGCTAAATGGATATAACGCGGCAGTTATAAGTATGTTTATATAAGGGGAGGTCCCTCAAAAAAAACAGTTCAACCCAGTTTGGCAGCGTGTCGCTACCAGAGTTTACTATAGCATAAATAGTTTTCAGGCTAGATAATCAATAATTCATCTAATCTGCTAACATCGAGACGGAATTTTGTGTAAGATATCTGGACTGTTTTCGTTTCACCCATCATAGATTATCGAGCAGATAATCTTATAAGACAATCATAGGACAGTTCTCATATGGCGTTATCATTAGAAAAAGACAAAATTCGTTTTTTATTGCTTGAAGGTCTGCACGACAATGCCCTAAAAGTATTAAAAGACGCGGGCTACCACAACATCGAAAATATCAGTCACGCCTTAGATCAAGATGAGCTGATCGAAAAAATCAAAGATGCGCATTTTATCGGTATTCGTTCGCGTACGCAGCTGACCCGTGAAGTGCTGGAGCATGCGCACAAGCTCATCGGTATCGGCTGTTTTTGTATCGGTACCAACCAAGTCGATCTAGACGCGGCTCGCGACCTAGGTATCCCCGTCTTTAACGCGCCATACTCGAACACCCGCTCGGTGGCTGAGCTGGTATTGGCAGAAGCCATCATGCTATATCGCGGCATTCCAGAAAAAAACGCCACCGTTCATCGCGGCGGCTGGGGTAAGTCTGCCACCAACTCGCATGAAGTACGCGGCAAAACCATCGGTATCGTCGGTTATGGCTCTATCGGCTCGCAGTTGTCTGTACTGGCCGAAAGCTTTGGTATGAAAGTCATCTATCATGATGTCGTGACCAAACTTCCACTGGGCAACGCCGTACAAGTGGGTAGCCTAGAAGAGCTGCTATCGACTGCTGATATCGTCACCTTGCATGTGCCTGACGTCCCAAGCACCCGCTACATGATGGGCGCTGAGCAGTTTGCACACATGAAAGACGGCAGCTACTTTATCAACGCCGCTCGTGGTACTTGCGTAGAGATTGATGATTTGGCAGCCGCGCTTGAGTCTGGTAAGCTTTTGGGCGCTGCGGTTGATGTGTTTCCAAAAGAGCCAAAATCAGCGGACGAAGAGTTTGAATCACCACTACGTAAGTTTGACAATGTGATCTTGACACCGCATATCGGTGGCTCAACCCAAGAAGCGCAGGCCAATATCGGTCTTGAAGTGGCCGATAAGTTTGTCAGATACTCAGATCAAGGTGATACAGCGACCGCGGTGAACTTCCCAGAGGTTTCTATACCGTTTAAAGAAGGCTCACATCGTCTGCTACATATCCATAAAAACGTGCCAGGCGTACTGTCACAGATCAACCGTCTGTTCGCCGAGGCGCATATCAACATCTTGGCGCAGAGCCTGATGACAGAAGGCGACGTTGGTTATCTCGTGATGGATGTGGATTATAACGATTCAACCGCTGCGCTTGATCAACTAAAAGACGTTGAAGAGACCATTCGCGTGCGTATCTTGTTCTAACATTAACCCTGATCGTTTGATGTTAAACTGATACAAAAAAAGAGATGCTCTATGAATAGGGCATCTCTTTTTTATGGCTAATCGTTTAAACGTCTAACATTTAAAGCAGGGTATGTTGTCAACCGATTAGGCTTTGGCTTTATTGGCCGCTTCTGCTTGGCGGCGCGCTTCAATTTTAGCCGCTTTACGCTTTTCGATGATGTCCATCACATCGCTACCAATATGCGCTTCACCACGTTTTTTGGCCAGCTGCATTTGATGTTCGCGCTCACGGAATCGAGCCTTTTGTTCCTCAGTCGCTTTGTCGATACAATGCGGGCACGACTCACCTTTGATATAGGCGGCGCTTTGCATGTCCTCGGCTGTAATCGGCATACGGCAAGCAAAGCACTGCTCGTAGTTACCTTTTTCTAAGTTGTGATTGACTGACACACGATTGTCAAAGACAAAGCAGTCGCCTTGCCACATAGAGTCACTGGCAGGGATTTCTTCTAGGTATTTTAAGATACCGCCTTCTAAATGATAGACCTCCTCAAAGCCTTGCTCACGCATATAGGCCGTGGACTTCTCACAGCGAATACCGCCGGTACAAAACATCGCCACTTTTTTGTGTTTGGTTGGATCGAGCTCTTTTGCCACATATTCTGGAAACTCACGGAAGGTTTCGGTATGTGGGTTGACGGCGTTTTGAAAGGTGCCAATCTGTACTTCGTAGTCGTTGCGGGTGTCGATTAGGAGCACGTCAGGATCAGAGATCAGCGCATTCCATTCGCTCGGCTTGACGTAGCGGCCGACAGATTGCAGTGGATCGATATCTTCTACGCCCATGGTGACGATTTCTTTTTTGAGCTTGACCTTGGTACGATAAAAAGGCTGGGCGTCGGTATAAGACTCTTTAAACTCAAAACGACCAATCGCTTCGATGCTACGCAAATAATCAAGGACCGTATCAATGCCTTGACGGCTACCAGAAATCGTACCGTTAATGCCTTCATTGGCCAGCAATAAAGTGCCTTTGACGTCATTGTCCAGCATGGTGTTTAAGATCGGCTCACGGTACTGCGCAAAGTCAGCAAAGCGGGTAAATTTATAAAGTGCAGCGACGACGATATTATTGGTGACGCTATCGTAGGCCGGTGCGGCGTTGTTTTCAGCTGCCGTACTGCTTTGGGTGTTGTGTTGGGTATGGCTGTCTTGAGTGGTACTCATGGTGGTCTCCTGCGGGCTAGGTCGCAAACCTAGTGCATGTGGTTTAAGGTATTTGTGAGATAGATAACACTAGCGCAATTGTGGAATTGGCAGGTGCGCGCGTAGTGTAGCAAATTTTACTGGTGTTTTGAAGGTTTTGTGAGAAGGGCTGTGTTGTGATTGATACGATTTTAAGGAGAGTTATCTGTCTCTGAAACGGCTCGATAGTCGCTCTAAAAAGAACAAAAAATCCAGCGCATCGGCTGGATTTTAATCACTGAGAGAATCGGTGTAAAAGCTATTTGCTTTGGAACCAACGATCCGCTTGGCTACGAGCATTGGCGATATCTGAGCTGGATAGGTTCAACGCCAGCTGACCGATTTTGCCACGGGCTTTGTTGCGTACTTTTTCATCGAGCATACCGTCACGGGCAGCCAAATCATACCATTTATAGGCATCGACCAAATTCTTTTGTTTTTCATCGAGCAAGGCTAGCGTGTAGCTGGCGCGATTGTCACCACGCATGGCCGCTTTTTCTAACCAGTGGCGTGCTTGCTGAAGATTGGGTTTCACGCCTTCACCGCGTAGATACATGATGGCTAGATTTAGCTGGGCTGGGGCAACACCTTGCTGCGCGGCTTTGGTATACCACTGAATGGCTTGCTGAGTGTTTTGCGCCACGCCTTCGCCTTTTTGTAGGCGCTTGGCTAAGTAAAACTGCGCATGGTCATTCCCTTGCGCCGCACGGTTGGACAGCTCACTGACAGGCATCAGCTCAAAACGTGAGGTATCAAGCGGTACGTTTGATATTAACTCAGCATTGGCAAGACCTGCGTAAGAAAATAAGGCAGTAAACAACGCAGCTTTTAATAGTTTCATAGCAGCTCCAAAATTAGACAGTTAATAAGCAAAAAAATTGTACCGCTAAAGTGTCTTAGGCGGCGCTAATGATAAGGGAGCGTCGTATCAATGACGTATTATCCAAACGTCCCAAACCATCCATCAAGTATAGTGAGCCCTTTACCTAATCATCTGTTCAGCAGTTGCTGTCAAGCCCCACAGACGAACGGTGCAAATACGGGTGTCAGTGACATTATTTTTCTAGCTTAACACCCACACTTACGAAACTCAAATACTAATTACAAGAAATCATGGCCGATTATACCTGAGTGTCTTCAATAAAATCATAGAGTTACTTGCGTGTAAGAATAAATCAATCATTTTATAAAAATCAGACAGGGAGTATTAGGCCGTTTGGTTTTTGAATATTATGCAGGCTTTCGTTTGGTGACGCGATAGATAGCGACATCTGCCAAGAGGTTGGGTGCTTGACGGATTAAAGATGTCATCAGCGGTGAATGGCCTTTTTCTGAGTCGCTAACAGCAAAGCGGTTGATGATATGAATATCATGCTCAGCACACAGCTGCTCAAAGTCTTTAAAAGTACACAAATGAATGTTTGGGGTGTTGTACCACTCATAAGGCAGGGCTTCTGAAACAGGCATCAGGCCTTTTAGTCCAAGGTGAATACGGTTTTGCCAATGGGCAAAGTTGGGAAAGGTGATGACCGCTTCACGGGCCACACGTAGCATATCGAGCAGCAAAACGTCGGGGGCTTTGACCGCTTGGAGCGCCCGTGCCATGACGACGGTGTCAAAGCTGTCGTCAGCAAAGCGCGCCAGCCCATCGTTGAGATCTTGCTCGACGATAGAGAGACCCTTGCTGATGGCTTCATTGATTTTGTCTTCATCAATCTCTAGGCCATAACCTGTCACGCCCAGTTTTTGCTGTAAATGCGCGAGCAGCTCACCATTACCACAGCCCAAATCCAGTACATGCGATTGCGGCGCGATCCAGCGCTCAGCCAACTGATGGTCCATTCTCATGAGCGTTCTCCTGTGCCGGTCACGTTAGTGGTCATAAAAGGGGCGGTCAAAAAGCCTTTGACCGCGCCCATATAACGGGGGATATCAAATAAAAACGAATCATGACCATGTGGGGCGTCGACATTGATATAGCTGACCGGCTTGCCTGTGGCCATCAGGGCGTCCACGATTTCTTGTGAGCGCTCAGGGGCAAAGCGCCAATCAGTGGTAAACGACACCACCAGATATTGGCACTTGGTATGGGCAAGGGCGGCTTTTAAGGCGCTCAGCTCAAGCTGGCTGTCGGTATCGTCGTTGTGCTCAGCAGTATGGTCGCTACCTGTGCTACCTGTGTGCTCGTTATTGATGCTGGTAGCCAGACTATCATCGATGGCTGTGTCGTCGGCAGTATTCGCATAATTAGCATAGTCGCGCGTAGGATCAAAATAATCTAAGGCTTTGGTCATGAGCAAATAGGTATTGGCATCGAAGTTTTTGCTAAAGCGCTCGCCTTGATAGCGCAGATAGCTTTCTACTTGGAACTCGACATCATAGCCGTACATAAACTTGCCCGATTTTAGATCTCGGCCAAATTTGGCCTTCATCGCATCATCGGTTAAGTAGGTGATATGACCGACCATACGTGCCAATATCAGGCCGCGGCGTGGATAAGTGCCGGCTTGTATATAGCGGCCGTCTTTGAAGTCTGGGTCAGAGAGAATGGACTGACGAGCGACTTCGTTAAAGGCGATGTTTTGTGCCGATAGCTTGGGCGTGCTGGCAATAATGACGCAGCGTTTTAGCCGGTCTGGATAGTCGACCGACCATTGCAGCGCTTGCATACCGCCCATAGAGCCGCCGACGATGGCATGCCAGACATCGATGCCTAAGCGGTCTGAAAGCAGCGCTTGGGTTTTGACCCAGTCTTTGATGGTAATCAGTGGAAAGTCAGGGCCATAGACTTGTGGCTCGCTGCCATCAGCTTGATCGAGGGTATCAGGGTTGATGGTGGTGGGGCCTGTCGAGCCAAAGCAGCTGCCGATATTATTGACGCACACCACATAAAACTGATTGGTGTCGATGGCTTTGTTGGGTCCGATCATATTGTCCCACCAGCCCGCTTTTTTATCATCATGACTATAATACCCTGCCGCATGATGGCTGCCAGACAAGGCATGGCAAATCAAAATAGCATTTGATTTGTCTTGATTGAGCGTGCCGTAAGTCTCTACCATCAAATCAAAAGACGGCAAGGTGCGATTGCACTCAAGGGTAAGCGGCTCGGCAAAATGGATTTTTTCGGGCGTGACGATTCCGACTGAGCCTGCCTGATCGGTCAAGCCTTGTGGGTCGAGTGTATCTGTTGGGAGTTGGTCACTGGTACTATCAGAGCGTGCGTTCAAAGCTACCTCGCAAGACAACAATCATCTATAAATAAGCGTCAATTAAGCGTCAATAAAATCACCAGCCACACAAGCAAAATAGCATGTATGTCTTTATACGGTTTTGGTGATGGTTGGCTCTATTGTATGGCGATGGGCGTAGGAGTACAACCTCCGTACGCCGTCTTTATTTGACCTGCGTAGCAAATTGTATAAAGACGGCCTTCATCATGCGTTTTTTGGCGATAAAATGCTACACTAATCAGATGCTAAATGAATAATGCCTTCACAATCCTTTTTATCACTTATGAATCACACACGACTTTTATGAAACCTAAACTGCCGCCACGTATCGCCGTCTTATTGGTCAACCTCGGGACTCCTGATGAGCCGACAGCGCCTGCTGTCCGTCGTTATCTCAAACAGTTTTTATCAGACCCTCGGGTTATTGAAATCCCTAAGTTTTTGTGGGCCATTATTCTTAACTTGTTTGTCTTGCCTAGTCGGCCGAAGCGCGTCGCAAAAGCTTATGCCAGTATCTGGGAGGGCGACTCGCCGATCCGCAAGATATTAAACGGCCAAGTGGCGTTATTAGAGCCGCGTCTGGCTGATAGCGCAGCGCCGTTTCGTGTGTCGGTACATGCGGCGATGAGCTATGGCAATCCTGGTCTGCCTGAGGTGATGGACAATCTACGCCATGAGGGCGTGGATCACTTTGTCATTTTGCCATTGTTTCCGCAGTACTCTGCCACCTCAGGCGGTGCTGTCTATGATGCGTTGACCAAATGGACGCTGACGCAGCGCAATTTGCCCAACTATACCATTGTGAAGGACTACTTTGCCCATCCGCTGTATATTCAGGCACTAGCAGACTCGATTCGTCGCTTTCAGGCAGAGCATGGCAAACCTGATAAGCTGATGTTTAGTTTTCACGGTATCCCGCAGCCGTATGCGGACAAGGGAGATCCGTATCCAAAGCGCTGTAAGTGTACTGCCGCCCAAGTGGCCCATGCGCTAGGTTTGAGAGATGATGAATGGATCATCAGCTTTCAGTCGCGTTTTGGCAAACAAGAATGGGTCAAGCCATATACCGATGTGGTACTAGAGGAGTGGGGTCAGTCTGGCGTGCGCTCGGTGCAGGTCATCAGTCCTGCATTTTCTGCTGATTGTCTAGAGACGCTAGAAGAGCTGGCGATTGAAAACCGTGATAATTTCCTCAATGCTGGCGGGCAAGAGTATCATTATATACCTGCACTTAACCTTGATGAGGCGCACATTGATTTACTTGAAGCGCTTAGCAAACCATTGGTCAAAGGCTGGGTGGGCACGCTTGATGGTTGGGCGTAGTTAAGTTTTTTGATCTTAATGAAAGCCTTTTGGTCTTAATGAATGATAAAACACCGGACATGATGTCCGGTGTTTTTTTATCAATGTTTAATGTCATTGATGCTGTACTGAGCAGATAGGGTTAGAAGTTATCATCGTTACTGCGCTCAGCAGCGTCGGTATCCGCGATATCGACGATGTCTGGATAATCCTTGTCATCTAGATTGTCCTCGACCAATACCTCATCGACACGGGCTTCATCGATATTTTGGCGATGCATCGGTGTGAGGCCTTGCGTGGCCTCGCTGCCTGCTTGTGAGTTGTCAAACCCTGCGCTATTGTCAATGACGTCATCGTCATCAATCGTATGCAGCATTGGATTGTCTAAATCGACTCGCTGGTTGTCATCGCCATCGACACGGTCTTGCGCCTCTGGGAGCGGGGTTTTTGTATTATCCATCTTTCATTCCTTTTATATTATGATTGGTTTTTATCTGTATAATGAGGATTAGTGTGCCGTGTTAGCTCGAGCTCGACTAGTAGTAAGGTGTCACAGGATGTTCAAAAAATGTAAGACAACCCGCAGTGAGCGTTATTTATAGTCAGTTCAAATTAAAATTGTTATAAATCTAAACGCGCTACTGGTATAAATTTTACTTGCGTGCTGTTATCACAGAGGCTGCACGAAATTCATCCCAGCAGCGCTATGTCATTTTTAGAGTGAATTGACTATATGACCTTTGTTTCTCGCCTAAAATATGTCAATGTACTATCGATCATGGTCGGCCTGATAATCGTGATGAGTTTAAGCGCTTGTGACGATCAGCCAGCCGTCAGTCAAACGGACGTTATAAAAAAGCCGTTGGTCATGGATGCTAAGCTACCAAGTACCGCAGCCGTGATAGAGTGCGCGCAGCTGACGCCCAAGCAAACTGTGATAATAAAAGGCCACCAGATCCTGAGTAAAAACTGCGACTTAACAGGGCAGTCGATACGCTTTGAGCTCAGTGACTCTCATAGCTCGCTTGACTGTCAAGGGGCGCAGCTTAGCACCAGTGCTGATGATTCATCAAAGGCCAGTGCTATCGTGATTAAACCAAAGACGGATGCTGCTATTGAAAATATTACCGTTGCTAATTGTCATATAACAGGCTACGGCCATGCGCTGCATATTCGCCAATATAGCCATCCCAATCAGCGTTATACGCGCGGCGTTATCGACCCTGCTGCCAATCGCGCGCTGG
Organism: Psychrobacter sp. L7; assembly: GCF_002810365.1. Taxonomy (NCBI): domain Bacteria; kingdom Pseudomonadati; phylum Pseudomonadota; class Gammaproteobacteria; order Moraxellales; family Moraxellaceae; genus Psychrobacter; species Psychrobacter sp. L7. Next base: position 615,802 of record NZ_NEXR01000001.1, read on the forward strand.
CCCCAAGAGATATCCGCGTCATCAATGTCAGCAGTCAGAATAGTATCAACAGCGGCATGTTCGTCGGCGATCACGCACACGGCGTGAGCTTTGAGCACGTGCGTATTCAAAACGCTGGCACTGTTGGGTTATATTTAGAGTTTGGCAGTCGCGACAATGTCATCAAAGACTCTGTGTTTGTCGGTAATGGTTTTCGCACGTTTAAGCCCAATCGTGAAGCCATCGCGGTGGACTCATCGAGCAACAATCGTATCGAGAATAATCAATTTTTTCACAATGGCGCAGGCAGTATCTTGCTCTATCGCAACTGCTTTGAGCATGCTGATGACCCGTCGCGCAGCAATCACTTTAAGCGTACTGAGTCGAGTCGTGACAATATTATTCGCGGTAATGTCTTTCAAAATGAGCCAGTGGGCGTGTGGGTGGCGTCAAGGCAATCACGCAACCTAAAAGGGTTTGAATGCGGCGCGTATTTAGTCAAGCAAACGCTGTTTGCCAGCTATCACTTAGACAGTGCTAAAGACAATCAGATTATTGATAATCAGTTTACCCAAGTCGAGCAAGGTATCATCGTAGAAGATGATGGCACGCTGATTAGGGGTAATACATTCGCCGCCGACGTTCGTTTGCCCATTCAGGTTGGCTCAAAAATTCGCGAAGACACTGCCGCAGGGCCAATCAAAAACACACTGATTTATAACAATACCTTTATCGATAAAGCCATAGAGCAAGCAATTGACATTCGAGCGGCAAGTAAAACGGCCATTCAGATTGAGTAGCCGTCAGGATAATACGATAAGCTATGGGTAAATGGGCTGCGCTTTATTTGGCACCCACTTTGGTATTTACCCAGCGGATCACAGGATCAGGCGTGACTTGTGAGAGGGTTTGAAAGACTTTGGCTGGCATGCCGACCGAGTAGTGCGTGCTTTTGAGTTTACGATTGGGGCGGGTGGTCAGTTTGCACAGAGTCTTTGCCACATCATTGACAGTCAAATTGATGCCCAAGCGCTCAATACTGGTGACACTAAGATCCTCTGTCATGTCTGATTTTACCCACAGCGGCATGACATCAATGACCTTGATACCAAGGCGAGCATACTCGATATTTAACCCTTCGGTAAGTCCACGGACAAAAAACTTGCTGGCAGAATACGCCGCAACCTCGGGCTGGCCGTAGATAGCCGAGGCCGAGGAGACATTGACGATTTTACCATTGGTGCTATCCGCCAAATAAGGCGCAAGCTTATGACAGCCGATAAGCACGCCTTTACAATTGACATCGACTAAGGCCAGCTGCTCTTGCAAATCAGTCGTCGGCAAAGTGCCACTGACCAACACGCCTGCGTTATTGATTAGCGCATCGATACTGCCAAAATGATCAATCATCTGTGTGATGGCGTCGTCCCATAGCTCAGGTTGGATGACATCTAATTTGCCGATAATGACACGGTTTTTTTTCAGCGCTTTTTTAAAGGCTTTATCGCCGATGGCATCCTCAAGCGTGGCCGTATTGGTCGCAAACAGGCCGACGTTGTGGCCTTTTTCTGCCAGTTTTTTTGCGGTGGCCAGACCGATACCGCGTGAGGCGCCAGTGACTAAGATATTCATAATAAGTGACTCGGTGATTTGGGTGTGTCCCCATTTTTATTACCCTTGTCAAAATGAGGACACGCCCTAGCAGTAATGGATAGTCGAGAGCAAGTGGATATCAGAGATATGTGCGCTCGGACGTTGATCCAGTATAGCAAATCTGACGGCAAGTATTGATAGGCGGCGCGGGCACGGCGGCTTTGGCCAAGGTTATATCAGATATCTATGCTGAATGCGACACTGCGTGAGAGTGCGATAGGTCTGCGCGCGCTGATTGACAGTCATAGTCGCTTAACGTAAAGCGCCATAGGTATATCAAGGCAATGGCATAGACGGCGGTTTCTGACAGCTCTTCGATTACCATGCCAATGGCTTCAGGTATGCCAATCATGTTTTCGCCCATGTATTCTACTAGTGCCAGTACCGCTACCGTCAAATATAACGATACGGGCACACGCTTTAATACTGCCAAAAGATAGCGCCATGAGTAAGCCAGCAGCCCAACAATCATCAGGTAGACGACGGTTAGCACACAATCTTCCCACCAGTCATAGGGCTGGCTTAGCAATAAAAAATCAGCTGGGATAAAAAGATCGGGTAAGTAGTTTAGCTCGCGGCGTATGACCGCAAAAAACACCAGCACTGCCGCCAACCAAAACGCTTCAGTTATTTTGCTATGACTGCGCCGAAAATACTGTAGACAGCGTATCCAGCAAGCAAACAATATAATAATGCCAGGGGCTTCGATAAGACCATCTGTAATCAAAATAAGGACTCCAGATTTTGCAATAAAAAAAGCGAGCGCTAAGGCTCACTTCCAATCACAAGTAATAGAAAAATAAAGACATAAAATAGAGATACAGCGTTATTATACGCTTGATTATCTATAAATGGCATTATGAAACATAACTAATTGGTCATAATGGATTGTTAATATTTACAAAATAGTCAATACTGTTTCACAGATGGCAGCATGTTAGTTGTCTTGTGCCGGCTGCCAAGCGAGACAGCAATGGGCTATCGCGGACTAAAACAGTGCCTCCATGCGTAATAGTGCTGATGGGTAGTGGTCTTTGTTTTCTGTTTTGTCATTATAATAGTTTAGCTCTGTCTGCACGTAGAGCCACTCCCGCCAAATCGGCTGACGGTAGGTGATGGCTGGGCCATAGCTATTGAGCAGTGATTTGTTTTTATCAAAATAACCACTGGTCGAAATACCATAGGCCAGCTGCTTTTCTTCACCGAGCTGATGGACTTGTCTTAGATCATGGCTCCAGTCGGTGTCCTCCCTGCTGTCTTGATTGCGGTAGCGCACGGTAGTACGGTTGTTAAGAAAGCGTGCTGGATCAGCGCCATACCGCAAGGTAAGTCCGCCTTTGGCGTAGTGTTCGCTATCGAGGCCATAACGATAAAAGCTATCGGTGGTTACTTGTATCTTCTCGTTTTGATACCAGTCTCGATCGACACTGACTTTGACATACAGATCATCAAGTGAGCGTACGCCGACATCGACATCTGTTTTGACGCCCAATTGCTCCTCGATCTCATCGTTGAAGCGTGACCAGCGCAGCGCAATAGAGGCGTTGTCTTCACGAGTCTTTTTACTATTGATTAATCTATCAGAGCTTTCGGTACTGGCTTGATAAGCCGCTCCTGTCGAGCTTTGTCGTAAAAAATCATCGTCATCCAAGTCTTCATCACCGATAATCAAGCTTAGGCGGCGCTCTAAGACCGGTAAGCGTAGACGTCCACGAACCCGAGGCTCGACGCTCACATCACTGCCTGATAGTGGGTCATTGGCCCAGCGCGTGTCTAGTACCAGCCGTAGGCTCGCGGTAGCAGGCGCTTTTGGGTCAGGCTCACCAAACCAACCGTCCATTTCGTGCGCCCATTCGTCTAGCTGCGCTTTTGCGTCTTGTCGCCGCTCATCGGCCCAGCCCCATTGTGCTGAGGAGTCAAAGGACTGCGGCGCGGCAAGTGGTGAGCGTGCTTGATAGCCCAGCTGTTGATAGGCTGTGTCTGTTGTGTTGACATCACCGACCTGAGGACTGGATGAAGGGTGGGCGGTGTTTTGATGTTTTGCCGGTATGGCGGCGCTATGATCCGCCAACGCTGGCGTGCACAGACTCAGCGCAGCTAAAGCAGCATAAGTCAAAGTATGACGAGTCGGTGTGGTAAGGATTGAGGGTTTCATGAGGGCAGATAGTCGCCTGTAGGCAAAATTGAAAAATAATCATGCCATATTGACCGATTTCCCAACAGTTGACAAGGCGTATGCGGTCACGCGCATCGATATGTGGTTATAGAGCGGCGATAACTATTCTGACAAATAAAAGATAGCAAATAACAAATCACAAAGAGGCCAAGCAGGCCGCTCAGCCCTTTTATGGGTCAATGGTAATAGGTGCTATAGTCAATCCGCCACAAAAAGAGTACAGTAGCACACCCTAATTCGATAGTATTTATCGTAGCTGCTGCGATATCTTCTTTGGGCGATTAATGCGCCTCGTCCCAATTAGCGCCGCTATCTGTTTCTACCAGCAATGGTACGGCAAAGTCGACTTGCCAGCCTTTTTCAGCCGCAGTGGTCGTTAACACATCTTGCATCGCATCGGTGATAAGCTGACTAATGTCATCGACCTTATCGCTATCAACTTCAAATACCAACTCATCATGGACTTGCAGCAGCATTTTGGCTTGATCTTTGGGCAATACCTTATCGACAGCAATCATGGCAAGCTTGATGATATCAGCGGCAGAGCCTTGTAGTGGCGCGTTGATCGCGGCTCGCTCAGCGCCTTGCTTGACCATGCGGTTGCTATGAGTGATATCAGGAGTATAGAGCTTACGGCCCAATATCGTCTCGACATAGCCTTGCTCATAAGCGCTGGCTCGCGTGTTGATCATATAGTCTTTGACACCAGGATAGCGCTCAAAGTACATGTCGATATATTCTTGCGCCTCACCGCGGCTCATCTGTAGCTGTTTGGCAAGGCCAAAGGCGCTCATGCCGTAGAGCAGACCAAAGTTAATGGCTTTGGCGTTGCGGCGCTCGGTCGCAGTTACCTCAGCGACTTCTTTACCTAGCACTTCTGCTGCGGTGGCTGCGTGAATGTCCAGACCTTCATTAAAGGCTTGCGTCAAGTTTTTGTCGCCTGAGAAATGCGCCATCAGACGCAGCTCAATCTGTGAGTAATCCGCCGCCAAGATAACGCGACCTGCTGGCGCGATAAAGGCTTGGCGAATCAAGCGGCCGGTGGCGGTGCGAATTGGGATGTTTTGTAAGTTAGGATCCGTCGATGAGAGTCGTCCGGTACTGGTCAGCGCTTGATGATAGCTGGTATGTACGCGGTCGCTCTTGGCGTCTGCCACATTGGCCAGCGCATCGGTATAGGTGCTTTTCAGCTTAGACAGTCCGCGATACTCAAGGACAATCTCGACCAAGGGGTGATCAATCTTTGACAGTATCGCTTCGCCAGTCGAGTATTGGCCTGACTTGGTTTTTTTGCCGCCAGGGATGCCCAGCTTATCAAACAGCATCTCACCCAGCTGCTTTGGCGAGCCAAGGTTAAATTCTTCGCCAGCAATTTCATAAGCGTGTTTTTCGAGCGCGATGATTTCTTCATCAAACCGCTTTGATAGCTCATTTAAAAACGAGCGCTTGATTAAGATACCGTTTGCTTCCATTTGGCACAGTATCTCGGCCGTTGGAATCTCTAACTCGTGCAGCAGTTTGGCGTTATTTTCGTCATCAGACAGTTTTTTATGAAAGATATCAAACAGCTGATAAGTGATATCGGCATCTTCACAAGCATAGTCGCTGGCGATATCGATGGCCACTTGATCAAAGGTGACTTGTTTGGCGCCTTTACCCGCGACATCTTCAAAACTGATCGTTTGCGTCTGTAGATAGTGGCGTGCCAGATCATCCATACCGTGGCGAGTAATGGCAGCATTAATGACGTAGCTTGCTAGCATGGTATCCATCGCCCAGTTGTTGGGGCTGGCGTGAATCGCGCCGATCAAGTCGATATCATAATGACTTAACACATGAGCGTCGTATTTGAGGTGCTGGCCGATTTTACCGATATTTGGGTTTTCTAAGATAGGTTTCAAACGCGCCAATACCATGTCGCGATCCAGCTGCTTGGCGGTCAGCTCATCCCCTTCTAAGCTATGAGTCAGCGGTACATAGTAGGCTTCGTGCGCTTGCAGTGCAAAAGACAGGCCGACGATTTCGGCTTGTCGCCAATAGACGCTGGTGGTCTCGGTATCGATGACGAAGTGCGGTGCGGCTTCTAGTCGTTTGACCAAGCTATCAAAAGCAGGCGCGTCTAAAATCGTGTGCCATGCGCTATCGCGGCTGTTGCTATCGGTGATATTGTCGATAGTGCTTGACTGTAAGGATTTAGCGATTTGCGCTTGTGACTCACTATCGGCCTGAGCGTGCGCCACACTTTGTGAGCCATTGGCAGGGTGGTTTGGATGATCAAGCGAGGCCAGCTCGTTTCGAAACTCAAGCTCAGTATATAGCGCTCGTAGCTCATCGATATGGGCGCACGGGTCGGTATTGATTTTTAGATCGGTCCAGTCTTGGCCAATTTCTAAATCGGTGACGATAGTGGCCAGCTGCGCGTTGAACGGAATGTCATCGGCATACTCGACCAGGTTTTTGCCAGCACGGCCTTTGATATCGGCGACATTGGCCAGCATGGTCTCGATATTACCGTATTTATTGAGCAAATCTTTGGCGGTTTTTTTGCCGATGCCCGGTACGCCTTTGATGCCATCTGATGAGTCGCCCATCAACGTCAAAAAATCGATCATCTGATGCGGCTCAATCCCGAATTTTTCCACCACGCCTGCGCCATCAGTAATCTTGCCCGTAAAACTGTCTTCTAGTATCACGCAGTCATTAATCAGCTGCATCATGTCTTTGTCACCTGTCGAGATGACCACGTGATGCCCTTCAGCGACGGCGCGATAGGCCAGCGTACCGATGATGTCGTCGGCTTCTGCGCCCTCGATACGCAGTAGTGGAATCCCAAGCGCGGCAACCAAGCTATGAATATACGGAATCTGCTCAGCCAGCTCTACGTCCATTTTGGGGCGATTGGCTTTGTACTCCTCAGACATCGCATGGCGAAAGGTCGGTGATTTGGTATCAAAACACACCGCCATATGGGTTGGGTGATAGCGGCGCATCAGTTTTAATAGCGCATTTAACGTACCGCGTATGGCGTTGGTGATGAGGCCTTGCGAGTTTTGCATGGTCTTTGGCAAGGCATGATAAGTGCGAAACAGATAGTAAGAGCCGTCGACCAAGATAAAAGGCGGTTGCTCTTTATCCACATGACTGGTGTCCATCGTTGCGACGTTGGGCATACAGGCAAAATCTGGCAAGGTATTTGGATTGATGGGCGAGTGGGAGTTGTGGTCGTTGTCAGTCATAGAGGGTCACTTATCAAGTATTTGGCAGCAGGTATTGGATAATAAAATATGGGATAAAAACAAGCATTAGGTAAAAAGATACCCTCATTATAACGATAAAAACCCTTCTTGCCGAATGAATGACAAACGAATAAGACGAACCAATAAAAGCCGCGATGCGTACAAGATGCGTACAAACAAAAGCGCCAGACAATAAAAAAGAACCCAGACTCGCTGCGTTCTTTTTTATGCTTCGTGACACTATAGTAGCCGAGAACTTATTGAACCTCTGATGTCACCTCGACGTCGATATTGCCACGCGTGGCTTTTGAGTATGGGCAGACTTGGTGGGCTTTTTCGACCAGCTTTTGGAACTCATCAGCAGATAACTCAGTGTTTTTGCCAATCACGTGGATTTTTGCCGCCAGCTTATAGTCGTGCCCTTCGCCTTGCATAAGATCCACTTCGACTTCGGTGGTTGAGTCAAATTTGGCTTTTTCCATTTGTTTGACCGCGCCTAATGCGCCATCAAAACAAGCGCTGTAACCCATGGCAAATAGCTGTTCTGGGTTATTGCCGTCTTTGCCAGAGCCGGGCGGCACCATATTGATACTCAGATCGCTATCAGCGAGACTGGCTGAACCTGCACGGCCGCCAGTGGTGGTACCTTTGGTAGAGTATAACGTTTTCATAACACATCCTTTGTTGGTTTTGTCGCTCGTGGTGAGCTTTATTGATTTAGAGACTATTGTATTAAAATTGATTTAGAAACTTATGTATTAAAGACTTATATAAATACGATTGTAGGTGCGAGCGTCGAATAAAGGCTGGTAAGCTCGTATTGTTTTTATCCATGGTAGCAAGCTATTTGATGCGCACAATGGGTCAGGCGTAAACATATATAACAAGTTTGTAAATCTACAAACAGTGTGCGCATAACAAAACAGCGTTGATATATAAATAATGAGGGTATTGAGGTAAACTGATCACATCAATATCGCTGTTTGGTCCTCAGTATAGATGACAACAAATGGCAACCGACCTGACCATGACAAGGATACTATGTAATGAGCAACTCTATAAAAAAATGGATGGTGATTCCCAGCGTATTGTCTGTGTTGGCGCTGACGATGGCTGGCTGCGGCGAAGACGATGGTGTGTATGGTTCGGGGAATAATAACCTCACAGTGAGTAGTTTTGAGAGTCAGTCAAATGCGATTACGCGTATCGATACAACTTACCGAAATGGCGAACGTCAGGTACAGCCAATCAATATTGTTGGTATTGCCCAGCCTGACGTCGATAACTTAGAGAGCTCGATAGTGTTAGCCAATAGATTTGAAGGTACCATAGCCGATAAAGACATTAGTGTTGATGGTAATATAGTTAGTCGTCCTATTTACCAGAAAAACAGTAATAATAAATCAATGTTTACTATTGATTATAAAGAATATGATTTATATGGTGTCAGAGCGGACAGTTACAGTGTGGATAAAGTCACAGGTAAGCGAGCTGGCGTACTAACAGACTTATATAATTATTCGAGAATAAGCAGTAAAGTTTCTTTTCCTAAGAACGCACAATGCTTTACACCTATGACAAATAGTGAACGTGAGTTTGTCTATTTTAATGAAAAGGGTATAACAGGTTATAAAAATATCGACTCGTGGATAGAGTTTATTGAAAATCAAATTGGTGACGGCTACAGCAAGAAGATCACTAGAACCAGCCTTGGGTTTAATAAACAATACCCTTTAGCAAGCGTGCAAGCTTATAATGATGACCAGCAAATCGTTGCGACTTATAACGGTGTAGAATATAAAGGTCGGGTGTATAATGCTGAGCATGTGGCGAGTGGGGTTAATGACTCAAATAATGATCCTTTGAGCGGCGTAGTCGATTGCACGTTGGTCAATGACGTAGCGGCTGACTTTTTAGAGCAAGAAATCAAACGCTATTATTAAAAAAAGCCCATAATTTAGGCCAAAAACATCGTAACCTCCAAGGTCGCACGCTCTATTGGGCTATCATAGAGCGTGTTTTTTATGCGCTAATTCTGCAGTCTGGCGCTAAATCCGTTACAATACGCTCATATTTACCCTATTTATTTAGACTAATCTCTAAATGACCCAACTGCTGAAGCCGAACATTATGAGCGTAGACCCAAAAAAACTAAATCAAGAAGTTGCCAAGCGACGCACCTTCGCCATTATCTCGCACCCTGATGCGGGTAAGACCACCATGACCGAAAAGCTGCTCCTATGGGGACAAGCCATTCAGGTAGTGGGTGAGGTCAAAGGCCGTAAAACCGACCGTCATGCGACCTCTGACTGGATGAGCATGGAGCAAGAGCGTGGCATCTCTATCACCACCTCCGTCATGCAGTTTCCTTACAAAGACCATATGGTCAATCTACTAGACACCCCAGGTCACGCCGACTTCTCAGAAGATACTTATCGTACTCTGACCGCCGTAGACAGCGCGCTGATGATGGTCGATGGTGCTAAGGGTGTCGAAGAGCGTACCATCAAGCTGATGGAAGTCTGCCGTATGCGCGACACCCCCATCATCTCATTTGTCAACAAGCTCGATCGTCAGATTCGCGAGCCGCTTGAGCTGCTCAGTGAAATCGAAGACGTTTTAAAAATTAAATGCATTCCTGTTACTTGGCCGATCGGTATGGGACAAGATTTTGTTGGGGTCTATCATCTGGCCGAAAACAAAACCTATCTGTACGAAAAAGGCCATGGCGGTGATATGAGCGTGGCAGAAACCCGCGAAGGCTATGATTATCCTGATATCCGTGAGCGTTTGGGCAAGCTGATGTTTGATGCTTTTGAGGAGTCGCTTGAGCTGGTACAAATGGCGCTCGAAGACTTCGATGTTGCAGCGTTTTTAAAAGGCGAGATGACCCCTGTGTTGTTTGGTACCGCGCTGGGCAACTTTGGCGTCAATATGGTGCTTGATACTTTGGTGAAGTATGCGCCGCCGCCCAAAGCGCACCCGACGCATGAGCGCGAAGTGGCTGCGACCGAAACGGCGTTTAGTGGTTTTGTCTTTAAAATTCAGGCCAATATGGACCCGCGCCACCGTGACCGCATCGCGTTTTTGCGTGTCTGCTCAGGTAAATACGAAAAAGGCATGAAAATGAAGCACGTGCGCCTAGGAAAAGACGTGCGTATTGCTGACGCCTTAACCTTTTTAGCGGGTGACCGTGAAGCGCTAGAAGAGGCGTATCCGGGTGATATTATCGGTCTACACAACCACGGGACGATCTCTATCGGTGATAGCTTCACCGAAGGCGAGGAGTTGAACTTTACGGGGATTCCGCATTTTGCTCCTGAGCTGTTTCGCCGTGTGGTATTAAAAGATCCGCTCAAATCCAAAGCGCTACAAAAAGGCCTGCAGCAGCTGAGCGAGGAAGGTGCTACGCAGGTATTTATGCCGCAGATCAATAACGATTTGATTTTGGGCGCGGTCGGTGTCCTACAGTTTGAGGTGGTGGCCCATCGTCTGAAAGAAGAATACAAGGTACAATGTATCTTTGAGCCTGTCTCTATTGCGACGGTACGCTGGATTCATTGTGATGATGAGGCGGCGCTGGCGAAGTTTAAGAAAAAAGCCCATGATCAGCTATCGATAGATGGCGGTGGTTATTTGACCTATTTAGCGCCATCACGCGTAAATTTGCAGCTCATGCAAGACCGCTATCCAGAGGTGACGTTTAGTAATACCCGCGAGCACTAATACACGCTGTCGCACCGCGCTTGCCATCTAAAGCGGTGCGACTGACAATCATAAAAAGGCACGACTTTCGTGTCTTTTTTATTTATTTGCCTCTGACCTAACGGGCTGACATAGCACACAGGTCATGCGCTAACACCTCAAAAACACAAACAGTGTTCCTACAATATATCGGTATGGTTACGATAAAATATCAAGTAGCGTGTCAGTTTATAAGATGTCATTAATAAAAGCCTGCCGAGAAGCAGAGCGCTTTGGCAGCTTGGTTTTGAATACTGCTATTTTAGATAGCTTGAGTTTTAGGATGTTTTAAAAGCTGACACTGTAAAAGCTGATATCTTCAAAGCTTGATAGATAAAAATAATAGGTATAAAAAGAGGCTATATGAACACCGTGTCTGGTTCTATCGTAACTTGCGCCCATAGCATTCGCTCGCTGATAGCGGCGCGGCTGCCTTTGCAAAAGACAACTTTGCAGACAGAGCCTTTACAAGCGAGTTTGTGGCGTGTAGTAGCGACGGGCGTGTTGGTAGGGTCGCTTGCCATGCCGAGCTTTGCTGCCAGCTTAATCAGTGAGCGTGACTATCTGGATTACCAGTTACCAAAACCGCTACAAGATAAGTGCGCCAAGCGTGACAATTGTCCAACGATAGAGGTCCAGTATCTACAAAGCAACCATGCTTGGATAAATGATGTTGTCAACGCCCGTATTGATGCGCTGGTGGTCAATAGCAAATCTAGCGAGTCAGGCGCACGAGTGGTAAAAACGCCTGACGATGTCAAGGCAGCGCTTGATGAATTTGTGGCCTCACAGTTTGCGGAGGTGCCAGCAGACAGCGTGTTTGTCTACAGCCTTATGGTCACGCCAGAATACTTAGGTCACGTCAATGATTTTGAGCTGTTTGAGATAAACTCATACGTCTTTACGGGCGGCGCTCACGGCATGCCCTATAGTGAGTACCTGATATTTGATCACCAAACCAAAAAATCAATCCAGCTGGCAGACATGCTACAGCCCAACAAAAAACCTCGCTTTAATGCCTTAGCCTATAGCGCTTATAAAGAGTGGGTCAAGACAGTCGATGAGGATGTTGCCAGCTATGAGAAAAGCTGGCCGTTTACCCTAAGTAATAATGTCACGTTGACAGACCAGGGCATCGATATTCGCTATCAGCATTATTCTATCGGGCCTTATGCTTATGGCATGCCAGTGCTGAGCATCCCTTATAGCCAGCTTCAGGGGGTTATCAAACCGCAGTTTTTACCAGCGTGCCTGTCGAATAAATAGTTATAGTTGATGTGTCTGGCACATTTGCCTGTTCAGCGATCAAATCTGAGAGATACCTGAATACATTACATGTAAAATTTCATAAAAAATAAGGAGTCATAGCATGATGAACCATATAGATAATGCACATACCACCGCAGATGCAGACAGTTGGCGTCTCAAGGCCCTAACCGAAGCGTTGGGCGATTTGACATTGACCGTCACAGACAGCCTCTCTGTTGGCCGTGGCAGTGACAATGACGTGGTGCTAGGTAGCAAGCAAGTCTCGCGTAATCATGCTGTGCTTAGCGTATTGGACGGCCAGCTCTACGTAAAAGACTTGGATTCATCCAACGGTACGTTTGTCAATGATCAGCGCTTGGAAGGCAATAAGTCAACGCCGCTACAAGTAGAAGACACCTTGGGATTTGCCAGTTTTCGCTTTCAGGTCAGTGCACCTGTACGAACGCAAGAGACCGCTCAGACGATAGAGCAAGCAGCATCAACTGACGAAATGGCCGCAGCGAGCACCCCTGAAGCGCCCGTCATCAAAGAAACGGGTATCGATGAGATGCTATCAGCGGCCGAGCAGACAGAGCCGGTCAACGACACACCGGTGACGCAGTCTGCACCTACGGATATCAAAGAAGAGGCCATCACAGAGCCTGTCACAGAACAGCCAGTGGCTCATAAAGCGTCCACTACAGCAGATAAGACCGCCGATGAAGCATTGCTTGACGAGCATGACAAAACCACCAAAACTGCGCTACAAGAAGAAGCGGATCCTGAGGTACTGCGCGCCAAGCAAGCGGCGACCGCTCAGTTTTCTGGGACTGCCAATCTCGGTCAGGAGCGCGACCTTGGTACCGAAGGCAATAATGCCATGGAGCAAGCCATCAATAATCCTGCCAATGCCGGCCAACTAGAGAAAAAGCCCAGCGGCGGCTGGTTTGTATGGGTGTTTATCGCAATTTTGATTATCGGGTTGGCGTTATGGTTGTTTAATATGGGCGGCGCTTAATTTTAATGGCGTTTAATTTTAATGCAGTACTGGCCAGTCCGTTTGGGCCGCTATAACCCCAGCGAGCTTTGATATAATTAGCGGCTACCAGTTATCCTTACTACGCCACTGATAATAAAATAAGCCACCAATCTGCCATTTTTATAGCGTCAACATTCAGTAGAGTGTTGACGCTATCTTGCATTTGTATTGTGACTATCGTTTTTTACTATGCTTATCTTTTGCCAATCGTTTGCTAAGAGAGTTTCATTATGATGACCTTTGAAGAATATCAAGCTTTTCAAGACCGTGGTTTTAGCCATGCGCCACTGATCAAAAAACGCTTGATGGATGCCCAAACGCCAGTCTCAGTGTTTTCCAAAGTACGTGATTTGAGCGGTTCGGCCTACTTGTTTGAGTCGGTGGCAGGCGGTGAGCGTTGGGCACGGTATTCGATGATTGGTCTGGGTAGTGATCTGATCGTGCAATATATAGATGGGGTGATGACGGTCAAAAAAAATGATCATATCGACGTGGAGATGGTAGACCAACCATTTGAGTATATTCGTACCCTGATGGCAGAGTATCAAATGCCAACTTCAACAGACATGCCGGCACTGCCGAGCTTTAGCGGTGGTCTGGTTGGGTATTTCGGCTACGATATGGTACGGGTGATCGAGCCGAGTATGGGAGAGTGTGAAGCGCCCAACCCAATGACCATGCCTGACATGTGGCTCATGCTATCGATGAATGTGATAGTCTTTGATAGGCTAGAAAACACCCTATCTATCATCGTCTATGCTGACTGCAGAAGCGATGATGGCTATAGCCACGCCATTCGTGAGCTAGAAAAAATAGAAGACAAGCTGACAGAGATGCCAAGCTTGTACGCCCCTATCATGCCCACACCTAAGTTCAAATCGCATACTGGCATGGATAAATACAGTGCGGATGTCAATAAAATCAAAGACTACATTGTGGCAGGGGATGTGCAGCAAGTGGTGCCAGCCCAGCGCTTGACCGCGGATTATAAAGGCAACTCGCTGGCAGTGTATCGTGCGCTGCGATTTTTAAACCCATCGCCGTATTTGTTTTTAGTGCATGGCTACACGTTAGATGATCATAAGCGTTTTGATATCATCGGTGCCTCTCCTGAGATGCTATCTCGCGTAGAGGACGGCCGTGTCAGCGTGCGTCCGCTGGCTGGCATGCGCAAACGTGGCCAAGATGCCGCCGCCGATTTAGCACTTGAGACGGCGCTGCTCGCTGACCAGCAAGCGGTTGCCGAGCACTGCATGCTCGTTGACTTAGCACGTGATGATCTTAGCCGCGTCAGTGAAGATGGCAGCGTTGAGGTCAGCCAAAAAATGGCTGTCGAGCGTTATTCGCAAGTGATGCAGATGGCCTCTCATGTTGAGGGCGCGATAGCTGCTGACAAAGATGCGCTCGATGTACTGTGTGCCACTTTTCCCGCAGGCTCACTGTCAGGTGCACCCAAAATCCGCGCGATGCAAATCCTCGATGAGATTGAGCCGGTGCGTCGTAGCGTCTTTGGCGGCTGTGTTGGTTATTTGGGCTGGCATGGCAATATGGATACTGCGATTGCGGTGCGCACAGCAGTGATGCGCCGCGGCAAGATACATATCCAAGTAGGCGCAAGTGTGAATGACGGTGCTACTGCAGATGCGATGTGGGAGGAGACCAACCAAAAAGCCCAAATACTGATCAAAGCCGTGAAAATGGCCTGTAATGGATTACGTATTCGCTAATGGCTAGGCTTGCAGCGAACGGTAAAACAAGCACAAACGCTATGACTGCGATAAAAGCGGTTTTACGGCCAAAAAAAACAGTAACATAATCAACTGCTTGACAATTAATGTGAAATTAATCGCAAAAAAAATAAAAAAGGGCTTGCGTCTCTCAAAATATTTGATAGAATAGCCACCACTTTGAGAGAACAAGCCGACTTAGCTCAGTTGGTAGAGCAACTGACTTGTAATCAGTAGGTCGCCAGTTCGATCCCGGCAGTCGGCACCATCTCTTTCAAAGTCGCTTTTTATAAAATTGCCTTGTTTTAAAGTCATTTTTGTTCAAAGCACCCTAAGGTGGGATTGGGGAGCGGTCAAACCCAACAGACTGTAAATCTGTCGCGAAAGCTTCGAAGGTTCGAATCCTTCTCCCACCACCATATTTTAAGTTTGTCATAGCGCCAAGCAAGCTCTTATTATGATAGACTCTCTATTAGAGTCAGCCAAAACAAGAGTAATTGCGGGTGTGGTATAATGGTAACACCTTAGCCTTCCAAGCTAATGACGCGGGTTCGATTCCCGCCACCCGCTCCATTTATACACCATCGCAAAGACTATCAATAATACATCACGACAGTCAGCTATTATCGCTGCATCGTGATATTTTTTTTAGTAAATCTACAGATTTCTGCTGTAGTTATTAAAAATATGCTCATATAGCTCAGCGGTAGAGCACTCCCTTGGTAAGGGAGAGGTCTCGAGTTCAATTCTCGATATGAGCTCCATTTATTGTTTTAGCTTTTTGTGTTTGCTTTGAGCTTTAATACACAGCTTTACGTCGATATCGAAATTATAGAATATTGAAAACTATAAAATTAGTGTGGCAGATTATAATTCAAAGGTGACACTGAGGTGTTGCCTTTTAGTGCTGTCAATTGGTTAACAAAGCAGTAAAGCTTCAGCTGGCAGATTGGTTAGGGGCTCGTAAGATATCGTAACTTAACCGCCATATCGCGATACCTTGTTTGATGGGCAATCGCGCAAAAAGTAAGTATAATAGCCAAGCATATAAGTGTGATCAAAAGTAAGATTGAATAAAAACAAGTTTGAATAAAGCATTGAAACGTACCTTGTTTATAAGCAAATGAAAAGTCTTATGTTTGCGATAACACGTTAAGCAAGGTCGTTTTGGTAGTTAAGCCATAGCGTCAACGGTTTGATGGTTGAATATGCATCAAAAGCCGTCAAACAGCTATTCACTGATCTTTTATTGATAAAGATTCACCAAAAAAAGAGGAATTACCCATGGCAAAGGCCAAGTTTGAACGCAACAAGCCACACGTCAACGTCGGCACCATCGGACACGTTGACCACGGTAAAACAACCCTAACTGCCGCTATCGCAACCGTAGCAGCAAAAACCTCAGGCGGCGAGGCCAAAGACTACGCAGCCATCGATAGCGCGCCTGAAGAAAAAGCACGTGGCATCACCATCAACACCTCACACGTAGAATATGACACCGAAACCCGTCACTACGCCCACGTTGACTGCCCAGGTCACGCCGATTATGTCAAAAACATGATCACCGGTGCCGCACAAATGGACGGCGCCATCCTAGTTGTATCAGCAACTGACGGCCCAATGCCACAGACTCGTGAGCACATCTTGCTTTCACGTCAGGTAGGCGTACCATACATCATCGTCTTCATGAACAAATGTGACCTAGTAGACGACGAAGAATTGCTAGAGCTCGTCGAAATGGAAGTACGTGAACTCCTAAACGACTACGACTTCCCAGGCGACGACACCCCAATCATGAAAGGT